>NZ_NQKI01000045.1 GCF_002269125.1 Pseudomonas lundensis | reverse complement strand
CTCGGCATGTCGCCTGTTGCCATCTATCCCATTACATCCCAGGGTATTCGGGAAGATATTCTTAACCGCCATAACATTCCCTGCGCAAATTGACGGTCCGTGTTCGCCGCCTAAGTGCGACAGGACGCTACTTCACAGATGTTTGGCTTGTCCGTAGGAAAATTCTCAAAGTTATAAAAAATCGTCAGCGGATGCTTGAATGGGGAGGCCCCCTTGAGTGGGGCAGAATGCAAACGTCGGCGTGTTACAAGTCGTTGGAAGTGGCTTGCTAACCCCCGTTAAATGCTTAATCGGCAAACTTCAACGCCCGCGTTTCCCCGAGCAGCAACGGCGCATTCAGCTCAGTCACCTCACGTATGTAATCCCACAACAGGGTGATCCGCTTCAACTTGCGCAGATCCTCGCGGCAGTACATCCAGAACTGCCGCGTGAGGTTGATCTCTTGCGGCAATACCGGCAGCAGGCGCGGGTCTTGAGCCGCCAAAAAGCACGGCAGGATCGCCATTGATCGACCTTGCTGCGCCGCGACGTATTGCGCGATCACACTGGTGCTGCGCAGGTTGGCGCTGGCCCCCGGCAGGACATTCGCCAGGTACAACAGCTCTGAACTGAACGCCAGGTCGTCGACATAACTGATAAACGGATGCTCTGCTAAGTCCGACGGTCGGCGGATCGGCGGGTGAGCGTCGAGGTAGTCCTGGGTCGCATAGAGTTGCAGCCGGTAGTCGCACAATTTGCAACACACATATGGCCCGTGCTCGGGGCGCTCCAAAGCGATCACGATGTCGGCTTCGCGCTTGGACAGGCTGATGAAGTGCGGCAGGGGCAGGATATCGACCGAAATGGCCGGGTAGGCATCAACAAAATGGCTGAGCTGCGGGGTGATGAAAAAGCTGCCGAAGCCCTCTGTGCAACCCATTCGCACATGCCCCGATAACGCCACGCCCGACCCTGACACTTGCTCGCAGGCCATGTGCAGCGTGCTCTCGATTGACTCCGCGTAGCCCAACAGGCGTTGGCCCTCATTGGTCAGGGTGAAGCCGTTAGTGCGCGACTTTTCAAACAGCAACGTGCCGAGTGCCGTCTCCAGCGAACTGATGCGTCGCGATACCGTGGTGTAGTCCACCGCCAGCCGTTTGGCCGCGCTGCTGGCTTTGCGGGTACGGGCTACCTCAAGAAAAAACTTCAGGTCGTCCCAGTTCAGTGCGCTCAACGATGTGATGTTTTTTTGCATGTTAGACCGGCTTTTATGTGCGTTCTTATTAGAAGAACGCACACCTATACTCCAAAAACAGTCCCGCGACCAACCCGTCGCCACTCCCATAACAATAATTTCGGAGACTTCCATGACGGCTTCTACCCCGTATCAAAACGCCCGCTTGCTGATTGATGGTGAGTGGATCGAGTCGCAGACCACGGAGTGGCACGACATCGTCAACCCGGCCACTCAGCACGTGCTGGCCAAAGTCCCGTTCGCAACTGCCAATGAAGTCAATGCGGCCATCGAGGCTGCCCAGCGGGCCTTCCAGACCTGGAAACTGACGCCGATCGGTGCGCGCATGCGCATCATGCTCAAGCTGCAAGCGTTGATCCGTGAACACTCCAAACGCATCGCCACCGTGCTCAGTGCCGAGCAGGGCAAAACCATTGCAGACGCCGAGGGCGATATTTTTCGTGGTCTGGAAGTGGTCGAGCACGCGTGCTCCATCGGCACGCTGCAAATGGGCGAATTCGCTGAAAACGTAGCGGGCGGCGTCGACACCTACACCCTGCGTCAACCCATCGGTGTGTGCGCAGGGATCACGCCGTTCAACTTCCCGGCCATGATTCCGCTGTGGATGTTCCCCATGGCCATCGCCTGCGGTAACACCTTCGTTCTGAAGCCTTCGGAACAAGACCCTCTGTCGACCTTGATGCTGGTAGAGCTGGCGCTTGAGGCCGGCGTGCCGCCGGGTGTGCTCAACGTGGTTCACGGTGGCAAGGATGTGGTGGATGCGCTGTGCACCCATGCCGATATCAAAGCGGTGTCGTTTGTCGGCTCAACCGCCGTCGGCACCCACGTTTATGACCTGGCCGGGCGCCATGGCAAGCGCGTGCAATCGATGATGGGCGCCAAGAACCACGCCGTGGTGCTGCCGGACGCCAGCCGTCAACAAACCCTGAATGCGCTGGTCGGTGCCAGTTTCGGCGCGGCGGGTCAGCGCTGCATGGCCACGTCAGTGGTGGTGCTGGTGGGCGCGGCCAAACAGTGGCTGCCTGACCTCAAGGCGTTGGCGCAACAACTCAAGGTCAACGCAGGCAGCGAGCCCGGCACCGACGTCGGCCCGGTGATTTCCAAGCGGGCGAAGGAGCGGGTGCTGAGCCTGATTGAAAGCGGCATAAAGGAAGGCGCGACGCTGGAACTTGATGGGCGCAACGTCAGCGTGCCGGGCTTCGAGCAAGGCAACTTTATTGGCCCGACCCTGTTTTCGGGCGTGACCACCGACATGCAGATCTATACCCAGGAAATATTTGGCCCTGTGTTGGTGGTACTGGAGGTCGATACGCTTGACCAGGCCATCGCGCTGGTCAACGCCAACCCCTTCGGCAACGGCACGGGCCTGTTTACCCAAAGCGGGGCAGCCGCACGCAAGTTTCAGAGTGAAATCGACGTCGGTCAGGTGGGCATCAACATCCCGATTCCGGTGCCGGTTCCGTTCTTCAGCTTCACCGGCTCGCGGGGGTCAAAACTGGGCGATCTGGGCCCGTATGGCAAACAAGTCGTGCAGTTCTACACCCAGACCAAGACCGTCACCAGTCGTTGGTTCGACGATGACAGCGTGAATGATGGCGTCAATACCACCATCAATCTTCGTTGAGGACAGCGTCATGAAAATCGCATTTATCGGCTTGGGCAACATGGGCGCGCCAATGGCGCGCAACCTGATCAAGGCCGGGCATTCGTTGAACCTGTTCGACCTGAATAAAGACATCCTCTCGGAACTCGCCGCCCAGGGCGGGCGCATCAGCGCATCGCCCAAAGAGGCGGCGCAGGGTGTGGAACTGGTGATTACCATGTTGCCCGCAGCGGCTCACGTGCGCAGTGTCTGGCTGGGTGAAGAGGGCGTGCTGGCAGGGATTGGCGAAGGTGTACCGGCAGTGGATTGCAGCACCATCGACCCGCAAACCGCGCGTGATGTGGCCGCTGCCGCGGCCAAACAGGGCGTGCACATGGCGGATGCCCCGGTGTCCGGGGGTACGGGTGGCGCGCAGGCCGGCACCCTGACCTTCATGGTCGGTGCACAGAAAGCGCTGTTCGATACCTTGCACCCGGTACTCGCGCAGATGGGGCGCAACATCGTCCATTGCGGGGATGTGGGCACCGGTCAAGTGGCTAAAATCTGCAACAACTTGCTGCTGGGTATTTCCATGGTGGGGGTTAGCGAAGCCATGGCGCTGGGCGCGGCGTTGGGCATCGATACCGAGGTGCTGGCGGGCGTTATCAACAGTTCGACCGGGCGCTGCTGGAGTTCCGAAACCTACAACCCGTGGCCGGGTATCGTGGAAACGGCACCGGCGTCACGCGGCTACACTGGCGGTTTCGGTGCCGAACTGATGCTCAAGGATCTGGGCCTGGCCACCGAAGCCGCGCGGCAGGCGCATCAGCCTGTGGTCCTCGGCGCAGTGGCCCAGCAGCTGTATCAGGCCATGAGTTTGCGCGGCGAGGGCGGCAAGGACTTTTCCGCCATCATCAACAGTTATCGCAAGCCCGAATAGGGTCTTTTCCGGGAGTCCGCGTCGGGCGGACATCCCGGTTTTTTGCGGCCAATAAAAACCCCCGGTCCTCTGCGAGTGCCGGGGGTTTTTGCAGGCGTTGCTCTAGCGCTGCGTGGCCAAAGGCTGGCCGGTGCGCAGGCGTACCCGGTAGAAAGCGTAGATGATCAGCAGCCACACGGGGATGGCATACACCGAAGCACGCACGTCGGGAATCATCCAGATCACCGACACAATCACCACCATGAAGGCCAGGCACACGAGGTTGCTCAATGGCGACCAGAACGCCTTGAACGACGGCACCACGCCTTGCGACGCCATGGCTTTGCGGAATTTGAGGTGCGTGAGGCTGATCAGCGCCCAGTTGATCATTAGCGAGGCAACCACCAGCGCAAACAGCAGCTCCAGCGCCTTGTGCGGCGCCACGTAGTTCACCACCACGCACAGCATGGTCACCAGCGCTGACACGCCAAGCGCCCGTAGCGGCACGCCGTTTTTGGTCAGTTTCATCAGCGCCTTGGGCGCGTCGCCCTGTTCGGCAAGGCCGAAGAGCATGCGGCTGTTGCAGTAAACACCGCTGTTGTAGACCGACAGCGCGGCCGTCAGCACCACAAAGTTAAGAATCTGCGCCGCCGTGTTGCTGCCAATCAGGGCGAAAATCTGCACAAACGGGCTGCCGCTGTAGGCATCCCCAGAAGCGCCCAGTGTGACCAGCAGTTGATCCCACGGGTACAGCGCCAGCAGCACGGTCAAGGCACCAACGTAGAAAATCAGCACGCGATACACCACTTGGTTGATCGCTTTAGGGATGACTTTTTTCGGCTCGCTGGCCTCAGCAGCGGTGATGCCCACCAGTTCCAGTCCGCCGAACGAGAACATGATGAACGCCATCGCCATCAACAACCCGGTGCCGCCGTTGGGGAAGAACCCGCCGTGGCTCCACAGGTTACTGAACGACGCCTGTGGCCCGCCGGTGCCAGTGATCAGCAGGTAACAGCCGAGCACGATCATGCCGATAATCGCCACCACTTTGATAATGGCAAACCAGAACTCCATCTCCCCGAACACTTTCACATTCAGGGTGTTGATCAGGTTGACCAGCACAAAGAATACCACGGCACTGACCCACGTCGGTACCTCGGGCCACCAGAACTGTATGTATTTGCCTACCGCCGTCAGCTCGGCCATACCGACCAGCACGTACAGCACCCAGTAATTCCAGCCCGACAGAAAGCCCGCATAGCCGCCCCAATATTTGTGGGCAAAGTGACTGAACGACCCGGCCACCGGTTCTTCGACGATCATCTCGCCCAACTGGCGCATGATCAGAAAGGCGATGAACCCGGCAATCGCATAGCCCAGGATCATCGACGGCCCCGCAGACTTGAGGACGCCCGCCGAGCCGAGGAACAGCCCCGTGCCAATGGCGCCGCCCAGGGCAATCAGCTGGATGTGGCGGTTTTTCAGGCCGCGCTTGAGTGTGATGGGAGGAGCGTTATGGTCGGCCATCAGGTGCCCTGTTCGTTGTTGTTTTCAGTGTTGGAATCCACGTCAGGCATGGCGTGTACCGGCCATCCGCGCAGTAAAGTCCGCGATATTACTCCCGGGGAAAATTCAGGCATACAGTCATGCGTGCTTCTAGGCTAATTCCTACAGGTTCTATCCCGGCTCCACGTTGCCTAACGCGTCCACCAGTGCCTGTGCATAAGCGGGCAGTTGATCGAACGACCGCGCGCACAGCAGCAGTGTGCGATCAGCCCATGGCTCACTCAGCGTGACGACCCGGAACGTGCGCGGTGCTTGCCACCGCTCAATGGTGGCGCGCGGCACAATGCCCAGTCCCGCGCCACGGGCGACCATGCGCAACACACCGTCAAAGCCTTCTGCGCGCAGCCGGGTGTGCAAGCGAAAGCCGCTGTGCAGCGCTTGTTCTTCCAGATACACCGCCAGCGCGCTGTTGACTGAAAGGCCGACAAAATCATGGTGCAAGGCGTCGTTGAAGCGCGGAGCGGGATGGTCGGCCAGCGCATGGTCAAGCGGGACCACCAACACGAGCGGGTCCTGCCGGAAAGGTCGGGTTTGTAGGTCACTCGTGTCGACGGCATCGGAAATGATCCCGATATCGGCTGCGTCCTGACGCAGTGCGTGGGTAATGCGCAAGCTGGTCAACTCCTGCTGGTCGACACTGATGGCGGGGTGTTGGCGAACAAAGTCGGCCAGCAACTCGGGCAGGTATTCAGTGAGGGCTGCGGTATTGCACAGCAGCCGTACACGACCTTTGAACCCCTGCGCGTACTCGGTCAGATCGTGACGCATGCGCTCGACGTGTTGCAGCAGCGCCCGGGCATGCTGGGCCAACGCCTGACCCGCTGGCGTCGGACTGATACCGCGTCGGCTGCGCTGCAAGCACTCGACCCCCAGCGAAGCCTCCATGGCCCTGATGCGGGCACTGGCGGCGGGCAGCGATAAATGACTCAGGCGAGCGCCCGCTGTGATATTGCCGGCCTGCACGATGTTCAAATACAGGCGCAAATCGATAAGGTCGACAGGCATCGTGGTGTTTTCCTTATGGTGCGCCCGCAGCCTCGGGCGGCGATATTTGGACGGTGTAAGGCGAAACAGCCTCTTGCCAAGCAATAGGCTGACTATGGTAATTGCGCATTTTCTGCCCGTCGGCCGTGCGCCAGCATACGCGCATGAAGACATTAATCGAGTTTTACCAAACCTTGGGCTGGGCCTTGTCACTGCTGGTGATGCTCACGTTTCTGTTGGCAGGCACGGTCAAAGGCATGATCGGCCTGGGCTTGCCTACGGTGGCGATGGGCATGCTCGGGCTGGCTATTGCTCCGGCGCAGGCAGCGGCGCTGTTGATCATCCCATCGATGGTGACCAATGCCTGGCAATTGGCTGTTGGCGGTCAGTTGCGCGCGTTGATCCGGCGGTTATGGCCCATGCAATTGGGGATTTTTTGCGGCACGGGATTCGGCATGTTGTGGCTCGGCATCGACGGCGGCAGCGGGGTGGTGCGCGCGTTGGGGGCAGCGTTATTGCTGTACGCCTTGAGCGGGCTGTTCTTGCCTGCCTTGCAAGTGGCCCCGGCCCGCGAACCGTGGCTCGGCCCGCTGTGTGGCGTGCTCACGGGCGTAATCACGTCAGCAACCGGGGTGTTTGTGATCCCCGCGGTGCCGTACCTGCAGGCCTTGGGTCTTGGCAAACATCAACTGGTTCAGGCCTTGGGATTGTCTTTCAGTGTCTCCACATTGGCCTTGGCTGCCGGGCTGTACGGGCGCGGCAGCCTTGGAGGCGACGAACTGAACGCGTCACTGCTGGCGCTGTTGCCTGCCATGCTCGGCATGTGGCTGGGCCAAGCCTTGCGTCAACGCGTCAGCGCCATGCTGTTCAAACGCGTCTTTTTCGTCGGCATGGCCCTGCTGGGGGCACACTTGTTAATCAGCGGTTAGCCGAAGACGGGCTGAGCATGTCGATCAGGCGTACTTCAAAGTCGCGGGCAAGGTAGTCCATGCGGTTGTCGAAAAATTGCTTCATGTGCGGCAGGTTTTCATGCACCGCCAAGTGTTCGCGGGACTGCCAGATTTCATAAAAGATGAACAGGGTCGGGTCCTGCTGGTCGCGCAGCATGTGGTACTCGATGCAGCCGGGCTCCAGACGGCTTGGCGCCACGTAGGAGCGAAACAGCGCTTCGAAGGCGTCAGCTTTTTCGGGTTTGGTGTAGGCGTGAAGAATAAATCCGTGCAATGGGCGCATCTCGTCGACTCCTAAATGGGTGGTTTTGAGAGAATACGGCAACAATGGAATGGCTATTTGTGACTATTGAGCAAATGTAATTTGCCGCGGCACGGGTATTTCCTAAAGGAAGGAATCGTTACTGTGCCGGTCACTTTTAAACCCTTAGCCCAACGCCGCTCCACAGCGCCGAGGGTTTATTCCTGACGAGGCTGATGATGAAAAAAATACTTTTGCTTAACGGTGCCAAAAAATTTGCGCACTCGGACGGTCGTTACAACCTGACCATGCACGACACCGCACTGGCTTTTTTCGACCGAAATGGCTTTGACGTCAACGTCACCCACATCGACGAAGGCTACGACGTGGCCGAAGAAGTGCAGAAGTTTCTGTGGGCCGACGTCATCATTTATCAAATGCCGGGTTGGTGGATGGGCGCGCCATGGATCGTTAAAAAATACATCGACGAAGTGTTCACCGAAGGCCACGGCAGCCTGTACGCCAGTGATGGTCGCACGCGCTCCGATGCGTCACAGCGCTATGGCAGCGGCGGTCTGATCCACGACAAAAAATACATGTTGTCGCTGACCTGGAACGCGCCGCAGCAAGCGTTTGACGACCCGGCTGATTTCTTTGAAGGCAAAGGCGTCGATGCGGTGTATTTTCCGTTCCACAAAGCCAATCAGTTTTTGGGCATGAGTGGTTTGCCGACATTCCTGTGCGTTGACGTGATGAAGCGTCCGCAGCCTGAAGTGGATGCTGCCCGCTACGAGCAACACCTCACCGACGTGTTTCTTCGGTAACGAGACGCTCGCAGTCACACGCTGCCCGGCAGCGACTACCATGACTGGCTATTCAATGAGGGACGTGTGTGAAAGCCAGATCTGATGAGTTGCAAATCTTTGTGTCAGTGATTGAGTGTGGCTCAATCTCTGCTGCTGCCGAGCACGCCGGGCAGACGCCTTCTGCGGTCAGCCGCACGTTGTCTCGGCTTGAGGCAAAGCTCGAAACCACACTGATCAACCGCACCACGCGGCGCATGGATTTGACCGAGGAGGGCAAGTTTTTCTTCGAGCGCGCCAAGCAGATTCTCGAACAAATGGACGAACTTGAAGAGCGCCTGATCGCGCACCAGCGCACGCCGTCCGGTCGCCTGCGCATCAATGCTGCATCCCCGTTCATGCTGCATGCCATCGTGCCCTACATCCCCGAGTTTAGGGCGCTGTACCCCGACATTCAGCTGGAGCTCAACAGCAACGACCTGATCATTGACCTGCTGGAGCAAAGTACCGATATCGCCATCCGCATCGGCACGCTGGCCGACTCCACGTTGCACGCCCGCTCATTGGGGTGCAGCCCGCTGAATATCCTTGCCAGTCCGGCGTACATCGCCGCACATGGCTTGCCGAACTCGGTCGCAGAGCTGGCCAGTCACAGCCTGATCGGCTTCACCCAAAACGATGGCCTGAACCAATGGCCTCTGCGTTATGCACAGGGGGACCGCTGGCCGATCGAGCCCAGTATCAGCGCATCCAGCGGCGAAACGGTACGGCATCTGGCGTTACAGGGGCAGGGCATTGCGTGTTTGTCGCATTTTATGACTTACGACGACATCGCCACCGGCCGGTTACAGGTGGTGCTGGCTGAATTCAACAGCGGTTATCGTCAGCCAATTCACGCCGTGTACTACCGCAACTCGCAATTGGCACTACGAATTCAGTGTTTTTTGGATTTTATCCAGACCAAACTCGCGAGCTACGCGGCCCCACACTTCCCTCATTAAGCCTTGGTTTTTCTTTTGTTGTTTGAAAACGTAACTGAAATCAGACAAGGTTCAGCACCGTCATACAAAAATAAAAGGAAGTCCCCATGCGTGTTGTCTGGTTCAAATCCCTGACTTTGGCGGCTGCGATTGCAGCCAGCTCGTCGGCGTTCGCCGTCACTCTGGAAGGGGGCGCTGTGGCTGCCCCGGATCAATATGGCGCTGAAGTTGCTGCGCAAATTCTCAAAAAAGGCGGCAATGCTGTCGATGCTGCCGTCGCTACGGCGTTCACCCTGGCCGTGACCTACCCCGAAGCCGGCAACATCGGCGGGGGCGGCTTCATGACGTTGTTCATCGATGGCAAACCTTACTTTCTCGATTACCGCGAAACAGCTCCCAAAGCTGCCAGCCGCGACATGTACCTGAACGACAAAGGCGAAATCATCGAAAACATGAGCCTGGTGGGTTCACGTGCAGCCGGTGTGCCGGGCACGGTCATGGGCTTGTGGGAGGCGCATCAGCGCTTCGGAAAACTACCGTGGTCGGAGCTGCTGACCCCGGCCGTGGGTTACGCAAAAAATGGTTTCAAGGTTGCGGACAAGCAGTACCAATACCGCGAGGATGCGTTGAAGCTGTTCAACGGCACCACTAACTTCGGGGATTATTTCGGCAGCATGAAGCCGGGTGAGACCTTCAAGCAGCCGGAACTGGCCGCCACCCTTGAACGTATTGCCGATCAAGGCGCCAAAGAGTTCTATCGGGGCGAAACCGCCGATTTGCTGGTTGCCCAAATGCAGCAGGACAAGGGTCTGATCACCAAGGACGACCTGAATGAGTACAAGGTCAACTGGCGTGAGCCGATGCGTGTGGATTTCCGCGGCAATACCCTGTACACCGCGCCATTGCCAAGCTCAGGCGGGATCGCGCTGGCGCAACTGATCGGCATCAAAGAAGAACGGGCAGCGGATTTCAACGGGGTTGAACTGAACTCTGCGCCGTACATCCACCTGCTGGCTGAAATTGAAAAGCGCGTGTTCGCTGACCGCGCCGATTACTTGGGCGACCCGGATTTCGGCAAAATGCCCGTGGCTGAGTTGACTGACCCGGCATATATCGTCAAACGTGCGAAAGAGGTCAATCCAAAAGCCATTTCGGCGACAGAAAAAGTCAAACCGGGCCTGGAACCGCATCAGACCACGCACTTTTCCATCGTTGATAAAGACGGCAACGCTGTTAGCAATACCTACACGTTGAACTGGGATTACGGCAGCGGGGTTGTCGTCAAAGGTGCGGGTTTCCTGCTCAACGACGAAATGGATGACTTCAGCTCGAAACCGGGCGTGGCCAACTCGTTCGGTGTGGTGGGCGGCAATGCCAATGCGATTGAACCTGGCAAGCGCATGCTGTCGTCGATGAGCCCGACGCTGGTGACCCGGGATGGCGAGGTTACGCTGGTACTGGGTACGCCCGGTGGTTCGAGGATCTTTACCTCGATTTTCCAGGTGCTGAACAACCTGTATGACTACAACCTGCCGCTGGAGAAAGCCGTCGCGGCGCAGCGTGTGCATCACCAATTGCTGCCCAAAGACACCATTTACTTTGATGCCTACGCACCGATTACCGGCAAAGTGGCTGACGAGCTGAAAGCCATGGGCTACACCCTGGAAGATCAGGGTTGGAACATGGGTGACATCCAGGCTATCCGTGTCAATGGCACCCAGCTTGAAACAGCCTCCGACCCGCGTGGCCGTGGTGTTGGCAAAGTCGTGAAGTAACCCCTTGTAGTCGTTGTCGGGGTACGAGGCTGCGAACGCGTGCAACGCGCGTTCACACCCGGAGCGCCGCCTTGCTCCCCCCGTCAGCGGCTACAGTTATCTCAGTGCTCCACAGTTTGTTACCATCTGTTTCTGAAACGCCCTTCTGAATGCCCCGATTTAGGTACTCCATGAAAATCTCCCGTCTGCGCGCCGATGTTCTGGCCGGACTCACGACGTCCTTTGCCTTGCTGCCCGAGTGCATCGCTTTTGCGCTGGTGGCTCACCTCAACCCGTTAATGGGCCTGTATGGCGCGTTCATCATTTGCACGTTGACCGCGCTCTTCGGCGGGCGGCCGGGCATGGTGTCCGGCGCAGCCGGGTCGATGGCGGTGGTGATTATCGCGCTGGTGGTGCAGCACGGCGTGCAGTACTTCCTCGCGACGGTGTTACTGGGCGGCCTGATCATGATGGTGTTCGGACTGCTCAGGCTCGGCAAGCTGGTGCGCATGGTGCCGCACCCGGTGATGCTCGGGTTCGTCAACGGGCTGGCGATCATCATTGCCATGGCCCAGTTGGAGCATTTCAAACGTGACGGCCACTGGCTCACCGGCACGCCGTTGTATGTGATGGCCGGGCTGGTGGCGCTGACGATGCTCGTTGTATACGGCCTGCCGCGCCTGACCAAAGTGGCGCCGCCCGCACTGGTGGCGATTGTGGGTGTGGGGGTGGCGGTGTACGTGCTGGGCTTGCCGACCCGCACGCTAGGTGACATGGCTCATATCGCAGGCGGCTTGCCGAGCTTCAGCCTGCCGCAGATCCCATGGACCTTCGACACGCTGCGCATCATTGCGCCCTACGCCTTTTTGATGGCCATGGTCGGCCTGCTGGAAACGTTGCTCACCCTCAACCTGACGGACGAAATCACCGAAAGCCGTGGCTACCCTGACCGCGAATGCGTGGCACTGGGTGCTGCGAACATGGTGTCCGGCGTGTTCGGCGGTATGGGCGGGTGCGCGATGATTGGCCAGACCGTGGTCAACCTCAGCTCCGGCGGTCGTGGACGACTGTCAGGTGGGGTGGCGGGGGTCATGATTCTGTTGTTCGTGCTGTTTCTGTCGCCGTTTATTGAGCGCATTCCCCTGGCGGCGCTGGTGGGCGTGATGTTTGTGGTGGCGCAACAAACCTTTGCCTGGGCCTCGTTGCGGGTGCTGAACAAAGTGCCGCTCAACGACGTGCTGGTGATCGTTGCCGTGACGGTGATTACGGTGTTCACCGACCTGGCCTTTGCGGTGCTGTGCGGCATCATCATTGCCGCGCTGAACTTCGCCTGGCAGCAAGCGCGCCAGTTGTACGCCGACAGCTCGCTGGAGCGTGATGGCAGCAAACTGTACCGCGTGCATGGCACGTTGTTTTTCGCGTCCACGACCGCGTTTTTGAATCAGTTCGATCCGGCCAACGACCCTGCTGAGGTGACGCTCGATTGCCGCCACCTGAGCTTTGTCGACTACTCGGCCATTGCCGCACTGATCACGCTGCGCGAGCGCTATGCCAAGGCAGGTAAACATCTGCGGGTACTGCACGTGTCCGAGCGCTGCAAAAAACTGCTCAAACGTGCGCGTGTGCACGCGGTGTAATCAGGCAGCGCACCGATCCGGCCATACCTTTTCAAAAGCGTTCCCGACGAGTTCTGCCTGAGCGTGCGCTAAGGTTGGCAGTCCGCCGCCAGGACGTGAGCCTGGGTCAAACCCTCGGCAGAACGCCAGGGGGCGATCTGCCATTGGGCAGCGTTGCGGTCGTTGGAGGCCAGGCACTGGAATTGCTCCGTGATCGAATGCCCCGGCGGCAAGACGTTGAACTCTGCATCTGCGCCGTGCAGCGCCACCAACTCTTTACTCGCGGCCTGGCTATTAAACATCGCGACGATCTGACTGCACGCGCTGGGCGTGACGACTAACAACCATTTGCCCTCTTTTAATACCCAACGGGCCGCATCGAAGTAGGTGGGGCAAACCTGTTGATCGGCTTGATTGAATGTGAAGACCGCGTGCTCATTCATGGTGGCCGGGTAGGTGATTTTGATAATGGGGGTGTAGGCGCGCTTATTCTCCACAACCCAATCCAGCTGATCCTGTTGAGCGGCCGCCAGCCCGCTGCCCAGATACGGATCGTCTACGTAAAAGAACGCCATGATCGGCAGCGAATCCGGGTTTTCTGCCCACGTCGATAAGCGCAGCTTGTTGGGTGTTTCAAAGGTGTCGTATTCAAGTTGGTCTGAGTTTTTAAGCAGCAGTGACCTGGCCTTCAGGCTGGCATAAAAGTGTTGCGCCCCCTTTTCTTCAAAGCGACCGCTGACCTCACGGAAGCCGCATTGCTTTCTGAGGGCGCCATCGGTTTTCAAATGGTCGTCTACCCAGTCTTCAGCCGTATGAATGTTCAGTGCTTCACAGGACGTTTCGACGGCCGACGTATCGAATTGATCCCCGCACCCTTTATCGTCCCGTTTGTGTGTCCCCGCATCGAGAGGGAAAGAGCACAGTACTTGGGGCGCTTTTTTAATGGGCGGGTGGGCATGGCCATAAGGGTAAAGCACAAAACCATTGAGCTTATTGGCGTCGGGGTTATTGAACCGGGTGTCGGCGCGCAAGTAGATGAAGGAGATGCCCCCGCTTGAAGTTGAGGCGCGCCCCGGATTCCATGCGTAATGCCCTGGACGGCTTCGCGTGTTCTTTATCATCAGGCCCGAACAGTAATAGGCCGGCCGTTGCCCATCAGCACAAGACTCAACAGTGGACAGGTAGTAACGGGTCATCTCGGCGGCGATGTCATCTCCTGGTTCAGCCAGTGCGTTAAACGTGATGCAGGCCAGGGCCGTCAAATAAACCAGGCGGGTTAGCGTGCCATTGACCCATGTTGTTTTTATTAGCCGTTTTATCGGGGGGCATCCGTCCGAGATGATCATTGTCGTCATTCAATGCTCTAACGGTTGAGTGGGCTGCTCCTTTATTAAGTGATTTCACTCGGTATTTATACTGTCAGAAATGACAGGTCGCCCCAGTGCGACGTCGACTCCGGGCGCTGAAGCGGGGTTGGCGTTGACCCTGTTTGAAAACAAAAAGCCCTTCATTTAGAAGGGCTCAGGGTCATGTCATGGAGGCTGTTTCAGATTTTGAAGTGACTCACCATCATTTGCAGCTGGTTGCCCAAACGGGCCAGTTCGACGCTGGACTTGGCCGTTTCATCGCTCGCGGCGGCGGTTTGTTCCGACACGTCACGCACGTTGATGATGCTGCGGCTGATTTCTTCTGCCACGGCGCTCTGTTGTTCCGCCGCAGCGGCGATTTGCTGGTTCATCGACTGGATGTTGGACACGGTACGCGTGATGCCTTGCAGTGACGTGCCGGCCTGGCGGGTCAGGGTGACGCTGCTGTCGGTCAGGCTGCGGCTGCTGTTCATCACGCTGGCCACGTGTTGGGTGCCGCTTTGCAGGGCAGCGACCAACGTTTGGATTTCTTCGGTGGACTTTTGCGTACGCTGGGCCAGCCCACGGACTTCATCCGCTACGACGGCAAACCCGCGACCGGCTTCACCGGCACGTGCGGCTTCAATGGCGGCGTTGAGGGCCAGCAGGTTGGTTTGTTCGGCCACCGCTTTAATCACGTCCATCACGCTGCCGATCTTGTCGCTTTCCTGTTGCAACACGGCCATGGCTTCGGTCGAGCGCCCGACTTCAACGGCCAGACGCTCGATCTGGTCGATGGCCTGATTGACCACCTGATCGCCTTCGCGGGCTTCAGTGTCGGCAGCCGCCGCAGCTTGCGAAGCATCTTCAGCGTTGCGTGCAACTTCCTGCACCGTGGCAGTCATTTCGTGCATGGCAGTGGCCACTTGATCGGTCTCGATCTTTTGGTTGTTGACCCCGGCACTGGTCTGTTCGGTGACGGCCGACAGCTCTTCGGCTGCGCTGGCAATCTGCGTTACGCCATCGCGGATGCCGCCGATCAGCTCGCGCAATGTGGTGCCCATGCGCGCAATGCCCTGTTGCAATACACCCAGGTCATCGCGACGGGTCACGCGCAGGTTTTGGCTCAAATCGCCCCCGGCAATGCGCTCGACAACGTCCAGGGTTTCGCGCAGTGGGCGGGTGATCTGACGGGTAATGACCACGGCAGCCAATATCCCGAACAACAGCACCAGCAGCGTGCTGATCAATTGAATGGTGTTGGCGCTCTCGCTTTCACTGTCGCGACGCTCCAGCTGGATTTTGTACAGCTCATCACTGCGGCTGAGGATGCCCGACCCGTAGTCGGTCATTTCCTTGCGCATGTTAGCGATGGTTTTGTCAGTGTCGGCGTACACCTGCAAGGCGTGCTGATAGTGCGCCAAGGCATCGTCAAGGGTGCGCAGGGTTTCAGGAGCGCTGGCGACAAAATAGGTGTTGAGCGCGGTCAGGCTGGCAATGGCGTCGTTGAGTTGCTGGCGTGCGGCCTGTTCGTTGGCTGTGGTCTGGGAAGCAATGTAGGCGCGGACTTGATAACGGGCGATCAGGAATTTTTCGCGAACGGTGGACAGCGTGTCCAGTTGCTCAAAGCGGTCCTGTTCACTGGCGCTGCTCTGCATGACGCGGCTTTTCAACAGGTCCATCGCGTCGCGAGCGACTTTCGAGTACGTGTCCATGTCATCGCGAGACACCGCCGATTCCACATACGCTTTGCGCATGGTGACCAGAGCCGACTGGTAGCGCTTGATGATCTCGTGCTGTTCATTGAGCAGCTTGAGGTTTTCCGGGCTTTTGAATGTGGCAATCAGGTTTTTCTGCTGCACCACAAAGGCGTCCAGATTGGCCTGAACGTTTTGCGCCGCAGTTTCGTCGCCATCGGTGAGCATGTACTGCAAGCGTGCAACACGCAGGTTGGTCAGCGATGTGTTGAGGCGGGTGATGTCGCTCATCCAGTTACTGCGATCGATCAGCTTGTCCAGGCTGAGCCAGTTGCTGATGGCCATTAATAACGTAAGGGTCAACACCAGGCCAAAGCCCAGTGCGAGTTTCATATTGACGCTGATATTGCTCAGCCAGCTGTTCATGCGTTCCTCCAGGAACCGTTCGCTTCTTGATCGAGATTTCGCTGGAGAGTCTTTTTGTTCTGGCCCAGCAGAAGGTGTATTGGGCTGTATCGGCGGCTTGGCTCAGAGCTGAAACGTTTTTTAAACAGATCGATAAACGGTCAGAAGCCCTTTAAACAGTGGGGGAAAGGCTGTGCGCTCACGTTTTTTTTCACATCCGTTTCACCGATCCCCAACGTGCCTGTTTTTAGACTTCTGTTCAGTCGGCTGATGGCCTGAGCGTGCAAGGATCTGCCTTGTATCGACGGCTTATCGGCCTGTTTCACTTAATAAGTCCTACAGGGGTAGTGCTATTTTGACGCCAAGTCTCGGCCTTACCGACGTTAAAGGTTTAACGCTGCGCAGTGCGTTCGCGCGTTACCGCAATGTTGTAGTGGTGCTGGCCGCCAGCGTGTTGGCGTTAGCCCTCACGGTTCAGTTACTGGCGCCCGCGTCGGCGCCGAATCTGGCCCAGACACGCCATTTTGATCGCGTGCAGGCGCTGACCCGCAGTTGGGCTCAAGGCGACGTGATTGCGCTGGTGCGTCATGTCGAGCGCTGCGACCGGTCCATTGCGCCGTGCCTGGGACCGGTCGATGGGGTGACCGTACGTGCCACTGATACCGCCCGCCAACTGGGTGCCGACTTCCTGAAAATGGGCCTGCAGAACGTCGACATCTACAGCAGCCCGCTGACACGAACCCGGCAGACGGCCGGTTCAATGTTCGAGCGCCCGGTGCAGGCTCAGGACTGGTTATTTAACTGCCGTGGCACGCTGTTGAGTGACGCCCTCAAACACAAAGTGCCGGGGCGCAATCTGGTGCTGGTCACCCACAGCGAATGCATGGACCAACTGGAGCAGTCGCTGCACGTGGCCACCGACACTGCGTTTGGTTACGGCGCGTCGCTGTTTATTGATGTTCCTTCACCAGACGCACAGCCAACGATGCTGGGTTATATCGAAACCGCTGACTGGGGCCGTGTCCTGCCGATGGTCGTGGCAGGGCTGCACCGCGGGCTTGAAACCTCGAACTTCTAAGGGGTTCAAGGTTCACTCAATACGCACAATGATCGGGCCGGATTTGACGAAGCGTCTGATGCGCCATTGCGCACCGGGCTGATGAGTTGGGTGTATTCCTCGATCATGCGGTGAATCGCTTCGGGTGGTTCGCACGCGCGAAATTCCATGCTGATTTGCATTTCATCGGTTTTGCGGGTGTGAACATCGTTTTTGTCCCCGCCAAACGTGACGAAGAACTGCGCGCAATCCAGTTCGCCGTTTTCCAGTGCATGGCTGGCCTTTTGCTGCTCGGTGGCGTGCATGCGCACCGACAGATCAACCTTCATCGCCTCGAGCGCCAAACCGCGCGGTGCCACTAGCGTCACCAGCGGCACGCGCATGGTGTGCTGTTCATCCAGCGCCACCTCTACCATCTTGGCTTTCATCGGGGTTCCCAGATCATCAATGTCGTAGTCGAAAAACTGGTCGAACAGTTTGATGTATTGCTGCGCCACCAGGTTTTGCGTCGCAGCGGCGGCTTGCTGCAAACCGCGGGTAATGCTGCTCAAGTCGCAGGCCGCCATGGGTTGTTTACGTCGGTCAGGCAAGGCCAGCGGGTCTTTGTGGCGATTGAAAAGCGCCATGTTTCACACTCCTTGGCGTGAGATAAGCGACCCCGTTGCCAGGAACGGGGTCACGTGGGCTGGGTTAGGTCGGGTCTGTTGCGGCGGCTCCCGGCGCTGGCAGCACGCCAGCGGTCGGCAGGGCATCCAGATGTTGCGCAGTCGCATTCGGCATGACGATGGGCTTGGTGGCAGCATCGGTGAGGAAGTCGATCACGCGCATCAGCGCTTCAGGCGGGTCCTGACGTACCACCTTGGTACTGATCGCATAACGCGCCCGGGTGTCGGTTTTGCGGGTTTGTGACGCTTTGTGGCTGGCTGAGCCCTTGATCGAGACATTGAATGGCCCCCAACCCATCGAGGCGGCAAAGCTGCCTTCGGCACTGGTTTCGCGAGCGCTTTCGGCTTGTTGGCTGATGGTCAGCTCGAAATCGATGTTGCCTTCTTCAATGGTGATGTTCGGGTGACTGATCGCCGCCAACAGCGGGATGCGCATCTGCTTGGTGACGGTTCCCTTGTAGACGCCCTGGTCGTCCACCAGTGTTTCGTCGTAATCAAACTGTACCGAAACGGCTTTGCCATCCTGAATGCACACGCCCATGAGGAAGTCGGCATACGACTTGCTGGCCTGCACCTGAGCCTGAATCATGGCCTGCAGCGGGCCGGCAATCATGCGGTCCAGCGGCAATGCGTTGATCACCGAGCCAATAAGGCCTGAATCGATGTGTGACATGGTCAATCTCCGTATTGAGTTGCGCGAGGGTGCGCACTGTCACTTTATGGGCTCGCCCTGGAGCCATTCAGCAGGAACCGATTACCATGTAGTGGGGCTTTCAAGGCGCCGGATATTGCCGATCTGGCGCAGGCTCAAACCGTATTTGTCCGCCAGCCTGCTGCGCGACAGGCCTTGGCAGGTTTCCTGCTGGATATGCTGATTACGGATCTGGCGGCAAAAGTGATCGGCCTTGGGGATTTCCAGCGCCAGCCCGGCAAAACGCTTGATCAGGGCGCCCAGCGCATCGGGCGGCAAAATCTGCGACAGCGACGTACGTTCGGCGTGTTTGGGGATGTACTTGGGCCTTCCGCCAAACGCGCAGGTCAGTGTGTAAGCATGCTCCAGCCCCACGCAGTCGATGAGCGCTTGCAACGAGTGGGGCAGTTGGCGAATGTTGACCAGGTTGAGGTCGTTGACGTCCATTGTTCGGTCCTTGGAATCTTAAGTGTCCATTTGGATACTAAGGACGCGTGCCACCCCCTTATAAGTAGGAAATACACCCCTTGCAGATAGGAATTATTACCAAGTGACATCGGGTGTCACCTGGGTGGTGCACTGCGTTTTCCCCTAGGGTTCAAGGAAAACGTCATGTCCGGATTCGCCATCGATTTCTCGTTTATTGCCCGCCTGGAAGGCGCGTGCGTCACCCAGGGCTATGTGCCGGACGTTATCCACAGCCGCAGCGGGGTGACCCTGGCCACCGGTTTTGATTTGGGCCAGCGTCAGGCAAGCGATTTGGCGGCACTAGGGTTGTCATGTGAGCTGCAACAGTTGCTTACACCTTATGTGGGCGTGAAGGGCGCTGCAGCCGTTGAGGTCTTGCGAAAACAGCCGTTGCAGATCAGTGCCGTGCAAGCGCAGCAGCTGGATCAAGCGTTCAAGCAACCATTTATTGCAACGCTGGCGCGTGATTACCTGGCCGCCAGCGGGGTGGATTTCACTGCGTTGCCCGGCGCCATGCAAACCGTGATTGCCTCGGTGGCTTTCCAGTACGGGAATCTGGCGCGTCGCACCCCCCACTTTTGGCAGCAAGTCGTCCATGGGGACTGGCCGGGCGCTTGGGTCACGTTGAACCGGTTCGGTGATCGCTATCCCTCGCGGCGCCAGCGCGAAGCGGCGTTACTCAAGGCCGCGCTGGCGTGAGGCGGGAGCCTTACGAGTCTTTGAGCACACGGTCCCAATTCTGGTCAGCAGGCCAAGATTGGTCTAACAGTTCACGGGCGACGAAGTTTTCAATATCGCTGGCGCTGAGCGTCGTCTCGTCCAGCCAGGGCCATGTAGCGTCGGCATCGCGAAAGTTGAGGTGGTTGTTGAGTTGCTCGCAGGCCAGAGCCAGCACGTGCAGCAGGTTCAGGTGGCTGGCGATGTAAGGTTTTCGCTCGGCGGGGGCTTTGTCCAGCAAGGATGAAACATCGCTCGCTTCGTCGCTGTACAAAGCGTCACTGCGCAGGCTCCAGAAGATTTTGCCGTCATCCGACGCATTTTCATTGGCGTGGGCGGGGTCGCCACTGACCTCAATCGAGAGCTGCACTTGATCTTGTTTCTCGAGCTGTTTGATCAAATAGTCGGCAAGCCCGGATTGACTCAAATAGGCCGTGGCCGTGTTAAAGGCCAACTGCGCGTTATACGCGCTCAGGGTTTTACTGGTGACGTTAATGGTCATGTCAGGCTCCTTGACGGGTTAAATACAGCGTCAGTGGAGCGTAGCCAATTGGCCGCGAACGGCCACGCCAAGTCAGGATCTATTGCTGTGGATCATTGTCGCGGCGGACTCAATACACGCAGCGCTGCGGGTTGGCCGGGCGCTGCACGTACTGCACCCGCTGCGCCGCTCGTCAGCGGCGACAGAGGAAAAGCCTGTTGGCTTAGAACCAGGGCTTGCGACCGACCACGTAGGTCTGTTCGAAGTCTTCGTCGGTCTTGGTCAGGTAGATGATGAATTCAATGAAGGCGATCAGGCCGATAATCATCGAAGGAACACCCAACAGGATGAAGCCGAACAGGAACACCAGCAGCATGATGATGCCCTGGGCGTTGTAGCCCAGATAGAACTTGTGCGCGCCAAATGCACCCAGGAAAAACGCCAGCAGGGCTGCCGGGATTTTCTTCGAGTTGCCCGACGCGGCAGGGCCATCCAGGAAGATTGCTTCGGCGTTGTTGGCATTGGCGGAAAAATCCACACGGCTGCCAGCCTTTGGCAGTACCGCGCTTTTCCACTGATCTACGCTGAACGCGTAACGGTTGCCGTCATCCGCGGAGATGGTGCCGGTGCGACTTGCCGAGTTGAACTCAAGAACCTTGCCTTTCATGTACTGCTCCTTGTTTTCCCCTCTCTATGCGAGGGATAGATAGATGAGTTGCTGCTAAGTCTGTTCCGGGCAAACGGCGCATTTAAACCTGAACAGGTTTAATGCCAATCGACGACCGCATATGAGCCGGTCAGAGCCAATTAATGCCGAATGTTTCAAAAAAGGGCGGCAATTGGAGCATGCGCGGTAGTGGCATTTCAATAGCACTGTTCAGTTGCGTTCAAATTGAAGTGAGCTGGCGTAGAATTCCGCGCTTAGTGTCTCTTTCCTCCCTGTGTACTTAAGGATGTCCATGATCTGGTTTCTTGAAGGGCAATCCAGCCAGCGCGACGTCATTGCGGGCGCCCGTGCGGCGCTGCCCGAACGTGTTCAAATTCTGGCCTCGCATCGCCAAAGCCGTCCCGAGATTACCGGGCTGGCGGACGTGGCCTTGCGCGAGCCACAAGACAATGAGGCGCGCGTTGCCTGGGTGATCGAAAGCGCGTGCGCCCATGGCATCAAGGTGGTGCTGGCCGGGCGGGTGGGGCACGTATATGAAGCGCATCGCGCCGATTTTGAGCGCGCCGGTTTGGAATTGGTGACGGGTGCACTGAGCCTCGACACCTTCGAACGGGTGGACGACAAGTCGGTGTTCACCCGCGATGCATCGGCGGCCGGATTGGCCTGTATCCCCGCAATCACCGTGCACACGCAAGCCGAGCTGGAGCGCGCCTACGACGAGTTGTCCCGTGAAGGGCCGGTGTGTGTGAAGCCCACGCGCGGTATTTATGGCCAAGGGTTCTGGCGCGTGTCGGAAGAAGTCGACCCGTTTCGAAGCTTCGCCAACGCCGATTCTCACGAAGTGAACCTGAGTGTCTTCGCGCAAGCGTATGGCCAGTCCGGGCAGCCCAAGCCGCTACTGGTGATGCCTTACATGCCGGGCAGTGAGTGTTCGGTGGACATGGTGTGCGAAGCGGGCAAAGCCGTGGCGTTCGTCGGGCGGCGCAAGCAAGGCCTGATGCAATCGTTCGAGCGCGACAGTGCCGCGGTACAACTGGCGGTCAGGGCGGCTGAGCATTTCGGCTGCGATGGCATCGTCAATGTGCAAACCCGTGATGACGCCAATGGCCAACCGCATTTGCTGGAGATCAATCTGCGCTATTCGGGCGGCATCGGTTACACCCGAGAAACCGGCGTCAACCTGCCAGGCATTTTCGCTACCCGACGTCTGAATCTGCCGCAACCATTGGGCGTATGGCGTGACGATGTGCAGGTCAAGGCCATTACGGTGGCCGTTTCGGTTCGTGGGGAAGAGCTGTTAAGGTGAGCGCCTCTCATTAAGCGTACTGGCACAGGGGAATCAAGGAAGATGAAATTGATGCCGGGAGGCAACGCGCCTCTGCAGTCAGTGCGCAGTGAATTGACCCTTGTAAGCGCGCGGGCCGGTGCGTTGGGTGATTACGCCGGTCTGGCCTTGCTGGCGCTGGATGACCAGCGTCGTCTGGTGGGCGAACCTGCGCTGCTGCATCAACCGCAGCCCTGGGTGCACTGGCATGACACCTGTGGGCTGGCCCGGTTTGGTTTGGCGCTGGATCAACTGCCCGCCACGTGCACGCGCGTGCTGCTGGTGTTGTATGTGTACGGCGCACTGGGGCCACTGCGTGAGCTGGGTTCATTTGAGCTTAAAGCCGAGGATCAGATCGAGCATGGTCTGTCGCTGGCTGACTACGGCGACAGTGCGATGGTGATTGCCGAGGTGTACCGGCGTCAGGATCAATGGAAGCTTCGCGCGTTGGCTGAAGCATCGGCTTACGGTTTGAGCGCGTTTGCCCGACGCCTGGGCATTGATCTGGATGATCGCCACCCCCAGCGGGTCAGCGCCGATACCCACGACAGTGAGGCGCGGCATAGCGCTACCGGCACCGGATTTGCGGTCAGCGCGCAGCATATTCTGACGTGCGCCCACGTGATTGAAGGCCTGAACCATTTGTCCATCGACTCGTTCGAGGGCCGTTTTCAGGCAGAAGCCGTGGTGGTGGATCGCAAGAATGATCTGGCGCTGCTGCGGGTCAGTGGTGCGCCGCCTTTCAGCCCGGTGACTTTTCGGGATGGCATCGGCTGCGAGCTGGGTGAAAGCGTCGTCACATTGGGCTTTCCGTTGGCCGGGCTGGCGGGCGGCGGGGTGCAAGTCTCCCAAGGTGTGGTATCAGGGCTGTTCGGTCTGCGCGATGATGCCAGCCTGATGCAGTTCACCGCACCGATTCAGCCTGGCTCCAGCGGCAGCCCGGTGTTTGACCAGTATGGCCTGGTGGGCGGGTTGGTCACCTCCAGCATGGCAGATGCGCAGAACATGAACTTTGCCGTGAAAACGGCGCTGGTACTGGCGTTTCTCGAAGCCGCCCGCGTGCCCGCACAGCGCGGCCGCAGTGAGCGCTCGTTGAGCACACCCGAGCTGGTCCGTGCTGCGCAATCGGGTTTATGGCGGATAGACGCCAGCCATCTCCAGTAACGATTTCGCGCTTGTCTTAACCCGTTGACTGGCGAATCGTCTCTCACTTTTTTGTATTTCCAGGTAATTAATTTCAATGAACAGCGGTAACTCCCCGACCGGCTTCAAGGCTTTGCACGCACACTTGAAGCGCGGTCGCCTGGAGGTGGAGGTCAATACATCGACCTTTGACCCACAGGCCCTTTTCAATTTCGCAGAACGTCGTAATCCCAAGCGCGCCTTTTTGTTTGTCTCGCGCGTGCTCGGACGGCATATACCGGCGCGCCCTTCATTGATGGCTGACAGTTTCAACGCCCTTGCGGCCAAAATTCCTGCGGACTTGCCCGGCCCCGTGCTGGTCATCGGAATGGCTGAAACCGCTGTCGGTCTAGGCGCCGGTGTACATCGTGCCTTGAGCCAGACCCGCGATGACACCGTCTACCTGGTCAGTACCCGTCACCCCACTGGCGGTGAGCTGTTTGCCCGTTTTGAAGAAGAACACAGCCACGCCAGTTCGCATCTACTGCACATGCCTCAGGATGCAGTCGCCCGAGAGCGCATGATGACTGCGCGCTCGCTGGTGCTGGTGGATGATGAAGCTTCAACCGGCAATACCTTTATCAATTTGTCCAAAGCGCTGGTGGATGCCGGGCTGACGCGTATTGAGCGTCTGGTCACCGCGACCCTGACAGATTGGTCGCAAGACGCCGTGCGCAACGCGATGGGCGAGCATGTGACCAGTGTCTCGTTGCTCGACGGCCGCTATACGTTCCACGAAGATCCCGCCGCTGATTTGCCTGACATGCCTGAAGTGGGCAGCGTTGCCCAAGGTGACTGGTCGCTGGACCCGCGTCGCGACTGGGGCCGCATGGGGGCGTGCGAACACTTCGATACGCTGGCGCCCGATCTGCACGTCAAGCCCGGCGAACGTGTCTTGGTCGTGGGCACCAGCGAGTTTGTTTGGCGTCCATTTTTGCTGGCCGAGCGCCTGGAAAAGGCGGGTGCCGATGTGCATTTCAGCTCCACCAGCCGTTCGCCGATTGCCTTGGGCCATGCCATTGACCATGCGTTGTCTTTTTCCGATAACTACGGGCTGGGCATTCCCAACTTTTTGTATAACGTTGCCCCTGGCCAATTCGACCGGGTGCTGATTTGCAGTGAAACGCCGGCCGCGGCCGTCGACCCGGCGCTGGTCAGCGCGTTGAATGCGCAGGTGATCGTCGATGACAAATAATCGTCCGCTGGTGTTCGTCGACCTCGATGACACCCTGTTTCAAACCGCCCGAAAAATGAGCGATGAGCCCCGTTTCACCGCCACGCTCGACGTGGACGGTCAGCCCAACGGCTTCATGAACGCCACCCAAAAGAGCTTTGTGGAGTGGCTGTTGGCCACATCTGATGTGGTGCCGGTGACGGCGCGCAGCATCGAAGCCTATCAGCGGGTGCAGTTGCCGTTTGCCCACGGTGCAGTGTGTGCCCACGGTGGCGTGATTCTCGCCGCCGACGGTTCGCTGGACGCCGCCTGGCATGCACGTATGGGCGACTTGCTGGCGCAGGAACAAACCCGGTTGCATCAACTGAGCGAGCAGACCTTGGCCATTGGCGCCGAGTTGGGTTTTTCGTTGCGCGGTTGGGTGGTGGAGGAGCAGGGGCTGGCCCATTACGTGGTCACCAAGCACAACAACGAAACCGACGAGGCGCTGCTGACCGTGCTGGCTGAGGTCAAGGCGCGGGGCTTGCTGGACGGGTTGTATGTGCATGGCAATGGCAACAATCTGGCGTTTCTGCCGCTGGCGCTGCAAAAACGCGAAGCTGTGCGCGAATGGATTCGTCGCGATCAGGCCGTGAATGGCAAGCGGCCGATGCTGGGGTTTGGCGACAGTGTGTCGGATTTGGGGTTTATGGCCGAGTGCGACTGGTGGGGGACGCCCCGTCGCGGGCAGCTGGCCAGCCATGTGATGGCGAGTGTTGACCATGCGTGACGCATTTGACGGTTTAACCACCGTAGGCAGTGGCAGCTATGCCCCGGATGATGTGCATTTCCTGTTACGGGCGATGGACATTGAGGTCACCGACGTAGTGGAAAAAGAGCGCCTGATTCAGACCCGGCAGCGCCACTACTCAGAAATGATCAGTCAGGAACACCCACCGTCTGACACTCACAAAAGCCTTTACCTGCAAGCGCTGGCGCAAAACGGCGCGCGCATGGCCGCTGATGTACAGGCATTGGCGCTTGCCTTGACTGCGCGTTATCAAGGCGCCTCGATTGCACTGGTGTCGTTTGTACGTGCCGGGTTGCCGTTGGGCGTATTGCTGCGTCGGGCGTTGGTTGAGATGGGGCGCGACGCGCGGCACTACGGCATCAGCATCATTCGTGATCGTGGCATCGACAGCGTGGCACTTGAAGCTATCATCAAGGCCCACGGTGCCGAGAACATCGTGTTTGTGGACGGTTGGACCGGTAAAGGAGCGATCAGCGGTCAGATTCGCGACAGCCTGGCGGGCGACGCGCGTTTCCCGTCCGAGCCGCGACTGGTGGTGTTGGCTGACCCGTGTGGCCGGGCGTGGTTGTCAGCTTCGGCTGAAGACTGGCTGATTCCGTCGGGCATCCTGGGTGCCACCGTGTCGGGGCTGGTTTCCCGCTCCATCTGGCCAACTGATCCGGGTCTGCATGGGTGCGTGGTGTATGGGCATTTGGCCGAGCACGATGTGACGCGGGCTTTTATCCACAGCATCGAACGCGAGCGCGCACTTTTGGCGCCACAAACCCCGGTTCAACCGTGGACGCCCGAACAGGCACAGGCGTTGCAACACTCCGCCGTGGCTGCGGTCGAACGTATCTCGACGCGGTTCGGGGTGAGCAACCCCAATCGCGTTAAACCGGGTATTGCCGAGGCCACGCGCGCGGTGATGCGCCGCGTGCCGGACCACGTGCTGGTACGCAGTCGTGACGATCAGGATGTGCAGTTACTGATGCATCTTACCCGTCAGGCCAATATCGACGTCGAAGAAGTCGGCGATGAGCTGGGGCCTTACCGGGCCGTGACCGTGATCAGGAGTGTTCGTTGATGATCAGACATTCCGCTTATGCCTTGGGCGCTACGTTGTATATGCCCGCCACCCGTCCCGATATTCTGGACGTGGTGTTTGGCGAGAAGATTCAAGGATTGCGCTCATTGGTGGTGTGTCTGGAAGACGCTGTCGCCGAAACCGACGTGCAACAGGCACTGATCAACTTGAAGAACCTGTTGCTGGGAATTGAAGCCCGGGGTGGACGCCTGTCCGGCGGGCCGATCCTGTTCGTGCGCCCGCGGGATGCAGAAATGGCGGCAGTACTCAACGAGTGGTCGCTGATGCGTCACGTCGACGGCTTTGTCGTGCCCAAACTGCGTTTGAGCAACATTCGCCAATGGCAACAGGCCGTGACCCGCAACGAACTGGCACTGATGCCGACGCTTGAAACCCCGGAGGTGTTTGATCCGGGCGCCATGGTTGAGCTGCGTGACGCCATGCTGGAACAGTTGCCGGGACGTATCATCGCCCTGCGCATTGGCGGCAACGATTTGATGGGCTGCCTGGGCTTGCGGCGTAACCCGGCCATGACGCTTTACAGTACCCCCATGAGTTACGTGATCCCGATGTTATGCGGGGTGATGGGGGCGGCGGGTTTTGCGCTGACAGCGCCAGTGTTTGAACAGCTCAATACACCGCACTTGCTGGAGCAGGAACTGGCTTTGGACATGGCCCATGGACTTGTGGGTAAAACCGCAATACATCCGTCGCAAATCAGCGTTATCCACAAGGCGTTGCAAGTCACCCTTGAAGATTTGAACAGCGCCCGCCAAATACTGAGTGAGTCGGCGCCTGCAGTGTTCAAATTCAACGACGCCATGTGCGAGCCGGCGACACATTACAAATGGGCGCAAACCGTTATCGAGCGCGCGCATTGGCAAGGGGTTCGCACAGAGTGCGGTAACCCTTCCGACACTTTTGGAGGCAGCCTGAGATTGGCTGAATTGGTAGGTTGAACGACGTTTTAAATAAATCGGTTCCACAAAAACAGGTGCTGTCGGCCTTCGACTTCGATGGCACGCTGACGTATCACGACAGTTTTGTACCGTTTTTACGCTTTGCGTTCGGCAATCGACTGTTCGCCATGCGCCTGTTCCGGATGATCCCGGCCACGATCAGCTACTTGCTCGGCCAGATTTCCCGCAATGACCTGAAGGAAAAGCTCATCACGGTCTATCTGACAGGGGCCAAAGTCGCATGGGTGGAAGAACGCGCAGAAGCATTTTGTGACGTTTCGTGGCAGCGGTTAATGCGGCCTTTGGGCTTAACATCTGTCGCCAACCAGCGGGAGCAGCAAGCGCTCGTGACCATTTGCTCGGCATCGCCTGAGTTGGTACTCAAACCGTTCGCTAAAAAACTGGGTATTGGCTTGATCGGCACTCAACTGGAAGCGGTTAACGGTGTGTTAACCGGTGAAATCAGCGGCACCAATTGCCGTTGTGAGCAAAAAGTCATCCGTCTTGAGGCGCAATACGGGCCTTTGGACCAATACACATTGCGCGCCTGGGGTGACACTCGGGGCGATGAACAAATGCTTGGCGCCGCTCAAGAGCCCCACTGGCGTGAATTTCATGCACTGTGGCGCCGTAAGCGGCCACTGGATGTGTGCTTGCGTGAAGAACTGTAAGCACGGCTCGTCATATACAAGCGTTAAATTAGGTTAAACAGCACGTTGTGCATCGATGCAGACAAGGAGACGCTTCATGGCCATTTCGCTGTCCAAGAACCAAACCATTTCCCTCGAAAAAGAAGCCGGAACCGGTCTCAAGAAAATCCGTATGGGCCTGGGCTGGGACCCGGTAAAACCGACCGGTTTCTTTGCCAAACTGCTGAACAGTGACAGCGCCATCGACCTTGATGCGTCCTGCATTGTGCTCGACAGCAACAAGCAGTTGCTGGACCTTGTGTGGTTTCGCGACCTCAAGTCCAAGGACGGCTCTATCGTTCACTCCGGCGATAACCGCACTGGCGAGGGGGATGGCGACGACGAATCGATCCAGGTCAACCTTGAGCAATTGCCAGCCAACGTCAAACACTTGGTGTTTACGGTGAACTCATTCACCGGGCAGAACTTTGAATCGGTCGAGAATGCCTACTGCCGAATCGTCGATGAAGTCAGCGGCAAGGAGCTGGCGCGTTTCCTTCTGTCGGAAAAAGGCCGTCACACCGGTTTGGTCATGGCTAACCTGAGCCGCACGTCGGCAGGCTGGGACTTCACCACCATCGGAACTGTGGCCAACGGCCGTACTGCACAGGATCTGGCCAACGAGGCTGCTCAGGCGGTGCGCGCATGAGCACATTGACGCCGGGTGCAAACACGTCCGTTTCAGCGGGCGCTCAGACCGTTACCATCACTTACAGCCCGGTTGCTGGCGCTGACCTGGACGTCTCGGCATTTTTGCTCACCGATTCGGGCAAGGTGCGCGGCGACAACGACATGTGTTTCTTCGGCCAGCAAAGCGTCAACAACGGCGCGGTCAAGCTGGTCGAATCGGCTGCGGGCCGAACAGTCTTCAGTATGAACCTGGATGCGATCGATCCGGCTATCGAGAAAGTTGCCCTGACGGCAACCATTTACGAGAACAAGGCCAAATTCGCAGCATTTCCGGTACTGAACGTATCGGTCAGTGGCGGCATTGAAGCGCCGATCCCGACGCAGGGCATGCAGGAAACCGCATTGATCCTGGGTGAGTTTTATCGTCGCCAAGGCGCGTGGAAGTTCCGTTGTGTGGCGCAGGGCTTTGCTGGCGGGCTTGCCCCCCTGGCTGAGCACTTCGGCGTGGATATCGCCGCGCCTGCCCCGTCGGCGGCCCCGACCCCTGCGCCCGCTGCAGCACCTGCGCCAGCGTCAAAAATCAACTTGTCGAAAATCACCCTCGACAAACAGCGTCCATCGATCAGTCTTGAAAAGAAAGACGGCGACTTCGGCGAGATCAAAATCAACCTGAACTGGAACCGCAGCTCTCAAAGCAGTGGCGGCGGCGGTTTTTTTGCTTCATTGCGCGGCAAGTCGGGCGGTATCGACCTGGACGTAGGTTGTCTCTACGAAATGGAAAATGGCCGCAAAGGCGCGGTGCAGGCATTGGGCAATGCGTTTGGCGATTTCCGCGATGAGCCGTTTATCCAACTGATGGGTGATGACCGCACGGGGTCGGTAAGTGATGGCGAATGGCTGCGCATCAACGGCAAGGAATGGCGTCAGATTCGTCGCGTTCTGGTTTATGCCTTCATCTACGAAGGCGCCCCGAACTGGCAGGCGACGGATGGCGTGATCACGCTGTATATCCCGGGCGAAGCACCGATTGAAGTGCGCTTGAGCGAAGAGGGCGGCAGCAAAGGCATGTGCGCTATCGCCTTGCTCGAAAACGTCGGTGGTAGCGTGCGGGTAAACCGCAAAGTCGAATTTTTCAAAGGCCACTCAGACATGGACAAAGCCTTTGGCTGGGGCATGCGCTGGGCTGCCGGATCCAAATGAGCGTTCTGTGAATGGTCGCCTGCCGAGGCAGGCGGTACTCCCTCAATTTCTGACAAGGTAACTCCAATGCTTGAATGGCTGAAAACCAATGCAACAGCTGCCCGTGACAAACTCTCGGCAGAAGTCAGCAAGTTCAAAAATCGTGAATTCATGGAAGCTGTGGTTTCCGGCTGTGCGCTGGTGGCTGCCTCCGATGGCGACATCAGTAGCAGCGAAAAGCAAAAAATGGTCGGCTTCATCCAGAACTCGAATGAACTGAAAGCGTTTGACGTTAAAGACGTCATCAAGTCTTTCAACGCCGTGTGCGAAAAGTTCGAATTTGATCAACAGATCGGCCGTGCTGAAGCACTGAAATCTATCGGTCAGTTACGTAAGAAAGAAGATGCGGCGCGTCTGCTGGTGCGCGTTTGCTGCGCCATCGGCAGCGCTGACGGCAACTTCGATGAAAGTGAGCGGGCTGCTTGCCGCACCATCTGCAATGAGCTGGGGCTGAACCCTGGCGATTTTGATCTCTGAGGACATCATGGAAAACACGGCAATTGGCTTCCCGCCAACCACCATCGCTGTATTTGTGGCTCTGGCGGTCATTGCTCTGGCAATCGACCTGTTCACCCACAAAAGCGATAAACCGGTCACGCTGACCAATGCGGCCATCTGGTCGATCTTTTGGGTGCTGATCTCCCTCGCGTTTGCGGGTTACTTGTACTACGCCCACGGCCCGAGCGTGGCCAGCCTGTTCGTCACAGGTTATGCGCTCGAAAAAGTGCTCAGCGTCGACAACTTGTTCGTGTTCATGGCGATTTTTGCCTGGTTCAAAATTCCGGACGCACTGCGTCACCGTGTTTTGTACTGGGGCATCATCGGCGCGATCGTTTTCCGCCTGATTTTCGTGGCTATCGGCACCGGCTTGCTGGCGTTTGGCCCATGGGTCGAAGTGGTCTTTGCAGTGGTCGTGGCCTGGACAGCGATCATGATGCTGCGTGGTAGCGAAGACGACGAAGATGAGGACTATTCCCAGCACATTGCTTACCGGTTTGCGAAAAAACTCTTCCCGGTATGGCCGAAGTTGCACGGGCATAATTTCTTTGTTTCTCGCACAGAGCTTGAAAAAGAGATCACGAAGCCGCAGAACAAGGGAATGACCCTGGTGGGCAAGGGCGCTCTGTTCGCGACGCCGCTGTTTCTGTGTGTCGTGGTGGTTGAAGTCTCAGACATCTTGTTTGCCTTTGACTCCGTCCCGGCAGTGATCGCCGTAAGCCGCGAACCGTTGATTGTGTACTCGGCCATGATGTTCGCGATTTTGGGGCTGCGGACCATGTACTTCGTACTCGAAGCCCTGAAGCGCTACCTCGTTCACCTGGAAAAATCGGTTATCGCGCTGTTGTTCTTTATTGCCGGCAAGCTGGCTCTGAACGCTACCGATCACCTGTTTGGCCATGGCATCAGCATTGACCCGAATACCAGCCTGATCGTTGTGTTGGTGGTATTGGCCATAGGTATCGTGGCCAGCATCATCTTTCCCGGTAAAGATGAAGAGCAATCTGACGTCAAAAACGACACGAACGCTTGATCGCATATTTATTAAGGAGAATCACTCATGGCACTTTCCCTCTCTAAAGGCGGCAACCTGTCTTTGACCAAAGAAGCCCCTGGGATGACCAAAGTCCTCGTTGGACTGGGTTGGGATGCCCGCTCCACGGATGGTGTGGATTTCGACCTGGATGCCAGCGCCTTCCTGCTCAAGGCTGACGGCAAGGTACGCGCCGATTCCGATTTCATTTTTTACAACCAGCTCAAAAGTGTTGATGGCTCGGTAGAGCACACGGGCGACAACCGTACCGGTGAGGGCGACGGTGATGACGAGGCGATCAAGGTTGACTTGTCCAAAGTGCCTGCCGATATCGACAAAATCGCGTTTACGGTGACCATTCACGAAGCTGAAACCCGACGTCAAAGCTTCGGTCAGGTACGCAATGCATTTATCCGCATCGTGAACCAGGACAGCAACGTCGAGGTCGCACGTTATGACCTGGCGGAAGATGCCAGCACTGAAACAGCGATGATTTTTGCCGAGCTGTACCGCCACGGTACCGAGTGGAAATTCCGTGCGGTAGGACAAGGTTTCAATGGGGGCCTCAAGCCTCTTGCTGAAAGCTACGGCCTGAAATTTTAATCGTCACCCCCTCAACTTTTTATATAAGGGTTCACGAACATGGCAGTAAGTCTGAGTAAAGGCGGTAACGTTTCCCTGACCAAAGAAGCCCCCGGTCTGACCGAGGTGGTTGTAGGCCTGGGTTGGGATCCGCGTGTAACCGATGGTAGTGAATTCGATCTGGACGCCTCGGTATTCATCGTTGGTGAGAATGGCAAAGTGCTCAATGACGGCAGTTTTGTGTTCTACAACAACAAGACGTCCCCGGACGGTAATGTTGTGCACCAGGGCGACAACCGTTCGGGGGCGGGCGAAGGCGACGACGAGCAGGTCAACGTGAACCTGTCCGGCTTTGCACCGGAAACCAAGAAATTGGTGTTCGCAGTCACCATTCACGAAGCGGATGCACGCAAGCAGAGTTTTGGCCAAGTTTCGAACGCTTACATCCGTGTTCTGAACAAAGCTGACGGCAAAGAAATTGCGCGTTATGACCTGAGTGAAGATGCGTCGACTGAAACCGCGATGGTGTTCGGCGAACTGTACAGCCATAACGGCGAGTGGAAGTTCAAAGCCATCGGTCAAGGCTTCGCTGGCGGCTTGGCGCCACTGGCTTCGAGCTATGGCGTTAACTTGGGCTAAGGCTCAGCGTTAACTAAAAGGCTCTTTCCGGAAGCGGAAAGGGCCTTTTTTGTGTGTGCAGAGGGTGTAATCGGCGTGGTCATAGGTATTAGCAAACCACCCCACTCAAGGATCGGTCGTATTGCACTCAATCGCCTTTTTTCGAAACACCCATTTGCGCAACTTTTAACCCTGAAAAATGCAGGTTTTTACCGACCTGAGTTTGTAGCGTCTTTAAAATCAAGGCCTGTAGCTCATTGCGTGTTGCCGCTGACCGAAAACTGACCCAGTAGAGGCTCTTCTGCCGACTGAAAACTGACCCAGGTGTTCAACTGCTTC
>NZ_NQKI01000044.1 GCF_002269125.1 Pseudomonas lundensis | reverse complement strand
CTCATCTGGCTCATAGGCGGCTCGGATCAGGTGGTCAGGCGTATTTCAGCACATTTGAAAACTTGTTCGGAGATTCCTTAACTCTTTACCTGCCAGCCACCTGCCAGGTCCTTCAGCGAACACCTTTGGCTCCACACGCTATGCACGCCAGCCTCAAGTCATTCAAGCCTTTGTACCCTACGGGTAAAACCGCTCGCCGGCTGACGGCAGCGCTTTGTCTTTGCTCTGCACTCTCAAGCATCGTCGCCTACTGGGCGTGCGACTCCTTGCCCACCGTTTTAATGCTGCTCGACCTGACCACCCTGGCCAGCATCTGGTGGCTGCACCGGGACTCGCGCAACGCCATCACACTGCAACCCAAGGAACTGGCGGCCCGCATGATTGAGGTACAGGAAAGCGAACGCCAACACTTGAGCCGCGAACTGCATGATGACATTGGCCAACTGCTGACAGCTGCCACCCTGCAAACCCGTTGGCTGCAACGCCGCGCACCCGAAGACTTGCAGGCGCACTGCCTGAGCCTGTGCACGTTGCTTGAAGAAACCCTGGCCAAGGTGCGCGATGTTTCAGCCGCGTTTAACCCAACGCAAATTGCCAGCCTCGGCCTCGACGTCAGCCTGCGGGCACACTTGATGAAAACCCTCGAAAACGCATCGCTTCGCTGGACCTTCGAGTGCCACCCGCGTTTGGGCGATATTCAGGAAGACATGGCCGTGGTTATCTTTCGCGTCACCCAGGAGTCCGTCACCAATGTGCTGCGTCATGCCAGGGCCAGCAACCTGCTGGTGCAACTGCGGCGCCAGGCGGACGGCCTGCATTTGAGCGTGCGCGATGATGGCGTCGGCTTCGTCCCCGCCAGCGACCCCAGACAGGCCGGGCAACGGGGCATGGCCGGTATGCTTGAGCGGGTCGAGCAGTTGAATGGCAGCATCAGCGTCATCAGTGAACCCGGCGCCGGGACGCATACCGAAGTCCTGTTGCCCTGGCCCCGGCGCACTCATCCACGTGCACAGTTGGGCCAAACCTCATGACGTGCAATCTGCTGCTGGTGGATGACCACCTGTTGATTCGGGCCGGGGTCAAGGCACTGGTCAATGACTTGCCGGGCTACGCGGTGATTGGCGAAGTTGAAGATGGCGGGCAGTTGGTTGAGGCGGCCGAACGACTTCAACCGGACATCATTCTGCTGGACTTGTCGATGCGCCATACCGGCGGCCTGGAAGCCTTGCGTCAGCTCAAAGCGGTTATGCCGCGCTGCAAAGTGCTGATCCTGTCGATGCACACCGACCCGTCCCTGATCATGCAAACCCTCGAAAGCGGCGCCCACGGCTACTTGCTCAAGGACACCAGCGCCGTGGAGCTGGAACAGGCCTTGGGCGCACTGCGCAACAACGAGCGTTACCTGAGCCCGGCCATCGCCCATACCGTGATCAATCAGGCGCTCAACCGCGGCCCAGCCCCCTGCACGACGCAGGCCAGGCAGCACAACTTGACCGAACGCCAACTGGAGATCCTGCGCCTGATCGTGCGCGGCAAGTCCACCCGCGAAATTGCGTGCGGGCTCGGCCTGAGCATCAAAACCGTCGAAACCCATCGCGCTCAGGTCATGAAGCGCCTGCACATCCATGACGTTGCCGGGCTTGTGCTGTTTGCCGTACGCGAGCAAATCATCAGCCTTGACGACTGACCAGCGGTGAGCCTTCGGGCAAATGCACCTGCAAAACGCCCTTGCGCACAGAGAACCGGCTCGCTTCCTGCGCCATCGGCTCACCGTCGAGGTTGATGGACAGCCCTTGCGCGGACTTGATTTCCACCCAGGGCAGGCGCGCGCGCACAAACAGGTTGTCCATGCCCCAGCCACCTTCCATCAGGCCCTTGAGGGTGCCAACCACTTCTTGCGGCGCAGGCAGGATGCTGATGTCCAGCAGCCCGTCATCGGCCACCGCGGACGGACACAGTTCATGCCCGCCCCCGGCCTGACGGCCGTTGCCAATGCCCAACGCCAGCAGATCGCCTTTCCAGTGAAAATCGGGGCCCTGCAACTCAGCATAGGCGGCGTGCAACTCACTGAAACGCGTCAGACCGGTAAACAGGTACGCTGCTCCGCCCAAAACCTTTTTCAAGTCCTCTGACGTGTTGGCCGTCACCTGACTGCCAAAGCCGCCCGTGGCCATGTTCAAAAACAGCTCGCCGTCAGCATCGCCCAAGTCAATGCTGCAGGCCGGGGCATCGAGCAGCGCCAGCGCTTGGGCCGGGTCCAGTGGTACGCCAGCGGCCCGCGCGAAGTCGTTGGCGGTGCCCAAAGGCAGCAACACCAGACTGGCCCGGGCATCCGCCTGAGCCATGGCCTCGGCAATATCACGCAGGGTGCCGTCTCCGCCCCCGGCGATCAGGTGGGTGTAACCGGCGGCCAGCGCTTCATGCACCAAACGCTGCGCATCCCCGGCTTCCCACGTGAGCCGCACCGCCAAGTCCCAGCCCTGCGTCCGCTGGTGTTCAACCGCAGCACGCACGTCTTCATTGAGTGCCTGCTTGCCATGCAAGATTAAAAAGGCCTTTGCTGCGCTCATTCATCGTCCCTCAAACAGTGAGTCTGGGTGTTGGACAACAGCCAAATGAAAATGGCCTGTTGTTTTTTTTGCTGCTTCAAGCCCGATCCATCGGGCCCAAAACGCAGCCGGAAAGCGGATCCAAAAATTCGATTCGCAACAACCTGTTTCATGTCCTTTACTACAGACCATTAGCAAGGCAAACCCGCACAGAGGCTGCTAACAGCCCGAAAACACGGGCCTGCACCCAATCAAGCACACAAAAAAATATCGCGTCTACACTGCAGTGTCAGACGCAGAACGCCAAATAAATAGTCATAAAACCCTCTATGGCGACTTCCGTATCTAGCCGTCATTTGGCGTTAAGCAGCATGGATGAACGACATTGCTTTGCAGTCCGCGCCTTTTCCAGGGGTAGCGATTAAGAAGGGATCCTTATGCGCTTGCAGCCCGTTGACAGCTTGTCCCTTACCCGCCCGAGCATGGTCGAGTACTTCTTGTTCGCCATCCGCGTGGTACACGGCATTACCGCCATCCTGCCCGGTTTGTTGCTGCTGTTTTATTTGCGCGAACAACACCCGGAAACCACCAACAGTTACTTCGCCGTACTGATATTTTTCGGGGTAGTCAGCGTGCTGTTTTTCCAGGCGCTGGGGGTCTATGCCGAAAACATCTTCAGCAACCGCTGGCGCCTGCAACTCACCCTGTTCGCCTGATCGGCGGCGTTTTGCCTGTTGCTGTTCATGCACCGCGCGCTGGACTTGTTCAACTACATCAGCAACGCCGAATTACTGGTCTGGTACCTCGGCAGCCTGCTGTTGTTTGGTGTCGAGCGGATGATTTTGCTGACCCTGTTCAAGCGCCTGATGAGCCGCGGGATCTTTCTGCAACAAGCAGTCATTTTGGGCGCCACCGAAAACGGTGTACGCCTGGCCGAATACCTGGCCCAGCATCAAGACATCCGCTCCGGCGTGATCGGTTTCATTGATGACCGGATGGCACGCCTGCCCGACACCGTGGCTCACCTGCCTGTGCTCGGCAATACCCAGGACCTGGAAAAAATGATCCGCGAAGAGCGCGTCACGCAGATTCTGGTGGCGCTGCCGTGGTCGGCGGAAAACCGCCTGGATTACATCATTCGCAACCTGCGCAAATTCCCGGTGAACGTACTGCTGGTGCCCGACATGATTGCCTTTCGCCATGCCCACAATCGCATCAGCGAAGTGGCCAACCTGCCGATGTTCAACGCCTCCGAAGTGCCTTTACGCGGATGGTCGCCCGTGTTCAAACGCATTGAAGACATGGTGCTGTCGAGCCTCGCACTGATCGTACTGTCCCCGGTGATGCTGCTGGTGGCACTGGCGATCAAGCTCGACTCGCCGGGGCCGGTGCTGTTCCGGCAAAAGCGTTATGGCTACAACAACCGGTTGATCGAAGTATTCAAGTTTCGCTCGATGTACCAGAACCAGTCAGACTTCACCGCCGACAAGCAAACGACCCGGGGCGATCCGCGTGTCACCCGCGTCGGGCGTTTTATCCGCAAGACCAGCCTTGATGAACTCCCGCAATTGTTCAACGTTTTCGCCGGCAGCATGTCCATGGTCGGCCCGCGCCCGCATGCCACGGCAACCAAGGCCGCCGGCATTCTGTTCGAAGAAGCGGTGCAGGAATACACCTCGCGTCATCGGGTCAAGCCCGGCATTACGGGCTGGGCGCAAATCAATGGTTACCGGGGCGAAACAGACACCCTGGAAAAGATCGAAAAACGTGTCGAGTTCGACCTCGAATACATCGAAAACTGGTCGGTCTGGTTCGACCTGTACATCCTGTTCCGCACAGTTCCGGCGGTGCTCCTGACTAAAGAGGCGTTCTGAATGAGCCTACTCATTCCTTGCATAATCGCCGGCGGCGCCGGTACGCGACTGTGGCCTGTTTCGCGCGAGGCCATGCCCAAACCGTTCATGCGCTTGCCCGACGGTGAAAGCCTGCTGCAAAAGACCTTCCGCCGTGCCTGCGGCTTGCGCGATGTGGGGCAAGTGCTGACCGTGACCAACCGCGAGGTGTTTTTCCGCACCCTCGACGACTACCGGCACATGAACAAAGGCGGGGTCGAGCTGGATTTCATCCTCGAACCCTTTGGCCGTAACACCGCGCCCGCGATTGCCGCGGCGGCCCTGCACGTGGCGCAACGTTATGGCCAAGACGCTCAGCTGTTGGTGCTCCCCGCCGATCACCTGATCCGCGACATCGACGCCTTCGCCAACGCGGTGGACAGTGCGCGCCAATTGGCCGATGAGGGCTGGCTGGTGACCTTTGGCATTCTGCCGACCAAGGCGGAAACCGGGTTCGGTTACATCGAGAAAGGCCCCGCGCTGAACAGTGACGCCTATGAAGTCGCGCGCTTTGTGGAAAAACCCGATGCCACCACCGCGCAACAGTATCTGGACGGCGGCCTGCACCTGTGGAATGGCGGCATGTTCTGCATGCGCGTGGACAGCGTGCTGCGCGAGTTCAAAGCCTACGCCCCGCACGTGCTGACGGCGGTCAGCCACTGCCTGGAACACAGCCAGGTGTTTCAGGGCAAACAGGAAATCCATCTCGAACTGGACAGCAGCACCTTCGCCCAGGTCCCGGACATCTCCATCGACTATGCGTTGATGGAACGCTCGAAGAAAGTCGCCGTGGTCCCCTGCAATCTGGGCTGGAGTGACATCGGCTCATGGGAGGCGGTGCGCGAACTCAGCCCGGCAGACGCCAATGGCAATCAGTGCAACGGCGAAAACGTGCTGCATGACGTACACAACTGCTACATCGATTCGCCCAAGCGTCTGGTGGGCGGGGTCGGGCTCAATAACCTGATCATCATCGACACCCCGGACGCCCTGCTGATCGCTGACGCCAGCCGCAGTCAGGACGTCAAATACATCGCCCAGACCCTCAAGCTTCAGGGCCATGACGCGTATCGCCTGCACCGCACGGTGACCCGCCCGTGGGGCACCTACACCGTGCTCGAAGAGGGACGCCGCTTCAAAATCAAACGCATCGTGGTCAAGCCGCAGGGCACCTTGTCCCTGCAAATGCACCACCACCGCAGTGAACACTGGATCGTGGTCAGCGGCATGGCCAGGGTCACCAATGGCGACGACGAGTTTCTGCTCGACACCAACGAATCCACATTTATCAAACCCGGTAAAACCCATCGCCTGCTCAACCCCGGGGTGGTTGATCTGGTGATGATCGAAGTGCAAAGCGGCGAGTACTTGGGAGAGGACGACATCGTACGCTTTACTGACATATACGGGCGCGTCCCGGTCGATGCCAGCACGCATTAAACATCGTTTTCCATTTGTCCCAGCCCCGCAAGAGGGCTGTGACCCTGCATGCCAGGAAGCGCGAATAATGAAAAAAATCCTGTTGCTGTTGAGTGTTGTTTTGCTGAGTGCGTGCGGTTTGCCGTCCAAAGTGACGCTACCGGACGATGCTGTTTTGCGTGAAGGCCACCGCGCCGGACAGGCCCTGGCCGGAAAACCCCTCCCCCTTGAACGCATACGCGCCGGCGACACCCTGCGCATTGTGCGCAACACCGGTGAAGCGCCGTCGATTTCGGCGTTTACCGCCAACTCGATCTACGAATTGACCTTGTTCAATGTGCGCACCGACGGCACGTTTTCTTATCCCTATATTGGCAGCGTCAAGGCGGCGGGCATGACCCCCGACCAACTGACGGCCGTGCTGGAGAAGAAACTGACCCACGTCTATCAAGACCCGTCACTGACCATCAACTTCTCGCAAACCCCGAGCAACACCGTTTATGTGGGCGGCGCGGTGCAAAACCCGGCCACCCTGCAAGTCAACATCGCCACCACGCTGGAACAGGCCATCGTCGGTGCCGGGGGCGTGTTGCCGGTGGGCGACAGCAACAACGTGGCGCTGCTGCGTCAGGAAGACGACGGGCGCTACAACACGTATTTCTTCGATTACAAAAACTCCATCGCGCGGGGCAACAGTCAGCAGGCACCTGTTTTGCTGCAGCGCGGCGACGTTGTGTTTGTGCCCAAGTCCTCCGTGGGCAATGGCATCGAGTGGGTCGATCTTTACCTCAACCAATTGATTCCGTTTACCAAATCAATTGGCATTGGGGCGTCCTACGAACTGCGTAAAAACGACAATAACTAATCGCCAAAGGACTGCAGACATGATCAATATCCGTTCCTTCCGCGATTTATTGCGCCTGTTCTTCATCTTCAAGCGCGAAGTCAAAATCACCGTGCTGGTGACCTTCATCATCATTGTGCTGGGCGCTTTTTTGCTGCCCAACCGCTTTGAGTCCACCGCTTTGCTGCTGGTCAAACCCGGCCGCGACACCAGCACCCTGCCGATCGAAATTGCCGATCGCCAGGCCGTTGTGATCCCCAGTGCCATGCGCGACCCGATCATTGACGAAGAACGCATCCTCACCGGGCGCCCGATCGTGCGCATGGTGGCCGAGAAATACCTCGACGACCTGTCGCGTCAACCGCAACCCACCGGGGTCGTTGCGACCCTCAAAAATACGCTCAAAGCCACCGTGCAAGGGTTGGTGGACATCGGTCGCGGGTTCCTGCAAATGCTCGGGTTGGTGGAGAAACAAACCCCGGTTGAGCGCCTGGCCGATCAGTTGAGCAAAAATTTCAGCGTCACCCATGCCCCCGGCTCATCGGTGATGGAAGTGAGCTTTACCTGGAATGACCCTGAAGTGGCCCAGCAGGTGGTCAAATCGTGGATCGACCAATACGAGCAGGAACGCACCTCGACCATGGGCCGCAAGAGCCTCTACGGCTTTTATGAAACCGAAGCGGCCGCCACTCAGGCGCGGATCCTCGACTACCAGCGCCAGATCGAAAAAATCCTCAACCAGTTGGGCGCCGTCAGCATCGACGAACGCCTGAGCGACATTGCCCGCAACCTCAACAACCTGAAGGGCGAGCACCTCAACACTACCCGCGCCGTGGCCTCGACCCAGAGCGGCCTGGACACGATTCAGGCGCAGCTCAACAGCATGAAAAAAGAGATCAGCATCGGGCGGCAAATCAGCATTAACCCGGACCGCCAGGATTTGGCACAACGTATCAACGCCAAACTGATCGAACGTCAGGAAATGACCCGCACCTTCAAAGAAACCGCGCCGCCGGTCAAAGCGCTGGACGCGGCCATCGCCAACCTGCAAGCGCTGCTCAACAGTGAGAAGGCCGTGGTGCAACGCAGTGAAAACCTTGCGCCCAACCCGGTGTACACGCGCTTGCAAAACAGCTTCGCTGATCAGCAGGCCAGCCTCAGTCGTCTCAAAACCCAGGCTGCCCAGCAAAAAGTACAACTGGAAAAACTTGAGCAAGATCGCCGCGAGGCGCTGGCCCTTGAGCCTGAACTGTCACGTTTGCAACGTGAGTTGGCCGCCGCCGAAAAAAGCTTTGCCCTGTACAGCGACAGTACTGAAAAAGCGCGTATTGACCGTGAACTGGACAAGAGCCGCATCAGTAACATCGCGGTGATCGAGCAAGCCACGCTCAACCCCAATCGCGTGTTCCCGAAAAGCTTGCTGATGCTGTTTCTAGCCCTTCCGATCAGCCTCGCAGTCGGGCTGTTGGCGCTGTATTTCTTCTACCTGCTGGACCAACGCATCCACGACGGCGACCACATCGAAGAACGCTTTGGGGTCAAGGTCTGGACCAGCCTGCAAGACCTTAGCGATAACCAGCCCCAGCGGCGCAGCGCCTTTATCGCCAGCATGTACCGGCTGTATGGGGTGCTGCCGCTGGAACAAGTGGCCGAACGCGGGTTGAGCATTGGCCTGACCTCTGCGCGCAGGGGCGAAGGCGTGAGTTTCGTCATCGAGCACCTGCGCCAGCTGCTGGAAGAGCGCGGCCATCAGGTGCGGGTCGAGGGTACCGGCCCTGCGGCGCCGGGAGAAATCCTGCTGTTGAACGCTTCCGGGTTCTTCTCCAATCAGGAAGCCTTCGTGATCTTGCGTCAGGCCGATTTGATCTGCCTGATCGTCGAGGCTGAAAAAACCACTGTGCCGATCCTGCAAACCGCGCTCAACACCTTGAACACAGCGTTCAAGCGGGTGGATGGCATCATCATTAACCGCCGTCGTTTCGACATCCCCGAGAAGGTGTTGAACTTCCTGGCGCGGATTCGGGGTAAAGCCTGATGCACATCGCCCTGCTAGCGCCCCTGGCGCCTGAACAAAACGGTATCGCCGACTACGCAGGGCACCTCAAGGCCGCCCTGCAGAGTCAAGGCATTGAAGTCAGTACGCCGCTGGCTGGCATCGGCAACGATCCCGAACGCGCGCTGCAACGGGTGGCCAGTACGGACTGGCGCGGCATTGATCTGGTGCACGCCGAACTGGGTGGCGGGCGTCTGGCAGAGTTCCACGCCCTGCATGCCTTGCGCGAACGGTTCCCGAAACTGCCCCTGACCGCCACGGTGCACGACCCGGAGCGGCTGGTCTGGCGCCGCGCCCGGCTGCCCTGGCCGTTGTCACTGGCCAGCCGCCTGCCTTCGCCGTTGCCGCAACTGGCGACCGTGCTGGCCGACCCTTTGTGCCTGTATGAAGAACGGCAACTGGCCCGCAGCCTGACGCGCCTGGTCACCCTCACGCAGTCAGGCAGCGACTGCCTGAAACAGCGCATGGGCCTGCATAACGAGCAAATGGTGGTCATCCCCCATGGCAACTTACTGATTCCGCCTGCGCCGCTGCCTGATCTCAACCCGGTGAAGCTGTTGTATTTCGGCTTTATTTATCGCGGCAAAGGCATCGAGGATTTGCTCGAAGCCCTGGCCATGGCTTTCATGCACAAGCCCGAACTCAAGCAGCAACTGACCCTGACACTGGCCGGGGGCAGCGAACCGGAAATGGCCTTCGAATCCGGCGGCAGCTACCTGCACCTGCTGCGTCAACGCATTGAGCAATTGGGGCTGGAGAAGAGCATCGCGTGGCGCCTTGACCTGCCAGCCAGCGACATCGCCACGGTCATTCAGGCGCACCACGTGATGGTCCTGCCCTACCGCGAGTCGAGCAAACTCAAGTTGTTGGGCCAGTTGCGCGGCACCAGCGGGGCGCTGTCATGGGCCGCGGCCTGTGGGCGCGGGGTGATTACGTCGGATGCGCGTTCATTTGCCGAGGAGGTCGATCATGGTAACGGGGTGATTTACCCCCAAGGCAATGTGGCCGCGCTGGCCGCCGAGTTGGGCCATTTGTGTGCCGACCCGATGATGGCTGTTCGCTGGGCCGAGCACGCCCAACAGATCGGCAATGAACGCGTCTGGAGCAAAACCGCCGAGCGCTTTCACCAGATGTTCAAATCCGCCTGTTGGGGGCGCACCCATGTGGCGTAAACCTGTGTTCTGGCTCCCCGCACTGCTGATCGTGGTTATCGGGGTCAGCCTGCTGCCATGGAGCCCGCCCGCCGAAGCCGAAGGCACAACGTTACGCGCCCCGCGCCCGGTGGTATGGAAGGACTTTTTGGGGGTTAACGCGCAGTTCCAGTACTTCCCGCAGCCGGTGTATGAAAAACAAATGCAGCGCCTCGATGCGCTGGGGCTGGACTGGGTGCGCCTGACCATTCACTGGGCGATGATCGAGCCCGAAGAAAACAACCTGCAACTGGCGCCGCTCGATGGCGTGATGCAGGCCATCAGCGCGCATCATTTCAAGACCCTGGCCTATCTGGTGGGTTCTGCGCCGTTCGCCAGCAGCGTGCCCCCCGGCGAACCGACCACTGACCTTTATCCACCCAAGGATTTTTCAGTCTTTGCCCAACGCATGCTGATGCTGGCCCAGCGTTACCCGCAAGTGAACGTATGGCAGGTGTGGAACGAGCCCAACATCATGTGGCTGCCCCAGGCCGATCCTGCCGAGTATTACCGCCTGCTGACCACCACCGTCAGGGCGATTCGCGCCGCGTTGCCAGAGCACCCCATCGCCACGGCCGGGATGGCGTATTACAGCCAAATGCCCAAGCAACCGGGCCTGATGCTGGAAAAAATGCTGGAGCAGGGCTTGGCCGAGCAACACCTGATCACCGCATACCACCCGTATTCGCAGTACCCGGAGGGCGACAACCCCGCCGACAACGACTTTCTGACCCGTTCCAATTTCCTCAACAACGCCTTGCACGCCAAAGGCATTGACCAGGTGTGGGCCACGGAATGGGGCTGGTCGAGCTACAACGGCCCACAGGAAATGCAACTGCTGATCGGCGTCGACGGGCAGGCGGATTTCACCCTGCGTCGGCTAGCGCTGATGAGTGCGATGGATTTTCAGCGCATCTTCCTGTTCAACCTCAGCGACCTCGACAGCCGCGCCACGCCGCGCGACCAGTACTACGGCTTGCTGGACCTGCAGGGCAATCCCAAGCCCGTATACGTAGCGTTGCAGCATGTGTTCAAGGTCACCGGCCCGCGCCTCGACCCGGCCGACGCCCCCGTTGTCGACGGTGCGCCAAACGACCTGTACAGCATTGGCTGGACCCGCAGCGACGGTAAACGCTTGTGGATGTTCTGGAGCGCCAGCGGCAATCAGGTGCAGTTGCCAGGCGTGACTCAGGCCACCCTCTACAACCCGCTCTCCGGCACTGAAACCCCGCTAAACGATGCGGCGGCGATCACCGTGCCGCTTAAATCCAGTTTGCAACTGTTGGTATGGACGCCATGAAAATACTCTGGACGTTGCCCTATCTGCCCTGGCCAACCACCAGTGGCGGCAAGACCCGCCAATACCATTTGCTGCGCAGCCTGGCCGCGCGCGGGCATCGAATCACCCTGCTGGTGCAGTCAAAAACAGCCCTCGACGCCGCCACCCGGGCAGCGCTTGAGCCGTTTCTCGACCGTTTGATCGTGCTCCGCCGCCGCCCTTTGCGCAGCCTTAAGACCCTTCTGGCCGTGGCCTTGGCGCCCTACCCGATGCTGGCCGGCATCAACGGCGTGACGGCCCCGCTGGAACAGCAAATAGGGCAACTCCTGCAAGAGCCGTGGGACGTGATCCAGATCGAACACAGTTACAGTTTTCAGCCGTTCGAGCGGGCACTGAGCGCCGCCGGGCGCGACTTCATCCTCACCGAGCACAACCTCGAATCAGCCCTTGGCGCCGCCAGCTATGATCGCTTGCCGGGTTGGCTCAAACCCTTTACGTCCTATGACCAGTGGCGCTATCGGCGCTGGGAAAAACGCGTGTTCGGGCTGGCCAAGGAGCTGATTGCTGTCACCGAGCAGGACGCGCGTGCCATGCGCCAACTGACGGACACGCCGGTGTCGGTGGTGGTCAACGGCGTCGACAGCGAGCATTACGCCCACGTACAACCTGACCTGCACAGCCAGCGTTTGCTGTTTGTCGGCAATTACGAATACCACCCCAACGTCGATGCCGTGGAATGGGCGCTGGACAGCATCCTGCCCGAGCTGTGGGCGCTCAACCCCAACGTGCGTTTTGCCATCTGCGGCTTTGGCCTGCCGGATCACTGGCGCCAGCGCTGGACCGACCCACGCATTGAATGGCAAGGCTTCGTGCCGGATTTGCGCGATTTACAGCGTCAGGCCGCCGTGTTTTTTGCCCCGTTGCGTCAGGGCGGCGGCTCCAAGCTCAAAGTGCTCGAAGCCATGGCCGCAGGCTTGCCGGTGGTCACCACTGCCCAAGGCCGCTCAGGGCTGAACGTCAACAACGGCGAACACTACCTGGGCAGCGAGCACCCGCTAGAACTGGCACAGCTGCTGAATACGGCGTTGAGCGATCCCGCCCTGTTGCAACGCATCGGTGAGACCGGACGCGCCTACGTCAAGGCCGAGCATGACTGGTCGGCGGCGGCGGCCCAGCTGGAACAGGTTTACAACCGCCTTCCCTCCTTAAAAGAAGAAGTCAGCGTATGCGCATAGGTCTGGATTACCGCCCCGCTGCGGGCTATGGCAACAGTGGCATTGGACGTCAGACGCTGGCCCTGGAAGCAGCGTTGCGGGCGCACCCCGATGTGCAATTGCAATTGTTCGGCGTCGCCCCGCACGATCATCCGTTGCGCCGCCGCGTGCATTGCCCGCGGTGGGGCGCGCCGTTGCAAAGCGTGCACCGCCTGCCCGGCCGCATTCGCTTCGAAGGCGGCTTCCTGCCCGGCGCCCTGCGTGAGGCCGGTATTGAAATTCACATCTGCAACTTCAACATGGGCTTGCCCCTGGGCGCCAAACCCTCCGGCATGCGCTATGTGCTGCAACTGCACGACGGGTTCCAGCTGACCCACATCAACCACCACGGGTCGCGCCTCAAAGAAAAGGTGTACCGCACCAGCGACAAACTCTCGATCGGGCACTCGATCAAGGTCGCGGACCGCATCTGGACGCCCTCGCAATACACGGCGGACGAGGTGGTGAAGCTCTTCCCCGAGGCCAAAGACAAAGTGAGGGTGCTGCCGAATCTGGTCAGCGGCTTTGTCGGTGAACCGGCGGACATCAGCGACCTTGACCTGCCCGCGCGTTATTGGTTGGCGGTGGGCACCCGCGAACCGCGCAAAAATATCCCCTGGCTGGTCAGTGCCTGGCAGGCGGCGCGTCAACGCTCGGAACAGGTGCCGGAGCTGGTACTGGTTGGCGCCCGGGAACACCTGCCTGAGCCCTTGCAGCAATTAGCCGGCCTGCATTTTTTAAGCGACCTGACAGACGCTCAATTGCACGCGGTTTATCAGCACGCCGAACGCCTGTGGCAGCCCTCATATGCCGAGGGTTTTGGCCTGCCAGTCATCGAGGCGCTGAGTGTGGGCACCTCGGTGGCCGTGGCCAGCGGTTCAGCGCTGGATGAGATCACCCCGGCCCAGAGCCCACGCTTCTCCCCAACCGACACACAAGCCCTCACCGCGTTGATGGTGACCTTGGCCAATCAGGGCCCGGAAGACGCCGGGCAAATGAAGAGCTGGGCAACCCGTTACGCTGACGAAGCGTATCGCCAGCGCTTCAATACGCTGTTGGAGGAGCTTCGATAATGCCCTTGGCACTTCCGCTCGCGTTGCTGTTCAGTCTGTTATTCGGGCTTATGGCCTGGGTGCTTGCGCCGCTCACTGTGATCGTCCTGATGGTGGGCGTCGCCGGAGTGGTAACGGTGCTGCGCCATCCCCTGTGGGGGCTTTTGCTGTTCGGCGTGCTCGCGACTTTCCTGCCCTACACGACGATCAATATCGGCTTTCGCACCACCGTGTCGGAGCTTTTGATCCTGCTGGTATGGGGCAGCGTGCTGGTGCAAAAAATCCTCAACAACCTGCGACCCGCCCCCCCACTCTTGCGCACCGAACGCTGGGTGCTGGGGTTGATGGTGTTCAGTGCCGTGCCGTTTGTGGTCGGCCAGTGGATGGTCTCTGCCGAAGGCAACGGCCCGGTGAACTGGGTGCGCTGGCTGTTGAACTTGTCCGTACTGTTTTTAGTGCCGCGCCTGCTCGATACGCCCAAAGCACGTGAGCAGATGGTTATCGCGCTGCTGCTCGGCACGTTATTGCTGTTGCTGCTGTCGATCCCGGTGTACCTGCGGGACCGTTCTGCCAGCGGCATTACCTCAATCCTCGGGCACTTGGGCTATGGCGGCGTGAGCATGCTCGACGACCGTTTGCAGTCCTTTACCACCCGCATGAGCTCGCCGTGGATGCACCCCAACGTGACGGGCGGCGCCATGGCCTTGCTCGTGCCGCTGGCCCTGTGCTTCGGTTATACCCGACGCGGCTGGCTCAGAGCGCTTGGGCTCAGTGTCGGCCTGCTGGGGGTGCTGGCACTGGCCATGACCGGTTCGCGCGGGGCCTTGATTAGCATGATGGTGGTACTGATCTGGTGCGCCAGCCAACGCGTGCCCTACACCGGGCGCATGCTGCTGGCTGCGGCTGCCGCTGTGGTGGTGCTGTTGCTGGTGTACCCGCCGTTGCAAGAACGTCTGGCCGCCATCTTTTCTACGTCCGACTCCGGCAGTACCAGTGTGCGGCTGGATGAATACCGGGCATTCCCCAACGCCATTGCGAGCTTCCCGCTGGGCATCGGTTTCAAGGTCGAAGCCGGGGTAGCGGGCACCGGTTTGCTGGGCATCTCCAACCTGTTCCTGAACTTCATGTACAAACTCGGCCTGCCCGGCATGCTGCTGTTCATCGCCGTCATCGCCAGTTGGTGGCGCAGTGTGCGCCCGGTCCACAAGCCCATTGTGCTGACTGCCGACAATGCGATCTGGCTCGGCACCACCGTCGGCCTGCTGGCCGCGCTGGTCAGTGGCCTGTTCGACCACTATTTCAGCTTCACTCAAGTGTTGATCGCGTTGTTCTGGCTGATGCTCGGTTTGAGCCTGCAGGAAGCCCGGCGCCTTAAACACCCTGCCTCGCCGCCTTATTCAGGAGTTCGCCCATGAAACACCGCCTTTTCCACTCGCGAAACCTGCGTCAGGCCCTGCCCGAGTACGCCGAAAAAATGGGCGTCAGCCTCGAAGAACTGACCGACGCCTACGACTGGATGCTGGCCAATGACGTGTGCTTCGAACAACCGCTCAAGGGCGATACCTTGTGTTTCATCAGCTACCTGAATATCGAGCCGCGTATTGAACACCCGCTGGCCCGACGGTTTTATGCGTTGCTGGGGCGTGAACTCAAAGGCGCGCTGATCCCGCTGTACGGCAAAAACTGGCCGACCTTGCGCGACCGCCTGCTGCGTTGGTGGGAGCTGGCCTACAACATTCTGATCTGCAAAATCCCCAGCCACACCCTGCGCCTGCTGTGGCTGCGCGCGGGCGGGGCGAAAATCGGCAAAGGGTCAACGGTGTGGCGCAACACCGAAATCCTCGGCGTGGACAGCTTGCGCATCGGTGACGACAGCACCGTGGGTTGGCATTGCCAGCTGGACGCACGGGGCGGCCTGATCATTGGCAACCATGTGACCATCGCCTCCCACGTCCTGATTATTGCGGGCGGCCACGACGTGCAAGCGCCCGAGTTTTGGGCCGTGGGCGGCCCCGTGTACATCCGCGATTACGCCTGGATTGCCAGCCGCGCCTTGCTCTCCTTTGGTGCCGATATTGGAGAGGGTGCGGTGGTAGGCGGCAACTGCGTGGTGTCCAAACCGATTCCGCCGTATGCCATCGTGGGCGGCCCTGACGCCACGATCAAAGGCGAACGCTGCCGCAACCTGAACTACAAAGTGGGCGGCAAAGGCCTGTTCACGTTGTTTCACTAGGCCCAGGCCATGTTCGGATCAACCCTGTGGCTGACCCTGGCAACCCTTACCGGGCTCGCGGCGGGGTTCGCCCGCGAGTGGCTGCTGGTGGCTGCCTGGGGCGCAGGCGGGCGCAGTGACGGCTTTTTAGTGGCCATGTTCCTGCCTGAAGCATTGCGCATGGCGCTGGCCGCAGGTTTGTTGAGCGCGGCCGCCTTGCCGTTGTATCAGCAACGCTCACCGCTGGCGCAACGCGCCTGGCTCAGCGCGCTGGCCCCTCGCCTGCTGCTGTGCGGACTGCTACTGAGCGGGATTCTCGGCTTGGGTTCGCTGCTGTGGGTACGCCTGATCGGCCCCGGCCTCGACACTCAGGGCTACGAACTGGCCAGCCACAGCTTGCGCATTCTGGCGTGGTGCGCCCCGGGCTTTGTGCTCCACGGTTTGTTTTGCGTCCCTTTGCAAGCCCGCTCACGGTTCGTGCTGGCCGGCCTCGGATCGCTGCTGTTTAACCTGCCGCCGGTGGTGTACCTGGCGCTCTTGAAGCACCAATCCACCGCCGAAGGGCTGGCCAGCGCCTGCGTATTGGGCAGTGTGCTGATGCCGTCGGTGATGCTGCTGGCGCTGTACCGCGACGGCTGGAAACCCTGGCAGATTGAGTCCGCGCCCGGTGCCAGCCGCGAGCTGCTGCAACGCATCGGCCCGTTGTTGAGCAGTAACCTGGCCAGTCAGGGGCTGGCTTTGCTGGAACGGATGGTCGCCTCGCTGCTGGGCGAAGGTTCGGTCACGTGGATCAACCTGGCGCGCAAGCTGATCAACCTGCCGTTGATTGCCCTCATGAGCCTCAATCAAGTGCTGCTGGGCCTGATGAGTGGCAGTTCGGGCGAGCAACGTCTGGGCCTGCTGCGCAAGGGGCTGGCCAGCGCCACCTTGCTGACCGTGCCCGCCGTGGCCGGTCTGATTGGCGCCGCTGGAGCGCTGGTGCACCTGCTGCTGCCCAACCAGGCGGCAGACAGCCCCTTGCCTGAGTTGCTGGCGTGGTTTTCGGTGCCCTTGATGTTTGGCGCGTGGAACGCACTGCTCGCCCGCTATGCCTACGCCGCTGGAGACACGCGCATGCCGCTGACGTGCGAACTGATCGGCAGCCTGCTCAACGCGGTCCTGTTGGCCGTATTGCCGTTTTTCTTTGGCTTGGTCGGGATTGCACTGGCAGCGGTGGGAGGCGTGGTGCTCACCGGACTGCTGCTCATGCGCCGCCAACACCTGCTCGCCCACGTACCGTGGCGCAGCCATTGGTTGCTCGGGTTGGGCATGATGCTGGTGTCGGCCCTGTTGCTGCACCCACTGCAGTCCATCTGGCTACAACTGGGCCTGAGCACCGCGTTCGGCGCATTGCTGATGCTGGCATTGGCCCTGTGGTTACGCCCTTGGGGCACGGACAAACCGGAGGTTCAATGAATTTGCCGCTCAGGGTTGCCTGCATTATCCCGACCTACAACGGTCGTCAGGAACTGGAGCGCCTGCTGGACTCTCTGGCGCGCCAGAACGCCGAGTTCGACACGTTCATCGTCGACTCCAGCTCCCGTGACGGCACCTTCGAGCTGGCGCAGGCGCGCTGCCCGAACGTGCTGCGCATCGACAGCAAGGACTTTAACCACGGCGGCACGCGGCAGATGATGGTCGAGCGCAACCCGGACTACGATGTGTGCGTGTTCATGACCCAGGATGCCTATCTGGACGACCCCGACGCGCTGGCCGCGCTTGTTCGCCCGTTTAGCGACCCGTCTGTGGGCGCGGTGTGCGGGCGGCAGTTAGCGCATTTGGATGCCGTGCCGTTGGCGCAACATGCGCGGCACTTCAACTATCCGCCCACCTCGCAGCTCAAAAGCCTCGACGATGCGGCGCAGTTGGGGATCAAGACCGCGTTCATGTCCAACTCGTTTTCCGCGTATCGGCGTGATGCGCTGATCGCCGTGGGTGGCTTTCCAAACCATGTGATCCTGTCTGAGGACATGTACGTCGCCGCCAAAATGTTACTGGCTGGCTGGAAAGTCGCGTACGAAGGCCTGGCGTGCTGTCGGCACTCGCACAACTATTCGCTCAAGGAAGAGTTTCGCCGCTACTTTGACATTGGCGTTTTTCAGGCCCGCGAGCCGTGGATCCGGCAGACGTTTGGCGGGGCCGGGGGTGAAGGGTTGCGCTACGTGAAATCCGAACTGACGTTTTTGGGCCCCCGGCGTGTGCTCGACTGGCCCGGCTCGCTGCTGCGTAACGCGGTCAAACTGGGGGCTTACAAACTGGGTCAGCAGGAGCGACGCTTGCCCACTCGCTGGAAGAAAAAACTCGGCATGTACCAACGCTATTGGGACGGGCCGTTTGCCTGAGTAGTGCGATGGCTGCATCACGTGCAGCCATCGCGCGGATCGTCAGTAACGGCGCAGGGGTTAGCCCAGCACCTCGCTCAACGGAATAAACCCGACCTCATCGCCTGGCGCCAGCGTGCTGCCTTCACGCACTTCCACCAGCCCTTCGGCCCACGCGGCGCTACGCAGCACGCCGGAACTCTGGTTGTTGTAGAGGACTGCATGGCCTTGCTCCAGACGCCCGCGCAAGTACTCGCGACGATTGCCCGGCTTGGCCCAGACGAAACCGGCTGGCACCTGGAAGGTCAGCGGCTCGACCGCCTGCACCCCTTGACGGCGCAGCAGGTACGGGCGCGCCAACAAGGCAAACGTCACCAACGTCGAAGCCGGGTTACCCGGCAACCCGATGACCGGCACGCCACGGTAGTGGCCACAGGTCAAAGGTTTACCGGGTTTGATCGCCAGCTTCCATAGCGCCAGCTCACCTTCTTCACGCAGGGCAACCCCCAGAAAGTCAGCTTCACCGACCGAAACGCCGCCGGTGGAGAGAATCAGATCCACCTCGCCCAACTCAATCAGGCGCTGGCGGGTGGCAGGCAGGTCATCCGGCAAGATGCCTGCATCAAGCACGTCACACCCCAGACGGCTCAGCCAACTGCACAGCAACACACGGTTACTGTTGTAGATCTGCCCCGGCCCCAATGGCTGCCCTGGCTCTATCAGTTCATCGCCTGTCGACAATACAGCCACGTTGACCCGGCGAATCACGTCAAGCGTGGCGCAGCCCAACGACGCGGCCAGTCCTTGTTCGATCGGCCCAAGGCGGGTGCCTGCGGGCAGTACCACCTCACCGACGGTGGTTTCTTGCCCTTGCGGGCGAATGTTCTGATTGACGCGCAACGGTTGGCTGAACACTACCCGGCCATCGGCCTGTACCTGCGCGTTTTCCTGCATTTCGACGCAATCCGCCCCGGCAGGCACCGGCGCGCCGGTGAAGATCCGCGCGCAGGTGCCGGGAATCAGCGCCTCGGGCGCCTGACCGGCAAAAATACGCTGGCTGACAGGCAACGGCTCCCCGGTCCAGTCGGCCAGGTTCAGCGCATAACCGTCCATGGCGCTGTTCGGCCAGGGCGGCAAGTCCAGGGTGGCGATCAGATCCTGAGCCAGCACTCGCCCCTCGCAGGCCGCCAGTGGCAACGTCTCGGTGTCGCGAATCGGCGCGGCTTCAGCCAGTGCCAGCAGGCGCGCCAGTGCCACTTCAACCGGCATCAACTCGCCGGTACGGCCCGGCTTACCCACGGGTTTCACAGGCCGTTGCCTGCTTCAGATGCGCCACGAAATTGCATGGGCGATGACGGGCGTCCAGTTGTTCGGCCAGAATCCCGTCCCACCCCGTGCGCACAGCATTGGTCGAACCCGGCAGGCAGCACACCAACGTGCCGTTGGCCAGACCGGCCAGCGCGCGCGATTGCACGGTCGAGGTGCCGATGTCGGCCACGGAAATCTGCCGGAACAACTCACCAAAGCCATCCACCTGTTTGTCCAGCAGGCAACTGACGGCCTCAGGCGTACTGTCGCGGGCCGTAAAACCGGTGCCGCCGGTGATCAGCACCACCTGAACCTCATCCTCGGCAATCCACTGCGCGACTTGGGCGCGAATTTTGTACAGGTCATCCTTGAGCAACACACGTGCCGCCAATCGATGGCCCGCTTCAGTCAGGCGGTCGACAAACACCTGACCCGAGGTGTCGGTGTCGAGGGTGCGGGTATCGCTGACGGTCAGAACAGCGATGTTCAAAGGTACGAAAGGCGCATCAACCTTGGCTTTCATAGACGAGGTCCAGTTGTAGGAAGAACAGCCCGGTGTTATATCACAGCCCTTCTTTTGCCTGACTGCGCGGAGTCAATTCATGAACCGGTTACCTTGTTCCATCCTACTTCTGGCGGGCGGACGCGGCCAGCGCATAGGCGGGCAAGATAAAGGGCTGGTGCAATGGCAGGGTCAGCCGCTGATCGCCCATGCCCTGCACGTGGCACGTCCCTTCACCGATGACCTGATTATTTCCTGCAACCGTAATCGCGAGCGCTACGCAGCCCTGGCCGATCAACTGGTCAGCGATGGCAACGACGACTTCGACGGGCCATTGGCCGGGATCCGCGCGGGTCTGGCAGCAGCACGGCATGCCCATCTGCTGGTGCTGCCCTGTGACGTACCGAAGATCGACGCCGCACTGATTGCCCGGTTGCTCGATACGGCAGGTCAGCACCCCGGCCGACCGGTCATGGTGCGCCAGGGCCAACAGTGGGAACCCTTGCTCTGCGTCATCCCCGTGAACCAGCGCGGCGTGTTTGATAATGCCTGGGCAAACGGCGAACGCAGCCCGCGCAATATCATGCTTAAGCTCAATGCACACGCTTGCGAGTGCGTAGACAATGACCCGCGGCTGGTCAATTTCAATACCCCGGATTTACTGGACTAACCGCAATAGCTATTCTTGCGCCACTCTTCAGGGAACTTGCAGACGCTGTATACGTCTCAGGGTCAGTTACCTATCACGCACATTCATTTGTTGGAGAAACACCATGACTCATCGGACTCTCGCCGCTCTCATGCTCACTGCTGGCCTGGCCGCCCTTGCTGGCTGTGCTTCGCCAACCGTGATCACACTCAACGACGGTCGTGAAATCCAGGCAATCGACACGCCTAAGTACGATGAAGATTCGGGCTTCTACCAGTTCAAACAATTGGACGGTAAAGAAACCCGCATCAACAAAGATCAGGTTCGCACCGTTAAAGAGTTGTAAGTTTCATGCATTAAGACAAAACCCGCCTAGTGCGGGTTTTGTTGTTTATGGCTCCCCGCGTAATGTTTTTTACCAGTCGAGGCTGATCTGACTCTCGAAAAAACGCGCCTGACCTGTCACCGGGTCGGTAAAACGCAACGTCTTTGCCAGTAGTTTCAACGGGTTGGCATAGTCATCCTCAGCATCCTTGATCACCTGTGGGTAAAACGGGTCGTTGCAAATCCCCGCCCCCAACGCCGCCATATGCACCCGCAATTGATGCTTCTTGCCGGTCACCGGCGATAACCCGTAACGCCACAAGTCGCCATTTTTTTCGATCACGCTTACGTGCGTCTCGGTGTTGCTGACACCTGGGCCTTCTTGCATGCGGAAGAACGGTTCGCCATCAATCAATCGGCTTTTATGCACCAGGGGCAGTGGCAGATCCGGCAACGCTGGCGCAATGGCTTCGTAGTGCTTGTCGATTTTGCGCGTCGGAAACAACGACTGATACGCCGAGCGACTCGCCGGGTTGGCCGAGAACAGCACCAGCCCGGCGGTGTGACGATCAATACGGTGCAGCGGCACCAAATTCGGATTGCCCAGGGTGCGAATCAACCGACGCAACAGGGTCTGTTCCACGTATTCCCCGGCAGGCGTCACCGGCAAAAAGTGAGGCTTGTCGGCCACCACCAAATGCTCATCGGCATAGAGGATGGTCTCTTGCACAGGGATCGGCGTTTCGTTGGGCACTTCACGAAAATAGTGAATGCGCAGGCCTTCCTTGTACGCCAACTGCGGGCTGACAGGCTCCCCGTGGGCATCCAGCACCCGACCGCGGGCCATACGATCGAGCCATTGCTCGCGGCTGATTGCGCGAAAGTGATCACACAGGCAGTCGAGTACCGTCGACCACTGGCCGGGCGGTAGATACAGGGTGCTGGCTTGATGCGCGGCGGCGTTGAAAACAGGGGGCGACATAGTGGGCTCGGGCAATAAAAAAGCAGTCGGGATTATCGCCCAGCGTCCCCGTTCAAGAAACCGCCAATCGCATCCCACCCTATATATGTAGCCATTTCCGGCGTTTATGCCGGTACACACTGCTCACGTTTCCCTCCCCCTCCCGGCTATCGGCTGGACCGAGATACAAGGCCGGGGTATTAGAATTTTCGTGAGTGATGCCCATGAGTGATGTCTTTCATTTGTCGGATGCCTTGAGCGCCGAACTGGTTTCGTTGAGCCCCCCTGCAGAACGGCAGCATGTCCAGAAGTGGACAGCGCTGGACGTCGAGATCCAAACACTACTGGCGCAACAGCCCACCGTTGAATCCGTGCTGCAAGAAGCGTTGAACACAACCTTCCCTGACGCAACCGACCCGCTTGACCCGGAGCGTCTGCTGGTGATCGTCAAACCCAGCGGCGAGACGTCCTCCTCTGTAAGACCGCAACCGTTAAGCGTGTTGGACACGGTTCTGGATACCTTCCGTACCGGTCTTTACCCGCGCTACCCAAAAGAACGAACCTTTATTTCCACGCAGGTCGAGGCGACAAACTCACTTCTGGACATCGCCCTTTTTGAGGGCTTTTGTGGCGACGTCCGCCAACACTTACAACGCTACCTCAAGCAACAAACGACAGCGTTCTGGCACGCACAAACACCTCTGACCGGCACCCGTACCCGCAAAGCCTGGTTACAGGAAAAGCTCAGTGAGTTGCTGACCGTCGAATCTCAACTGCTGTCATTCGACGGCACCCTGATTCCGGACCATCGCGTGCTGATCGATCACATCGTGCGCTACCCGACTGTCACGGCACGCGGAGCATTGCCCGCGTTTTCACGACCCGCCGTCTACGCCCTCGCACTGAAAACCGAGGACGACCCAGTCTTGGCTGATTTGGCGGGCGCATTTGTCATTACCGCCCGGGATGGCACCGGTGCGGACGATGCAGCCGGGGCGTATGCGATTCCTGTCAAAACAGCGGCTGTGCAGATCAGCGCCAGCGCCGATGCTGGCACCGTGGTGCTGTACACGCCTTCCGGTGGCCTGACGGGTTTTACCTCGTTGAAAGCCTTGCACGATGAAATCGAACGCCGCTGGCGCAGCACGTCAGAATTTGAGTCGCTGCTGGAACTGCTTTCGACCCAGGACCTGAAACGGGTCCTGACGTGGGATAAAGGGCCGCAGGCGCCGCTGGGGCTGGTGTTCACCGAGATAGAGGGCTCCCTGTTCGAGCACCTATTCAGCGCCCATGACCAGCAGCGCGAACAGAATATTTTCCACGTCCTGCTCCATTCGGCTAACCGCTCAGTCACGCAAATCAGCGAAGGCTTGGCGCACGTTGTCGACTACGCGCATCGTTTTAAACAGGCCAATGCGCTGAATGCGCGATCCGTTAAACGCATCGCACTAAAAGCCCGTGAATGGCTGCTTAAAGCCAACAGCGCCGATCGTCAGGCCTGGCTGGATGCGTCTGAGCACTATCGCCTGATGAGCCTGCTGGCCAATGAAAACGGTGAGCCTTCAGCCGAACAATTTGGGGACAAGCCCTTCTTGCTGCGCTATGCGCGTGAACAATTGCAGCAACATATCCAGGCCCACTATGGGCTCAACGTTGATCCCGACACGGTCCTGATCACCGTCACCACGGCCGAGCGAGGGGCCGGGCCGGTTATTCCGCCGACAGCTTGGGCCCCCACCTCCTACACGGCAGTCAACAGCCTTTCGCGTACCGGACCTACGATCAGGCTGAGCAGTACCACGCGAACAATGACGGAACTGGCCCTCGAAAACGTCAGCAAATTTGACATTGACTACGCACTGACGGCCCGCGTGACCACCGTTCATAGCAGCGATACCGCCGCAGCTCCGCTCAATGCAGCGCAAATCAAAGCCATTATCCGAACCGTCAATATCGGTGATAACTACCCCGCCTATCTGCACGATGCACTGATCGATTCGCCCAAGGCCGTGGCGCGACGTGAAACCGCCATGCGGCTGATGCATGCGCAAATGCAGGTGGATGCACTGGAGGCCAAGATCAACGGTGATTTTTCGCCCGATCGCGTTGACCGGGGATATCGATGGGTGGAAGCGGCGCTTAAAGCGGCCGAAAACCCGGAGCTCACGGCGACCTTTGAAGAGCATGCCCTTGCCACCTTCCAACTGCTGATCAGCGAAGCCACCGTGCGCGGTGTATTGATCTTTGGTACACCTGCAACCCATCCAATCGACAGCACGCTGGTGAAGCTCGATATTATTGCGCCGCCCCCCCATTTCCCCGTCAAGTCGCTGGTGGTGTACACCCCGTATGCGCCGGACGGAAAACGATTCAGGGAGTTCGAAAGCCGCCAGCATTTTGCTAGGCATTTTCTGGGCAACCCGCAGTTGCTCGACTACTTTGTTTCGCGCGTCAGTCAAGGCAATAAGGCGCGGGTCCGTCTCTTGCTTGAGCAAGGATTGAGAGCACCCGATATCAAGCTCATACCTATTGCAGGCAATTTCATCGAGCAAGCCTGCTTGGCCGAAGCGCGGCATGGCATCGCCAATGCCGAAGCTCTGAGTACCTCCACCTCCGAAATCAATCAGCTCACGGTCTGGAACAGCATTGAAACGGTGGTGGACGTGGTGACCATGCTACTGCCTTTAAAAGTGACCGCGCCCATCGCCTTGGGACGCAGCCTGATGTCGCTGTGGCGTTTCATCGACGCCCTTAAACGCGACAGCCAGAGGGAAGCCATCGGGCATTGGGTGGGCATGATTGCGCATTGGGCAGACGCCAGCATCGATATCGGCGTTGGCTTCATTCGCGGGCCTAAAACGATTGCTACCCCCGCTCCCGCCCTTGATCCAAAACTGAGTTACAGCCACAGCGTGTCTGACCTGACCTTGCGCAGCGATGGCATTTATCAGGGCATTTATGAAAGAGCCCCCTCGGGCAGCGGCTCGTTACAGCATTTCATTCATCAAGATGAGCATTGGTTTCAAATCGTCCACGACTCGCATCTGAACCTGTGGCGGGTGATCGACATGCGCAATCCACAAGCCTGGTATCGCTCCCCCATAGCCCGCGACAGCCAGGGCGTGTGGCGCATCGAAACAGCGCAGGCAGGCTTGCTGGGCGGGATTCGCTCCACACTCGCGCCGTTTCGGGTACGTGTTGCATTCCCCAATTTCAGCTTTAGAGAAGCGCGAAAACTGCTTGATCAATTTGACTTCCCCCCTGCCAGTCAAATGCGGCTGGAATTGGACCTGGCGGAATACCTGGTCAAACATCACGTGTTTCCGATCTGGTCCAGGCAGTACCTGAAACCCGGACTGGGGGAAGCAGCCGCCCGGGTACAGCCGAGCACCTCCAGCAGCACTGTGGGCCTGAGCAATAAACGCAAGCTTGCGGAACCCGCCGGGGATTTCCCGCGCAACGCGCCAAAACAGCCTGTGGTTTCGACCACGACGGTGGTGATTGAACCCCTGAACAACACGAGCTGGAAACACTGGGGGCAAGCCCTGGAAGCAACACAGTTGACCCCGGTGAGCCTGAACCCGCCCATCTCCAAAGTCACCGATGCAAAAGGAACTTACCGGGTCATTAACATTGACGAGCTGTATTACGAGATATTGCCACAGGGCAATCTCCCCCAAGGCAACCGGGTGTTCATCCGCTACCCCGACAAACCCTGCAACACGTATGAACAGTTAGGTTTGCTGATTCACCAGAGCCGTTACCTGCAACCCCGGCTGGCCGAGTTCATTAATGGCCAATGGGTTGTCCACCCGCCGTTTTTCCATAAGTCGCTGGCCCAGTTTGTCGGTTCTCTTTTGCCGGCCCTGACACCTGTTTCAAGGAGTGCAGTGGCAAAAAGGCTGTATCAATTCGCCGATACCTCCAGCCCCGACCTGACCCCGAAACGCATGCGCACTATCAACAACACTTTGCATGGTTGGCGCACAGGCAACGCCGTCCCAGACCATCTCCATCTTGGGGACCCGCTCGCCCTGCTGGCGCAAAAAGGCACAGCCGCCGGCAATAAGACCTTCACGCTCGGGCAACTGGCACGCACATCATTCTTCAATCAGCTGGATCTGATTCTGCTCGCCAGCGAACGCTTGCTACTCAATGAACCGTTGGGCCTGAACAACATGATGAGACGTGTGCTGGAGCGCCTCGGCTATCAAATTTATCCGGACATCCCAAGTGCCACTGAATTGGTGTTCCGCCGCAAGGGGGCCGGAACCATGAACTATCTACAGCTGCACAGCATCAACTCGCCGCAGATCTCGCTGGCCAAAACCCTGTCGGAGTCGATCGAGGCCATGATCCAGCGCAACCCGTTGTCACCGCTGTCGCTGGCCATGAAAACAGCCCGCCATGAAGGTAAATTACTGGCGTTTTTAGGAGGGGTCATGCAGACGCCACTCGCTGACGTGCCCACCGGGTTTATTTATAGGGCGTGACACACACAGGCAGGCTCTCAGCTGCAGGCCGTGCGGCCTGCAGCTGGAGGGTTAACAATCCATAACGCGCAAAAAACCAATCGCTTGTTCTATATCAAAAGGCCAGTCCAGCTCAGCCCCCGTGTCCACACGGCGTAATACCGGAATACGCAAACTATAGGTGTCAAAAAACGCGGGTTCTTCGGCAATATCGATCAGTTCTACCAACAGCCCATGTTCGATAAGCGGCATCAATTGCGCTTCCGCGATCTCACACAGATGACAGCCCAATGTGCCGAACAGTTGACATTCGGGAAGCATGATTTTCGACCTGAAGGAAATAAGCCGCCATTTTAAGAGCCTCCCATGCCGTCGTCGACCTGCAATCAAACTGCACAGTCATTTGGCCGGGCCTGTTTGCGAATGCCGTGGACTGACTGCAAATGTTCGGGCGCAATAGGCCGTTGCCCAATCCAGCACCGGTTTCTCGAAAAAACGATACGCCAGTGCCCCGTAACACAACACGGCCGCCATCATCAGCAGCAGGAAAACAGCATTGTCCCAAGGGCTGGCAGGCCACACCCCGACCCGTTGCCACAGATGACCGATCACACCCAGCACTAACAGGTGCGACAGGTAGATCGTGTAGGACATATCACCGGTAAAGATCAGGAACGCAGGCACGCGGATCCGTTTACGGCGCTCCAGCAGCACCAGTGCGCCCACCAGTGCGCCAAAAACACCACCGACCGATAGCATGCGCATCAGCCCCTCGGCAGCAAATAACTGATAGCCATAGATCAAGGGAAACCCGATACACAGAGCGGCTATCAGCGCTGCCCACACCCAGGGCGTCGGCAACCTGGCGCTGAATTTGCTGTAAAAAAACAAGGCCAGCGCACTGCCCGCGATGAACTCAAGCGCATACGGGTGAAGCATGATTTTCAATGCCGGGTTGAAGTCCTGCCAATTGGCAGACACGTTGAAGCCAATCAACCCGATCGCCCACACCCCCAGCAGCAGTGGCAGGTGTTTCTCCTTGAACAACAGCAAGCCGGTAAACACCAGGTAAAACCACAGTTCAAAGACCAGTGACCACGCCACCATCACCAACAACACCCGGTCATTGGGCAGCAGCAGGAACGACATTAGCCAGTTAGAGCTGCCGTGGGAGGTGTTCACGACACCCGGCAGGGCCAGGGTCACCCCCAAAGTAATAAAGAAATACAGCCAGTAATTGGGGTAAATACGTGAGAGTCGATTAAACACAAAGCGCTGGGTCTGCACTTTGTTTTGAAAACGGCCACGGGTGACGATCACCATAACGAAGCCACTGATGACAAAAAAAAGATCGACGCCCAGTTGGAAAAAATTCACCAATGCTGGCAATAGAAGATCTCCCCCGGAATACTTCGCTTCAACCGAGGCCATGTGAAATACAACCACTCCCAGAACGGCAGCGCCTCTCAAGCCTTGGAGGGAATACAGACGTTCCATAACGCTCCTGACGACTACGCTTGTTCAACATCCCATTAAACTGCTGGTTCTGAGCATAGCGAAGGACCGTGATTTTGGAATTTTGCTCTCAAAGAATGATGCATATCAGCGCCAGCCCCCCTCATTTGCTGGAAGCTCGCGACTTTTTTATTTGAACTCACAGGGAAGACGTTTGTGTTTGCCAATTTATTGATCATCCTCGCCTCATCACTGGTGGTGATTGCCTTTTTCAGGCGATTGAAGCTGCCCCCGGTGCTGGGCTATCTGTGCGTGGGCCTGTTCGTGGGGCCAGCCGCTCTGGACTGGATCAACGACAGCCCGGACTTGCCCGATCTGGCCGAACTTGGCGTCGTGTTTCTGCTGTTTTCGCTGGGGCTGGAGTTTTCGTTGCCCAAAATGCTGGCACTGCGCAAGGTGGTGTTCGGGCTGGGCAGCCTGCAAGTGGTGTGCACCTCGTTGGTGCTGGGGGGGTTGCTGTACGCCTTTGGCATGAGCCTGAATGCCGCCTTCCTGCTCGGTGCCGGCCTCGCGCTGTCATCCACGGCCATCGTCAGCAAGGAACTCACCAGCCTGGGGGAAATTTTCAGTCGCCATGGCCAGAACGCAATTGGCGTCTTGCTGTTTCAGGACGTCGTGGCGGTACTTTTGCTGACCCTGGTGCCGGTGTTTGCCGGCAGCAGCGATCAGGCCTGGTATTGGGCGTTGCCCGTCACACTGGGCAAGACCGTGATTCTGTTTGTCGGCTTGCTGTTGGCCAGTCGCTTTCTATTACCGCGCCTGTTTCATGAAGTCGCAGCCTCGCGCTCGGCAGAGCTGTTTGTATTACTGGCCCTGGTCATCGTGCTGCTGACGGCGTGGCTTACCCACTTGTTAGGGTTGTCGCCGGCACTGGGGGCATTCTTCGCTGGCATGCTGCTGGGTGAAAGCCATTACCGTCATCAAATCGAAGCAGACATTCGCCCGTTCCGTGACATTTTGCTGGGCCTGTTCTTCGTCAGTATCGGCATGCTGATTGATCTGCAATTGTTCGTGCATGACGGTTTTCTGATTCTGGGGCTGACCCTGGCGCTGTTGCTGATCAAGGGCGCCGTGGTTGCGCTGCTGGTCAAAATGCGCGGCAGCGATGGCGAGACCGCGTGGCGCAGTGGCCTGGCCCTGGCCCAAGGCGGCGAGTTCTGTTTCGCGCTGATGGCGCAGATGCAGAGCAGTGCCCTGATCCCGCCAGAAATGGCCGGTTACCTGCTGGCTGCCACCTTCTGCTCCATGCTGCTGACGCCTTTGCTGTTACGCGCGGCGCCACAAATTGCGGCCAGCTTGCACCGCAAGTCCAACGAGGAAGCGGAACTGGAAGAAATCGCCGCACAGAACGCCGAATTACACGGGCATGTGGTGATGTGCGGGTACGGCCGTGTCGGCCAGTCCATCGGACGCTTCTTGCGCAGTGAGCAGCATGAGTTCGTCGCGCTGGATTACGACCCGGATCGCATTCAGGAAGCGGCCAAAGTCGACAGTTGCGTGCATTACGGCGATGCTCGCCGCGGGGATTTACTGCGGGCGGTGGGCCTGGACCGTGCGCGCTTGCTGGTGATCGCCGTCGACAATACCGACGTGGCAATGTGCGTGCTCAAGGAGGCGCGTTTAATCACAATCGATGTGCCTGTATTGGTGCGCACCCGCGACGACAGTCTGCTCACCGAACTCAAAGCCGCCGGAGCAACTGAAGTGGTGCCGGAGCTGCTGGAGTCGAGCCTGATGCTGGCCTCCCACGCACTGATCCTTCTGGGCATACCGGAGCGCAGTGTGCGCCACCGGGTCGATGAGGTCCGTCACAACCGCTATCACTTGCTGGACGGCTGCCTGGATAACGCTGACGCACGCGAAACCCCGGGGTTCACCCGCGAAGGTGAGTAATTTAAGGTAAGGTCTTGTCACAACCGAGGGTGAACATCTCAGACGCCGGCATGCCCGGCGACAGATTTTCAGTGAACCTTCAATCCATGCCTACACTCTGAACCATCAAGAAGCCACTCACGGAGATCATCATGGCCCGCAATACAGCAAAAAATGCGCAAGAGATTTTGATGGCTGACTTCCAGACGCTGGTTGCCGACACCGAACGTTTGCTGGAACACACAGCCTCTTTGGCTGGCGATCAGGCTGACGAACTGCGTTCACAGATCAAGGACAGCCTGCTAAAGGCCCGTGAATCACTCGAACAAACCAAGGAAACCCTTCAGGAGCGCGGGCAGGCTGCTGTGGTCGCTACCGAAGATTATGTCCAGGCCAACCCTTGGCAATCGGTCGGTATTGCTGCTGGCGTGGGCTTTTTGATCGGCTTGCTGGCGACTCGGCGCTGAATATGACAGAAGAATCCGGATCCCCTCGTTCCTCACCCCGGCGCCTGGGTGCCGCGTTTCTAGGCTTGTTGCACAGCCATGTCGAGTTGCTCGGCATTGAGTTTCAAGAACAGAAAGCGCGTACGGTCAGTCTGTTGCTATTTGCGGGGCTGGCACTGGTGTTCGGTCTGTTGTTGCTGATCGGGCTCTCGGCACTGGTGCTGGTTCTGGTCTGGGACAGTTATCGTCTGGCCGGCATCATCGGACTGTGCGTGTTTTATGCGCTGGCCGCCATTTTCTGCGGCCTGCGCCTCAAAGCGGCGGTGTTCGATGAATCCTCTCCTTTCAATGCCACGCTTGAAGAGCTGGCCAAAGACCGCGAGCGTTTGTTGCCATGAACCTGCCTGAAATGCCGCCAAAAGCGTCCCGGCGTGAAATGCGCAAAGTGCTGATTCGCTTGCGCATGGAGATGCACCGCCAGGAAATACGCCACGAAGCCCAGCAACTGATGCAACCTCTGCAGAAGATGCGCGGGATGACGACTAACTGGCAAGATAGCCTCGGCATCAAACACGCCCCGTTATGGGGCGTGGCCGCTGTTACCCTGCTGGGCTTTCTGACAGGCAAAGGTGCACGCTCCAAGGGCACCGGCCGCATGTCACGCCTGATTGGCCTGACGACCGGTTTATTGCCGCTGATCAAACTGGTCATCCAGGGTACAGCGCGCAAGCCTTGAACATGCCTGACCGGCGCATCGCGTGACCGTTGTTTGAACGACGGTTGCGCGCTGCGCCTTTTTTTGCAACCTCCTCCCCCTTGCACCCTCCTGCGTGAAGCGAGAAGCTGAGCCCGGACTCACTGACGGAGCACTGCGCCTTGGATTGGCAAACCCTACTTAATCGCGAACGTCTCGGAAAACCCCATCACAGCCCGGAAGAACTAGGGCGCAGCCCCTTCCATAAAGATCACGACCGCATCATCTTCTCGGGTGCATTCCGCCGTCTTGGCCGTAAAACCCAGGTTCATCCGGTCACCAGCAATGATCATATTCACACCCGCCTCACCCATTCACTGGAAGTCAGTTGTGTCGGCCGCTCTTTAGGCATGCGCGTGGGTGAAACCCTGCGTGGCGCCCTTCCTGACTGGTGTGACCCCGGCGATCTTGGAATGGTGGTGCAGTCGGCTTGTCTGGCCCATGACATCGGCAACCCGCCTTTCGGGCACTCGGGCGAAGACGCCATCCGAAACTGGTTTCAACAGGCCGCTGGCCGCGGCTGGCTGGATGACATGAGTGACGCCGAGCGACTGGACTTCCTGAGTTTTGAAGGCAACGCCCAAGGCTTCAGGGTGCTCACGCAGCTGGAATATCACCAGTTTGACGGAGGCACCCGCCTGACCCACGCCACGTTGGGCACCTTCCTCAAATACCCGTGGACGGCAAAGCATGCCGACTCGCTCGGGTACAAAAAACACAAGTTCGGATGCTATCAGAGCGAGCTTCCCCTGCTTGAAGGGATCGCCCAGAAGCTGGGCCTCCCGCAACTCGAGGACGAACGCTGGGCACGTCACCCTCTGGTCTATCTGATGGAGGCAGCGGACGATATCTGCTATGCCTTGATTGACCTCGAAGACGGTTTAGAAATGGATTTACTGGCCTATCCGGAAGTTGAAGCCTTGCTGCTGGGGCTGGTAGGCGATGACTTGCCGCAGACCTATCGCCAGCTGGGGCCCAAAGACTCGCAACGGCGCAAGCTCGCCATTCTGCGCGGCAAAGCCATTGAACACTTGACCAATGCGGCGGCGCGTACATTTGTCGAGCAGCAGGATGCATTGCTTGAAGGCACGCTGCCGGGCGATTTGGTCGAGCATATGCATGGTCCGGCAAAACGTTGCGTGCTGGATGCCAAAAACATGGCCAGGCACAAGATATTTCAGGACAAACGCAAAACCCTTCATGAGATTGGTGCTTATACGACGCTGGAGATCTTGTTGAATGCCTTTTGCGGGGCAGCGCTGGAGCAGCACAAAGGTCGCACGCCCTCATTCAAGAGCCGTCGCATCCTCGACTTGCTGGGTAATAACGCGCCAGCCCCTCACTGGCCACTGCACCGTTCCTTCATGCGCATCATCGACTTTATCGCCGGCATGACCGACAGCTACGCCACAGAAATGGCCAGGGAAATGACTGGCCGCTCAAGCCCTACCTGAGCCCCGCCCTCAATACAAGGCTAATCACGCTCAGCGATTAGCCTTGTATTGCACTGTCAGAAAATGACACCTCACGCGAAAGAATTAAAACCAAATACCCAAACACAACATGTAAACAACTTAAATATCTGTAGTCCATTTCCTTCAACATACTAAACCTAATCTTTGCATATCAAACATATCAGTCAAGAAACAGCCAAAGCTTTAAACAAACGGCACTTCCTCATATCAAGCAGCCGTGCTCTTGCGCCTTAATTTGCGTAGGATTTTTCCCATACTACGTTTGTAGGCCAAAGGGTTCGTGTGCCCACTCCTATAACTGAGCTATGGTGCGCGCTTTCTATACCGCGCTTAACAGGAATTAACTATGACCACCGTCTTTATTGTTGACGACCACCCGGTTATCCGGCTCGCTATTCGTATGTTGTTAGAACATGAAGGGTATGAAATAGTCGGTGAAACCGACAACGGTGTGGATGCCATGCAAATGGTGCGCGAATGTGTCCCGGACTTAATCATTCTTGACATCAGCATCCCGAAACTCGACGGACTGGAAGTGCTTGCACGCTTTAACGCCATGAATTCGACCCTTAAAACACTCGTCCTGACAGCGCAATCTCCTACGTTGTTCGCCATGCGCTGCATGCAATCCGGGGCCGCCGGGTATGTGTGTAAACAAGAAGAACTGAGCGAACTTGTCAGTGCAATTAAAGCTGTCTTCGCTGGCTACAATTATTTCCCCAGCCAGGCCTTGACACCAGAACGCCACGAGGGTGGTGATTATTCAGAGATCGAACTATTCAAATCGGTCAACGACCGGGAGCTGATGGTTTTGCAGCTGTTTGCACAGGGCAAAACCAACAAGGAAATAGCCAAAGGCATGTTTCTGAGCAACAAAACCGTGAGCACTTACAAGAAGAGACTCATGCAAAAACTAAAAGCGAATTCATTGGTTGATCTTATCGAATTGGCCAAACGCAATTCTTTAGTGTGAGAAACAGGATGCCCACGCGGTTAGGCTCTGTACGTAAAGTATTGTCGCAAGCACCGCATAGCGCAGGCCAATGAGACCATCGCCGCAAAACTTGTTG
>NZ_NQKI01000043.1 GCF_002269125.1 Pseudomonas lundensis | reverse complement strand
TTTGAGCAAATAGCGCTGCGTGCCGTGCAAATTACGACTTGCCGCCGCCGCGCAGCAAGTTGATCGGAGCATCCCTAATGCGCGCAGATCTGTTTTTAATGAAGCGTTGGCGGTAACGTTATCCACTTGCGAATAAACATCCAGAAGTGCCGACGCGTGTGGCACCAACACGTTCGCTAAGGTGCTATTAAATAGACGGCACTGAGAAAAGATCGAGGTATTGAAAAAACCGCGTATATCCGGCTGTTCGTGAACCCGGTTGAGACGTATGAGTTCAAGGGCTGAGCGCTGTTCATCGGTTAATACTGCACGTGGCAGATCAGTGATACCCAGTCCGTTACCTGATGGCTGCTCCCCCATAACCCCAGCGATATCTTCAATAAGACGTTGAAGACGCTCCAGAATGTCCCCCGCCAACTGGTTCATGCTATCGCATGCCACTTTGACTGCATGTTCAAGGTGGGTCCAGGTATGAGCGTGTGCCAGAACCTGTTGATGAAAGCCCACTACCTTTTCTGGCTCCAGCCCTTCCAACCCTACAGCCGCCGGTGGATACAGGCGCTTTACGTTCTCAAGAACCGTCGGCAAAAGACGGGCATGGTCGACATATAATCGAATGGTTTCAATATCTGTACGCCGGAATAAAAAACCGCTGTCAGCACGCGGAATTCCGTTTAAGCGTACGCCCGACAGATACTGCATAAATCGCAACGGCACGACGATAGAGTGTTCGAACACCCCGGATTGTTCATAAAACTCAGACTCCGTTAGAGCCTCCAGCTCATCCCTATAATACTCAGGCATCATGCAGTTCCCGCTCAATTAATACACATGAACAAGACTATGCCCAACCGGGACACCGGCAATACAGCTTAAGCACAAAACAATGTAAGAGAGTACGTTAAATAACAGCGTTATTCGCCAGCGCCATAACTATTCAATACAGGGCCTTCATCGCTATAACTATTTAATGTGCCTGTCGATTACGTAACGGTGGCCTCCACTGTGTTCGATCAATCTGTTTGAAGTTGTGCTGCACGCTGCGCAAAGTCCGACGCCAATGCCCGAATCCGCGGGTCCCGGGCATACATGAGGGATTGCTGTGCGACGCGAAGAAAGTTCAGATTGCCTCCCGCCAGCGCCTTGTACAGCCACTCAAGGGCTTCATCGATCTGCCCCTGCTGCGTCAGCACGGCCGCATGGCTGAACTGCCCGCGAAAATCTCCGTTTTCAGCCGAACATTTGTACCAATACCAAGCGGCATTGAGGTCTTGCGCACAATATTGCCCTTCCTCCAGATAGCGCCCCAACAAATTCATCGACTTGGCATGCCCCAACTCTGCGGCTTGCCGATAAAGCGCCAGCGCAGCCAGCGGGTCTTCAGGGACCCCGCGCCCGGTGGCCAACAAGTTCGCGTAGTTGTACATGGCCCAGTCCAGACCGGCCTCTGCGGCCTGACGGTATTGCAGACTGGCCAGCGTCAGATCCACTGGCCCGCCCCAACCATGTTCCAGGCAGCGACCGAGCATGTTGCGCGCCATCAGATGACCGGCGTTGGCAGCGATCTGAAACCAGCGCCTGGCCAGGACCGGATCGCGTTCGATGCCCTGCCCGTCGAGCAAAATTTGCCCTAACAACGCTTGCCCATCAATGAGCCCTTGTTTGGCTGCAATCAGGATGGCTTGTGCCGCCCGGCCCGGGTTTTCAGCCAACATGGCACGGAGCTGTTCACCATCGAGCAACTCCTCACGGCGCAATTGAAAGCTCATGGCTAGACCTCAACCCAGCGACGTAGCAGGTTGTGATAGGTGCCGGTGAGCTGAATTAACGACGGGTGATCGGGCACATCGCGGGTCAGTTGCTGGATCGCGCCATCCATTTCGTACAACAGCGTACGTTGACTGTCTTCACGCACCAGGCTCTGGGTCCAGAAAAAGGAGGCAAAGCGAGTCCCCCGCGTGACGGCGTTGACTTTATGCAGACTGGTGCCGGGGTACAGCACCATGTCACCTGCCGGTAATTTGATTTGCTGCACGCCGTAGGTGTCCTGAATCACCAGTTCGCCACCGTCGTAATCGTCAGGGTCACTGAAGAACAGCGTCGACGACAAATCCGTGCGTACCCGTTCAGGGTTGCCCTTGGGTTGGCGCACGGCGTTATCGATATGAAAGTCGAAGCTGCCGCCCGCGGTGTAACAGTTGAGCAACGGCGGAAATACTTTGTGCGGCAAGGCGGCTGACATGAACTGCGGGTTTTGCCATAGCCGGTCGATCATGGCCGCGCCAATTTCTTTGGCGAGCGGATGGCCTTCCGGCAACTGCAGGTTGTGCTTGGCTTTGGCGGATTGATACCCGGCCGTGATTTTGCCGTCCGCCCAGTCCGCCTGCTCCAGTGCTTCGCGAATGCGCGCAACTTCTTCACGGGTAAACAAGCCGGGAATATGCAGGAGCATGGCGCAATACCTGATAACAAAGGGATGGCAATGGTATTGATTCTTATTGATCGTGTAAAACCCTGATCAACCCCCTTAGACGAACGAGTGTGAAAAAACCGTAAAGAAAAACTGTAAAGATTGTAAGTTTTGCGCTAATAGTAATTGATCTCAATTGATACACAGAATTGTTTGCACTATATTTCGCGGCTCAAATTCTGGGGGAAGGGATCTTCACATGTCGCGCCTTACTACAAAAATACCCGTCAGCTCACCGCGTTTGCTGGCTTCGGCCATCGGTGTCGCAATCACCGCAACCTCCGCTGCGCACATGGCACAGGCGGCTGAAAGCACCGAAAGCAAAGCACAGGGCAACAGTATTTCGCTGGGCGCGACGACCGTGAGCGGGGAGCAGCAAGAGAAGTCGTATCAGACTCAAAACGCCAGCTCTCAGAAATACACGGCGCCTCTGGTAGACACCCCGCGCTCAGTTACTGTGATCCCTCAGCAAGTGCTGCAAGATACAGCTGCAACTTCACTGCAAGACGCCTTGCGCACCGTCCCGGGTGTGACATTTGGTGCCGGTGAAGGTGGCAACCCTCAGGGTGATCGTCCTTTCATTCGTGGCTTTGATGCGCAAGCCGACATGTACCTTGATGGCGTACGTGACGCGGGCGGCCAGACCCGTGAAATCTTTGACATTGAATCGATTGAAGTCAGCAAAGGACCAAACTCTTCTTTTGGTGGTCGCGGGTCAGCAGGTGGCAGCCTCAACATGGTGAGCAAGACCCCTAAAATGGGCGACTTTCTCAACGGTGGCTTTACGTATGGCTCGGACCAGACCCGCCGTTACACAGTCGATGTTAACCGTCAGTTCCTTGATACGGCTGCGTTCCGACTCAACCTGATGAGTCATGAGCAAAACGTTGCAGGCCGTGACTCCGTGAACTACGACCGTTGGGGTGTAGCCCCTTCCCTGACGTTCGGTCTCGGTACAGAAAACCGCCTGAACCTCAGCTATTACCATCTGGAAAGCAATGACTTGCCTGACTCGGGGATTCCTTATGGTTACAGCAACAGCTCCAAGACAGCTGTACATGGTCATGACAAGCCGGACGACGGCGGGCACAGCAACAACTTTTATGGGTTGAAGGACCGTGATTTCCGCAAGACCCGTGTCGATATCAGCACCCTCTCGTTCGAACATGACTTCAGCGATTCGATGACCCTGAAAAACACGTTCCGTCATGGCAATACAGGCCAGGACTACATCCTGACGCAGCCTGACGACAGCCAGCACAACGTCAATCAATACGGCACTGTGTGGCGTCGCGCCAACACCCGTGTTTCGACGACCGAAACCACGACTAACCAGACAGACCTGTTTGGTAACTTCCAGTTCATGGGCTTCAAAAACACGTATTCCACGGGCGTTGAATTCACCCGTGAAGAAACCCGCGTCAGCAGCTACACCGTGACGCCTAATAAAAATCCTGATTGCACGCCGAACAAAGTCGGCAACAGCGGCGGGGAATGCACCTCACTGTCTAACCCGAATCCGAATGATGTCTGGACGGGTACTGAAGCCCGCAACTACTACGGCACCAATACGGTCGGTGTGACCAAAGCGGCGTATATCTTCGATACCATCGAACTCGATCCGAAATGGCTGTTGAACGCGGGTCTTCGCTATGACTCATTCAGCACGACTGCGAACACCAATGCCGCAACTGGCCGCACTAAAGCCGAGAGCGACAGCCACTTTTTCAACTGGCAGACCGGACTGGTCTGGAAGCCACTGGATAACGGCAGTGTGTACCTTTCCTACGCTACGTCTGCTACGCCACCCGGCGGCATAGTCGGAGAAGGTGTTGAGGGTAACGCGCTGGTTACACCGGGCAGCAACATCACCAGCGACTTGAAACCTGAAGAAACCGTTAACTACGAATTAGGCACCAAGTGGGATGTTTTCCAGGATCGCCTGTCGTTGACGGCAGCTGTGTTCCGTACCGAAAAGAAGAACACGCGCGTCTTGGCTGATTCATTCACCTATGAAAATGCCGGTAAATCACGGGTTGACGGCGTTGAGCTGTCGGCCAGCGGAAAAATCACTGACAAATGGCAAGTCTTCGCAGGCTACAGCTACTTGAAGAGCGAGCTGGTTGATCCGGGCCAAAAGGGCAACCGTAACGGTAGCATCAACACCGCAGCGCTCTCGGACAAAGGCAATGAAATGCCTAACACGCCGAAAAACAGCTTTAGCCTTTGGACTACGTATGACGTGACGCCCAAGCTCACGATTGGTGGTGGCGCGTTCTATGTGGACGAAGTGTACGGCGACACGGCCAATACGGTGTATGTCCCGTCTTACACCCGATACGACGCCATGGCCAGTTATAAGCTGACCAAAAACATCGACCTGCAACTGAACGTCCAAAACCTGACCGACAAGACGTACTACGACAAAGCCTACGCGGCGCACTTCGCCAGCCAGGCAGCAGGCCGTACAGCCTTGTTGACCACCAGCTTCCATTTCTAAACGCACATTGAGTTAAACCAAGCCCCGCCCATCCAATGGCCGGGGCTTTTGTGCGAAAGCTCGCGCCATTTGCGCGCATGACGTAAACACGTATTCCATTGAGCAAGCAAGGCGGTAGTCGTGTTCAAGAAAACACTGTTTCAGCTGCACTGGTTTTTCGGGATAACCGCCGGTCTGGTGCTGGCCCTGATGGGCATTACCGGTGCCGTTGTGTCGTTTCAGGACGAACTGCTGAACGCGCTCAACCTGTCTGTACTCAGCGTCGAGAAACTCGACAGCGGCGTACTGCCACCTGCGGAGCTGGTGCGTAAGGTCGAAGCCACTGAGGGCAAACAGGTCGCGATGCTGTGGGTCGGTGTCGACAGTGACAGCGCTGCGCGCGTGTTTTTCACCCCGCCGCCGGGCGAGCGCCGAGGTCAGATGCGGTATGTCGACCCTTACACAGCCAACTATCTGGGCGAGGCCACAGGCCAGGATTTCTTCGGCCTGATGCTGCAACTGCACCGTTTTCTGGCCATGGGCCAAACCGGGCGGCAAATCACCGGCGCCTGCACCCTGATGCTGATTTTCTTCTGTCTCTCCGGGCTGTACCTGCGTTGGCCGCGCCAAGCGCTGAACTGGCGCGCATGGTTGACGCTCGATTGGGCAAAGAAAGGCCGCAGTTTCAACTGGGATTTGCACGCTGTAGCAGGCACCTGGTGCATGGTTTTCTATCTGCTGGCCGCGTTGACCGGTTTGTCATGGTCCTACGAGTGGTACAACAAGGGCCTGCAAACGCTGTTTTCTGATTCCCCCCAGGGCGAACACCACAAAGGCGGCCGCAGCAAGCCTGGCCCCGCCGGCCCGGCACCCGTGGCCGATTACGATGCAATCTGGGCCAGCATCCAGAAAGCCGCCGGCCCTGAACTGAGCACATACAACGTGCGCATGCCCCCTGCAGCCGGGCAGCCTGCAACCGTGTTTTACCTGCGAACAGACTCGCCCCACGAGCGTGCTTTCAACCAGATCGTGTTGGACCCGGCGACAGGCGTGATCAAAAAGCACGATCGCTACGACGATAAAAGCTACAAGGCGCAATTGCTCACCAGCATCTACGCGCTGCACGTAGGCAGTTACTGGGGCCTTCCCGGACGTATTCTGGTTACCGTGGCCAGCCTGAGCATGCCGCTGTTTTTTATCACCGGCTGGTTGCTGTATCTGGATCGACGTCGTAAAAAGCGTCAGGCCCGAGCAGCACGTAATGGGCTGGCAGACGTCAGCAACGATGCCTCTTCATGGTTGATCGGCTTTGCCAGCCAAAGCGGCTTTGCCGAGCAACTGGCGTGGCAAACGGCGGGTCAATTACAGGCGGCCGGCATGCCAGTCCGCGTGCAACCGTTGGCGGCGATTAGCGGGGAGGACTTGCAGCACGCAAAAAACGCTCTGTTTGTGGTCAGTACCTTTGGCGACGGCGAAGCGCCGGACAGCGCCCGGGGCTTTGAACGCAAATTGCTGGGCCAGCCTTTGAGCCTGAGTACGCTCCACTATTCAGTGCTGGCCTTGGGTGATCGCCAATACCCGCACTTTTGCGGGTTTGCGACACGCATTCAGCAGTGGCTGAGCGAGCGTGGCGCGCAGGCATTGTTCAGCCCGGTGCAGGTCGACAGCGGCGACCCCTTGGCGCTGCATCACTGGCAACAGCACCTCAGCCAACTGACGGGAGGAGCCCCCGGCACTCAATGGCAAGCGCCCCGCTACCACAACTGGACCCTTGAACAGCGCGACTTGCTCAACCCCGGCAGCAACGGTTCCAGCGTGTACCTGCTGGGGTTGAGCGCCCCAGACGTCACGGGTAGCTGGCAAGCGGGCGATCTGGTCGAAGTCATGCCGCGTCACTGCCTGTGGGCTGTTGAACACTTTCTCGAAGGTTTGGGGCTCAACCCTGACAGCCCGGTACAGTTGGAAGGTTTGACCGAAACACTGGCTCAGGCACTCGCAAGCCGCCAGCTACCGACACATCGTGGGCATCTGGTCGGCATGCATGCACAAGCACTGGTCGATGCACTGATCCCGCTGAACATGCGCGAATACTCCATCGCCTCGATCCCGAAGGATGGTTTGCTGCAACTCATCGTGCGTCAGGAGCGGCATGCCGATGGAAGTCTGGGGATTGGTTCCGGTTGGTTGACAGAACACGCGCCTGTCGGGGCGAGCATCCACCTGCGCCTGCGAACTAACAGTGGCTTCCACCTGCCTGCAGATCCTTGCCCGCTGATATTGATCGGCAACGGCACTGGTCTGGCCGGTTTGCGCAGCCTGCTCAAGGCGCGCATTGCCGAGGGCGAACAGCGTAACTGGCTGTTCTTCGGAGAGCGCAATGCGGCTCACGATTTCTACTGCCGCGAAGAGCTGCAAGGCTGGCTGGCCAACGGGGATTTGGAGCGACTGAGTTTGGCGTTCTCCCGGGATCAGGCCCACAAGGTCTACGTGCAAGACCGTGTTCGCGAAGCGGCTGACGAGGTCCGGCGCTGGCTCGCTGAAGGGGCAGCCATTTACATCTGCGGCAGTCTGCAAGGCATGGCGGCAGGGGTTGATCAGGCATTGATCGACATCGTGGGAGCAGAAGCATTGGAACGCCTGATAGAACAGGGTCGTTATAAGAGAGACGTTTACTGATCAATACCCCTCAGCCTTTAACACCGGCTGAGGGGTATTCAGAATAACGTGTCACGTCATGCTGTTTATTCTGTTTTCTTTAGATGCAACCCGGCTTCTTTACGGGCATCCTTAATAGCGTCCGTATTCATGCAGTATTTGTGTTCGCAATTATTGGTGTAGTTGCACGCGTCAACACAAGGAAAACTGCGCTGGCGATTATCGGCATCTAAAAGCATGCACACATCTGCCGAGTGGCCTTCAATAGTGCCATTTGCGTTAATATCTTTGCCGAAAAACAAACAGGTTACACTTCCCCCGCCAATGGGCAACATATCGCAGGGTATGCCACCCACTAACACCCATCTACCCTCGCACAATGCAGCCGCCGAAGCCGTCGCGCTGAACATCATGAAAGTAGAAAACAACACACCCAGCGATGCTGAAATAATACGCCTGAACAGTTTTTTCGAATTGTTATAGTTCTTCATAAGAATCAACCCAAGTTTCGTTAATAAAATAAACCGTAAAGACCGGTTAATTTATAAAACTACACCCGCGTTTACCCTCGTATTAGGCACCGCCACTGTGCCCTCGGCAGGCACAATAAAAAGCCCCTGCTTATTAAATAAGGCAGGGGCTTTTTATTCTCGGCGTAATGATGAATCAGGTAGAAGCCGTTTCCAACGCCATGTCCACCGCCTCCGGCCGTTTTATCACGGCGTAGACCACCGCTGTCAGCGCACTGCCCGCCACAATAGCCAGCAAGTACAACAACGCGTGGTTGATGGCATTGGGGATCAACATCACAAACAGCCCGCCATGCGGGGCCATCAACTTGCAACCGAAGTACATCGACAACGCGCCTGTCAACGCGCCACCCAACACGCTCGCCGGGATCACGCGCAGCGGGTCTTTGGCCGCAAACGGGATCGCACCTTCCGAGATGAAACACATCCCCAGCACCATCGCCGCTTTGCCCGCTTCACGTTCGGTCTGGGCAAACTTGCGACGGGCGATCAGGGTTGCGATGCCCAAACCAATCGGTGGCACCATCCCCGCCGCCATGGTGGCGGCCATTGGTGCGTAACTTTGTGATGCCAACAGCCCGACAGAAAACGCGTACGCCGCTTTGTTAATCGGGCCGCCCAGGTCGACACACATCATGCCGCCCAGCAACACGCCCAGCAGGATCGCGTTGGTGGTGCCCATGCTGTCGAGGAAGTGGGTCAAGCCTTCGAGCATGCCCGCCACCGGCTTGCCCACCACGTAGATCATCACCAGCCCGGTGAACAGGCTGGCGAATAACGGGATGATCAGAATCGGTTTCAACGCCTCCAGGCTTTGCGGCAGGCGCGCGTAGCGGTTGATCGCTTTCGCACAGTAACCGGCTATGAATCCGGCAATGATTCCGCCAATAAAACCTGCCCCCAAGGTGCTGGCCAGTAAGCCACCAATCATGCCCGGCGCCAGGCCAGGACGGTCGGCAATCGAGTAGGCGATGTAACCCGCCAGCAGCGGCACCATCAGCTTGAATGCCGCATCACCGCCAATTTGCATCAAGGCGGCGGCCAATGTGCCGGGTTCTTTGTACGCTGTGATGCCGAACACGAATGACAGGGCGATCAGCAAACCACCCGCCACGACCATCGGCAGCATGAACGACACGCCTGTGAGCAGGTGCTTGTAGACCCCGGCCTTCTCGGCTTTGACAGGCGCCGTAGCGTCCGTCGCCGCGCTTTCCTGACGCGCCTCGCTCAAGGCTTTTTTCAGCGTGGCTTCCGATTGTTTAAGCGCAATGCCTGTGCCGCAGCGGTAGATCTTTTTGCCCGCGAAACGCTCGGTCGGCACCTCAATATCCGCAGCCAGCAAGACGACGTCGGCATCACGGATGGCCTGAGCACTGAGGGGGTTTCTGGCCCCTACCGAGCCCTGGGTCTCGACGAGCAGGTCATAGCCCAGTCGTTTGGCCGCTTGCTGCAAGGCTTCAGCGGCCATGAAGGTGTGCGCCACACCGGTGGGGCACGCTGTCACGGCGACGATTTTGGGGGCAGGAGCAGGTGCTGCGTCCTTCTCGACGGCATCGGTTGCGGTGTAGACCTGCGCCTCTTCAACGCCCCGACGCAGGATGCCTTCTACATCTTGCAAAGCATGGGCCGGGGTGCTCTGGAATACGCGTTTGCCGATAAAACGTTGCATGTCCAGCGGTGTACTGCTGACCACCAGAATCCACTCGGCCTCGTCGATGGTTGCTGCCGACAATTGGCGTTCCGGGTGCTTGGGGTCATGCACCTCGACACTGGTGCTCCATCCCTGGCGCTGCGCCGCGGCGTCCAGCAATCGGGCGCACAGCACGCTGGTCACCATGCCGTTGGGGCAGCCCGTCACAATGGCTAATTTCATGAGTTTGCCTCTTGTTCTTCTGTCAGGGGATGCACGCAGACATCACGCTCGAGCGTCGCCAGTTGCGCCATATCGCTGATACCAAAACCGATCTGAGTCACCGCCATCGCTGCAATCGCCGTGGCGGTACGCAGGGTCTGTTCAGGGGAATGGCCGCTGAGCAAACCGTGCAGCATGCCGGCCAGCAGCGAGTCACCGGCGCCTACGGTACTGGCGACGCTGACCTTGGGCGGCAAGGCCTGCCAGGCCGGACCATGGCTGAACCAATTCACGCCCTCAGCCCCTTGTGAAATCACCACGTGCTCGACGCCCTGCGCTTGCAGGCGGGTGGCCGCAGCGACTTGCGAGGCCAGGCTGCTGATATCGGCGCCCAGCGCATCGCTCAGTTCCTCGGTGTTGGGTTTGATCAACCACGGGCCCGCGTTCAAACCTTGCTTGAGGGCTTGCCCACTGGTGTCCAGAATCACTTTCAAGCCCAGGGCCTTGAGCCGTAATAGCAGCTGATACAGCCACTGCGGGCTGATGCCCCGCGGCAAACTGCCCGCCACCACGACGGCGTCATGACTGGCGGCAATCTGGTCGAGCTTGTCTATCAAGGCTTGCTGCGCCGCCTCACTGACCTGCGGGCCCGGCCCGTTGATGTCGGTGACACGGCCATCGTCTTCGGCCAGTTTGATATTGCTGCGGGTTTCACCGGGCACGCGAATAAAGGCATCGACAAAACCGCGACGGGCGAACAGCGCGTTGAAGGCTTGTTGATTGTCTTCACCCAGAAAACCGCTCACGGTGAGTTTGTGGCCCAAATCAGCCAACACCTGCGCCACGTTGACGCCTTTGCCGGCCGCGTGGGTCAGCATCGCCTGGCTGCGATTGACGTCACCGGGCTGCAAGTGCGACACGCGCACCGTCAAGTCCAGTGCCGGGTTGAGGGTAAGGGTCAGAATCTTGGCCATCAGAGCGCTTCCACCAATTGACGTACTTCGTCCGGGCTGCCCACGGCCAACGCATCGCCAGCCAGGGTTTTGAGACGGTCCATGCTCAGTTCACGCACGCGTGCCTTGACCTCGGGAATGCTGCGCGCCGACACGCTCAGCTCATCGACACCCAGCCCGACCAGCACAGGAACAGCCAGCGGATCGGCCGCCAATTCGCCGCACACCCCCACCCACTTGCCATGGGCATGGGCGGCACGCACGGTGATGTCGATCAGTTGCAACACGGCCGGGTGCAAACCGTCGGCCTGAGCCGACAAGGTCGGGTGGCCGCGGTCGATGGCCAGCGTGTATTGCGTCAGGTCGTTGGTGCCGACGCTGAAGAAATCCACTTCTTTGGCCAGCACCGGCGCCAGCAATGCGGCAGACGGTACTTCGATCATGATCCCCAGTTGCAGGTCGGCGACCGGGATTTCCTGACGCAAGCGCTCGGTCATGTCGCGGGCAGCACGCCATTCGGCCACGCTGCCGACCATCGGGAACATGATGCGCAGCGGGCGGTTGTCGGCCGAGCGCAACAGGGCGCGCAACTGGCTTTCCATCACGTGCGGGCGCTGCAAGGTGAGACGAATGCCGCGCACGCCCAAAAACGGGTTTTCTTCCTTATCAATCGGCCAGTACGGCAGCGGTTTATCGCCACCCACGTCCAGCGTACGCACCACCAGCGGGCGACCGTTAAGGCCATCGAGCACCCGGCGGTATTCAGCTTCCTGAGTGGCTTCATCCGGGGCCTGGGAGTGGGCCATGAAAATCAGCTCGGTGCGCAGCAGACCGATGCCTTCAGCGCCCTGCTCGACGGCACTGGCCACACCTTTGCTTTCACCGATATTGGCAAACACTTCCACCGGGTGCCCGTCACGGGTCACGGCAGGTTCATGACGCAACGCGCTGGCGGCCTGCAAACGCTGATCGCGGCTGTCACGCTCCTGCGTTGCGCGGTGCAGGGTCTCGGCGTCAGGTGCGACATGCAGACGTCCACGCTGACCATCGATCAACAGGTGCGTGCCCGACGCCAGCAGCAACACAGCTTCACCTGCGCCGACCAGCGCCGGGATACCCAGGGCACGGGCAACGATGGCACTGTGGGCCGTCGCGCCACCGCGGGCAGTCAGAATGCCCGCCACCCGCGCCGGGTCAAGCCGCGCCACGTCAGAAGGGCCGACTTCATCCATCACCAATACGTAGGGCTGATCGGGTTCGGGTGGGGTTCCGATACCACACAACTGCGCCAGCACGCGGCGCCCAATGTCGCGTAAGTCAGCTGCACGTTCGGCCAGCAAGGCATCTTGCAGCGCTTCTTGCTGACGCGCCGCCGCTTCAATCACCGACATCCACGCCGCTTCCGCGCTTTCGCCTTGCTTGAGGCGGTTGTCGACGTCATCCGTGAGCTCGGGGTCGTCGAGCATTTCCTGATGGGTAATGAAAATCTCGCGGATGGCTTTGGACGGGCTGCGTTGAATCAGCCCTTCGATGTCCTGACGCACCTCGGTCAGCGCGTGTTGTAACCGCTCGCGTTCAACCACGGAGGATTCGCCGCGCAACGGGTAATCAAGGAGTGGCAGCACATGAATGTGCGCAGGCCCGATGGCAATGCCGGGCGCGGCCGGGATGGCGTTGATCACACTGCCGGGCGCCGGGGCGGTGATGACTACCGCCACGTCCGCCACGGGGGCGGGTACGTCGTTTATGGCTGGCAAGGGTTCGACTTCTTCGCCCAGCCCTTCTTCAATGGCCGCCAATATCGCAGGCAGCGCGTCGCTGGCAATGCCCGGTTCAGCCACAAACTCCAGCACCTGGCCGCGACGGGCACCCAGACTCAACAGTTTGCTTAAACTTTTGGCCGACACAGGCGATTCTTGACCACCCACGATGCTGACGCGAATCTCGCCCTCAAAACGTTTGGCCAACTGCGCGAGCACTTTCGCCGGGCGCGCATGCAGCCCATGTGCATTCGCCAGCGTGATACGCGCACTCGGCCAGTCAGCGGGCAATTCACCGCCCAACACTTCAAGCACCGCACGGCGGCTGGTGGCACTGCCCAATTCGTGACCACGCCCCTCGATCAACAGGGCGCACAGCCTCTCCAGCAACGCCTGGTGCGCCTCCCCAAGGCTGGCGAGGCAGAACAGCCCGCTCAGTGGCTGGCCAAGGTAGCGAATCGGTTTATCGGGCGTGACGAAGGCCAGCCCCGGGCGCTTGACCATTTGTTCACTGTGCAGCCACCACAGGCCATCACCCAGCGGCAGTGCTTCAACTTGCTGCAACACGGCCGCAAAGCCGTTATCGACGCATTCAGCCTGTCGCAGTAAACGGGCGCCGCGCCAGACCAACTCTTCAAAGTCGTCAGCCGAGACGCCCAAGCCAATCATTTGCGCGTCGAGCGCCAACTCCTGCGGCGCCCCTTGCAGCAGCTTGAGCAGGGCTTCAGCCGAACTGGCGCGCCTCAAGGCTTCGCCCAGATCGGTTTCGCCCAAGGCACGGGTCAACAATTGCAGCAAACGCAGGTGCTCGTCGGACTTGGCGGCAATGCCGATGGCCAAATACACCATTTGCCCGTCGCCCCAGTCCACGCCTTCGGGGAACTGCAACAAGCGCACACCGGTGGTGAACACCAGGTCGCGGGTTTCAGGTGTGCCATGGGGAATGGCAATCCCCTGACCCAGAAAAGTGGAACCCTGAGCTTCACGCGCTCGCAAACCGTCCAGATAGCCTTCGGCCACCAAGCCATCAGCGACCAGCTTATCGGCGAGTAATTGCAACGCCGCAGACTTATCCACAGCCGTCTGGCCCATGGATATCTGCTCTATGGTGAGCTCGAGCATGCGTTCTCCTTTCCTGGCACTCCGTGGTGCCCGGTATTGTTTTGAATTAAGTCAGCTTAGGCCGCTCGCCCCCAAGTGTGTCACTGGATGTGTGGCAAGCACATCAGCCTGGGCTTACGTCGTTTAAACAGGCTTGCTGAAACGTTTAATCATGAATGTGCGGCACGTTACTGCATAATCGTCCGCGCTTGAAGCCCAACCTGTCGCATTGATCAGCGTCATGCGGACGATGCGTCAAAAAAATACAGTAGCGATAAGGCAGACGATGGTCGGCTGCCTTTATCGGGTAGGATTGGCCAGAATGTCGGCATGTACTACAAAAAATAAGGAATTATCGGCGTGAAGCTCAGCGATATCGCTCAACTGGCAGGTGTTTCCGTGACCACCGCCAGCTATGTCATCAATGGCAAGGCTGAACAGCAACGCATCAGCAGCACGACCGTGGAACGGGTGCGCGCCGTGGTGGAAGAACATGGCTTTACGCCCAACCCGCAAGCCGCGGGATTGCGCAGTCGTCACAGCAGAACCCTGGGTTTCATCCTGCCCGACCTCGAAAACCCGAGTTACGCGCGTATTGCCAAGCAACTTGAACAAGGCGCCCGGGCCCGGGGCTATCAATTGCTGATCGCCAGCTCTGACGACGCGCCCGACAGTGAGCGCCAGTTGCTCAAGCTGTTCCGTGCGCGCCGTTGCGATGCGCTGTTTGTGGCCAGTTGCTTGCCTGAAGAAGACGACAGCTACCGTCAGCTACAGGATCTGGGTATGCCGATCATTGCGATCGACCGGACATTGCCATCGGACCGCTTTTGCTCGGTCATCAGCGATGACCGCGAAGCCAGCATGGCCCTGACCCGCAGCCTGTTGCAGCCGATGCCGCGCCAGATCGCGCTGATCGGTGCACGCCCCGAGCTGAGCGTTAGCCAGGCCCGTGCGGCTGGATTCAAACAAGCGCTGCAAGGGTTTGAGGGTGACGTGCTGATTGAGCACGGGACGGCCTTCAGCCGCGAATGCGGCCGACGCATCATTGATGAGTTGCTGGCCCGTCTGGGGCATTTCCCCGACGCGTTGGTAACGACATCCTACGTGCTGCTGCAAGGCATGTTTGACGCCTTGCTCGATCACCCGGAACACAAGGCCCCTGCGCGCCTGGCGACCTTTGGTGACACGCAATTGCTGGACTTCCTGCCGTTGCCGGTCAACGCCATGGGTCAACAGCATCAAGTGATTGCCGAAACCGCGCTCAACCTCGCCCTGGCAGCCATCGAAGAACAGCATTACGCGCCCGGCATTCATGCCATCGCGCGTCGATTCAAGCAGCGTATCCATCAGGCCTGAGCATGCAACTGATCGACACACACACGCACCTCGACTTCCCGGCGTTCGATGCCGACCGCACGCCACTGCTGGCGCGCAGTCGCGCGCTGGGTGTCGAGCGCATGGTGGTGCTGGGGGTTGATCAGTGTAATTGGCAGCGGGTGTGGGATCTGGTGCAAACCGACAGCCAGTTGTATGCCGCATTCGGGCTACACCCGGTGTATCTCGATGCCCATCGCCCCGAGCACATCACTGAACTCGGGCAATGGCTAAGCCGGCTGGCCGGGCAGCGACAAGTGTGTGCGGTGGGCGAAATCGGCCTCGACTACTTCCTGCCGGCGCTGGACCGCGAACGTCAGCAGTCATTGTTTGAAGCCCAACTGGAACTGGCGGCTGACTTCCGGCTCCCGGCGTTATTGCACGTGCGCCGCAGCCACGCGCACGTCATTGCCACCCTCAAACGCGTCAAGTTGCAACGCGGCGGGATTATTCATGCCTTTGCGGGCAGCCGCGAGGAAGCGCGCGAATACATCAAGCTGGGTTTCAAACTGGGCTTGGGTGGCGCCGCTACATGGCCGCAGGCCCTGCGGTTGCGCAGGGTACTGGCTGACTTGCCGCTGGACGCTGTCGTGCTGGAAACCGACTCGCCCGACATGGCGCCGGTCATGTTCGCCAACCAGCGCAACAGCCCAGAACACCTGCCCGCCATTTGTGAAGCGCTGGCCGGGGTGATGAACATCAGCGCGCAGCGACTGGCCGAATCCAGTACGGCCAATGCGTGCTCAGTGTTTGAATGGTAAACGCACTCCTGTAACAGAGTGCGTCGAGGCACATTCATTCAGAGCAACAGCGTCCACACAGCAAAACCGGCATACCAGAGCAACGCCGAGCGCAGCAATAACTCCCACAAAGCATCCAGGCTGGAAACGCCCTCCGGCCCGGTCTGCGGTGGCGGAATTTCTGCCGCAGCGCACCCGGCTTTGTCGATCAATTGGGCCGCGCTGATTTCCCAGCTCAACAGCTCATGCAGCATCACGCGGCTGACCGCGGCAAAGTTGCCCACCAGTGCAAAGCTCGCCGCCAGCAGGCGTACCGGTAGCCAGTCGAAGGCATGCCGCAGTTGCTGGGCGCGCTCAACCAATTCCGGGTTTTTGCCATGCTCAACCGCCAGTGCCAGCAAGCGATAACTCAACGCAGCCACCGGGCCCAGCAGGAAGTACCAGAAAATCACGGCAAAAAAACTTTGATAGGCCTGCCACAGCAGATGCCCCTGGACGTTCTCCAACAATTGCTCGCCCGTGTCGGCGCAAACGCCAATGTCGCGCTGGGCCACATGGGCGGCCGCTTGCAAATCACCCCGGCGCCACGCATCGCGGAACGGCCCGAGCCCTGCCAGCACATCCCCGCGGCCCAGGCTGAACACCAACACCAGCACATGCACCGGCAAGGCCAGCAAGCCATACGCCACAGGATCCAGTACCACCAGCAGCAGGCCGAGCAGAATGACTGGCAGCAGGATAAGAATGACCAATACCCACCACGGCCGGCTGGCCAGACGGGCCGAAGCTTCAAGCTTGTTAAGCTCTCGAACCCAGCCGCTGTCGCGCTGAAGACGCTGACGCAAGGCCGAAAATTTTTCGATCAGGATCGCCAGCAGTAGCACCACAAAACTCATTGTTTCTCTCCTGTGTTCGGCAGCTCACGGCGAAAACGCACCCAATCAAAGCAAGGTCCCGGATCCGTCTTGCGTCCCGGCGCCACGTCACTGTGGCCACATATTCGTTGAGGGGTAATCTGCGGGTAATGCTGTTGCAGTTGCCGGGTCAAGGCAATCAGTGCCTGATACTGCGCATCGGTGAAAGGTTGGTCGTCCGTGCCTTCAAGTTCGATGCCCAGCGAAAAGTCATTGCACGCCTCACGCCCTTCAAAGCTGGAAATACCCGCATGCCAGGCGCGGTCCAGGCACGACACAAACTGCGTGATCTGGCCGTCGCGTTCAATCAAAAAATGCGCGCTGACGCGTAACGCCTTGATACTTTCAAAGTACGGATGCTCTGTAACGTCCAGTCGGTTCTGAAAAAACGCCTGGACCTTGCCCGTCGCAAACTGCCCCGGGGGCAAGCTGATGTTGTGGATCACCAACAGGGAGACTTCACCACCAGGGCGCTCATTGAAGTTGGGCGACGGGCAACCGTGCACGCCATCGCACCAACCGCTCGCGGGGTCCAGCTGCATAAACGCTCCTTGTGCGTTGAAAAACCAAAGGCGCAGTATGCCGCGATGCGCGCTCCAATTGGCAGCTATCTGTGGCGTCAGTGTCGCAGGGGCTATTGCGCGTGGCGCTGGTGCAAGCTGCCGATCACCGATTCCAGCGCCCGGTCGAAGAGCAAGCGGTCATCCAGGAGCAAGACCTTGCCGCTGCGCAGTTGAGCGATCAAATCGGTGCGGCTTTGTTCCAGGACTTTCAAGCCGGTGCGGTTAACGAAAATATGTTTACCCCCCGGCTCCAGAATGGCAATCAGCTTGCAACGCAGGCGAAACTCTTCGTTTTCCTGCAATTCGATCCACGTCCCCAACCGCAACTGGCTGACCAATAGCAGGCCCAGATGGTCTTGCTCATCGATGGTTTGAGAGGTGGCGAGTGCTTTATCGCACGTTTTATCAGGTGTTTTCAGACGCGCGTGTTCAGCATCGCGCGTGCGCTGCTCCAACAGTTCAATTCGGCCACGCTCGGCCTGCGTAAAGACCAAAAACTCGTGCAGCAACGAGTCCAGCAGCGCGGGGTTATCTCCCGAATATGACGCGAGTTGTTGAACGACGTGTTCAATCTGACGGAACAGCGGATCGCTGTGCTCATCGGTACGCACGTCCCAACCAATGGCCGCTGCGGCGATGACATTCAACAATCGCCGGGCCGCATGGGTGTCGCAGCTGAAAAAGTTCTGATCCCGCTGCGCAATCTTGCGCAACGGCTCCTGCAACAAAGCAATCTGACTTTTCAGCGCCGGTGAAACATTTCGATCCTGAGCGATGTACTCAAACAGAAGCCCGACCAGACTCTGCGCTTCTTGCACGTGCGCGGGCGGCGGTGTGTCCTGGGACTTGGCCCCGCAACAGGCATCGTTGTCAGACAGAGAAGGCAGAACACCCGTGGCAATCAGCAGTTGATTGGCGTCGGCATACAGCTGGCCGGTGTGGCTAAGCAAGTAGGTTTCGAACAGTTGCAACATGATCAGCTTGACCTTGAGGTCCATGCCCTGCTCACGCTCGGCTTGCAAAAAGTACTCACACAGCATGGCCGGGCCCAACGGATTGCTGTGCTCATCCAGCGACATGGTGCAGAGGGTTGCAAGGCGCTGGGTCAATTGGCAAAGGGCCATTTGGTCACGTGTCATGACCTGCGCCACCATCGCATTAATGACCTGCGTGCGCTCAAGGTCATTGGACAATAGAGAGAAGGTCCCCTCGACGGGCGCGGCGCCATGCAGGGTGCACTCACTGACATCGGGCTGGGTCAGGCGAATAAACGCGTCAAAAAAACGGTCAAGGAAGCCACGTTCGATGTGTTTGCGCTTGAGCCGGACATCGCGCATGGCTTCAAAAAAAAGGCTTTGCTCGGCATCACTCCGGGCGTTGTCAGCCATGGCAAACAGGGCTTCATCGGTGTTGTCGAACAGCACTTGCAGGCCATTTTTGAGCTGCTGAGCGGCCTTGTCATGGACCTGCAGCAAAATGACAGGCAGGCGAGCCAGCGGCGAATGAGTCGCCTGCTCAGCCGTCGCCTTGTGGGCAGCTCCCACTTTCCCGTCATGATGCATCCAAGCCTCCTGGAACGATGTGTCGCTTGCGTGGCGTGCAAGGGACAAAGCCACTTTTGACGCTCGCAAACAGAAACCGGCCAGCCCATAACGCGCTCGCCGGAATATCAGAAATTAGGACTTAATGGCCTGTCAAAGCTATGACGCCAATTACAAGGCGCCGATTATCTTGCAAAAGACGCGCCTTGTGCTACCTGACTTGGCAAATCATTTACCAAACGGACAAAAAAAATTTCTTAATGCCAAAAACCGCACAGTCACAACCTTTTACCCACAGTGCAGCGCGGCGCCTTGGGTTCGCTCGCGGCATGGCCCTATAATCGACGCACTTTGTTTGTGGAGTTCGTTATGCCGAATTTACATCTGGCCGATCTCACCGCCGAGATCGAAGCCAACGTACGCCGTGCGCTTGCCGAAGACATTGGAAGCGGCGACATCACTGCGCGGTTGATTCCGGCAGAACGCCTGGCCAAAGCCACGATCATCACCCGCGATGCCGCCGTGATCAGTGGCACCGCGTGGGTGGACGCCGTGTTCCGTCAACTGGATCCTCGTGTTGCCGTGCACTGGCAAGTGGGCGATCGCGAACGCGTCAGCCCCAATCAAGTGCTGTTTCACCTCGAAGGCCCGGCCCGCTCTCTGCTCAGTGGCGAGCGCAGTGCGTTGAACTTCCTGCAGATGCTGTCGGGTGTCGCGACCCACGCCCGCCAGCTGGCCGACCATGTGGCCGAGACACAGGTCAAACTGCTCGACACCCGCAAAACCCTGCCGGGTTTACGCCTGGCGCAAAAATACGCCGTGACCTGCGGCGGCTGTCATAACCATCGTATCGGTCTGTACGACGCGTTCCTGATCAAAGAAAACCACATCGCTGCCTGCGGTGGCATCAGTCAGGCCATCGACGCCGCGCACAAAATCGCGCCCGGCAAACCGGTGGAGATCGAGGTCGAGAGCCTGGGCGAACTCAGAGAAGCGCTGGCCGCGGGCGCTGACATCATCATGCTCGACGAGTTGAGCCTGGATGACATGCGCGAGGCCGTGCGCCTGAACGCGGGCAAAGCCAAGCTTGAAGCCAGCGGCGGGATCAATGAAAGCACGTTGCTGCCCATTGCCCAAACGGGTGTGGACTACATTTCGATTGGCGCCATGACCAAGGATGTCAAAGCGGTCGACCTGTCGATGCGTTTGAGTTTGTAAGGCGCCAGCGGCTGTGGCGTATCAGGTCAAACCGAAAGGCTGATGCGCCAGCTCATGCTCCAGCAACCACTGCTTGGCCGCGAGCCCGCCGGCGAAACCCGTCAATTTGCCGTTACTGCCGATCACACGGTGACACGGGATGATAATCGGAATCGGATTGCGGCCATTGGCTGCGCCCACCGCCCGCGATGCGGTGGGACGCTGGATCTGCTGCGATAAGCGGCCGTAACTGGTGGTCATGGCAAAAGGGATGGTGGTGAGCGCCTGCCACACCATCTGCTGAAACGGCGTACCTTGCGGCGTGAGCGGCAAATCAAAGGTATGGCGTTCGCCTGCAAAATACGCCTCCAACTGTCGACGCACTTCCGCCAGCTTTTGCGGCGAATGCAGCCAGCCTTGCTCCGGAGAATGCGCCCGGCGCTCAGAGGCGAAGCGCACTTCTCGCAGGCCTTCATCGTCAGCCACTAAAAACAGCGGACCAATGGGCGACGGCATTTGCGCGTAGTAAATCAGCGTCATGGTTGAACCCTCCGGGCAGCAGCCGAATCGGTGGCTGCGCGCCATAAATACATCACTGAATAAGCTCGCCATGGGCGCCAGCTTTCGGCCTGCAATTGCAGGACTCGTGTACTCAATGGAGCGCCGTCAGGGTTAGCCTGACGGCGCAGAATCAGATCAGCTGCAGGAAACGCATCCGGGTGTTTGAGCACGCGCATGGCAATGTAATGCGCCGTCCATTCGCCAATGCCCGGCAGTTGCACCCACTGACTGATGAAAGTTTCCAGCGGCTGCTCAACGGCAAACGCCACACGCCCCTCCATTAGCGCGCGGGCGATCCCCCGGATCGTATTAATACGCGCCTGCGTGATGCCCATTTGGTCCAGGTTGGCGTCGGCCAGTTGCTCTGGGGCGGGAAACAGGCGATTGAGCCCCGTTGCGCCCTGCATTTCAATCGGTGTTCCAAACCGTTGCACGATGCGAGTGGCCAAAGTGCGCGCGGCTGCCACGCTCACTTGCTGCCCCAACACTGCCCGCACGGCCACTTCGAAGCCGTCCCAGCCGCCAGGCAAGCGCAGGCCCGGATAGCGCTCGATCAGCGGAGCGAGTTGCGGGCTGGCGCCGAGGGTTTGAGCAATTGCCTGAGGGTCAGCATCCAGATCAAACATGCGCCGAATGCGTGTCACCACGTTGAGCAAGTGAGCGGGTGCGACGTTGTACAACTCAAGGCGCAAGGCATGTTGCCCTGCCGGCGCGGCGCTGACCCGCAGCCAGCCAGGCGATTGCGGTGGGCCAAATACCCGCTGATAACGCTGGGCGTCCACATACTCGATACCGGGCAACGCGCGATTGAACAGGAAACCCAGCACAGCTTTGAAGTCGTACGGCGGCCGATAGCCAAGACGCAACACCATGGGCGCGTCAGCCTGAATGGCAGGGCTGCGCCTGAACGCACGAGGCTCGGCATGGTTGGCCTCGGCAAACGCTGAATTGAAACGCCGCACGCTGCCAAATCCCGAGGCCAGGGCGACGTCAGTGATAGACAATGCCGTTTCGGTCAGCAGTTGTTTGGCAAACAACAGCCGTTGGGTAGCATGCACCGCGACGGGCGGCGCCCCCAGGTATTTCACGAACAAGCGCCGCAGCTGCCGCGCCCCCACACTCAGGCGCTCGGCTAACGCCTCCAGCGAGTGTTCGGCTAAAAAACCTTCGTTGATCAGCGTCAGGGCACGCGTCACCAAATGTTCGCCGTGCAACCACAACAGATTGCCCGGCGCCAGCTCGGGACGGCAGCGCAAACAAGGGCGAAAACCTTGAGCCTGGGCAGCAGCGGCGCTGGCGTAATACACAACGTTCTCGGCTTTGGGGGCACGAGCCGGGCACACGGGACGGCAGTAGATACGCGTGGTAAGCACGGCCGTAAAAAACACGCCGTCAAACCGCGCATCGCGACTCAACCGAGCGATTTCGCAGGCTGCGGTGGAAGGAGTAAGCGAGGTGTCGGGCGAGTCGTGTGTGTTCATGGCCCGCACAATAGCACCGGCCTTTTGGTGAATCTCGCCATTTTCGGACGTCAATGTTGACCGCCGATCAGGTCGCCCCTAGCGGCCCTCACGGGCAAACGTGCCCCCATAAAAAACGCCCTGCTAAAACAGGGCGTTTTATTAAATGGTGCCGGAGACAGGAATCGAACCTGCGACCTTCGCGTTACGAGTGCGCTGCTCTACCGACTGAGCTACACCGGCGATGGCAGCAAAACTATCACTGCCAATGAAAACGGGCAATTCGTGGCTATTTGCAGGCACCGCTGGTCAAACACGTGCCGCTTTGGGTCCAGACCAGCGCATTGCCAGCACCACTCAAGGCCGGAACCATGACGCTGGTCCAGCCGCCAGCCGCCTGGGTGCCGGTCATGGTGATCACACCATCTATTACGGTCATACCGGCGGCAAGGTTGTCTGTCGCATCTGCGGGGCCGGGAATGCCATGGGTACCCGCATCACACTGGGCCAGATCATTGGTTTCACTGAAGCACAACGCAACGGCAGTTTTGTAGCTGTTGCCGAGCGTGTTCACTTCAGCAAAGCGCGCTTTCATGGTGTGGTCGTTATAAGCAGGCAATGCGAAAGACGCGATCAGACCGATGATCGCTACCACGATCATCAGCTCAATCAAGGTAATGCCCTTTTGTTGTTTCATGTGCGGCCTCCAAAACATTAAGACGCGGCCCGGCGATCGAATGCGCTGTCAGCGCCGGGCCGCCAAAAAAGTGCGCACAGGCTACCAAGGATCGTTGTCAGAAGCTTCTGAACAACAGCGTTTGACACCTTTGGACATGCACTGGCTCAAGTCGCGCCTCTGGCGCTGTCTAGTCTTTGACACGCACGGCGCAACTGAACGCGCCTATGCTCAAGGACGAAATCATGGCCGACACGTATAGATATCGATGGGAAGGCAAGGATGCCAACGGCGCCACTCACACCGGGGAACTCAATGCCAAAGGGCACGCCGAGCTTCGCGCCCAACTGCGGCGCCAAGGGATCAGTGTGCGCACCATTAGGCGTCAACGTACCTCGCGCAGTCGCTCCGGCAGGTCGGTCAGTGCGTCAGACATCACCCTGTTCAGTCGCCAACTGGCGACGTTGATCCAGTCGGGCGTCCCTCTTTTGCAAGCGTTGGAGGTGATTGGCAAAGGGTTCGAGCAGTGCGCCATGCGCCATCTGATCATCGAATTGACACAGGACATCGCTGCCGGAAACAGCCTCACCGCGGCGCTGCGTAAAAAACCGAATCACTTCGACACACTGTTCTGCAATCTGGTGGAGGCCGGGGAGCAAGCAGGTGCGCTGGATGTGATGCTGCAACGTATCGCGACCTACAAAGAAAAGTCCGAAGTCTTAAAAAAGAAAATCAAAAAAGCCATGACATACCCCATCGCCGTATTGCTGGTGGCAGTGCTGGTCAGCGGCATTCTGTTGATAAAAGTGGTGCCGCAGTTTCAGGGTGTGTTTGCTTCGTTCAACGCGCAACTGCCCGTGTTTACGTTGTGGGTCATTGGCTTGTCAGAGGCATTGCAACGCCACGGGCTTTGGCTTTTACTGGGCACCGCATGCGCTGCGGCCATCATCCATCATCGCTACAGCGCCTCAGCCACCCTGCGCCATCGCCTGGACGCCCTGCTGCTGAAAGTCCCTGTCACCGGGCAGTTGTTACAACTGTCAGCGATTGCACGTTTTGCCCGCACCCTTTCCACCACCCTGGCGGCCGGTGTGCCACTGCTCGAAGCGCTGGATTCAGTCGCAGGCGCGACCGGCAACAGCGTGCTGAAAGAAGCCGTGCTACGGCTCAAGCAACACGTCGCCACGGGCACGCAGATCCATGTTGCCATGGCTAGCAGTGGCGTATTCCCGGGCATGGCGATTCAGATGACAGCCATTGGCGAAGAGTCTGGCACATTGGACAGCATGCTCAATCACGTAGCCACCTATTATGAGAGCGAGGTCGACAACCTCGTCGATAACCTGACAACGCTGATGGAGCCCGCAATCATGGTGGTACTGGGGATTGTGGTAGGCGGTCTGGTCATTGCCATGTATTTACCGATTTTCAAACTGGGCCAAGTGATTTGAGCATGATCGATTTTTTGAGCGTCCACCCCGCTGCGTTTATCGGGTGCGCCTTGTTGCTGGGCCTGTTGCTCGGCAGTTTCCTGAACGTACTGGTCTGGCGCTTGCCAAAAATGCTGGAACAGGACTGGCAGGCTCAGGCACGTGAAGTGCTAGAGCTTCCCGCCGCGAACAGTAAAACGACGTACAACCTGTGGCTGCCTGCCTCTCATTGCCCAGAATGCCAACACCGCTTGCGTCCCTGGGAGAACATCCCGCTGCTCAGTTATGCACTCCTGCGCGGCAAGTGCTCGCAGTGCAAAACCGCCATCAGCCCTCGCTACCCCCTGACCGAACTGGCTTGCGGCCTCGTGTCCGGCTTTGTGGCCTGGCATTTTGGCTTAAGCCCCCAGGCTGGCTGGGTGCTGTTGCTGAGCTGGGGCCTGATTGCCATTTGCCTGATCGACGCCCGCCATCAAATCGTGCCCGATGTGCTGGTATTGCCGTTGCTGTGGCTGGGCCTGCTGCTCAACAGCTTCGAGCTGTTCACCAGCCTGTCGCAGGCCGTTTGGGGGGCAGCCTTGGGTTACCTGAGCCTATGGTCGGTGTTCTGGTTGTTCAAATTAATCACCGGCAAGGACGGCATGGGTCACGGAGATTTCAAGCTATTGGCACTGTTTGGAGCCTGGGGTGGCGTATCGGTGTTGCCGTTAACGATCCTGCTGTCATCGCTGGTCGGGGCTCTGGTAGGTGTGAGTTTGCTGCTGATGCGCCGCGCTCATCGCGCAACGGCCATCCCGTTTGCCCCCTATCTGGCCATCGCCGGGTGGATTGCATTGCTCTGGGGTGGTCAAATGACCGCTTTCTATTGGCAACTTGCGACCTGAAATGAATACCGCATCTTCCAAACCCTGGATTCTGGGCCTGACCGGCGGTATCGGCAGCGGCAAAAGCGCGGCAGCCGATCACTTTGCTGCGCTGGGCATTCATGTCGTGGATGCCGACCATGCCGCGCGCTGGGTGGTCGAACCGGGCCGCCCGGCGCTGGATAAAATCGCAGAGCACTTTGGTGCCGACGTGTTGCAAGCCGACGGGCATCTTGATCGCGGCGCCTTGCGCAAATTGATCTTTGCCGACCCACAGCAGCGGCTGTGGCTGGAGGCTTTGCTTCACCCGTTGATCCGCGATGAGATCGCTCAGAACCTGGCTCAGGCGACATCACCCTATGCGATCTTGGTATCGCCATTACTGGTCGAATCCGGGCAGTACGCAACCACCCAGCGCGTGCTGGTCATTGATGCTCCCCAAGCACTGCAAATTCAGCGAACCTTGTTGCGCGACAACACCAGCGAAGAGCAAGTCCGGGCCATTCTCAAGGCACAGGCCAGCCGTGAAGAACGCCTGCGCCATGCCCATGATGTGCTGGTCAACGACAACGATTTGAAGGCGTTACAGACTGAAGTCGAGCGCTTGCATCACTACTATTTAACTTTGCGTGGAGGCCAATCATGACCAAACCAATGACCGTAGACTGCCCGACGTGCGGCACTGCCGTGGAATGGACCGCTGCCAGTGCGTTCCGGCCTTTCTGCTCGGACCGTTGCAAACTCATCGACCTGGGCGCATGGGCCAGTGAAGAACACAAAATCCCGGTCAGCCCGGATGCAGAAGAGGATATGTTTTCAGAAGAGCTGGCGCCGCGTATTCATTGATTCATCCCCCGCGTAGCCGCTGCGCCAGGCTGCGAGCTGTTCAATCGACACGCTCGCGGCCTCGCAGCAACACGTTATTTTTTGGGTCCTTCATCCTTCCACGGTGCCGCGAGGTAGCGAGTGCGGTTGAAGGTTTCCAGCCACTCCGGGCAAAACACCACCAGCGCCGTGACCAGCATCCCGTTGATAAACGCCTCGGGGAAGATGATCAGCCATAGGTAACCGATAAAATCCTCCAGCCATTGCGGCATCACAAACAGGCCATCCAGCCATAGCACGCCTAGCCCCGCCAGCAGACACAGCAAGGCCGCCAGTGCTGCTGCGAAAAAACCTGAGCAAAAAATGTACACAAACGGATTGCGCGGTTGCGCACGCTCGACCAGGTGCGCGCAGGCCTCGGTGACGGCAATCGGCAATAGAATCAACAGCACGCCATTGACGCCCATGGCGGCCAAATCCTGTCGCCCCAGGAGCACCAACCCCACTTGTGCCATGAGCGCACCGATAATGGCAAGCGGCCAATCCAGTAGCAAAGTGACGACTGTCAGGCCGATGAAGTGATATGAAACGCCGGTGTCAAAGTCGCGGCGAACCAGCCACAGTAAAAATAGCGCGAACACCGTACCAAACAGCAAATGCTGGCGCCGCGTGTCGGCAAACAATTCGACCCACGGCGCCCGCAGGACTGCCCAAAGCACGACAGGCACGTAAAGCAACCAGCCCATCACCATCGTTGGCGTGGATAAAACCTCGGCCGCAATCATGCGTGCCCCCCCCACTTAACCTTGCTCAAGCACACCGCTCCACCCTCCCTGCCAGATGCCCGTGTTTGTCATGCGGCTCAGTCTACACCCGCACTTCCAGTCACACCTGTTTCGAGGCTAAGCTGCGCCTATGGACGACTCTGATTATTTACGCCTGTTAACCATTCAGGCTGAGCAAGCCAATGCCTTTTTGTCCAATGCCCGCAAGTGGGAGCGTGAGCGTTGGGTTTGCCAGCGCCTGCTGCAAGGCTTGAACATCAGCTACCACACGCAGGATTTCACACAGCCCGATCAAGAACCGCCTGACGTGCTGTTTCGCGATGCGCGGTTTGAGGTGTTTTTTGTGCTCGACGAAGGACGACGCCTCAGTGATGAATGGCGCGACGAGTTGCAGCGGCGGCGCAATGCCTACTCCCTGAGCCAGCTCGTGCGCCGTGAAGCTCGCCCTAAACGCATTCCGGCCAGCAAACTGCTGCAACGGCTGGGGCCGACACTGCACAAAAAAGCCACCAATTACCGTGAGCGCGACATTGATCTGGGGCAGTTGGACATCATTGCGTTTTCCAGCCTCAAGCGCGAAGTACTGGATCTCAATAGCCACTTTCCGCCGCCTACCGAGTACCTGCGCATGGGCTGGCGCTCACTGTCGCTGGTAGGCCCGACGTTTGCCAGGGTGTTGTTTGCACAGCCGCACGCTCCGGACTTTCTGCGCAGCAATTTGGGACGCAGCATTATTTTCGATGTCGGGATCAGCCTGTGAGTCCTTTTCAGGCGTTGATTGCTGAAGTACCGCAAACCGGGCGCGTACGCTGGATTGGCGTGCGCCCGCAATCTCGCGCCGACCTGGTGGTACTCGATGCAGTGGAAGCGCGTCGCGAAGCCGGACTGACCGGCGATCATGCCCGGCCCGGTGCGCGCAATGCGCGGCAAGTTACCTTGATTCAGTGGGAACACTTGGCGGTGATCAACGCCTTGCTGGGGCGCCCCGCCGAAAACCCCGTTTTACCTCAGGATTTGCGGCGCAATATCGTGGTCAGCGGGATCAATCTGTTCAGCCTCAAAGGCCGACGCTTCCGCATCGGGCGCGCGATATTCGAGACCACCGGTTGGTGCCAGCCGTGTGCACGGCTAGAGCTGCGGCTCGGTGCTGGCACATTCCAGGCGGTACGCGGTCATGGGGGCATTACCGCAAGGGTTATAGAAAGCGGGATCATTCGTCTAGACGACGAACTGCGGGTCGAGCCTTTGGGCCCCAACGGCTATGCTTCATTTCATCCCGGTTAACGCTCTGCTGTAGCTTTTACACATTCCGCAACGTCTATCTGACGAGGCAAACTCTATGTCCAGTCTCCTGAAACCAGATGACCAACAGCGTGTCGAAGAGTACCTGCAACTGCCACAACACCAGGTTGAGCGCCGGCCCTTCAGGCCGTGGATGCTCCTTGGGGTGGTGCTGATTGTGGTGATCGGTCTGGGCTTTTTGAGCCGCCTCCTGAGTTACCTGGCGCTATGAGCTGCATTGCGCTCGCCCACGGGACTCAGGCACAGAATTTTTTTTCAAGCCTTGTGAGTGATACCTATGTCCCATCGTATTGTGATTGTCGGCGGCGGCGCCGGCGGCCTGGAGTTGGCGACCCGCCTGGGCAAAACCCTGGGTAAACGCGGTAAAGCCAGCGTGACGCTGGTCGATGCCAACCTGACCCATATCTGGAAACCGCTGCTGCATGAAGTAGCGGCCGGTTCGTTGAACTCCTCCGAAGACGAACTCAACTACGTCGCCCAAGCCAAATGGAACCACTTCGAGTTCCAGCTAGGCCGTATGAGTGGTCTGGACCGTGAGCTGAAAAAGATCTCATTGTCGGCAACCCTCGACGAAAAAGGCGAAGAACTGGTGCCTGCCCGCGAGCTTAGCTATGACACCCTGGTGATCGCAGTCGGCAGCACCACCAACGACTTCGGCACTAAAGGCGCAGCCGAGCATTGCCTGTTTTTGGACACGCGCAAACAAGCCGAAAAATTCCACCAGCAATTGCTGAACCATTACCTGCGTGCGCACGCCGGGCAAACAGACACCATTGAAAACATCAGCGTGGCCATCGTGGGTGCGGGGGCAACGGGTGTTGAGTTGGCGGCCGAGCTGCACAATGCGGCCCATGAGCTGGCGGCGTATGGTCTAGACCGTATCAAGCCGGAAAACATGCACATCACTGTGATCGAGGCAGGGCCACGCGTACTGCCGGCGCTGCCCGAGCGCATCGGCGGGCCTGTGCATAAAACCCTGGAAAAACTGGGCGTTACTGTCCTGACTAATTCGGCCGTGAGCGAAGTGACCGCTGATAGCCTGATCACCAAAGAAGGCCAGGTGATTCCTGCAAGCTTGAAGGTGTGGGCCGCGGGCATTCGTGCACCAGGCTTCTTGCAGGACATTGCGGGGCTGGAGACAAACCGTATCAATCAACTGGTCGTGCGCCCAACCCTGCAAACCACCCGCGATGACAATATCTTTGCTTTCGGTGACTGCGCAGCCTGCCCGCAACCGGGCACTGACCGGATGGTGCCGCCTCGCGCGCAAGCGGCTCATCAACAGGCATCGCTGCTGGCCAAATCGCTAAAAATGCGCCTTGAAGGCAAATCTGACCTGCCCGATTACCACTACCGCGATTACGGTTCGCTGATCTCGCTGTCGAGTTTCTCGGCTGTGGGTAACTTGATGGGCAGCCTGATGGGCACAGTCATGCTGGAGGGCTGGCTGGCGCGGATGTTCTATATCTCGTTGTACCGTATGCACCAAATGGCGCTCTACGGCACGTTCCGAACGTTGATGCTGATGCTGGGCAGTCGGATCGGACGCGGCACTGAACCGCGTCTGAAACTGCACTAATCCGGCTTTAAATTTGTGTGCAATAACCGCAGGCTGCGCGGGTAAGACTCGCAGCCTGCGGCAGTTCGGACAAATCAGCGTCCTGCGTGATTCCCCGCTTCAGCTTCACGGCCTTTGAAACCGTGTGGCGCATGCTCGTCAAAGAACTTGATGTCCCGCTCAAAGTCCGCCAACAGCAATTTAGCCATGTCGATCGACAGCCCCTGACGCACCAGAATCCGTTGTACAACGACGTTTTCAACGTTGGCCGGAAGGCTGTACGCCGGTACAAGCCAGCCCCTCACCCGCAAACGGTCTGCCAGATCGTAAAGCGAGAAATGGGTTTCAACGCCGGGTTTTAATCGCCAGGTCAGCGCCGGGATGCCCAATTGAGGGTCGCCGTTATAGAGCATTTCAAACGGCCCGATTTTCACCAGTTCACGGGCCAAAAATTGCGCCGTTTCGTAACACGCCGAGTGAATGCGTTCATACCCTTCACGGCCCAGGCGTAAAAAGTTGTAGTACTGGGCGATGATCTGCCCGGCCGGGCGGGAAAAATTAAGGGCGAAAGTCGGCATATCGCCCCCAAGATAATTCACGTGGAATATCAGCCCTTCCGGAAGATCCTGCACATCCCGCCACACGACCCACCCCGCCCCCAAGGGCGCGAGCCCGAACTTGTGCCCGGAAGTGCTGATGGATTTCACCCGCGACAAACGAAAATCCCACTCAATATCCGGCGCGCAAAACGGCGCAAGCATGGCGCCACTGGCGCCGTCTACATGAAGGGCAACGTTCAGGCCCTTGCGCTTTTCCAGATCGTCCAGCGCATCGGACAACGGCTTCACGGTTTCATACAGGCCGGTAAAGGTTTGACCAAAGGTCGGCACCACAACAATGGTGTTTTCATCGACGCGCTCGAGCATGTCCTCTGGCGTCATGAACCATTGCCCGTCCGACATGGGCACCTCGCGGATTTCAACATCCCAGTAACGCGCAAATTTGTGCCAGCACACTTGCACCGGCCCGCAGACCATATTCGGTGTCGTGGCCTGTTTGCCCGCTGCTTTGCGAGCGGCCCGCCAACGCCACAATGCTGCCAGCCCGCCCAACATGCAGGCCTCGCTGGAACCGACTGTCGACGTACCGATGGTGGTTGCAGCCGACGGCGAATGCCACAGATCCGCCAGCATGTGAATGCAGCGGCTTTCGAGTTCGGCGGATTGAGGGTATTCGTCCTTGTCGATCATGTTCTTGTCGATAGACAGGTCCATGAGCTTGTGCACTTCATCCTCTTCCCAGGTCTGACAGAACGTCGCGAGGTTCTGGCGGGCGTTGCCGTCCAGATACAGCTCGTCGTGCACAAGCTGGTAAACCTCACGCGCAGCCTGCTCGGCTTCGGGAAAACGTTTGGTAGCCGCGGCATGAGCCAATGCCGAAGAACCAAAGACAGGATCAGTGCCGGTATGACGTTTGATGCGGTGCAGCGCCATGGGAGCTCTCCTTGAATAATGGACCTTGGCTGGCCGACCTCCTCTTCACTGGCTCAGCGTTGGGCTAAGAGCATAGACAAGCATTTTGACTTTGCCCTGCCTGCGGGCATGTCCGGAAATTCCGTCCTATAGTTCCCGGCGACTCAACGTACGCACGGAGCGAGCGCAATGAAAACACAACCTCTCACGGTTGACGGATCAGTGACCCACGCACTGCACGAAGCCCATCAACGTTTTGCCAGCAATCACCACGGAAAAAACGCCAGTTACATTCCGTACCTGGCGTCTGTCCCTGCCAATCTGTTCGGCATCAGCATCATGTTTTGTGACGGCACCCATGCCGAGGTCGGCGACACCGATTACGCCTTTGCCATCGAGTCGATTTCAAAGGTGTTTACCCTCGCCCATGTACTGGATGACATCGGGCCGCAATCCTTGCGCAGCAAAATTGGCTGCGATCCGACCGGCGAACCTTTCAACTCTGTTGTGGCACTAGAGCTGCACAAAGGACGACCGCTCAATCCCTTCGTCAACGCCGGGGCCATGGCAACGGTCAGCCTGCTCAAGGCCGAAAATTCGACCCAGCGCTGGACGCAAATTCATTCCACGTACAACGCTTTTGCCGGACGCGATCTGGTCGTGAATGAAGAGGTGTACGCCTCTGAAGCCTCGACCAATCAGCACAATCGCGGCATTGCCTGGCTGCTTCAAAGCTACGGCTATATGTATGCCGACCCGATGGAGGTGTGCGATGTGTATACCCGCCAGTGCTCGGTTGCGATCACCTGCCATGACTTGGTCACGATGGGAGCAACACTGGCCAATGGCGGGGTCAACCCCGTGACGTACAAGCAGGTGATCGCTGCCAAAACCGTGGCGCCCATTCTGGCTGAAATGACCATGAATGGCCTCTATGACACGACGGGCGACTGGTATTACAAGGTGGGGCTACCTGGCAAAAGCGGGGTTGGCGGCGGGATTCTCGCGGTGGTTCCGGGGGTCTGCGCGATTGCAGCATTTGCCCCGCCGCTGGATGTTGCGGGCAACAGCGTTCGTGGCCAACTGGCTGCTGAACACCTTAGCCGCACGCTCAATTTGAGCCTGCTGCACTGACGCGCAAGAAGGGAGGCAATATGGCTACCACCAGTAAAGCTAAAACTTACATGTCATGGTTAACCATCTGTTTCATGATGGTTGCGGCTGTTGCCAGTATCCGCTCATTGCCAAGCATGGCGGTTTACGGCCTGGGTTCAATTTTTCTCTATGTCATCCCGGCGCTGCTGTTTTTCATCCCGGTCTCACTGGTCGCCTCTGAACTGGGAACCGGCTGGAACGGAGGCATCTATGGCTGGGTCAGGCAAGCTTACGGCGACCGCCCCGGCTTTTTCATCATGTGGTTCATGTGGATACAAGTGGTGGTCTGGTACCCGATTGTGCTTGGGTTCGGTGCCAGTACCATGGCCTACCTGATCAACCCTGAACTGGCCAAGAGCGGGGTGTTCACGGCTGCGGTCATCATTGTTCTGTATTGGTTGTCGACGTTTGTTGCCCTTAACGGGCTGACAACCCTGTCCAAGCTGACGTCGTGGTTCATGCTTCTGGGTACGGCCCTGCCCGCCGCTTTACTGGTTCTGCTGGGCGTGGCCTGGCTGGTGCTGGGGCACAAATCGGCTGCACCTCTGACCTGGGATGCATTGATTCCGGCCATCTTCGACACACACTCCACCGTCAAAACCGGCGCGCACAATCTGCATCCGGATTTGTGGCGTGAATTCACCGGCGCCATCACTGGCCTGGTGTTGATTGTGAGTAACTTCCTGGCCTTTGCCGGTATCGAAATGAACGCCATTCACGCGCGCGAATTGCGTAACCCGCAAAAAGAAATGCCACGCGCCATTCTGCTAGCCTTTTTTATGATTCTGCTGGTGTTCATCCCGCCGACTGTGGCGATTTCATTGGTCGTGCCGGCGGATTCGACGAGCCTGACTGCGGGCGTTATTCAGGCATACGCAGCCTTCTTCGAAGGGTTCAACATGCCTTGGGCCACGCCTATCATGGCCATTTTGCTGATCATTGGCGCATTGGGCGGCGTACTCGCGTGGACGGCCGGACCCTCCACCGGCCTGCTGTTTGTGGGTAAGGCGGGAATGCTTCCACCGGTGATGCAAAAAGTGAACAGCAAAGGCGTGCAAAAAAACATTTTGTATTTACAGGCCATTATCGTCACGTTGCTTTCGACGATTTACATCTTCATCGACAACGTATCCGATGCGTTCTGGATGATCAGCGCCATGGCGGCATTGATGTACCTGATCATTTACGTATTCATGTTTATGTCCGCCATGAAGCTACGCAAAACCCAGCCCACTGTTAAACGTGGTTACGTGCTCAAGGGGCTGCATGGCTGGTGCTACCTGGGGTTGTTTTCAACGTGCGTGGCGTTGATCTTCGGTTTTATTCCACCGAATAACTTCAGCAGCATGCCGTTTTTTGAATACGCAGGGATTTTGTTGCTGGGATTGATCGTGGCAGGCGCCCCGCCGTTTGTCTTCTATGCCCTGCGCAAACCCTCATGGCAGATGGTGCCGAAGGCCGAGGCAGATCAATATTCGGCAGCTTTGCAGGATTTGCAGGATGCCGACGACAAAGCCGCTAAAACCTGATCGGCCCGGGGTGCCCAGGGCTTGTCACAGTTACAGAGCACCGACACGGCATCACGATAAATTCATGAGCAAAAAAAAAGCGTCCCTAAGGACGCTTTTTTCATGGCAGCTAATGCAACTGGCATTAGCACCTTATTTTCTACACCCATTACTGCCGGGCAGAAAATGGTCGGGGTAAGGGGATTCGAACTCCTGACATCCTGCTCCCAAAGCAGGCGCGCTACCGGACTGCGCTATAC
>NZ_NQKI01000042.1 GCF_002269125.1 Pseudomonas lundensis | reverse complement strand
AACACCTGCCGAAGCACTGAATGAGTATCTAAAGTCTGTACAACAATCCAGTGTTGCGACGACCGGTTGAATCCGCCTTGGCTCCCCTGATCCGAATGCACGATGACTCTGATTTTGGGTTTACGGCGCCATACCGCCATGAGCAGCGCGTCCAGCGCCAGCTCCTTGCCTCGCGTTGGCTTCATTGACCAGCCGACCACCTTGCGAGCGTACAGATCCAGTACGACAGCCAGATATAGCCATCCCTACCACGTTCGGATGTAAGTGATATCGGTCACCCAAGCCTTATTCGGGGCATCGACAGTGAAGGCCCGGTTGAGTCGATTGGGGGCAATGATCGATGATCTGCCTTTGATTGCGCGCGGGGCTTTATAGCCTCTGAGCGCCTTGATTTTATTGGTGCGCATCAATGCCGCGACACGGTGCTTGCCGCAACTTTCTCCAGCCTCGCGCAAGTCAGCAAACATCCTCCGTGCGCCATACACACCTCGACTGGCCGCATAGGAGTCGCGGATCAGCCCTAACAGCCGACTATTCTCTTTTTCGCGATCAGAAACAGGCTTGTGTAGCCATTGATAGAGCCCGGCACGAGCAACTCGCAAAACCCGACACAGCGTAGTGATCGCGTATTGATGTCGGTGCTCGTTAATGAAGCGGTATTTCACTCGGATTCCCTGGCGAAGTATCGCGCTGCTTTTTTTAATATGTCGCGCTCTTCTTCCAAGCGTCGCATTTGGGCTCGCAGCCGCAAAATCTCGCTTTTGGCTACGAGCAACTCGCTGGCCTGTTTCTCGGTTTTGTCAGGCGTCACAGCTTTGACCCATTTGTAGAGGCTGTGGGTCGAAACGCCGAGGCGCTCGGCTGTTTCCGCAACGGAGTATCCGCGTTCAATAACTTGCCTCACGGCTTCTGCCTTGAATTCCGGCGTGAATCGTTGGGTGCTCATAGACTTCCTCCTATGCTCAAAGCATAGGCTGGAGATGTCTATTGCGCCGGGGGCAGTCCAATGAGCTTGCAAGGTGTCTAGAGAATCCGGGGCGATTCGGTACGGGCACGAACCGGGAAAACGCTCGCTCAGAGAAACGCCATTAGCACGCTGCTACGCATGCGAAATCACGCACAAGAAAAGTACTTCTACGCTCAGAACAACTTTCCTTCATAGCGCAAAATCCAAATCTGACACGCACTTCGTATTTTTATAGAAATTGCCTCCAATGTGCTAGAACCACATTGAGATCATGAAAAGCCTAAAAACCAATAGTCGAAAATTGATGATTTCTGGCCCGAATGGAGGAATATGCGTTTTCGCCTTTAGCCCGCACGCTCGCCAAATGACAGACACAAAAAAGCCGGTAGACCCTGAGGTACTGACCGGCTGTTTTGATGTAGCGATATGGTGGGTCGTGTGGGATTCGAACCTACGACCAATTGGTTAAAAGCCAACTGCTCTACCAACTGAGCTAACGACCCGCTTCGTTGTGGGACGTATAATACTGATTTTTAACGAGAATTCAACACCCGATTAAAAATAAATATGAAATAAGTCAAAAATAACGGGTTGGATCTTTGATTCCGGCAGCTGCGAAGCCATCTGCACGCAAACGGCAGCTATCGCATTTGCCGCATGCACGACCTTGGTCGTCGGCCTGATAGCACGAAACAGTCAGCGAATAGTCGACACCCAACTTTGCACCCGCCTGGACAATCTGCGCTTTGCTCAGGCTTTGCAGAGGAGCCTTGATACTGAACGGCTTACCCTCGACACCCGCTTTGGTAGCAAGATTTGCCATGACTTCGAAAGCCTCTACAAACTCTGGACGACAGTCCGGATAGCCTGAATAGTCCACAGCGTTCACACCGATGAAAATATCTTGCGCCTCCAGCACCTCGGCCCAACCCAATGCCAACGACAGGAACACCGTATTACGCGCGGGGACATAGGTGACCGGAATACCTTCACTCGGGGCCTCAGGCACGTCAATCGAGCTGTCAGTTAGCGCTGAGCCTCCGATACCGTCCAGGTTCAGCCCAATGACCTTGTGGTCAATGACGCCCAGATCACGGGCAACACGCGCAGCGGCATCAAGCTCCGCACGATGGCGCTGACCGTAATCAAAGCTCATGGTGTAGCAGCTGTAACCTTCGGCGCGGGCCATGGCGACAACAGTCGCCGAATCCAGACCGCCCGACAATAGAATGACTGCTCTTTTCTCTTGTACAACCGATTGTTCTGTCATTTCAGCGCCCCGGCTCATCGTTCCATAAGTATTTGTGCAACTGCATTTGCAAACGCACCGGCAAGTTGTCGGCAACGATCCAGTCGGCCAGTTCACGGGCCGACAAATCATGATGGCTTGGCGAGAACAGCACCTCTCCGGCTCGCCGCTCTAACCCATACTCGATCAACTTCGAAACCGCCCAGTCGTAGTCATCACGCGAACAGATCACAAACTTGACCTGATCATTGCATGTCAACAACGCGATATTTTCGTAGAGATTACGATGGGACTCTTTAGAGCCAGGAGTCTTCAGATCAAGCACACGACTGACGCGGGGATCCACTGCCGAAATATCCAGCGCACCACTGGTCTCGATGGAGACTTCATATCCGGCATCGCAAAGCTGCGTCATCAAAGGAATTACATTGGGCTGGGCTAGCGGCTCCCCCCCTGTAACACATACATAGCGCGGACGATAACTCGCCACCTGCTCAAGTATGTCCTTCAGAGGCCTTACAGTGCCGCCACTGAATGCGTAAGCGCTGTCGCAATAACCACAGCGTAAAGGGCAACCGGTTAGGCGAACAAAAACGGTAGGCAAGCCAGCCGTTCGCGTTTCACCCTGCAACGAGTAAAAAACTTCGGTAATTCTCAATGTGTCTTGCATATCCGCCACGGGCGTAACAGCTAAACAGGCTGTCCGCCTCCGTCAGGCACTCCAAGGAATCTGCCAACGCAGTACTCAGAAGAGCGTATTTCATAAAAGGGCGTGGATTCTAACGAAAAAACCCGCGACAGGCGCGGGTTTCTCGATGAAAACACTCGATAGCTTACATGCGCTGCAAATCGCGCTGGGCCAATTGCGCTGCAGAGGTGCCCGGGTATTGGGACACCACTTGCTGGAGGATGCCTTTAACCTTATCGGCATGCCCCAAACGGCGCTCAACATCAGCCAACTTGTACAACGAGTCAGGCACTTTCCCATGCTTGGGATAAAGCTGACTGACTTTGGCGAACGCCTGGCCTGCAGCCTGCAAATCACCTTTAGCCAGATTCACCTCACCCAGCCAATATTGAGCGTTACCGGCATACTGACTGTTAGGGTATTTACGCAAAAAGGCACTGAACGCCTGGCTGGCCTTGTCGAAGTCTTTAGCCTTGATCAAGTCAAAAGCAGCATCGTAATAGAGCTTTTCTTTCGCCGGATCACCCGGCTCAGAACTGGCAGCAGCCTGAGGAGCAGGTGCAGCCGTATTACTGGCGGTCGTACTGGCACCACCAGATGAAGAATTATCAGGCGCGGCAGCAGGAGCAATGCCAGCACCAATACGCCGATCAAGTTCCTGGTATCGCTCCAGGCTTTCTTGCTTCATGCGCGAAATATCATTCTGCAGAACTTCGATTACACCCTGTTGGCGTGCAATCTGTTCCTGCATTTGTTGCAACTGGTTGAACAGCTCGCCCTGTGCCGAGACAGGGGCCGAAACCCCTCCCCCGGCATAGGCGCCGCTCGCACCGTAACCCGTTGACGGATAACTCCCCCCGCTATTGTTATAGCCAGAGTTGTCATCGACCACAGGAACCGCAGCCCAGGCCGCAAGCGGCATGAGGCTGAGAGTCAGAATAGTTACAGCACGGCGGCACGTTCGCATGACGAATTACTTACGCAGTTCGACGCGACGGTTCTGAGCCCACGACTGCTCGTCGTTGCCAGTAGCGATCGGACGCTCTTTACCGTAGGACACCAGCTCCAGCTGTGCTGGAGAAACACCTTGCAGAACCAGGTAGCGTTGAACGGCTTTCGCACGACGCTCGCCCAGTGCCATGTTGTACTCACGAGTACCACGGGCGTCAGTGTTACCTTCCAGAACAACGCGAGCGCCGTTAGCTTTCAGGTCTTTTGCGTGAACGTCAAGAGCGCGCATAGCTTCTGGTTTCAGGTCCGAACTGTCGTATTCGAAGTAGAAAACAGTGATAGCACGCAGAGCAGCTTCTTCGCTCAGGGAGCCATCAACAGCGCCTGTGTTTGCGCCATAACCAGCGTTTGGATCAACAGCAGCGCCTTCACCGGCATTGTCGCCGCCTTTAGACGAGCAACCTACAGCTACAGCCATGGCCAGTGCCAGCGCAGCAAATTTACCAAACTTCAGCATTTCCATCGTAAAACTCCTAATGAACCCCAAGTGTTAAGTGCAACGTAAAGCTATCACCACGTCAGTTCAGGTAAGGGGACCAGGAAGGTTCTCTGACTTCGCCTTGAGCGGTAGGAAGAGGGAGCCTTACGCGTCCATTAATGGACACGAGCATCAAGACTCCCCGGCCCTGCTGGCGGGTGGCGTAGATTACCATGGTGCCGTTGGGCGCAACAGTAGCTGACTCATCAAGGTTGGTATCTGTGAGGATTTTCACGCTTCCACGCTGCAAATCTTGCGCTGCCACACGGAAATTGGTGAAGCCATCCTGACGATGAATCATTACCAGGGTCTTTTCGTCTGCCGAAAGCTTCGGACTGGCGTTGTAGTTCCCGATAAATGTCACGCGCTCTGCATTACCGCTACCAACTGTGGTTTTGTAGATTTGTGGTTTACCGCCGCGGTCAGAGGTGAAGTAGATGGTTGACCCATCCTTGCCCCAGAACGGTTCGGTATCGATAGCCGGGCTGTTAGTCACGCGAGTCAGCTGACGGGACGCCAGATTCATTACGTAAATTTCAGCGTTACCATCTTTAGACAACACAAATGCCAGCTTCGAACCGTCCGGAGACCACGCAGGGGCACCGTTAAGGCCTTCGAAGTTGGTGATTTGCTCACGACGACCGGTATCAATGTTCTGCATGAAGATACGCGGACGTTTTTGCTCAAACGAGACATAGGCGATGCGCTTGCCGTCTGGCGCGAAACGAGGCGACAGAATCGGTTCACGCGATTGCAGCAGCGTGACAGCACGTGCACCGTCGTAATCCGAACGCTGCAAGGTATAGCGGGTGTTATTGGCACTGGCGCGCTCAGCCGTTACGTAGAGTAAACGGGTTGAGAATGCGCCTTTAATACCGGTCAGTTTTTCAAATGACTGGTCGGAGATGTAATGCGCCATATCACGCAGCTGCTCAGCAGTACCGGAGACACTACCGGTCAGAACCGGTTGCTCGGTGGCCACATTGAACAGGGCATATTGAACCTGCAAACGACCGCCGGCCGGGACAATATTGCCGACTATCACGTACTGGGCACCTAACGCTTTCCAGTCACGGAAAATGACTTCGCTGGCCTGGGTCGGCAAGCTGATCATGTTCTGCTTTGGAATCGGTGCGTAGTAGCCCGAGTTGCGCAGGTCATTGCCAATGATTTCAGCCATGTCGTCCGGCAGAACGGAACCGCCCTGCCAGCCAAATGGAACCACGGCAATAGGTGTGGCCCGGTCGCTACCGCTAGTGACCAGAATGTTCTTTTCTTCTGCCATTGCCATCCCTGCGAAGCAGCAGACGACGACGAGCAGTCCTCGAAAAAAGTTAATCACAAGGCTAGATCCTCAGGTGTGAATGTCATCTTGAATGATCGATAAGGATTGAATTCGCTGGGCTTCAGGCCCTGCATCTCCGTTAAACGGCCAATGTTCTTGACCGCCGCCACAGCCGAACTGTCAAAAGGTCCGTCACCACTGGATCTGGCAACCGTAACCGAAGTTACCGTGCCATCCGGCAACATGCCAATTTGCAGCACCACTGTCATGTTCTTGCGAGCCGAAGGAGGACGAGCCCAACCTTCTGCTGCCCGGGCACGAATCAGGTCATCAAAACTGCCGGCGACCTCATCGCCCTGCTCCTCTGCCAAGGCTTGTTGACGTTGAGGCGTATCGGAAAGCAAATCTGCCAAGGCTTGCGCCTTTTTCTCTTCGGTCGATTTACGTGCTGCTTCTACTGCCTTTTTCTTGGCAGCATCAGCAGCCGCTTTTTTCTTGGCGTCTTCGGCGGCTTTCTTCTTCGCCTCATCCGCTACGGCCTTTTTCTTGGCATCTTCAGCAGCTTTCTTCTTCGCATCTTCGACAATCTTTTTCTTGGCTTCTTCGGCGGCCTTTTTCTTCGCCTCTTCTTCAGCGGCTTTTTTGGCCTCTTCCTCAGACTTTTTCTTGGCTATATCAGCCAACTTTTTCTCTTCGGCTTTTTTGGCTTCAGTGGCTTTTTTAGCGTCGTCTGCTTTCTTGGCTTCGTCAGCCTTTTTAGCTTCCTCAGCCTTCTTCGCTTCACTGGCCTTGGCTTCGTCAGCCTTCTTGGCCTCTGCTGCTTTCTCGGCAGCCTCTTCTTTCTTTTGTTCCGCCGCTTTCACGGCCTCTTGCTCAACCTTTTTTTGCTCCATCTGCTCAACTTCGGTCTGACGTGCGGCAGATTTCTTTGCCTCACCCGCAATCTTTTGATTGGTCTGGGTGGTCGCCTGACTTTTTGACTTCAGTTGATACAAGGTTGCTTGAACAATCGGCTTCGAGGGAGGCAGTTCCGGCGTCATGGCAAAACTGGCGAACAGCATGCCAAAAATCAGAACGTGCAGCCCTACGGCCCAAACTGTAGGCCAAAAATAGTTTTCAGAGGCGGACGGCTCCCGCTGTTCGCGCATCAGGGAGCCTCTGTGATCAAGCCAACATTACCGACGCCGGCTTTCTGCAAGCCCCCCATGGCTCCCATCACCGCGCCATAATCCACAGACTTGTCGCCGCGAATGAAGACCTGAGTATGCTTGCCGCCTTCGTTGCCAGCACGAATGATTTTGGTGACGGCATCTGTCATTTGCGGCAAGGTCATGGCCTTGTCCATCTGTTTTTCAGTATCGACTTCGCTGCCAAGGTTCCAGAAGTAGGTCTTGTCAGCCTTGATCGAAATAGTCAGAACCTGAGTGTTGTTGTCTTGCGGCAAAGCCTCACTGGAGACTTTGGGCAAATCCACTTTCACACCCTGATTGAGCATGGGCGCAGTCACCATGAAAATGACCAACAGTACCAACATCACGTCGATGTAAGGCACCACGTTCATCTCGGCGACCGGCTTGCGCTTCTTGCGAGCTCGAGCGATTAAAGCCATTGGAAAGTACCTGCTTATTCTTCGCTGGTGTGCACTTTACGGTGCAGGATCGCCTGGAATTCATCGGCGAAGGTGTAGTAGCGACCGATAAGGGTTTCACTACGCGCAGCAAAGCGGTTGTAAGCGATAACGGCTGGAATTGCAGCAAACAGACCGATTGCCGTAGCGACCAGCGCTTCGGCAATACCTGGCGCCACAGTCGCCAGCGTGGCCTGCTGAGCCGTCGCCAAACCGCGGAATGAGTTCATGATGCCCCACACCGTACCGAACAGACCGATGTAAGGGCTCACAGAACCAACTGTCGCGAGGAACGGCAGGCTTTGCTCCAGTTTTTCTTCTTCACGGGAAATTGCTACACGCATGGCACGGGCCACACCTTCCATGACAGCCTCAGGATCTACACCTGGCTGCTGACGCAGACGGGAAAACTCCTTGAATCCTGCACGAAAGATCTGCTCAACGCCCGAATCAGGATCCGGATTGCTACCTGCCTGGCGGTACAACTTGGACAGATCGATACCCGACCAGAAGCGCTCTTCAAAGCTTTCCAGGGCACGTCGACCGGCGCGCAGCATAGTGCTGCGCTGAAAAATCATGACCCACGAGGTAACCGATGCGGCCAGCAGGGTCAACATTACCAATTGCACAACAATGCTGGCATTGCTGACCAAGCTCCACATGGAGGAATGGTCGACGACGTTAGCTTCCACGCTTTATCTCCTGCTCTAAATGTTTACCCGCGCCGCTCACGTCGGCAAAGGCCGTACGTAAAGCTTCGGGAATGGCCCGGGGTTTGAAACTATCGGCGCGCACACAGGCCACCAAAAACTGCCCTTCGCAGAGCAACGTTGAGTCCGCAGCCCGCCAGACCTGCTGTTTGAAACGCAGGCTGGCACGGTTGAGTTCTATTACTTGCGCAGTTACCAACAGTTCGTCGTCCAGTCGCGCCGGTGCGTGATAACGCGCCTCGCTGGAATGCACGACAAATAACAGGTTCTCCCCTACCAGCTCGGACTGGGCAAACCCCAGTTCCCGCAGCCTTTCGGTTCGAGCCCGCTCCATAAACTTTAGATAATTTACGTAATACACGACGCCACCCGCATCGGTGTCTTCGTAATAAACGCGACAGCGATGTGCGAGCGGCTCAAGCCTGTTTTGCGCGCGCATACTCTAGTGCTTACTCCTCAGGTTGCCAATCCGCCAGACCACTGTTTTTCACTCTTCTTAGACTTTAAGACTCAGGATTTTCAGCGCCAGCCCTTGTGACATCAAAAACGGCAAAAAAATCGACTCATTACGGCTTAATTAATCATCCTGCGCATTCGAGAATTCATCTGCGCTCGGCATTTCGCCCAAACGTGACGGAATATTCAGACCAAAGTGCAAATACGCATGCCGGGTCACTACACGCCCTCGCGGCGTACGCATGATATAGCCTTGCTGAATCAAGTACGGTTCCAGCACATCCTCGATGGTATGGCGCTCTTCACTGATCGCTGCCGCAAGACTGTCGACCCCCACCGGCCCCCCATCGAATTTCTCGATCATGGTCAACAGCAATCGCCGGTCCTGATGATCAAAACCGTGTTCATCCACATCCAGGAGATTGAGCGCCAGATCTGCCACAGATTTGGTGATATGCCCCTTGGCCCGCACTTCGGCAAAGTCGCGCACACGGCGTAGCAACCGATTGGCGATACGCGGTGTACCGCGGGCCCGCCGCGCAATTTCATATGCACCTTCCGGATCCAGCGGCAAACCGAAGATTCCCGCAGAACGACTGACGATCGTCGCCAGGTCATCAATGCCATAAAACTCAAGACGCTGAACAATGCCGAAGCGGTCGCGCAAAGGATTGGTCAGCATCCCGGCACGGGTTGTCGCCCCAACCAGCGTAAACGGCGGCAAATCCAGCTTGATCGAACGCGCAGCAGGCCCCTCGCCGATCATGATGTCCAGCTGAAAATCTTCCATGGCCGGGTACAAGACTTCCTCGACAATAGGCGACAACCGGTGAATTTCATCAATGAACAGCACATCATGGGGTTCCAGATTGGTCAGCAGGGCTGCCAGGTCCCCTGGCCTCTCAAGCACCGGGCCCGACGTACTTTTAATCGAAACACCCATTTCCTGCGCAATGATGTTCGCCAGGGTAGTTTTACCCAAGCCCGGCGGCCCAAAAATCAGCGTGTGGTCCAACGACTCTGCACGGCCACGCGCAGCCTGGATAAACAACTCCATCTGCTCGCGCACTGCCGGCTGACCAATATAGTCGGCCAGACTCAATGGACGGATCGCGCGATCCTGAACCTCTTCGCGGTCACGTCCGCTGGAAGCGGTTATCAAACGATCAGCTTCAATCACTTAAATCATTCCCTTCAGGGCTCGGCGGATCATGTCTTCACTGCTCAACGTTTTATCCTTGATGGCCGACACTGCTTTACTCGCCTCTTGAGGTTTATAGCCCAAAGAGATCAACGCGCTGACCGCATCGCTTTCAGCGCTGGCGACTTGCGCAGGGGCATCCGGCTGATTGGGCACCAGCGCAAACATGCTCGGCACCTGCTCCCATGCTTTGAACCGATCCTTCAGTTCGACCAACAGGCGCTCGGCGGTTTTCTTGCCAACCCCCGGCACCTTGGTCAGCGCCGACGTATCCTGGGCCTGTACACAACGCACCAGCTCATCGACTTCCAGACTGGACATCAGTGCCAATGCCAATTTAGGGCCCACGCCATTGAGCCGAATCAATTCGCGAAAAAAATCGCGCTCTCGCTTGCCACTGAAACCATAGAGCAACTGCGCATCTTCGCGAACCACTAAATGGGTGTGCAGGGTCAACGGCTCACCGATTGAAGGCAGGCGGTAAAGTGTAGTCATCGGAACCTCCACCTCATAACCCAGGCCATTCACATCCAGAATCAGGTGAGGCGGCTGTTTTTCAGCGAGAGTACCGCGCAAGCGTCCAATCACGTTTCAGATCCTTTTTCAGGCCAGATCAATGGCTAACTAATAAGACGGGCGCTGCACGATTGCACGGGCAAACACCCAAAGCGCTCAACACCAGAGACACCCGCCCCCTATAGACGCAGACGACCACCCCGACTGCGCGCAGCACCCAACCCGTGAGGCAGCAAACTGGAGCGCGTGTGCGCATGGCACAACGCAATTGCCAACGCATCAGAAGCATCAATTTGCGGTTTTGACGTCAGCTTGAGCAAATGCATGACCATCATCATCACCTGCTCTTTATTAGCGCCCCCGGTACCCGCAACCGCCTGCTTGATTTGAGTCGCCGTGTACTCGGCGATTTCCAGACTTTCCTCACCGCCAGCAACGATTGCTGCGCCCCGGGCCTGACCCAGCTTTAACGCCGAATCCGCATTACGCCCCATAAATACTTTTTCAATGCCCATCGTAACCGGGCCGTACGTCTGTATCACTTCGCGCACGCCGCGATAAACGATCTGCAGCCGCTCATGCATTTCGCCGTTGCCTGTACGAATACACCCCGAAGCCACGTACACACAGCCACGACCGGTGTCCTGCACCACGCCATAGCCGGTAATGCGCGAACCGGGATCGATACCAAGAATAAGAGTCATAACGCCTGCAGCTTTAGAAGTGATGCCCTCGGGCATGAACCCGGACAGCTTAAAGGCAGAAGCCGGAGGTGCACAGCCTGCGATCATCGCAGCGTTGCACCTCCGGCTTCCAGGATTACAGCGAGGTATCAGGCAAGCTGTTCCAGCACAGCCTCGGGGATCTCGGCGTTGGAGTAAACGTTTTGCACGTCATCCAGATCCTCAAGCATGTCGATCAGCTTGAGCACCTTCTCAGCACCCTCCAGATCCAGCTCGGCACTCGTGGTGGGCAGCATTACGATTTCGGCATCAGCCGGCTTGAAGCCTGCAGCCTCTAATGCGTTGCGAACTGCGTAGAAGCTCGAAAATGATGTGAACACATCGATCGACCCGTCTTCATTGGTCACAACGTCATCGGCATCTGCTTCCATAGCCGCTTCGATCAAGGCATCTTCATCAACACCCGCGGTATACGAAATCTGGCCTTTACGCTCAAACAAGTACGCCACAGAGCCATCAGTGCCCAGATTGCCGCCGCATTTGCTGAAAGCATGACGCACAGCTGCTGCAGTCCGGTTGCGGTTGTCGGTCATGCACTCAACCATCACCGCCACGCCACCAGGCCCGTAGCCTTCGTAACTCAGCTCAACCATGTCATCGGTATCAGCCGCACCGGCACCACGGGCGACAGCACGATCAATGACATCACGGCTCATGTTTGCTCCAAGCGCTTTGTCCAGCGCCAGACGCAGCCTTGGGTTGGACGCTGGGTCACCACCACCCTGACGCGCCGCGACAGTCAGCTCACGAATCCACTTGGTGAAAATTTTGCCTTTTTTGGCATCCTGACGCTCTTTGCGGTGCTTGATGTTCGCCCACTTAGAATGACCTGCCATAACCTACTCCGAATCCTTGTCTGAAACCTTGCCAACTTGGCCCGAAGGGCCAGCCAGCAATAAAATTTCCGGTCCAACGAGAAAGGCGCATCCGGGGATGCGCCTTCGGTGTTCCGTATTACTCAGCCTTAGGCTGTTCACGCAAACGAATATGCAGCTCTCGCAACGCCTTAGCGTCCACCATGCCCGGAGCTTGAGTCATGACGCAGGCAGCACTCTGGGTTTTAGGGAATGCAATCACTTCACGAATCGACTGAGCGCCAGTCATCAGCATGACAAGGCGGTCCAGGCCGAATGCCAGACCACCGTGCGGCGGCGCACCGTACTTCAGCGCGTCCAGCAGGAAGCCAAACTTCTCTTCCTGTTCCGCCTCGTTGATGCCCAACAGACGGAAGACCGCTTGCTGCATTTCTTTACGGTGGATACGGATCGAACCGCCACCGAGCTCGGTACCATTCAACACCATGTCATAAGCACGAGAAAGAGCGGTTGCCGGATTGGCTTCCAGCTCTTCAGGCGAACACTTCGGCGCAGTGAACGGGTGATGCAAGGCGCTGAAGCTACCGTCTTCGTTCTCTTCGAACATCGGGAAGTCAACGACCCACATCGGGGCCCACTCACAGGTCAGCAGGTTCAGGTCGTTACCTACCTTGATACGTAGCGCACCCAGTGCCTCACTCACGATCTTGGCTTTATCGGCGCCAAAGAACACGATATCGCCATCCACAGCGCCTACGCGATCCAGGATGACATTGAGGTTGGCTTCCGGAATGTTTTTAACGATCGGCGATTGCAGACCCTCAACACCCTTGGCGCGCTCATTGACCTTGATGTACGCCAGGCCGCGAGCACCATAAATGCCAACGAACTTAGTGTAATCGTCGATCTTGCTGCGCGGCATGCTCGCTCCGCCCGGTACGCGCAACGCGGCAACGCGGCTTTTAGGATCGTTGGCCGGACCGCTGAAGACCTTGAATTCAACGTCTTTGAGTTGATCGGCAACATCTACCAGTTCAAGCGGGTTACGCAAGTCAGGCTTGTCGGAGCCATAACGGCGCATGGCCTCTTCAAACGTCATGTGCGGGAATTCGCCGAATTCCAGATCCAGCACTTCCTTGAACAGGGTGCGAATCATGCCTTCGGTCAGGCCCATGATGTCTTTTTCATCAAGGAAGCTGGTCTCAATGTCAATCTGAGTGAACTCAGGCTGACGATCTGCGCGCAAATCCTCGTCGCGGAAGCACTTGGCGATCTGGTAGTAGCGATCAAAACCCGCAACCATCAGCAGCTGTTTAAACAGCTGTGGCGATTGAGGCAAGGCAAAGAAGCTGCCTGCATGAGTACGGCTTGGCACCAGATAGTCACGTGCACCCTCTGGGGTTGCGCGGGTCAGAATCGGTGTTTCGACATCCAGGAAGCCGTTTTCGTCGAGATACCGACGGATGCTGGTGGTCATGCGCGAACGCAGGCGTAGCTTCTCGAGCATTTCTGGGCGACGCAGGTCGATAAAGCGATAACGCAGACGGGTCTCCTCGCCTACATCAGAGAATTCGTTAAGCGGGAACGGAGGGGTCTCTGCTTCGTTCAACACTTCCAGTTCGTAACCCAGCACTTCGATCATACCGGACGCCATGTTGGCGTTGCCCGCACCTGCCGGACGCAGACGCACCTTGCCGGTGACTTTGACGACGTACTCACTGCGCACACGATCCGCGGCAGCGAAGGTTTCAGCACGATCCGGATCGAAAACCACTTGGGCCAGACCGTCACGATCACGGATATCGAGGAAAATCACCCCACCGTGGTCACGGCGACGGTGAACCCATCCGCAAAGGGTAATTTCCTGGCCTTCCAGGCTTTCGTTCAGTTGGCCGCAATAATGGCTGCGCATCATGGTCGTAGTTTCACTTCTCGTAATTCGAAATTCGGTGGAGGCCTTGCGCACCATTACCAGTGGTTAGTGACACGCAAGACCCCGCTCATATTCAGACTGCTTTCGCTCGATCTCAGTCGGATTTGTCGCCGCCTGCCAGATTTTTTTTCGAGCCTGTCTTGAAATCTGTTTCATACCAGCCCGTGCCACTCAAGCGAAAGCCAGGCATGGACAGCAGTTTTTTCAACTCAGGCGCCTGGCAGGCAGGACAATCAATCAGCGGTGAGTCACTGATTTTTTGAATGGCTTCCAACTGATGACCGCAGGAAGCACATTGATAATCGTACATGGGCATTGGCGTATCTCGACTATCCGATAGCGGCACCCTCCTACAGAGGGCCACAAAGGGCGAGATTATATCTGGTAAATCGTGCCTTTGCAGCCGCGCGAACGGCCATATGAAGCTAAAGGCACCATAAATATTGAGCGGTTACAAGCAGCTGAACACCCGCACTCGCTTGGCTTAAAGGTCACTCACCCCCAAAAGAACTGCTTTTGTGGAGCCTCAGCCGATCCCCGTACAGCATTAGAGAGGTGCATCACACACACAACCCGAATCAGCCCGCTGAAGTTTTTCACCCCGCCATGCCGCAGATGAACCTCCCTGTCTACATACGACAACAACGCATTTATTGAACAATCATTATTGCGAGCAATGTCCGACAACACCTTCCAGTACACCTCTTCAAGACGCAGACATGTTGCAAATCCATTTAACCTGACCGAACGCGATAACGGTCGCGCCAACGACATCCCAAAATCGAGAATAGCAGGATCAATCTTGACTCTTTGAACGACTCTGCCACCCACCCCTTCATGCCTGATTAATCGCCCCATATTTAGAGCACTCCATCGCAACACCATTTAAGTTAATTAATATTCTTTGAAACACCCTTACATAAAACATTATGTAAAAGTTCTTATCCAGCGGATCTCACCCGCAAATACGTAGGAGCTCTCCCGCTGCACCGGATGAATTCTTGAACGCTCAGCCTCAAGCCCTCAAACGCCAGCCACACGGAGCCATCACCACTTAAATCCGGGCAAGTCTGATGCCTCGCCCCAGTAATAAAATAAAATACAGCATGGACTTACAGCCAACTTTTACGCCGCGCCATATGTATGTGTACTGCTGTACCTGATACACCCTCCCACCAGCCCACCAACCCTCAAACAAATATATATATAGCCTTTATGTCAAAACAACCCAACTTCAAAGCGAAACAAAATTCATCACACATAAGGAAACCCAAAGTATCCCGCCCCCTCTTAAATATAGCCATAACACAATCACAACAAATCAAACGCCGCCCCCAGACAAAAGCATTGTTAGAAAACGACGAATCCTACCGACTCAAAGGAAGCACCTTTATTTACCGTTCAGAAGGCATAATTTGAGAAGCTTCACGCTTTACTGTTAAATAGGCAGCGTGTCGCCTCCACCGAGGCTTGGTGAAGGCGCATAGGCTGATCACCGCACGTGTCCAACGCCTTCATTTTTTCAGAAGCGAACCGTGCCCAATCAGCTCTTCCTTGCGATCCGTCTTAATGTGAGTTAATCGAAATGTTGAAAATCGTCCACTTGGTGACGGGAGCAGCGGCGTTGCTGCTGTCCTTTATACCCAGCCTACAGTCTGAAGCTATCCCTTACCTGCAACACGCCGATGCCCTATACCTGGCTTTTCTCGGCTTGCTCAACCTGACCCTGGCCCCTGTCATACCGTTCTGGAATAAAGGTGCGCGCCACCAACTGCAAAATCTGGTCAGCGCCTTGCTTGTCCTGTCTGTGGTTCTGCAAACCCTGACCCTGTTTGGCCTGCTGTTGCCGATCGGCGATCAACCTGCAGTTTTGTTAAGCCTCGCGCCTGCCTTTTTGGCCGTATTGCTACATCTGGGGGTTAGCTTTTACAAGTCCTCCCCGTCGTCAGCTTCACCAAACTACGACATGACTAACCGCGATACCGGCACCGTGAAGTGGTTTAACACATCAAAAGGGTTCGGCTTCATTTCCCGCGACTCCGGCGATGATATTTTCGTGCACTTTCGTGCCATTCGCGGCGAAGGCCACCGCGTTCTGGTAGAAGGCCAGCGCGTGGAATTTTCGGTAATGAACCGTGATAAAGGCCTCCAGGCTGAAGACGTGATCGCGGCACTGCCACGCCGCTGATTTAACCGCCCAATAAAAAACCGCGAGCAGCCTGGCTGATCGCGGTTTTTTATCATCTGTCTGAAGGATCAATAATGTGGTGGGGGCGCCTCGTCCTCAAACGACTCAAACTGCCCCCCCATCTCTTCCTGGCGCTTAAGCAAAGCAGCAATCTGCATCTGCAACCGATCTACGGCATTTTGCTGGGCCACCAGCACATCATTCAGCGCCTGGATGGTGTCATCCTGAAAAGCCAAACGGGTTTCAAGATCTGTCACACGAGCTTCAAGCGTCACAGCACGCCCTCCGAAATTATCAACGCTTCACCGAGAACCGCTTTCAACCTGCTGCGCAAACTAAGTACCTCTTCGCGAGCATAAGGCTTTGCCGGGTGTTTACCCCAAACCGGGCCGGGCCATGCAGCATCCGTGACGTACCGCACGATCACATGCATGTGCATCTGTTTGACCACATTACCCAATGTGGCCACATTCATTTTGTCCCCTGCAAACAGATCCTTCAGCACGCGTGCCAATACGGTGGTTTCACGCCACATCAAGTGCTGATCATCATCATTCAACTGAAACAACTCACTGATACCCTCGCGTCGCGGCACCAGAATGAACCAGGGGTAATTGGAGTCATTGGACAGCAGAAGGCTGCACAACGGGAAATCTCCCATCAGCCACGTATCCTGTTTGAGACGAGAATCCAAAACGAACACTGAATGTTCTCCTGTGCGACGGTAATTTTACAGGCAGCCAGACTCATCAACTGCCCGCCAGCGAAGTGCAGGATACCCCTGATCCAGAGTTGCTTCACGCCTCAAGGCAACAGTAATTCAACAAAGATGCACCAAAATTGCACAGCCCGAATGATTTCAGTGCAGTCAAACGTCACCACTCGCGCGCCGGGTGTTAACCGGTAACATTTTTCGCTCTCACAATTTAAATAACTGGAGGTTGGGTAACACAAATACGGAAACGCCTGCTCCTGACGTCCATAGCCCTCGGCTTCAGACCGCACGAACGCTGGATATCCTCGATGAATATTTTTTTTCTAAAGATGTCGAGCTTTGAGCATGCTTGTTGCATAGAGCATGTCCATGTCGATGATGCGCGCTCAAGGATGTAACAGGGCTACGATAATCAACAATAGACCAGCCGCAGATAAGTGGCGGTTTAAATCCGTGGTTCCATGACAGAACCCACCACACCAACCACCCAAAACAGTTTCAACAACATGTACGAACACCCCTGGCAGCAGCACATTTACGACTTAAAAAACGTGTTTTGCGACACAGCTGTAAAGAAGCTGAAAGCTTATGAGGGTAAGTATCGCCAATAGGGCCGGCGTGATATAAGTTTGCGCCGACACAAAAAGAAAGAGCCGCCCCAGATAAAAATTCAGGTGGGACGGCAGTACTCTTCCTAAAACCAAAGGAGCAAATCACGATGCGCGTGATGAAGTGGAGCATGATCGCACTGGCTGTATCAGCCGGGACTACGCAGTTCGCAATGGCATCGTCTCAGGACGAAGCCAAGGGTTTCATTGAAGACAGCACCCTGACTTCCAAAACCCGCATGCTGTACATGAACCGTGACTACCGCAATGGCGCTGGCAACATCGCGAAAGAAGGTGGCGGCTTCAAAAACGGTTATCGCGAAGACTGGGGCTTGAGCGAACTGCTCAACTACGAATCCGGCTTCACTCAAGGCACCGTAGGTGTGGGCGTGGATGCTTTCGCAATGGGTACTGTGCGCCTGGACGGCGGCGCAGGGCGTCAAGGTAACGGCCTGTTCGCCACTCGGGGCAATGGCGATCCGGAAGATACCCAGTCGAAAATGGGCGGAGCGGTAAAATTCCGCATCTCCGACACCGTTCTGAAGTACGGCAACCAATTCGTAGCCAGCCCGGTATTCTCCACAGATGACAGCCGCTTGCTGCCTGAAGTAGCCACCGGCACCCTGATTACCAGCAAGGAAATCAAGGGACTGGAATTGAGCGCCGGTCGCTTCACCGCGCTGAGCTCCCAGACTGGCATGGGTCGTGACAGCATCAACGGTCCGGGTGAACCCGGCCTGACGGCTGCCAATATTGCTGGCGCAACCTACCAGTTCACCGACAATTTTGTCGGCGGCGTAGCAGCGTCGGACGTTGATGATTACTTCAAAAAGCAATACATCAACCTGAACTACACCCTGCCGATTGCTGAATCTCAGGCCTTGAACTTCGACTTCAACGGCTACCGCACTTCTAGCCAAGGCAAAGAGCTAGCGGGCGACGTCGACAACAAAATCTGGAGTTTGGCAGCAGCCTACAGCTTGGGCGCACACAAGTTCACCCTGGCCTACCAGCGCTCTACCGGTGATAGCGGCTACTACTACGGCGTAGACGGCGGCGGCTCTATTTTCCTCGCCAACTCCGTGCAGTACTCCGACTTTAACGGCAAGGACGAGCGCTCCTGGCAGGGTCGTTACGACCTTAACATGGCCAGCTACGGCGTACCCGGCCTGAGCTTCATGGCCCGTTATGTCAACGGTGACAATATCTCCACCTCCGAAGGCGAAGGCAAAGAGCACGAATTCAACTTCGAGAGCAAATACGTGATGCAAGAAGGCCCGGCCAAAGACCTGTCCTTCCGCCTGCGTAGTTCGGTTTATCGCACCACCAGCAACTACGGCGTTGATACCAACGACGTTCGCGTGATCGTTGAGTACCCGCTGAACATCTTGTAATAAGTGCGTTAATGCCTTAACTGCATCGTGTTCAAAAAAGCCATGCCCTTCAAAGAGGGCATGGCTTTTTAATGTCCGGGCTCAGCAATATAGCAAGCTAACTAACTTCCTACCGTTAGCGCAATGTAGCGCTGATTACTGAAAAGTGAAGACCAAAAACAATTAAAGAGGCTCACGCCCCTTTAATTGATCAATCACACACGTGTCTGACTCAGGCTATTCACGGCCACTTATTCTGCCGCCGACTCCTGAACCACGCGAATCACACGCTGCGGAAACGGAATATCGATATTTGCAGCCTTCAGACGATCACGGGACTGTTCGTTGAACATGAACAGCACATCCCAGTAATTCGGGGTATCAACCCACACGCGTAATGACATGGTGATAGCACTGTCACCCAACGTGGTCACGACAACCACCGGAGCAGGATCTTTGAGTACGCGCGGGTCATCCGCCAACGCCAGCAACACCTCACGCACCTTCTGCAGATCCGCCTCGTAATCAACGCCAACATCAAACACCACCTTGCGCGTCGGCTGACGGTTGTAGTTAGTGATGATGCCGTTGGACAAATTGCCGTTGGGCACGATGACAGTCTTGTTGTCGCCGGTGCGCAGAACAGTATGGAAGATCTGAATGCTGTCGACGGTACCACTCACGCCCTGCGCTTCAATCCAGTCACCAATCTTGAACGGACGGAACAACAGTATCAGCACCCCACCAGCAAAGTTCGCCAGGCTGCCCTGCAACGCCAAACCGATCGCCAGACCCGCCGCACCGATCGCCGCCACAAATGAGGTGGTCTGAATGCCGATCATTGAGGCAACACTCACCACCAGCAGCACTTTGAGAATGATGTTGGCCAGACTGCTGATAAAGCCTTGCAGCGCCAGATCAGCCTTGCGCAGCGCCAGTAAATTACCCAGCTTTGCGGTCAGGCGATTGATCAACCACCAGCCTACAACCAACGTAATCAAGGCCAGCAGCACGCGGCTACCGTATTCCATGATCATCGGAATCCAGGCTTGCGAAGCCTGGATCAAGTGATCCATTTCAGCGTTCAAGTCCATTTATATCTCCTTGTACCGATACCCGGCGACGTCATTTACTCAGCGAAACGACTGAACGCTACCCGCTCAATCGTTTCTGCAGTGCCCGAAAAACTCGGACGCCGATGATCGCCAGAGGTTCCCCCATGGCCAATGATCATTAATCAATCGCGGAAATTGTTGAACTGCAATGGCAGATCGAACGTCTTGGCGCGCAAGGCAGCAATGGCTTCTTGCAGGTCATCGCGCTTCTTGCCGGTAATGCGTACCTGCTCACCCTGAATGGCGGCCTGAACCTTGAGTTTGGCGTCTTTGACGTGAGCGACGATTTTCTTCGCCATCTCCTTGTCGATACCTTCCTTGAGCACTGCTTCTTGCTTCATCAGCTTACCCGACGCGTAAGCTTCCTTGACCTCAAGGCACTGCACATCGATCTTGCGCTTGACCAGGGCCAGCTTGAGAATTTCGATCATTGCTTCCAGTTGGAAGTCAGCTTCGGCAGTCAGGTTGACCGTCAGGTCTTTTTCCTTGAACTCAAAAGAGCCTTTGCCTTTTAAGTCGTAACGGCGGTCCAGCTCTTTGACAGCGTTCTCGACTGCGTTGGTGACTTCGTGCTTGTCCAGTTCGGATACCACGTCGAACGACGGCATGTGTTTTCTCCAATAATAAAGGGCGCGCTCAACACAGATGGAGCACGCCTGACCTGACAGTTAAAATGCGCGGGCATTATAACGGTTCTTCGACTTCATTCACGGGCGAGCACTCATGTCTGCACAAACCGATAGCGGCACCTCACGGTTGGCTTCAACGCCTTGGCACATTCTGGGGGCTGGCAGTATGGGTTCGTTATGGGCCACCCGCCTGGCACGGGCAGGGTATGACGTACGGCTGATTTTGCGCGATGAGGCGCGATTACACGCTTACAAAACGGCGCAAGGTTTGACCCTCGTCGAAGGAAACAAAGCCACTCTGTGGCCCATTGCAGCGCAAACCCTCGACACCGCAGAACCCATCATACGCCTGCTAGTGGCGTGCAAAGCGTATGACGCAGAGCATGCCGTCGCTCGTATCGCTCACCGTTTGAGCCCTGACGCGCAACTCATCCTGCTGCAAAACGGACTGGGTAGCCAACAAGCCGTAGCCGCTCTGGTTCCACAGGCGCGATGCCTGTTTGCCTCCAGCACGGAGGGGGCGTTTCGTGAGGGCGACTGGCGCGTGGTCTTTGCCGGGCAGGGTCATAACTGGCTAGGTGACCCTCAACAGGGCGCCGCGCCCTCATGGCTTGACGAGCTACAACACAGCGGCATCAGTCATGAGTGGAGCCCGAACATTCTGAGTCGGTTGTGGCGCAAGTTGGCGCTCAACTGTGCAATCAACCCGTTGACCGTGCTGCATCAATGCAGAAACGGAGGACTGAAAGCACATGCGCACACAGTGGATGCGCTGTGCAGTGAACTCGGCGCCCTGCTTGAAATCTGCGCACAACCAGAAGCAGCGGCAAATTTGAGCACTGAAGTGCACCGGGTGATTGACGCCACAGCTAACAATTACGCCTCGATGTATCAGGATGTGGCACAACGCAGGCGCACAGAGATTAGCTATTTGACCGGGTATGCCTGCCAGGCGGCGCAACGCAGTGGCCTGGACACACCTCACTTACATGCTATCCACCAACAGTTGACAGCCCACCTGAAGCACCTCGGTTTGCCCTCTCACTGAACGCCGCGCTAACCTGCCCGTTCACGCACTCACTAGGGCCCATCATGTCTTTGCGCCAGCGCCTCGAAAACCTGCCGGTCGGCCAAAAGCTGCTGGCCGCCCTGCTTGTGCTGCTGGCAACCGTGCTGCTGGTGGCCAACCTGACATTCATCAGCGTGGCTTACTGGATTTCCCACGAAAGCACCGCGCCGCAAGCGTTGCAGACCTTGGGCAGTCTGGTATCCAACCCCGCGCTGATGGAGCATGCGCTGGATTCTCCTGAGAGCGCCAACGCCCTGCTTAAAGAAATTGGCACCTACGCCCCCCTCCGAGCCGGTGCTATTTATGACCCGTCTGGCCATTTATTGGCACAGTTGCAGCACGGCGATCGTCTGGCGCTACCCGAACACTTTGACCAAGTTCAAGCCTGGGGCCTGACTGAGCTGCGCAGCCATCACACTTCCCGGCTTCCGAAGGGCGGGCATCTGTTGCTAGTGGCCAGCAGTGAACTGCCCATGGCGTTTTATACCGGCACGTTCACCGCCAGCCTCGGAATTCTGGTGTTCAGTGTCTTGCTGTGGCTGTTGATCGCGCGCCAGATCAAGCGCCTGATCACACAACCCATCTATCAGCTCGAAGAGCTGTCACGCCAGGTCACACGCGAGGAGAACTATTCGCTACGGGCCAAACCGGGCAATAACGATGAAATCGGCAGCCTCGCTGAAGCGTTCAATACCATGCTCTCGCGTATCGAAGCGCGTGAGCAGGAGCTCAAACGCGCCCGAGATGAAGCACAGGCAGCCTACGATCAAGCCCAGGCGCTGGCAGAAGAAACCCGCCATACCAATCGCAAGCTCGAACTTGAAGTGCAGGTAAGAAGCAAAATCGAGAAAAAACTCACCGGCTTTCAGATTTATCTCAACAGCATTATCGATTCCATGCCCTCCGCCCTGATCGCACTGGACGAACAGCTCTACGTCACGCAATGGAATCAGGAAGCCAGCGCCCTCTCCGGCACGCCGCTGGATGAGGCCCTGAATCAACCGGTTTATCTGGCATTTGAACCTCTGAAACCTTTCTTGCCGCAAATCAAAGACACCATCGCCCACCATCGCGTCGTCAAAATAGAGCGCGTGACCTGGCCTCAAGGTGATGAGCCCAAACATTACGCACTGACTTTCTATCCATTGATGGGGGGTGGCGGACGCGGCGCCGTGATCCGCATCGACGACATCACCCAGCGGCTCTCCATGGAAGACATGATGGTTCAGTCAGAGAAGATGCTCTCTGTGGGCGGTCTCGCGGCGGGGATGGCCCATGAGATCAATAATCCATTGGGCGCCATTTTGCATAATGTGCAAAACATCCGGCGGCGCCTGTCCAACGACCTGCCCAAGAATAGTGAGCAAGCCGCGCTGACAGGCGTTGACCTTGATGCGATAAACCGTTATTTGCAGGCCCGAGAAATCCCTAAGCTACTGGATGGCATTCAACAGGCGGGGGCCCGCGCAGCCAAAATCGTGACCCACATGCTCAGTTTCAGTCGCCGCAGTAATCGCCAAATGAGCCCTTGCGACCTGTCGGCGCTGATTGATCAGGCGGTCGACATCGCAAGCAATGACTTCGACCTCGCCATCGGTTTCGACTTCAAGGGCCAGGCCATCATTCGTCAGTTTGACCCTCACCTCGGGCCCGTACCCTGCATCCCCAACGAGCTGGAACAGGTGCTGCTGAACTTGTTGAAAAACGCCGCCCAGGCGATTCATCAGCGCCAAGGCAACACCGAACCCGGGCGCATCGTCCTGCGCACGAAACTGAATCCACCCTGGGCTGAGATCCAGGTGGAAGACAACGGCGCAGGCATGCCTGAAAACGTGCGCAAACGTATTTTTGAGCCTTTCTTCACCACCAAGGAAGTTGGCCAAGGCACGGGGCTCGGTCTTTCCGTGTCCTACTTCATCATTACCAATAACCACAAAGGGCAAATGGAAGTGCACTCAACCCCGGGTCAAGGCACGTGCTTCACGCTGCGCCTGCCATTGATGCCCGTCCACGAAACTACCAAGTCGGAACTGTAACCATGGGCTTTCGCTTATCAAAGATTTACACCCGCACCGGCGACAAGGGCGAAACAGGCCTGGGCGATGGCCGGCGCGTGTCCAAAGATCATCCTCGGGTCGAGGCGATTGGAGAAGTGGACGCGCTTAACAGCCAACTGGGGCTCTTGCTCGCCGGGTTACACGAGCAAAGCGTCCGGACGCCGGGCCTGGACGAACTGATCGAGGTGCTGACGCCCTGCCAACACCGACTGTTTGACTTGGGAGGCGAGCTGGCCATGCCGGCTTATCAGGCGTTAAATCTGAGCGAAGTCGAACGGCTTGAAGCGGCGATTGATCGCTGGAACGAGGAGCTGGGACCACTGGAAAACTTCATTTTGCCAGCAGGCTCTACCCTGATCGCCCAAGCGCATGTGTGTCGCTGCCTCGCGCGCAGTGCCGAGCGTCGCTGCCAACATCTCAATGCAGTCGAGCCTCTCAACGGCCCTGGACTGGCCTATATCAACAGGTTGTCAGACCTGCTGTTTGTGACGGCACGCTTGATTGCCAAGCGCCAAGGGGTTGCAGAAGTGTTGTGGCAGGCCGCAGATAAACCCGCTGATTGAGGCGCAAGCGCTCGTCAGTGCGCTTGCACGGGAGAACACAGATTACATTTCGGGCACACGCTGTGACGTCAGGTCATGCGTGGGGCCAGAACGCGCGAATGCCCGATACACCTTGCGCGCCGACGTCCCACGCCTGCTGACGATCATCAGGCCCCAACCCACCCAGCAGAAACACCGGCTTGTTAAAACCAGCAATCAGTTGCTGCGCCTGCTCCCAACCCAAAGGCTCCATATCTGGATGAGTCTCTGTGGGCAAGACGGGTGACAGCGTCACGAAGTCAACGTCCATCTGTTCTGCCAACGCCAATTCCTCAGCGTTATGACACGACGCTGCCAACCAGCGATCTTTAGGAAACGGCCGGCCTTTGGCGGCGTATTTACGTAGTTGCGCCGCCGTCAAATGCCAACCGGCCGACGGAAAATCACCCAGCCACTCCAGCGGCCCTTTGAGCATCAGCTGCGCCTTGCCTGCGCACAGCCCCGTGGCGTCTACCGCCAAATCCCGGTACTTAGGGTCATAGCCTTTGGGCGCGCGCAAGGAAACCAGCTTGATACCGCCCGCGATGGCTTTCTGTAAGCCCCGTAGCAACTCTGGCCCTTCAAAACCGTCAGGCGTGATGAGGTACTGATCAGGCAAACGCGCCGCTGCCAAAATCGGTCTATTGGCTTCAGGAAATGCGTAACTCGCCAGATCCCGCTGGCTGACCCACGCCAAAGGCTGGCCTTCCACGCCGCAAGGCTCACCGGTAAACGCCGAGACTTCCCACACATCCAGCAACACGTGCTTGTCGGGATAATCGTGCTTCACGGTGATCAATGGACGAGCCGAGGTCACGTCGATCCCAAGCTCTTCTTTCAGCTCACGGCTCAAGGCCGCGCTGACAGACTCTCCGGCTTCAACCTTGCCGCCGGGAAATTCCCAAAGACCGCCTTGATGCTGTGTATCAGCACGACGAGCAATCAGAATTCTGCCGTCAGTGCCTCGAATGACGGCCGCAGCCACATGAACTCGTTTCACCCTTGAACTTCCTCTAATCCCGCCTGTTGCCAGGCTTTGAACGTGGACTACCGAATCAGCAGCCGCTCACGTGCGCTGGTAAGTCGTTAGCGCGCCCATCAAGCCAAACAAGCTTGCCTGACTGGCACGCGATGTCGAGACGACTTAGGTCCGGTACTCGGCGTTGATTTTGACGTACTCGTGGGACAGGTCGGTGGTCCAGATGGTTTCGCTGCATGCACCGCGGCCCAACTCGATGCGGATGGTGATTTCTTCGCGTGCCATCACTGCCGAACCTTGCTCTTCGGTGTAGGTCGCCGCACGGGCACCGCCACTGGCGATACACACTTCGCCGAGGAACACGTCGATCTTGCTGACATCCAGCTCCGGTACACCGGCACGGCCCACGGCTGCCAGGATCCGGCCCCAGTTGGGATCGGACGCGAACAGTGCGGTTTTGATCAGGGGCGAATGGGCCACGGTATAACCGACGTCCAGGCATTCCTGGTGATTGGCGCCGCCATTGACTTCAACGGTCACGAACTTGGTCGCACCTTCGCCATCGCGCACGATGGCCTGCGCCACCTCCATGCACACGTCCAGCACCGCCTGTTTCAGCGCGTCGAACAAAGGGCCGCGGGCTTCGGTGATTTCAGGCAGATTGGCCTTGCCCGTGGCAATCAACATGCAGCAATCGTTGGTGGACGTATCGCCATCGATGGTGATGCGGTTGAACGATTTGTTGGCGCCGTCGAGCAACAGATCTTGCAGCACCTGGCGCGACACCTTGGCGTCCGTCGCGATGTAACCGAGCATGGTGGCCATGTTCGGGCGAATCATGCCCGCGCCCTTGCTGATCCCGGTAACGGTAACGGTCACGCCTTCATGCTGAAACTGACGACTCGCCCCTTTGGGCAAGGTGTCGGTTGTCATGATGCCGATGGCCGCCTCTGCCCAGTGATCCTCAGCCAGATCGTCCAGCGCCGCGTGCAGCGCGCCTTCGATTTTTTCGACCGGCAATGGTTCGCCAATCACACCGGTGGAATACGGCAACACAGCGCTGGCGTCCACACCGGTCAATTCGGCCAGTTTCGCGCAGGTGCGGGTACCCGCTGCCAGGCCTGGTGCCCCGGTGCCTGCGTTGGCATTGCCGGTGTTGGTGAGCAAATATCGCACAGGACCTTGCACGCGCTGTTTGGCCAGAATGACCGGGGCCGCGCAAAACGCATTCAGGGTGAAGACGCCCGCCACGCTGGAGCCTTCGGCACAGCGCATCACTACCACATCCTTACGCCCGGGACGCTTGATACCGGCTGAAGCAATCCCCAGCTCAAAACCCGCAACCGGGTGCAAAGTGGGCAAAGGACCAAGACCAACTGCCATGATGCGCTCCTCAATAAGCTGTCTGCGCCGCCCTTAAATGGCGGGAATTCAATGGTAAAACGCCGCGACGGCTAATGCCGGTCGCGGCGCAGGTGTTTCAGCAGATGAAACGGGTTATCAGTTGATTTGCCCGTGACAGTGCTTGAATTTTTTGCCCGAACCGCAGTAGCACAGCTCGTTGCGGCCGAGCTTCTGTTCGTTACGAACAGGGTCGGTAGCAGGCGTGACGTCTGAGACCTCTACGCCTTCCAGCTCTTCGGTCAAGGCCTGCGGCTGATCCAGACCCGGCGCCTCTGCATGCTGGAACTGCATGCGCGACGCCAGCTCTTCAGCTTCCTGACGCAGACGTGCCTCTTCTTCGATTGGGTCTTCGCGACGCACTTGAACATGCGACAGCACGCGGATCGAATCGCGCTTGATCGAATCAAGCAGCTCGGAGAACAGGTTGAAAGACTCGCGCTTGTATTCCTGCTTCGGGTTCTTTTGCGCATAACCGCGCAAGTGAATGCCGTGACGCAGGTGATCCATGGTCGACAGGTGGTCTTTCCACAGGTCATCCAGTACGCGCAATACAATCTGCTTCTCGAACGTGCGCAGCGCTTCAGCACCCGCCTGCTCTTCTTTCTCGTTGTACGCCGCAATCAGCTCAGCCAGCAGCTTCTCGCGCAGGGTTTCTTCGTACAGGTGATCGTCTTCGTCGAGCCATTGCTGGATTGGCAACTTCACGCCGAAGCCGCTTTCGATGGCGGACTCCAAACCTGCAACGTCCCACTGCTCCGGCAGCGACTGTGGAGGGATGTGTGCGCTGATCGTGCTGTCGAGGACATCTTTGCGGAAGTCAGCGATGGTTTCGCCAATGTTGTCGGCGGCCAGCAACGTGTTACGCATGTGATAAATCACTTTACGCTGTTCGTTGTTGACGTCGTCGAACTCCAGCAATTGCTTACGGATATCGAAGTTGCGACCTTCAACCTTACGCTGGGCCTTTTCGATAGCGTTGGTCACCATGCGGTGCTCGATCGCTTCGCCGGACTGCATGCCCAGGGCCTTCATGAAATTCTTCACCCGGTCAGAGGCGAAGATGCGCATGAGGCTGTCTTCGAGCGACAGGTAGAAACGGCTGGAACCCGAGTCACCCTGACGGCCGGCACGACCGCGCAGCTGGTTGTCGATACGGCGCGATTCGTGACGCTCGGAAGCAATTACGTGCAGGCCGCCCGACTCCAGGACTTGCTGGTGACGTTTCTGCCAATCGGCCTTGATCTGGGCAATCTGCTCAGGAGTAGGGTTCTCGAGAGACGCCACTTCCACTTCCCAGTTACCGCCCAGCAGGATGTCCGTACCTCGGCCTGCCATATTGGTGGCGATGGTCAGCGCGCCCGGGCGACCGGCCTGTGCAATGATTTCAGCTTCTTTTTCGTGGAACTTGGCGTTCAGAACTTTGTGCTCAATGCCTTCCTGTTTCAACAGGTTGGACATGTGCTCGGACGTTTCGATGGTCGCGGTGCCCACCAGTACCGGACGGCCTTTGGCCATGCAGTCCTTGATGTCGGCCACAATGGCTGCGTACTTCTCGTCGGCCGTCAGGAACACCAGGTCGTTATAGTCTTTACGTGCCAGCGGCTTGTTCGGCGGGATAACCATCACCGACAGACCGTAGATCTGGTGGAACTCGAACGCTTCAGTGTCAGCCGTACCGGTCATGCCGGACAGCTTGTTGTACAGACGGAAGTAGTTCTGGAAGGTGGTCGAAGCCAGCGTCTGGCTCTCTGCCTGGATGTTCAGGCCCTCTTTCGCTTCGATAGCCTGGTGCAGGCCTTCGGACAAACGACGACCCGGCATGGTACGACCGGTGTGTTCGTCAACCAGCAGCACCTGACCGTCTTCAACAATGTATTCAACGTTGCGGTGGAACAGTTTGTGAGCGCGTAGTGCAGCGTACACGTGGGTCAGCAGGCCCAGGTTGTGCGCCGAGTACAGGCTTTCACCTTCAGCGAGCAAACCGATCTGGGTGAGCATCTCTTCAACAAACTGGTGACCGGCTTCGTTCAGCTCGACCTGACGGGTCTTCTCGTCGATGGTGAAGTGACCCGGCTTGGTTACTTCGCCCTCTACTTCTTCGATGTGCTGTTCGAGACGCGGAATGAGCTTGTTGATTTCGGTGTACAGTTTGGAGCTGTCTTCAGCCTGACCGGAAATGATCAGCGGCGTACGGGCTTCGTCGATCAGGATCGAGTCGACTTCGTCGATTACAGCGAAGTTAAGCTCACGCTGGAATTTTTCTTCCATGCTGAAAGCCATGTTATCGCGCAGGTAATCGAAGCCAAATTCGTTGTTGGTGCCGTAGGTGATGTCAGCGGCGTAGGCTTCACGCTTTTCCTGTGGTGGCTGGAACGGCGTAACCACGCCGACCGTCAGGCCCAGGAACTCATAAAGCGGACGCATCCAGTTGGCATCCCGGCGCGCCAGGTAATCGTTCACCGTCACAACGTGCACGCCCTTGCCGGACAACGCGTTGAGGTAAACGCCCAGGGTCGCTACCAAGGTCTTACCTTCACCGGTACGCATTTCTGCGATCATGCCTTCGTGCAAGGTCATGCCACCGATCAGCTGGACGTCAAAGTGGCGCATGCCCATGACGCGCTTGCCTGCTTCACGGCAGACCGCGAAGGCTTCAGGCAGGAGTTGATCGAGGGTCTCACCTTTTGCTATGCGGGCCTTGAACTCTTCGGTCTTGGCACGCAATTGCTCGTCGGTCAGAGCAACCATCTGCTCTTCGAGGGCATTGATGACCTGAACCTTCTTGAGCATGCGTTTAACTTCGCGCTCGTTCTTGCTTCCAAAAAGTTTCTTTAACAAAGGCGCAAACATATCGGCAGGATCTTCCACACATAGGGATGGAGGGCGGCCCCGAGAGTCGCCCGAGCAGCCCTGATGGCCGCATGCGAGCGAGCATTCTACCCGGAAACGGCGGTGAGGAAAGTGGCGTTATTCCACGATACTGGTACAGCGTTGTGACGGGGCTTCACTAAAATAAGGGCTTTTTGCTGAACTTCAACCCATAAGAGCAAGAAGTTACTCATTGATTTTGCAGCCAAAGTCTTCAGTTAGCGGATCAAGCGCAGCCACACGGCCGGTTTCTGCTAAGATTGCGCCTCAGTTTTCTCAGGTGTTTGAACATGGCATTTCGCCCACATCCAGCACGGGCACCCTCTGTCCTGCTGCGCGAGGCTAAGCCGTTAAAAGCCATCTTCGGCCACGCCAAGCGCTTGGCTCACCTGCAACGCTTGCTTGAAAGCCAGCTCCAGCCCGCCGCCCGCGAACACTGCCATGTGGCGTCGTGGCGTGAAGGCAGCCTGCTACTGATTGTCACGGATGGCCACTGGGCGACGCGGTTACGCTACCAGCAAAAACGCCTGCAACGTCAATTGCAGGCGTTTGATGAATTTGCCAGTCTGACCCGCATTTTATTTAAAGTGCAGCCGCCTACCGTGTTAGCCAAAGTGGCTGGCCACACCCTGGACTTGTCACAAGACGCCGCCCAGACCATCCAGGCGACTGCTGACGGAATTACCGACCCCGCACTGCGAGCCGCCCTTGAACGGCTCGCCAGTCATGGCAAACCAAAATCCGGTCCGGCGTAGCCGCTGCTTTATTTACGCTTGCTGCCACCCAGTAATGACCCGAGCAATCCCCGAACCAACTGGCGCCCCATTTGATTGACGGCCTGACGCGCCATCGACTGCAATGCCTTGCCTGTCGACGTCCCGAGGAACTCCCCAGCCTGATCCAGAAATCCGGGTTCTTTGGGCTCGGCCGGGGCTTGCTCCGCAGAGACACCGCCTTTGCGCGCCATGAGCACCTCGTAAGCAGACTCTCGATCTATCGGCTTGTCGTACCGCCCCTGCAGGGGTGAGGTGGCAATCAGCCCGGCGCGTTCCGCGTCACTCAAAGGACCGATGCGCGACTGAGGTGGCGCAATCAGCACCCGCTGCACCATCGCCGGCGTGCCCTTATCCTCCAACATGCCGACCAAAGCCTCGCCGGTGCCCAGCTCCGTTAGCACCGCGAGCGCATCGAACGCCGGGTTGGGTCGGAACCCGTCGGCCACGGCCCTGAGGGACTTCTGCTCTTTGGCCGTGAACGCCCGTAATCCATGCTGAATGCGCAGCCCCAATTGCGCCAACACGGTGTCAGGCAAGTCCGCTGGCGATTGCGTGACAAAGTACACGCCCACACCTTTGGAGCGAATCAAGCGCACCACTTGCTCCAGTCGATCCTGAAGCGCTTTCGGTGTATCGGCAAACAGCAGATGCGCCTCGTCAAAGAAAAGCGCCAATAAAGGCTTGTCCGAATCACCGCGCTCGGGCAACTGCTCAAACAATTCGGCCAGCAGCCACAACAAAAAGGTCGCGTAGACCTTGGGCGCTTCATGCACCAACCGGCTCGCATCGAGCAAATGAATGCGCCCGCGTCCGTCACTGTCCGGCTGCAAAATGTCTTCCAACTGCAACGCAGGCTCACCAAACAGCGCCTCAGCGCCCTGCTGCTCCAGGGTCGCCAGTCGTCGCAGTAGCGCCTGACTGGAACCGGTGGTCATTAGCGCCGCGTCGTCGCCCAGCACTTCGGGATGATCCCGCAGATGATTGAGCAACGCTTTGAGGTCTTTGAGATCCAGCAGCAACAGGCCTTCGCGATCCGCCACTTTGAACGCCGCATACAGCGCTGATTGTTGGCTGTCCGTCAGCTCCAGCAGACTGCCTAGCAAAAGCGGCCCCATTTCACTCAGGGTTGTGCGTAATGGATGCCCAGTCTTGCCCTGAATATCCCACAGCGTCACTGGATAAGCCGTGGGCTGGAAATTAAGCCACGGCATGCCCGCGATCCGCTCTGCAATTTTGCCCTGAGGATTGCCGGCGGCCCCCAGACCACACAAATCGCCTTTGATGTCGGCGGCAAACACTGCCACGCCCGCATCACTGAACTGCTCTGCCAGGCGTTGCAGCGTGACGGTTTTACCTGTCCCCGTAGCGCCCGCAATCAAGCCGTGACGATTGGCCAGACGCAATGACTGGGCGACGGGCTGACCCGAAAGGTCGGCACCGAGAACTAAAGCTGAGGAATCAGGCATTTTTCCACCTTAAATTAATCTTTCGCGGTAACACGTCGATACAACGTTAATGCTAGACCAGAAAATTCCGAATTTAATGTCGGAAAGAGCGCAAATAAATGTAGGAATCGCTCAGGTTCTGTCAGTGGTTTCTATGTTGGGCGCATTTCATGTCAGCAGGCATCACACTTTTAGACCTTAGCGGACCCTTCAAGCCATGAACAAAAATCTGCGTTTCAGTCATAAAATCCTGCTTGCCGCGTCCCTGATCGTAATAGCCGCTTTTTCGCTATTTACGCTGTACAACGACTACCTGCAGCGCACTGCCATTCGCGACGATCTGGACAGCTATCTGCGTGAGATGGGTAGCACAACGGCCAACAATATTCAGACATGGCTCGGCGGGCGCATCTTGCTCACTGAAAACCTGGGCGAGACCATCGCTATTAATCCCGCGCCTGACTATGTAGCCCAGTTGCTGGAGCAAAAAGCCCTTAGCAGCTCATTTATGGCGGTCTACTTCGGTGACACCCAAGGTGCATTCACCATCCGCCCCGATAGCAAAATGCCGGATGGCTTCGATCCGCGCAGCAGGCCTTGGTACAAGGATGCACTGAACAGCAATGCCGCCAGCCTGACCGAACCCTATATTGATGCGGTCACCGGGCAGATGATCATTTCCATTGGGACCGCCGTAAAAAAAGGCGGGCAAACCCTCGGAGTCGTCGGCACTGACCTGACACTCAAAACCATCACGGACACGATCAATGCCCTGGATTTTGGCGGCATGGGTTACGCCTTCCTGATCAGCGCAGACGGCAAGATCCTGGTTCACCCGGATAACACTCTGGTCACCAAGAACCTGAAAGATATCTACCCTCAAAACACGCCTCCCATCAGCACGCTCATCAGCGAAGTCAAGCTCGACGGCAAAGAACGCATCGTGACGTTTGCTCCGGTCAAAGGCTTGGGGTCGGTCAACTGGTACGTCGGCCTGTCGATTGATAAAGAGCAGGCCTATACCATGCTCAGCACCTTCCGCACGTCGGCAGTCATTGCCACGCTGATCGCGGTGATCTCGATCATAGCCCTGCTCGGCTTGCTGATTCGTCTACTGATGCAGCCGCTGCACGTCATGACCCGCGCCATGCAAAACATCGCGGAAGGTGAAGGCGACCTGACCCGCCGCCTGGTAGTCGAATCCAAAGACGAATTCGGCACATTGGGGAGCGCGTTCAACCAGTTTGTGGAGCGTATTCATACTTCCATGACGGAAGTGGCCTCGGCCACCGAACACGTCAATGAAGTCGCCTTGCGTGTCGTCAGTGCATCCAATTCGTCCATGGTTAACTCTGACGAACAAGCCAGCCGCACCAACAGCGTGGCCGCAGCGATCAACGAGCTGGGCGCCGCAGCGCAAGAAATCGCGCGCAATGCGGCACAAGCCTCGCATCAAGCCAGCGATGCACGCGGCCTGGCCGAAGAAGGCCAGCAAGTGGTGGAGCGCAGCATCGGCTCGATGCAGCAACTGTCGCAGATGCTCAGCACGTCCAGCAGCCACATTGAGTCACTGAATGACAAGACCGTGAACATCGGTCAGATCCTGGAGGTCATCACCAGCATTTCCCAGCAAACCAACCTCCTGGCTTTGAACGCCGCGATTGAAGCAGCACGTGCCGGGGAAGCAGGACGTGGCTTTGCGGTGGTGGCAGATGAAGTCCGCAATCTGGCGCACCGCACCCAGGAATCAGCGCAACAAGTGCAAAAGATGATCGAGGAATTGCAGGTCAGCGCCCGCGACTCGGTCAACACCATGGAAGAGAGCCAGCGTCACAGCAAAGACAGCGTTGAGATCGCTAACAGTGCAGGTGCGCGCCTGACCAGCGTTACGGAACGTATTGGGGAAATTGACGGCATGAACCAGTCGGTCGCCACTGCCACCGAGGAACAGACCTCGGTTGTGGAATCGATCAACATGGACATTACTGAAATCAACACCCTCAATCAGGAAGGCGTTGAAAACTTGCAGGCAACATTGCGCGCCTGTTCCGACCTTGAGCAACAAGCCGCTCGTCTCAAACAACTGGTCGGCAGCTTCCGCATATAAATGAACGCATGATCTGTGGCCGCCTGAGCGGCTACAGATCAGGTTCTGCTTCAGCCTCTTGCTGTAAGTGATCCCACAGCCTGGCAGCGTCAGGAAACTCCGTTCCGTCTTCGGGGCTCAGTGCGTCCGGATCGTAACGACTCAAACACCCCTCACCCACTGTAGCCGGTGCGCTGGACGTGGCCTTGTCGAGTGGATCGGTCATGGCACCTCCCCCTGTTCGGAACCCGAGATTGCGTTTTCATTGACGAACAACGCGAAGCTGCAATCGACGATCGACAGCGCGTTATTCATCAATGAGCACACAGAGACGCTTGCTTAAAAGACCACCGTCTTGTTGCCGTGCACCAGCACGCGATCTTCCAGGTGATAACGCAGGCCACGGGCCAGCACCATCTTCTCGACATCACGGCCGAAACGCACCATGTCTTCGATACTGTCACTGTGACTTACACGTACCACGTCCTGCTCGATGATCGGACCTGCATCGAGTTCTTCGGTCACGTAGTGGCACGTCGCGCCAATCAGTTTTACGCCGCGCAGCGAAGCCTGGTGGTAAGGCTTGGCGCCAACGAAGGAAGGCAGGAAGCTGTGGTGAATGTTGATGACCTGACCTGCGTATTCTTTGCACAGGTCCGGCGGCAGGATTTGCATGTAGCGCGCCAGGACCACTACTTCAGCATCGTGCTGCTTGACCAGACGCGAGACTTCAGTGAACGCAGGCTCTTTATCCTTGGGATCAACCGGCACGTGGTAATACGGAATGCCGTGCCACTCCACCATGCTGCGCAAGTCATCATGGTTGGAGATCACACACGCGATCTCGCAATCCAGCTCATCGCTGTGCCAGCGGTGCAGCAGGTCCGCCAGGCAGTGCGACTCGCGGCTGGCCATCAGCACAACGCGCTTCTTTTGCGCCGTGTCAGTAATGCGCCACACCATCGAAAATTCTTCAGCGATAGGAGCAAATGCTTCGCGAAACGCCTCGATGCCGAATGGCAGCGAATCCGCACGGATTTCGTGACGCATAAAGAACCAACCGCTCTGGTCGTCCGAGTGGTGGCTCGCTTCAGTGATCCAGCCATTGTGTGAGGCCAGAAAATTACTGACCTTGGCGACAATGCCGACGCCATCGGGGCACGCAATCACCAGTCGAAAAGTGCGCATGTAGGGCAAACTCCAAAAACTTTACTAAGGCCGCCATTCTAGCGAGTGCGCAGCAAAACGACAGTATTCGTTGAGACTGATTACCCACGCCCCGGGCCTCGCTGCCAGAGGTCCGCCTCAACAGTACCGCGGCCTGCATCGCGTTTATTGCAACCTGAATTCGCCTAATTAATCGTTTTAATAGGGTTGATAGCGACGCCTCTATTTAATAGCGCTTATTCAAAACAGCGAAGTTAATGAATAAAAACTTAACTAAATCTGCGCAGACAGGTTTACTTGATCAAAGTGTCTGACTATTATTGCCGCACTGTGTCCCTGTTAACCCTTTTCAACATAAGGTTATCCTCATGTCCCTGATCAACGAATACCGCGCAACCGAAGAAGCCATCAAAGAGCTGCAAGCTCGCCTGAAGAACCTGTCGGAAGACGACAAACTTCAAACTGAGCTGGAATTTGAAGGCAAACTGCGCACGCTGATGGGCGAATACCAAAAATCGCTACGCGATATTATTGCGCTGCTGGACCCAGAGTCCAAAGTAAGCAAAACACCACGCGGTGTTGTGAAAACTACCGGCACCAAACGTGCCCGCAAGGTTAAACAATACAAAAACCCGCACAACGGCGAAGTGATTGAAACCAAAGGTGGCAACCACAAAACACTGAAAGAGTGGAAAGCCAAGTGGGGCGGTGACGTGGTTGAAGGCTGGGCAACTTTGCTCGACTAAGTAATACCCGCACGCAGCTTATTTGCGATGCTCAAAAAAACGCCAGCTTGCTGGCGTTTTTTTATTGACGCCCGTTACTCCTCTCTTCCCGGTTCGCCCTCCACAAACACGCGACGACTTAAACCTTCTGCATACCGACGCCACTCATTCAACAACGTCAATTGCGCGGGCGTAGCGCTGCGCGACAGCTCTGCAACGCTGTGCTGGAAAGCAGCCAGGGTCAGCGGTGCGCCCATCTGCGGATCGGTCAATCGTTGCTGGCAGAAGACGCGCCAGCGTTCGCGCTCTTGCTCATTCAACGTATGAGCAAAGTTTCGCGCCCGGTACCGGAACAATAATTCAGGCAAGCGTTCATCATCAAAAGGCCAGGTATCTTTAGCCAATGCCTCAGGGTCACTGAGTCTTACTTGTTCACACAGGCGACGGTCACGGTCACCGATAAAGCCATCATATAACTGCTGCTCCGGATCCGCGCTCGGCACGAAGTCTTCACGGGCATAAATAGCCGTTAATTTATCCCGCCATAGTTCTTGCGCCTCGATAAGTGTTTGCGCCCGTTCCTGGCATTGGCCAACGTCCAATTGCAAACGCTCTTGATCCTGTGCGCGCACTACATTCATCGGCGCCACCACCGGACAACGATTAACGTGTATTAGCTTGAGCGGCACCGGTAATTGCCCGTCGGGCAAATCTTCTCGACGTGTATAGAGCTGTGCGCGGAGTGACTCAGCATCCAGTTCCAATAATGGCCGCGGATCAAAGTGCAAATCGCAGACAATCAGTGCATTGCGATTTTTCGGATGCCACGCCAACGGCAGTACCACCCCCAAATAATGACGCGCCGCCGAAAACCGTCCTGAAATATGCACCATCGGCTCTAACAGCCGAACCTGATCAAGCACACGTTGTTTCGTGCGCAACTGGAAAAGCCAGTCATATAACTTAGGTTGTTTGTCGCGAATCAATCGGGCCAGGGCAATCGTTGCGCGCACATCCGACAACGCATCATGGGCCTGACCGTGATCAATGCCATTAGCCGCGGTCAGACGTTCTAGCTTAAGAGTGACGCGCCCCTCCTCTTCAGGCCACACAATCCCTTCAGGGCGCAAGGCATAGGCAGTGCGCACTGCATCGATCAAGTCCCAGCGACTGTTACCCCCCTGCCATTCACGGGCGTAAGGATCGAAGAAGTTGCGATACAGACTGTAGCGCGTCACCTCGTCGTCAAATCGCAAGGTGTTGTAGCCTGCGCCGCAGGTGCCGGGCAAGGACAGGTGCGCGTGAGTACGCGTCATGAACTCGGCTTCGACCAGCCCCCGATCTTCCAGGCGACTGGGCGTAATGCCGGTGATCAGACAGGCCATGGGGTGCGCAAGGATGTCGTCGCTTGGCAGGCAGTACAGATTGAGCGGCTCGTCAATCTCGTTCAATTCAAGGTCAGTGCGAATGCCGGCGACTTGTACTGGCCGGTCACAACGCGGATTGATGCCGGTGGTTTCGTAGTCGTACCAGAAGATAGTGGTCACGGGGTGTTCCTGAACAGTAGACCCTGCAAGTCTAGGCGTTCAGCCCCGAGCAAGACCAGCCCGGATCTCGGCCTCAGGCAGACGCTGGCAAGGGATAGAAGCTGAAATACTGACGCAGGGCCGTGATCAGGGCGGTGTACTCGGGAGGCGGCTGGTAGAGGATGAAGCCAGCGTCGTAGTAATGCGGCGTGACATCTTCATGGCACCACAGGCAGCGTGCGGTCAGGTCGACCACCTGCACACGACCGTCAGCGTCGGGCAGCTTGAGTCGCAGCTCAAAATTGGCGTCGACCAATAACGGGAGCTGGCTGATGAGCATCAGCCCCTCTTCGCAGACATTACCCAAATACCCCAGGGGCTTGTCCGTGAATCGATTGAACACATTCAAGAAATACGGCAGTTGATGACGCTCGATACGGCGATCAGTAAACATGCTGAATATCACTTTGAAAGGCCATTAAGCATGACCGCGCTAGGCTCTGTACGTAAACCCAAGAAATACGATTTTCTGTAAAATACACCGCCATTAAAGCCAGGAGGCCAAGATG
>NZ_NQKI01000041.1 GCF_002269125.1 Pseudomonas lundensis | reverse complement strand
GCAACAAGTTTTGCGGCGATGGTCTCATTGGCCTGCGCTATGCGGTGCTTGCGACAATACTTTACGTACAGAGCCTAGTCTCGATATATGCCACCGATCACCTCCTTCTCCCCACTGCGACTGCACGTCTCCAAGGGCAGGCAGCCAGATTTTTTTGATTTTCCGTGGGTCCTCCCCGTCCACACTTAACAGTGTGTCAGCCACAATATGTGGGTCCGTCTCAGCGTTCAAAAGCGCTATTGCAGTCATATCAAACGCTCACAAGATATAAAAAGTCACCAAAGAAACAAGTGCCGTGAATCCCAAAGCACCAATGATCACCCATCAACTCGAAGCCCATCTCGCGGCCGCAGTTATGAGAAGAGTCAAAGATGTCTTTGCCTTTCGTAATTATACCCGCCTGACTTGCTACATTTAGCGCGGCGCTGTTTTGTGATCCGAATGCCATGAGTGAGGTTCCTCTTTGACTATCTTCACATCTGTTATCGGCCTGGAAGCCTAAAACTGGAAGTTAGGTAGTGGGTAGTATTTTTGACGCTCGGTGCGTAGAGCGGCACTTCTAATTACGATGCGATACGTATGCCTGTCGCACCGTAGTGCTGCTTTATATCTTGATCAAGCGTCGCTACAAAATGATCGGGGCGTACTCCGAGTAACGTCGAAGTTAGCCTCTGTACTGCTTCGACGTTCTTTGCTCTAAGAGCTTGGTTTTTAACGAGCTGTACGGTTAACAGAAGGTTGGTGGGCTCAAGAAAATCAATGAGCAATTTTTGTTGATTACTGATCTCGCGTTCAATAACTGAGATTGCGCCAAGCTCTCGAAAAACAGCCTCTGAGGAGTCAAGATCAGCCTTGGATAGGTTTTTTTTGGTAGGTAAGGCTTCGACCTCATGAAGAAATGCATACAACCTTTCTTGGTATTTTTGCGCATCAAGGTCTAGCCAAAGACCGAGCCCTTTTATAAAACCGCAGATATGGGGATACCACCGACGTTCAAAAGCATCTCTGCCTTTCGCGTTTTCGTCCCTCTTGGTGATTTGGTATTCCCATGTCACCTGGAGAGAGTCACGGCGCCAGCGCTCCACTAGGTTTTCGATAACCGAAGGTGGAAATTCTTTATGTATTTTAAATATATCTAGCTGTAGCGAACGCAGCTGTTTAAGAGCGCTTTTAATACGCGAGAGGAGTTCAGACCTCTGATCAAGCATTTTACCTATTCTGTGGCTGCGAATGGATATGCGTTCTACGGAGGATAATTGGCGAAACGTATTTTTAACTTGATCGTCATCGAGACCAAGGTGATTAAAAGCGCAGCAATTCCCGATTAAAACGTGCTGACCATCTTTGCATTCCACAGCGAAGCCTCGTGAATGTTCCTGTCCGCACCGGCTGCCTTTTTTGAGAAACTGACACCGTGCTTCTGACCTGATCAAATGATATGAGCGCAGGGGATGGCTGTATGTTTCCTTGGTCAATAGTCCTTCAAAATCAATAGTGAAAAGACTTTTGATTTCGTCCAGATATTTGATTTCGTGAGTTACTTTGAGCAATGAGGACATGGACTACTCCACAATTCATGGGCGAGGCGTTACCACGAAGCATGATGTTAATCCGCCAGATAGTGGTTATGCAACCAGCCTGTGTGTGCATACAGTGCACTAAATAATCTAACGGTAACTGTTCTTGACGACTCGGGGTGGGGGGCGAGGGTTACCAGGCCCTAGCGACGAACACGAAGGAGCCAACAAGCCTGATGGGTGTGAGTGAGATGCAGTGAATGCCGACTTGGTTGAACTGCTGCCGATTGTTAGATCTGTGAAGACAGTCAAAAGCTGTTTGTCGTTGATACTTGGCCGGTGGCGCGAACTGATTACCGAGTAGTCCTCGCCATTGCCAAGATACAGCTCAAATACCTAACTATGCTAGCCGGGCACTTTTGTCTGATTTGAAGAATAGGCCGGGCCTTTTAGGTCTACGCGACCCTATCCCGCCATGGTATTGGCGAGAGCAATCTCGAAAGATTGGCGGCATGGGTCCATCACCTTACGGCATCACCGGCATGCGCGCTCCACAAGTGAGGTGTATGGGGTCTTCTTTAAACGCACAAACTGCGTTGAAGAACCGCCGCTCTCTGAAACCTCTGTCTGGGCCGAGAGCGCATCTATTTTGTGAATCCAGTAGGCTTTTCTCATCTTTTCTGTGATTCCCGTCCTTGGCGGTCACAGAAAAAATGATATTTTCCCTGCGTTTGCTGGGTCTCCCGAATCATCTATTTTGTGAACCTACAGCGGCTGTAATGCAGGAAAAAAAGGCCAACGCTTGCGTTGGCCTTTTTTATGCGTGCGAAAAGTTGTTTATCAGAACTGCCAGCTCAGGTTCAGCCCTACCCCGTGCGTTTTGTCCTTGTTGCTCAATTGCCCGTTGTAGTCCAGCTCCAGACGTGTGCTTTTACCCAACACCACGCCTACTTGAGCACCGATTACTGCGGCATCGCGGGCCAGTGAAACACTGTGCACGCTGAACGGTGTGCTGCCTGCGACGAAGCTCAGATCCTGATCCGAGCCCACGGCGTTGAGGTTGTGCTGCCACCCCAAACTGCCGGCTACCTCCATGTGCTGATCGCTATTGAGGATGAAGGTTTTTGCAGCTCGCATGCCCAGCGTCGACAACACGGCTTCACGATTATCACGGCTTCCCTTAAGGGCAGCGGCTCCACCCTTTTCATGGAAGCTGTCACTGCGCACGTGTACATACGCCAGGTTGGCGAAGGGTTCGAGCGCCAACGCTGGCAGTTCAATGCGGTAAGCCGCTTCGGTGAATACTTGCGCCGTTTCCGCATCGCGTTTGGTTTTTTGTTTGGTATCGATGTCTGCAAATTGCACATCACGTTTCACGTCGATGCGGTTCCAGCTATAGGATCCGCCCGCACTCAGGCGCAGGGCATCGATTTCATGCCCCACGTAGGCGCCAAGGTGGTAGCTGTCGGTCGACGCGTTGGCGTGCGTTCCCTCTCCCATGTTCAGGCCGCTGTGGCTATAGCCGGTGAACACGCCCAGGCGTGTGGCTTCGCTAATCAGCCCATCCGCCCCGATTAACATGCCGCCCAATGAGGTGGTGTATTGCGCGTTGGATGAACCCGCGTCAGTTTTACCCCATGCGCCGAGCGCCTTGACCCATACACTGTTTTGCCCGGATGCCTGCGCACTGGCTGTGTAGAGATCATGCTGGCGCAACCGATCACCCACGGCATCCCGTAAGTGACGACTGTCATTGATCAGTTGTGTAGCAATGGCCGGGTGTATCTCACCACTTAATTGCTGATATGCCTGACGTGCGCTGGTGACAGATGGGGACAGCAAAATCCCTTCATACACCGCATTGCCAGCGTTCAGTCCTTCCGCTGCGCCAGCCACTGCACGTTGGTTAGGTGTGAGTGCGACACTGGCGAACGACGCGGCAGTGCGCTCGATGCCCAGTTGCACTGCAGTGGCTGAATAATCCAGTTGCCCGCCGATGAAGAGGTAGTTCGGCAAGACGCTTGCGAACTGCCCCTCTACCCCACCCGCGGCCTGCAGAATGTCGAACTGCTGACCCAACAGGCTGCCGGCTTCCTGGCGACTCAAAAGCGCAGGATTGTTTTCCAGTGCCAGGGTCACTGTGCCGCCATTCAATGTGGCTTTACCGCCCGCCACGAGTCGGTCGCTTTGGGTTGGGGATAACTCGACGGCGTAGGTTGAGCCGGGCTCGAAGGTTACGTTACCCGCCACGTTGAGCGTGCCGATAGAATTGCCCGGCGCGACAGTACCGCCCGCGTTGGCAGTAAGCGCACCTACCTGGCCACTGCCACCCAGTACGCCGTTTTGGTTGACCGTCACGGCGGAGCTGAGCGAACCGTTCACCGCCAGCAAGCCCTGATTGATTGCCGTCGGCCCACTGTAGGTATTGGCGCCAGCCAGCACCAATGTACCGATGCCTTGCTTGGTCAGCCCGCCATGGCCGCCAATATCGTTACGCCAGACATCCAGGCCGCAGCTGACATCGGTGCAGCGTCGCTCTGTGGGTTTTCCGGCATCAATCAGCGCGCCCACGCCCGGCAGGTCTGCCACAAACTGGCCGTCGCCGTACGACCCCTCTACCCGCAACGTTTGTGGGATATCGGCATCGGCGATGAACATGCCGGGCCCATCGATGGCTTTGTGCAGGTTGATCATGCCCCAGCCGTACAGCTCGTCCACACCCGCCGCGCCCAGGTCGGTTGCCGTGGATTTGAGCACGCCTGCCACTTGCGCACCGGTCATGTAGGGGAAGCGCTCCATTAATACCGCTGCGCTGCCTGCTACATGAGGCGCCGCCATTGAGGTTCCGCTTTTATTGCCGTAACCGACCGTCATGTTGTCCAGGGTTGTGCCGCCAATCACGGCGCTGTAGATCCCCGTGCCCGGTGCGGACACGCAGAAACTTGCCGCATACCCGCAGCGCGATGAGAACGTACTTAGGGTGTAAGGGATGGCGCTGGCGGTGTCCGGGTTTTTCTGCAAGCTGGCCACTGTGATCCAGTTAGGTGCGATGTCCGGGACGAAATGCGCCAGCCCGGCAATGGCGTCCGGGTTATTGAGGTTGTAGTCATTACCGGCGGCGAAAATGGTCACGATGCCACTGCGCGCCGATTCGATGGCACCGCTGTAAGCGCCACCTGCCTTGGTGTCCAGCAGCGGCACGATCTGATCGAACTGCTTCTGCGCGTCGGCCACGGTGAAGTGTGGATAGGCCGGATCGCGCCCGCCCAGACGAAACGTATCGGTGATGCCAATGCCCCAACTGTTGTTGATGATCCGCGCCCCGCTGGCGGCCAGCGCATCCCAACCGGCTTTGTAAACGGCGCCGTCGTTACCGCGAATAATGCCGTCTTCCGGGCCGGGGTCGCCGTTGTCGGCCATGATGATTTGCGCGTCATAGGCTACGCCATGCATCGGGCCGCCATCGCGGTTACCCCCCGCAATGCCGCCGACGTGGGTGCCGTGGGAGCCCAATTTGCCATCCGATCCGGCAGAAGGGCTGCCGTCGTAAATGAACGCGTCACCGGCTTTGACTGGAATGTAGGGGTCGGTGTATTCGCGAATACCGGTGGTCGTCAGGGTGATGACTTTGTTCGGGCTGTTGAACTCGGGATGCTGTGCGTAGACCGGCTGATCGAAAATCCCGAGTTTGACGCCCTTGCCGCTGTAGCCCCCTGCGTAGGCATCCTGCGCATTGATCGCGCCCAAGCCCCAGTCCGCCTTGAATTCCGGGCTGCGCCAGCTATCGGGCTGCCCTGCCCGCCCGGCCTCCACATAAGGGGCAGCCTGCACCTGCCCGATCATGCCCACATACGCCATGCCCAATGCCAATGACATGGCCCGTTTTTTAAACGGCAGCGTACTGACTTTTCCTACAGGCAAAAGCTGCCCACGTGTTACGTCCATTTAATGACCTTCCTTGGTGAAGTGCAGATGAGCCCTGTGCCTCTAGGCACAGGGTGGTGACGAAAGGGGTGAAATCAGAACTGCCAATTCAGGCTCAGGCCCACGCCGTGGGTCTTTTCCCGATTCGCCAATTGGCCGCTGTAATCCAGGTTGATGCGCAGGTCGCGGTTGATCGCGAGGCTGGCGTGTGCGCCGATGAGTGCGGCGTCCCGTACCAGCGGCGAACTTTCAACGGTGAAGCGCGGCCCGCCCGAGGCGAAGCGCAAATGGGTGTCGGAATCGACTGCGCTGAGGTTGTGCTGCCAGCCCAAGCTGCCCGCCAGATCCAGCGGCTGCTGCGCGATATGCACCGTTTTCAATGCCCGCAGACCTAACGTGCTAAGGACGGCGTCGCGTTGATCGCGGCTGCCTTTGAGTGCAGTGGCATCCCCTTTTTCGGTGAACCCCTCACTGTTCAGGTGGATGTACGCCAGATTGGCGAACGGTTCTAATCCCACCGCAGGCAAGTCCACGCGATAGGCCGCTTCGGTAAACACCTGCACGGTTTGCGCGTCACGTTTGGTTTTTTGTTTGGCGGTGCTGTTGTTGTACTGCACGTCGCGTTTTACATCGGCACGGTGCCAGCTGTACGTTGCGCCGCCGCTCAGGCGTACGTCGCCCAGAGCATGTCCGATGTAGGCGCCAATGTGATAGCTGTCCACCGCCGCTCGCGAGTGCGTGCCTGCGCCCATGTTCAGCGAGCTGTCGCTATAACCGCCCAGCAGGCCGAGCCGGGTTTCGTCATTTAATGCGCCGTCCACGCCTGCCACTGCCCCACCTAGTGAGGTGGTGTAATCCGCCGTGTCATGACGTGAATCGGTCTTGCCCCACGCACCCAGCGCTTTAAACCACACCTCAGGCGCGGCGTGCGACGCGTTGTAGGCGTCTGCCGGGTTGAGGCGTTCACCCACTGCCTCCCGTAAATGGCGGCTGTCGTTGATCAGCGTCGTGCCCAATGCCGGATGGATTTCCCCTGACAACTGCTGAAACGCGCTTTGAGCCACCGCGATCGACGGTGCGCTTAAAACGCTTTCATACACCGCATTGCCGGCGCCCAGTTGTTCACTGGCGGCGGCCACAGCGCGCTGGTTCGGTGTAGCGCCAACTGCGGCAAACGAGGTCGCATTGCGCTCAATGTCCATCTGCACGGCGGTGGCCGAGTAGTTGAGTTTCGCCCCGATAAACAGGAAGTTGGGCATGACACTGGCGAACTGCCCTTCAATACCGCCCGTGGCTTGCAGGATTTGATACGGGCGGCCCAACAGGCTGCGTGCTTGCGGCTGGGTGAGCAGGCCTGGGGTGTTTTCCAGCGCCAGTGTCACAGTGCCACCCTCCAGTGTGGCTTTACCGCCCGCAACAAGGCGGTCGCTTTGGGTTGGGGATAACTCAACGGCGTACGTCGAGCCGGACTTAAAGGTCACGTCACCCGCGACGCTGAGCGCGCCAATCGAGTTGCCCGGGGCCACAGTCGCGCCCGTGTTGGCGATTAAACTGCCAACGCTGCCCGATCCACCCAACGAGCCGCTGCCGTTGATGGTCACAGACGATGTGATTGAGCCATTAACGTTGAGTCGGCCGTCATTGACGGTGGTGGCGCCACGGTACGTATTGGCGCCGGTCAGCGTGAGGCTGCCCGCCCCGGACTTGATCAGGCTGCCCTGGTATTCGCGTTGTGCGGCGGCGGCATCGCGGGCTGTGCCTATCGCGTAATCGGTTTGATCTTGCTGGCTGGCGCTGCTCGCAAGGCCTTGGGTCCAGCCCTTGTCGATCAGGGTTTGTTGCCACGCTTGATGCTCGGCCGCGTCTTCTTGCTGACGGGAGGCGAGCGCGGTATCAGTCAGGTTATTGCTCCACACGTCGTGTTGGCCGTTGGCCAATTGCACATCAAACGTCCCGAGCAACTGCCCCGGCCCTTTCATGGCCCGGTCCAGATCCGGCACGCCCCAACCTACCCGCTCATTCGGCGTCTGAGTGAGCGAGCCGTCCAGTTGGGTGGAGGTCGTCAGCAAGACGTCGAGGGCTTGTCTGTTGTTCAGGTAAGGATAGCGTTCCATCACCAGCGCCAGAGCGCCCGTGGCGTGCGGTGCCGACATTGACGTCCCGGATTTCACCCCGTAGCCATCCCCCGGGATGGTGCTGTTGATCAATGCGCCGGGGGTGGCGATACACCAATACTTGGCGATGCCGCATTGGTTGTATTTTTGCTGGTTATTTTTATCCAGCCCGGAGACTGCCAGCCAATGTCCTTCAAGATCGGGTTGAAAGTACGGCAACGCCGACCGCACGCTGGCGTTGGCCACCCCGCTGTTACCGGCGCTGAATACATTAATTACTCCCCGACGCGACACATCTGCAGCGGCATCCAGCCAGGTGCTCTGGTTGTAGTGCTGTGCATAAGCTGCATGCAGGCCATCGAGGGTTTGATAGTTCACATCTTTGGGCTGGCTGCCCCAACTGTTGTTGATCGCCCGCACGCCTGCGTCCGCCAGCGCGTTATAGGCGGCCTTGAAATACAGCGCATCCGGGTGGGGGCCGAATAGAAAACTGTCGTTCTGATTGGTATTGGCCACATACAGATCGGCATTGAAGGCCACACCGTGCATGCCGACACCGTCCCGAGCGGCAGCGATGGTGCCGGTGACGTGGGTGCCGTGGGAATCGTTACGCGGGTTGAGCACACCGCTGACAGCAAACGGCGTGCCGTCTGCTGACTGACCACTGGCTATCACGGGATGGAAGCGGGTAGCTTCGGGATGCCCCGGATCAAATCCCGAGTCCATGACGCCGATTTTGACCCCTGCCCCGGTAACACCCGCCGCGTACGCCGCATCGGCCGAAAGTCGCTTAAGCCCCCAGTCTTGCAAGTACTCGGCAGACCGCCAGCTCGCCGCATCGCCCTGTGTGCCCTGTTCCTGGTACATCCCCCGGGCCGGGGTAGAAAGAATCACCAGCAGGCTGGCACATAACATAGGCGTGGCGCTGCCACGACGAACGTCCCTGTTCATAAAAGCTCACTTCTTATCGTTATTAGAACGCAGGCTTCTATCGCGAAGTCCCTGTTTAAGGACGTGACTCTAGAACAGGGTGCTGGTCTCTGCCGGATTTAACCCCGAGCTGTGGGCTGTTTCGCGTTTTTGGAAGATATCCACAGCCCCAACACGGCGTCGTCCCGATCAGGGCGCCAGCAGGGTGTGCTGTTCGGCTGTGCATAACTCCAGTAAAAAATCCCACACCACGCGCAACCGCACAGATTTGTGCAACTCGCGACGGGTGCTGATCCAGTAGCTGCGTTGTACCGACTCCTGTGGCAAGACCCGCACCAGCTCAGGGTCGTGGCGGGCCATGTAGTTGGGCAGTACGGCAATGCCCAACCCCGCACGGGCCGCCTGTTGCTGAGCGATCACGCTGGTACTGCGAAACGTCACGGTCGGGGTGCGGCAGAACGTATTGAGAAACAGCAGTTCCTGGCTGAACAACAGGTCGTCGACATAACCAATCCAATAGTGATGGCTCAGGTCATCGCGATCCTTTAGCGCGGGTGCCCTCTCCAGATACAGGGGGCTGGCATAAAGCCCGAGGGTGTAATCCGTGAGTTTGCGGGTAATCAACAGGTCGGCGTTAGGCCGTTCCAGATGGATGCTGATTTCGGCCTCACGGTTAAGAATGCTGACAAAGCGCGGCACCGCCACCAGTTCCACCTCCAGACCCGGATAGCGCTCAAACAGGCCACGTAGACGCGCTGTGATAAACATGATGCCGATGCCTTCGGTGACGCCCAGACGGATCTTGCCCAGCGGCGCCATGGCCTGGGTGATTTCTTCCTGAGCCAGGAGTGCGACGTTTTCCATCGCTTCGGCGTGTTTGAGCAGCGCTTGCCCGGCCGGGGTCAGTTCGTACCCTTGCGCGTGCTGCACGAACAGCGCCGTCCCAAGATGCTGTTCGATGGTCTCAATGTGCCGCGCCACCGTGCTGTGGGTTGTGTTGAGGCGTTTGGCGGCGGTTAATAAGCGGCCGCTGCGCTGCAACTCCAGAAAATACCGCAAGTCATTCCAGTCGAACATGAGTGTCCTCGGGCGCAGCTGTCAGAGGTGTTGTGCAAAAACGCACAGGCCATGGGCGAAATCGCGCGTTTTCATCTCGAAATTAATCAATACGATGGGGCAGGACAATAAAAATAAATACAGGCGCGAGGTGCTTCATGCCATCAGCGACTCAGGTCTATGACTACATCATCGTGGGCGCAGGCCCTGCCGGTTCTGTGCTGGCCAACCGGTTGTCGGCCAACCCGGCCCACTCAGTGCTGTTGCTCGAAGCCGGTGGCCGCGACAACTACCCGTGGATTCATATTCCCGTGGGCTACCTCTATTGCATAGGTAACCCGCGCACCGACTGGTGCTTTAAAACCGAGGTGCAGGCGGGGCTGCAAGGCCGCAGCCTGAGTTATCCACGGGGCAAGGTACTGGGCGGTTGTTCGTCGATCAACGGCATGATCTACATGCGCGGGCAGGCGAGTGATTACGACCGTTGGGCCGAACAGGGCAACCCGGGCTGGGCCTGGAAAGACGTGCTGCCGCTGTTCAAACGCAGCGAAAAGCACTACGGCGGCAACGCAGATATGCACAGCAGTGACGGCGAATGGCGCGTTGAGCAACAGCGTTATTCGTGGCCCATCCTCGATGCTTTCCGCGACGCTGCTGCCCAAAGCGGCATCCCGACCGTGGATGATTTCAACACCGGCGACAATCAGGGCTGCGGCTACTTTCAGGTCAATCAGCGCGCAGGCGTACGCTGGAATGCATCTAAGGCTTTTTTGCGCCCGATCCTCAAACGGCCGAACCTGACCGTGCGGACCGACGTTCAGGTCAATAAAGTGCTGTTAGACGAAGGCCGTGCTACCCATGTGCGCGCTCGCTGGCAAGGCGCTGAACAAGACTTCAAAGCACAGCGTGAAATTATTCTGTGTGCTGGCGCGATAGGGTCACCGGGGATTTTGCAGCGCTCGGGGATTGGCCCGCGCCCGTTGCTCGAAAGCCTGGGCATCAAGGTCGAGCATGAGCTACCCGGTGTCGGTGGCAACTTGCAAGATCACCTGCAACTGCGCCTGATCTTCAAACTGAGCAAGGCGCGCACCCTTAATCAGGTGGCCAATAGCCTGTGGGGCAAACTGGGCATGGGTCTGCGGTACGCCTACGATCGCAGCGGCCCGCTGGCCATGGCGCCTAGCCAGTTGGGAGCGTTTGTGAAGTCAGACCCCGCACAGCCTTCAGCGAATTTGCAGTACCACGTGCAGCCATTGTCGCTGGAGCGCTTTGGCGAACCGTTGCACACCTTCCCGGCTTTTACCGCGTCAGTGTGCAACCTGCGCCCGAAAAGCCGCGGCCGGGTGGATATCCGTTCTGCCGACCCGGACGATGCGCCGCTGATCGATCCCAACTACCTCAGCCATCCCGACGATTTAAACGTGGCGGCGGATGCCATCCGGTTGACGCGCAACATCGTCGCCAGCCCTGCTCTACAAGGCTTCAGCCCCGAGGAATATCTGCCTGGCCCTGAACTGCAAACCGAGCAACAGTTGCATGAAGCGGCCGCCCGAATCGGTACGACGATTTTCCATCCCGTCGGCACCTGCCGCATGGGGCAGGATCCGCAGGCCGTGGTGGATGCTCAATTGCGGGTGCACGGCGTCGTCGGATTAAGGGTGGCCGATGCGTCGATCATGCCCGATATCGTGTCGGGCAATACCTGTTCGCCTACGCTGATGATTGGCGAAAAAGCTGCGCAATTGATTCTTGAAACACCCGTCAATCTGGCGGAAAAAACGTTGGATACCGCTCGCGCAGTAGCAACACCGGTCGCCTGAAGGCGATCGTGGTTTCGGTCGCAGTCATCCGGAACCGACAGTGGACAACAACAATAATCACTGTGGCCCCAAGGGCCGAGGACATTGAACATGTCAGACTCCATCGCACAAACGGCCAGCGTCGCGAAAGCGCCGACAGGCCGAGAAGAACGGAAAATCATTTTTGCGTCATCCCTCGGGACGGTTTTCGAGTGGTATGACTTTTTCTTGTATGGCGCCTTGGCGACGGTCCTCAGCAAGCAGTTTTTTGCCGGGGTGAACGACACCACTGCGTTCATTTTTGCGCTGATGGCCTTTGCTGCCGGTTTCTTGGTGCGGCCGTTCGGGGCACTGGTGTTCGGCCGCTTGGGCGACATGATCGGGCGAAAATATACCTTTCTCATGACCATCGTTCTGATGGGCCTTTCTACCTTTGCCGTCGGCCTGTTACCCACCTATGCCAGCATCGGTATTGCGGCCCCGATCATGCTGGTGCTGCTGCGCATGCTTCAAGGGCTGGCGCTCGGTGGCGAATACGGCGGTGCTGCGACCTATGTGGCTGAGCACGCACCACCCGGCAAGCGTGGCTTCAATACCAGCTGGATTCAATCCACCGCTACCCTGGGTCTGCTGCTGTCGCTGGTCGTGGTGCTGGGCTGTCGCTACCTGACGGGCGACGAGTTTGAAGTGTGGGGCTGGCGCCTGCCGTTCCTGCTGTCGATCGTGCTGCTGTGCATTTCGACCTGGATCCGCATGAGCATGCATGAGTCGCCCGCGTTCGTGAAAATGAAGGCCGAAGGTAAAAGCAGCAAATCACCGATCCGCGAGTCCTTCGGCAAGTGGGAAAACCTCAAGATCGTGCTGATTGCGTTGTTCGGCATCAATGCCGGGCAGGCTGTCACCTTCTATACGGCGCAGTTCTACGTGCTGTTCTTCCTCACGCAGATGCTCAAGATGGACCCGGCGCAGGCCAATACGCTGCTGATTATCAGTGTGGTGATCGGCGCGCCGTTCTTCATCTTCTTTGGCTGGCTGTCGGACCGCGTAGGGCGCAAGCCGATTTTGATGATGGGGTTGTTGTTGGCAACTGTGCTGTACTTCCCGCTGTTCAAAGCGCTCAGCCACTACGCCAATCCGCAAATTGATGCGGCAAGCCGCCAGTCACCGATTGTGGTGATGGCCGACCCTTCGACCTGCACGTTCCAGTTTGACCCTGTGGGTAAGGCGCGCTTCGATAGCCCGTGCGACAAGGTTAAAACCTTTCTGGTGAAGCAGGGATTGCCGTACACCTCTGAAGCGGCGGCGCCGGGCACTGACGTGCAGGTGTCGGTAGGTGATCAGCAGATCAAGGGCTTCGACGAAGCTGCCATGCGCGCCGCCATTTCGGCAGCGGGCTACCCGGCGAAAGCTGACCCGAGTGCCGTCAACCAGCCGATGGTGGTGCTGGTGATGGTCATGCTGACGTTGATTGCGACCATGACCTACGGCCCGTTGGCAGCCGTGATGGTGGAACTGTTCCCGACCCGCATCCGCTACACCTCGATGTCGCTGCCGTACCACATCGGCAATGGCTGGTTTGGTGGCTTCTTGCCCACCGTCTCGTTCGCGCTGGTGGTGTACACCGGCGATATCTTTTACGGGCTGTGGTACCCGGTGCTGATTACCGGGGTCAGTCTGGTGGTGGGGATGCTGTGCCTCAAGGAAACTAAAGGCGTGAACATCGATAAGGTTTAGGGCGCGGTGTGAACCGGCCCAGGCCACAGTAAAACGGTGTACGAAGCGCACAAAAAAACCGGCCAAAGCGCCGGTTTTTTTGTGCCTTAGAAAAACTTATGCACGTTTTTAGCTAAAAAGTCATACCGAGAAATAAGTAATTAAATCATCGAGTTACAGGCGTTTTTAGAAAGAAATCCAAAACTTGTGCACACGTTATCCACAATTTGCCTCAGCTTAGCGATGCATCTGCCGGTGCCGCCACGGGCGGGAGGGAACCCATGTCGCGCTGGGCTTGCTCGTTCCAGGCTTGAACCCGGTCATTGAGTTCGGCAATTGCCCGTGGGCCAGTGCCGTTGGCGTACATCGGTTCGCCAATGACCACTTCAATAGTGCCGGTTTTTTTCGCCCAGCCCTCTTTGGGCCAGTACTTGCCCGCGTTATGCGCAATCGGCAAGACAGGCAATTCTGCGTTGACCGCCAGCGCCGTACCGCCCCGTGAGAACTTGCCCACCGTGCCGTAGGGAACCCGCGTGCCCTCCGGGAAAATCAGCACCCAAATGTTGTCCTTGAGCAGCTCGTCGCCCTTTTTAGCAATGTGTTTGAGTGCCGCCTTCGGGTTTTCACGGTCGATGGCGATGGGGCGCAGCATGGCCATGGCCCAACCAAAGAACGGCACATACAACAGCTCCCGTTTGAGCACTTGGCTCAGCGGTTGAAAGTAAGCCGAGAGAAAAAACGTCTCCCAGGTACTTTGGTGGTTGGCCAGAATCACGCACGGGCGCTGCGGGACATTTTCTGCGCCCTTGACCTCAACGTGAATGTTCAGGAACACCCGTGTCAGCCACAGTGCACAGCGGCACCAGTACACGTTGATAAAACGATAACGCGCACGGAACGGCAGAAAGGGGGCGACAAAAAAACTCAGCGAGCACCACAGCAGCGAGCTGGTGCCCAACAGCAGGTAAAAGAAAAAAGTTCTGATGGCCTGCAGGATCGACATAGAGGCTTTTACCGTTGCGGATAACGCATTTGTGAACAGACCTGGGCAACGGACGTCAGCCGGTGTTCAAAAATGCCTTATGTGTGGATAAGTTCTGCGGCAACTGCCGCCAGATCGTCAAAAATCAGGGTAGTAGCCGGCAGATTTTTTTCGAACGTTTTTTCGCCTTTTCCGGTTTTTACCAAAACAGGCTGTGAACCGACGGCTTCTGCAGCTTGCAAGTCACCCAAACTGTCGCCCACAAACCAACATTCATGTAAATCAACGCCGTAATGCTCGGCAATCGTGCGCAACATGCCGGGTTTTGGCTTGCGACAGGCACAACCCTCATCGGGCCCATGCGGGCAAAAAACAATCAAGCCAACTTCGCCGCCCTGCTCCGCCACTAGCGCCCGGAGACGGGCGTGCATGGCGTTCAGGGTGGCGAGGTCGTAGTAACCGCGTGCAATGCCGGACTGGTTGGTGGCGATGGACACCGTCCAGCCGGCCTTGCTCAACTGCGCGATAGCCTCGATCGCGCCGGGGAGCGGGATCCACTCCTCGACAGACTTGATGTAAGCGTCGGAGTCGTAATTGATCACGCCGTCCCGATCGAGAATCACCAGTTTCAACAGCAGCCCCTTAGCCCAGCAGCGAGATGTCGGCAACGCCGAGGAACAGACCGCGTAGGCGCGCCAGCAATGCGTAGCGGTTAGCCCGCACATTGGCGTCGTCGGCGTTGATCATCACGGCTTCGAAGAATGCATCCACCGGCTCGCGCAGAGCGGCCAGACGGGTCAACGCTTCGTTGTACTGACGGGCGGCAGCCATCGGCTGTACCGCTTCATCGGCCTTTTGAATGGCCGAGTACAGCGAGAACTCGCTGGCGTTGTCGAAGAACTTGGCTTCAACGTGGGTCGACACCTTGCCGTCCACTTTGCTCAACAGGTTCGAAACGCGCTTGTTCACGGCAGCCAGTGCTGCGGCTTCCGGCAATTGACGGAACGCCTGAACGGCTTGCACGCGCTGATCGAAGTCCAGCGCCGAGGTCGGTTGCAGGGCACGTACCGAGAGGTAAGTTGCCACGTCCACGCCTTCGTCTTCATAGCGCGCACGCAGGCGGTCGAAGATGAACTCCAGCACTTGATCCGCCAGCCCCGCCGACTTGATCTTGGCGCCGAACGCTGTAACCGCGAAATTCACGGCTTCAGTCAGGTCGAGGTCGAGCTTTTTCTCGATCAGGATGCGCAAGATTCCCAGCGCAGCACGGCGCAAGGCATACGGGTCTTTGCTGCCGGTTGGCAACATGCCAATACCGAAGATGCCGACCAGGGTGTCGAGCTTGTCAGCGATGGCCACTGCTGCACCGGTCAGGGTGCCCGGCAGTTCAGCGCCTGCGCCACGTGGCATGTACTGCTCGTTGAGCGCCAGTGCAACGTCTTCCGGCTCGCCGTCATTGAGGGCGTAGTAATAACCGGCAATGCCTTGCATTTCCGGGAACTCGCCAACCATTTCAGTGGCCAGGTCGCACTTGGACAACAAGCCTGCACGAGCAGCACGCTGGGCGTCGCCGCCAATGCGCGGCGCGATGAATGCGGCCAATTTGGACACGCGCTCGGCTTTGTCGAACACGCTGCCCAATTGCGCCTGGAACACCACGTTTTGCAGGCGCAGGTTGAAGTCTTCGAGCGTCTGCTTCTTGTCTTGCTTGAAGAAGAACTCGGCGTCCGTCAGGCGTGGGCGCACGACTTTCTCGTTACCCGAGATGATCTGCTGCGGGTCTTTGCTCTCAATATTGGCCACGGTGATAAAGCGCGGCAGCAACTTGCCATCCACGTCCAGCAGGCAGAAATACTTCTGGTTGTCCTGCATGGTGGTAATCAGCGCTTCTTGCGGTACATCAAGGAAGCGTTCTTCGAACGAGCACACCAGCGGCACAGGCCATTCGACCAGCGCAGTCACTTCGTCGAGCAGGCTTGGCGGCACGATGGCGGTGCCTTCCTGCAGCGTCGCCAACTCGGCCACGCGTTTGGCAATCAGCTCACGGCGCTCGTTGAAGTCCGCCAGTACGTAGGCTTTGCGCAGGTCCTCAAGGTAGTTGGCGGGCGAGGTGATACGCACGCTTTCAGGGTGGTGGAAGCGGTGACCACGGGAGTCGCGACCGGCTTTCTGCGCAAGGATCGTGCAGTCGACCACTTCATCGCCCAGCAGCATGACCAGCCACTGGGTCGGACGTACGAATTCTTCCTTGCGCGCGCCCCAGCGCATGCGCTTTGGAATCGGCAAGTCATTCAATGAATCTTCAACGATGGTCGGCAGCAGGCTGGCGGTCGGCTTGCCTACAATCACCTGGCTGAAACGCAGTTTCGGACCGCTTTGATCGATTTCGCTCAGTTCAACGCCGCATTTTTTGGCAAAACCCAAGGCTGCCTGAGTCGGGTTGCCTTCAGCATCGAATGCGGCCTGACGTGGCGGGCCGTCGATGTTGATGCTGCGGTCCGGCTGCTGAGTGTCGAGCTGCGTCAACAGCACGGCCAGACGACGCGGCGCCGCGTAGACTTTTTTCGCGGAGAAGTTCAGGCCAGCGTTTTGCAGGCCCTTTTCAATCCCGGCGAGAAAGGCTTCGGCCAGTGTGTTGAGGGCTTTTGGTGGCAGTTCTTCAGTGCCCAGTTCAACCAGAAAATCTTGAGCACTCATTGTGCAGCCTCCAACTTAGCCAACACTTCATCACGCAAATCAGGGGGTGCCATCGGGAAGCCCAACTTGGCGCGAGCTTCGAGGTACGCCTGAGCCACCGAACGCGCCAGGGTACGCACACGCAGGATGTACTGCTGACGAGCCGTCACGGAAATGGCCCGGCGCGCATCCAGCAAGTTGAAGGTGTGCGACGCCTTGAGCACCATTTCGTAGCTTGGCAACGGCAGCGGCTGGTCGAGTTCGATCAGGCGCTTGGCTTCGCTTTCGTAGAAATCGAACAGTTCAAACAGTTTGTCGACGTTGGCGTGTTCGAAGTTGTAAGTCGACTGCTCGACTTCGTTCTGGTGGAACACGTCGCCGTAGGTCACTTTGCCGAACGGGCCGTCAGTCCAGACCAGGTCGTAGACGGAATCCACGCCTTGCAGGTACATCGCCAGTCGCTCAAGACCGTAGGTGATTTCGCCGGTTACCGGGTAGCACTCAATGCCGCCTACTTGCTGGAAGTAGGTGAACTGGGTGACTTCCATGCCGTTGAGCCAGATTTCCCAGCCCAGACCCCAGGCGCCCAATGTTGGCGATTCCCAGTTGTCTTCAACGAAACGGATGTCGTGCACCAGCGGGTCGAGGCCGATGTGTTTCAGCGAGCCCAGGTACAGCTCCTGGAAATTAGGCGGGTTTGGCTTCAATACCACCTGGAACTGGTAGTAGTGCTGCAAACGGTTCGGGTTTTCGCCGTAGCGGCCGTCAGTCGGACGACGACTGGGCTGCACATAAGCGGCGTTCCACGTTTCTGGGCCCAGGGAGCGCAAAAAAGTGGCGGTATGGAATGTGCCGGCGCCCACTTCCATATCGTAGGGCTGAAGCACCACACAACCTTGCTCGGCCCAGTATTGCTGGAGGGCGAGGATCAAGTCTTGGAAGGTACGCACTGCTGGCGTAGGCTGGCTCACAAATTCACCTGTTTCTTGGGCTGCGATTTAAAGAGCGGGAGTATACCCGATTCGGTCGCGCCTCCACCTCTTGGAGCCTTTATGGCACGTTGTTTCTGGTGTTCGGATGACCCTCTGTACATGGCCTATCACGATCTTGAGTGGGGCGTGCCGTTGCGCGATGCGCACGGGTTGTTCGAGTTGTTATTGCTCGAAGGGTTCCAGGCGGGCCTGTCATGGATCACGGTTTTGAAGAAACGCGAGCACTATCGCAAGGTCATGTTCGGCTTTGATGCCGAGCGCCTGGCGGTCATGAGCGACGCCGAAATAGAGAGGTTGCTGCAAGATCCGGGGATCATTCGCAACCGCCTGAAAGTGGCGGGTGCCCGGCGCAATGCCCAGGCCTGGCTGGCGTTGGACAACCCGGTGGCGTTCTTGTGGTCGTTTGTGGGAGGGACGCCCAAGATCAATCACTTCACCGAACGGCATGAGTTTCCGGCGGTTACGCCCGAGGCCGAAGCCATGAGCAAAGGCTTGAAAAAAGCCGGGTTCACGTTCGTCGGCCCGACCATTTGCTACGCCTTCATGCAAGCCAGTGGCATGGTCATGGACCACGCCACCACCTGCTACCGCTACGCGGAGCTGGCAAACGGCGGTTAGAATGCTGGCCACTCTTGAACCCCGTGGTCGCAGCCGCTTGCCTCGGCCGCGACTACAAACGCTGTTTTTGTATTGAATGGGAACCCCCCTGTGGAAAAGTTTAAAGGTGCCTTGTTGGTCGGGGCGTTGCGCGTGTTTGCCATGCTCCCGTGGGGTGCAGTGCAGCGTGTGGGCTCGGCCATCGGCTGGCTGATGTGGAAACTGCCCAACCGTTCGCGGGAAGTGGTGCGGATCAACCTCGCGAAATGCTTCCCGGAAATGGACCCGGTTGCTCGTGAGCAACTGGTGGGCCAAAGCCTTAAGGACATCGGCAAAAGCCTGACGGAAAGCGCCTGCGCGTGGATCTGGCCTGCCCAGCGTTCCATCGACCTGGTGCGTGAAGTTGAAGGGCTGGACGTGCTCAAGGACGCTCTGGCCTCCGGCAAGGGTGTGGTCGGGATCACGAGCCACCTGGGTAACTGGGAAGTGCTCAATCACTTCTATTGCAGCCAGTGCAAGCCGATTATTTTCTACCGCCCGCCCAAGCTCAAGGCCGTGGACGAACTGCTTCGCAAACAGCGCGTGCAATTGGGCAACCGCGTGGCGGCGTCGACCAAAGAAGGCATCCTGAGTGTCATCAAAGAAGTGCGCAAAGGCGGTCAGGTCGGCATCCCGGCAGACCCGGAGCCCGCGGAATCGGCGGGTATCTTCGTACCGTTCCTCGGCACCATGGCCCTGACCAGCAAGTTTGTGCCCAACATGCTGGCGGGCGGCAAAGCCGTGGGGGTGTTCCTGCACGCCTTGCGCCTGCCTGACGGCTCGGGCTTCAAAGTGATTCTTGAGGCGGCGCCCGAAGCCATGTACAGCACCGACACAGAAACGTCGTGCAAAGCGATGAGCCAAGTGGTGGAGAAATATGTGCGGGCTTACCCGAGCCAGTACATGTGGAGCATGAAACGCTTCAAAAAGCGTCCGCCGGGCGAAGCGCGCTGGTACTGAAGCGCCCTCCCATAGACCTTGTAGTTGCTGGCGCAGGTTACGGCAGTGACTACTTGTCGAGCTTCTTCAAAAACACGGTCATTTCTTTTTCGGCCTGTTTGTCGCCGTGGGCCTGCGCTGCCGCAAGCCCCTGCTCCCACGCCGAGCGCGCCGCATCCCGATCCCCTGCCGCCACGTACGCTTTGCCCAACAACTTCCACGCAGCGGAATACTTGGGGTCGAATGTCACGCAGCGTTGCAGATGCTCTGCCGCCTTGAGGTTATCCCCAAGGTCGAGATAACCCTTGCCCAGTCCAAAACGCAGCAATGCGTTATCCACACCCTTGGCCAGCATCTTTTCGAGTGAATCCAACATCCGTCTGGCTCCTTAGAAAAAGCTCAGTCCTACGTGGAACAGCTTCTCGACGTCGCGAATATGCTTTTTATCCACAAGGAACAAAATCACGTGGTCACCCGCATTGATGACGGTGGCGTCGTGTGCAATCAGCACTTCTTCATCACGAATGATCGCGCCAATGGTGGTGCCCGGTGGCAAGTGGATCTCACCGATGCGCCGTCCGATGACCTTGCTCGACTTCGAGTCACCGTGGGCGATGGCTTCGATGGCCTCGGCCGCACCGCGCCGCAGAGAGTGCACGCTGACGATATCGCCGCGGCGCACGTGGGCCAGCAAGGTGCCGATGGTGGCCAATTGAGGGCTGATTGCGATGTCGATTTCGCCGCCCTGAATCAGGTCCACATACGCGGGGTTGTTGATGATGGTCATGACCTTCTTGGCCCCCAGACGCTTGGCCAGCAGCGACGACATGATGTTGGCTTCGTCATCGTTGGTCAGTGCCAGGAACAGGTCGGCGTCGGCGATGTTTTCCTCGAGCATCAGGTCGCGGTCCGAGGCGCTGCCTTGCAGCACCACCGTGCTGTCGAGCGTGTCCGACAGATAGCGGCAGCGTGCAGCGCTCATTTCGATGATCTTGACCTGATAACGGCTTTCAATGGCCTCGGCCAGCCGCTCACCGATCTGTCCACCACCGGCAATCACGATGCGCTTGTAGCTCTCGTCCAGGCGGCGCATTTCGCTCATCACAGCGCGAATGTTGGCGCGGGCTGCGATGAAAAAGACTTCGTCGTCTGCCTCGATCACGGTATCGCCACGGGGGGTAATCGGACGATCACGTCGGAAAATAGCCGCCACGCGTGTATCCACGTTCGGCATATGTTCGCGCAATTGGCGCAATTGCTGACCAATCAGCGGGCCGCCGTAGTACGCCTTCACCGCCACCAGTTGTGCTTTGCCTTCAGCAAAGTCGATCACTTGCAAGGCGCCGGGGTGTTCGATCAGGCGTTTGATGTAATTGGTCACGACCTGCTCGGGGCTGATTAGTACATCGACCGGAATCGCGTCGTTGTCGAACAGCTCTTCACCGCGGCTCAGGTAGGCCGATTCGCGCACCCGGGCAATTTTGGTCGGGGTGTGGAACAGCGAGTACGCCACCTGGCAGGCGACCATGTTGGTCTCGTCGCTGTTGGTCACCGCCACCAGCATGTCGGCATCGTCGGCGCCTGCCTGACGCAGCACATTGGGCAACGAGGCGCGGCCCTGAATGGTGCGGATGTCGAGGCGGTCACCGAGGTCGCGCAGGCGTTCGCCGTCGGTATCGACCACTGTGATGTCGTTGGCTTCACTGGCCAGATGCTCTGCCAGGGTGCCGCCGACCTGGCCTGCGCCGAGGATGATGATTTTCATGCCGTCATTTCCTGTTCTCGATTAGCCGCGAGCAGCTGCGATCTTGATCAATTTGGCGTAGTAGAAGCCATCATGCCCGCCTTCCTGGGCCAGTAACTGGCGCCCGTGCGGTTGCTTGAGGCCGAAATCCCCGGCGATGTCCAGCTCACGCGCACCCGGTGTGCGGGCAAGGAACGCTTCAATCACCTCGGTGTTCTCGGTCGGCAGCGTCGAGCACGTGGCGTAGAGCAGAATGCCTCCGACGTCGAGCGTCGGCCACATTGCGTCCAGCAACTCGCCTTGCAGGGCCGCGAGGGCGGCGATGTCGTCTGGTTGGCGTGTCAGCTTGATGTCCGGGTGACGTCGGATCACGCCCGTCGCGGAGCAAGGCGCATCCAGCAAAATGCGCTGGAAGGGCTTGCCGTCCCACCACGTGGCGGTGTCGCGGCCGTCAGCAGCGATCAATTCGGCACTCAAGCCCAGGCGCTCAAGGTTCTCGCGCACACGCACCAGACGCTTGGCTTCCAGATCCACAGCCACAACCCCTGCCAGCGTGGGTTCAACTTCAAGGATGTGACAGGTTTTGCCACCCGGTGCGCAGCAGGCGTCGAGCACGCGCTGGCCGGGGGCCAGATCGAGCAAGTCGGCAGCCAGTTGCGCGGCTTCGTCCTGCACGCTGATCCAGCCTTCGGCGAAGCCTGGCAGGTTCCGCACGTCACAGGCTTCAGCCAGCACGATGCCGTCCTGACTGAATACACACGGCGTCGCCTCGACACCGGCGTCCGCCAGCAATTGCAGGTAGGCATCACGGCGATGATGGCGACGATTAACCCGCAGAATCATAGGGGGATGCGCGTTATTGGCTGCGCAAATGGCTTCCCATTGCTCAGGCCAGAATGCTTTCAGGGATTTTTGCAACCAGCGCGGGTGCGCCGTGCGCACCACCGGATCGTGTTCCAGCTCGGCCAACAATGCCTCGCTTTCGCGCTGGGCGTTACGCAACACGGCGTTCAGCAGGCCTTTGGCCCACGGTTTTTTCAGCTTGTCGGCGCAACCCACGGTTTCACCGATGGCGGCGTGCGCGGGAATGCGGGTGTAGAGCAGTTGATACAGGCCGACAAGTAGCAAAGCCTCGACGTCGGCGTCTGCTGCTTTGAACGGCTTTTGCAACAGCTTGTTGGCCAGCGCGGACAGGCGTGGCTGCCAGCGTGCCGTGCCGAATGCGAGGTCTTGGGTCAGGCCGCGGTCGCGGACTTCGACTTTATCCAGTTGTAACGGCAATGAGCTGTTGAGCGAGGCTTTGCCGTTCAGAACAGCAGTCAGTGCCTTGGCGGCGGCCAGACGCGGGTTCATTGGGCTTTTTCCGTTTCACCGAAGGTGGTGCCGATAGCGAATTTCTCACGGCGGCTGTTGAAAAAGTCGCTGAAGTTCAGCGCTTTGCCACCGGGTAATTGCAGGCGTGTCAGGCGCAACGCGCCCTTCCCGCAGCTCACCAGAAGGCCTTCTTTGGATGCGCCTAAAATGGTTCCCGGTGCTTGCTCATGCTTCAGGTAAGGCACATTTGCTGCAAGCACCTTCATGGTTTCGCCATTCAACGTGGTGTGGCAAATCGGCCATGGGTTGAACGCGCGAATCTGTCGCTCAAGCTCACTTGCCGGACGATTCCAGTCGATGCGTGCTTCGTCTTTGTTCAGCTTGTGGGCGTAGGTTGCGAGGCTGTCGTCCTGCACTTCGCCCACCAACGTGCCGGCTGCCAGGCCAGCAATGGCTTCGATCACCGCAGGCGGGCCCAGCTCGGCCAGACGATCATGCAGGCTGCCGCCGGTGTCTTCACGCGTGATAGGGGTAACGGCCGTTAGCAGCATGGGGCCGGTGTCTAGACCCGCCTCCATGTGCATTACGGTCACGCCGCTTTTGCTGTCGCCCGCTTCAATGGCCCGCTGGATCGGCGCTGCTCCGCGCCAGCGTGGCAGCAGCGAGGCGTGACTGTTGATACAGCCCAGACGTGGAATATCCAGCACGGCTTGCGGCAGGATCAGGCCATAGGCCACTACGACCATCAAGTCCGGCTTGAGCGCAGCCAGTTCAGCCTGGGCTTCAGGCGCACGCAAAGTGGGCGGCTGCATGACAGCAATAGAGTGTTCCTGCGCGAGTTGCTTGACCGGGCTTGGCATCAGCTTTTGCCCGCGCCCGGCCGGACGGTCCGGTTGGGTGTAAACCGCAACGATCTCGTAAGGGCTGTCGAGCAGTGCCTTGAGGTGTTCAGCGGCGAATTCTGGGGTGCCAGCAAAGACGATGCGCAGTGGCTCAGTCATGGATTACTCACTTGGAATGGGGGAGTGCGCGGGAATAATCCCGGGAACTACCGGTATCCGCTGCCGTGCCAGCCCCCGGCGGCGGGGGCTTCAGGCATACCGGTGTTGCCTCGGAACACAGCCGCCTCGCGCGGGATCTCAGGCGCGTGCGTGGGCGGCAGCCGCAGGGCCGGTCAAGCGTTCTGGCGGTGCAGTTTTTCCAGCTTCTTCTTGATCCGGTCACGCTTGAGATTAGACAGGTAATCGACGAACAGCTTGCCGTTGAGGTGATCGCACTCGTGCTGGATGCACACGGCCAGCAAACCCTCGGCAATCATTTCGAACGGTTTGCCATCACGGTCCAGCGCGTTGATTTTGACGCGTTGCGGGCGATCTACGTTTTCATAGAAACCCGGCACTGACAGGCAACCTTCCTGGTACTGGTCCATCTCGTCAGTCAGGGTTTCGAACGCCGGGTTGATGAAGACCATCGGTGCGCTGCGGTCTTCGCTCAGGTCCATGACCACGATGCGCTTGTGGACGTTGACCTGGGTCGCTGCCAGGCCGATGCCGGGCGCTTCGTACATGGTTTCAAACATGTCGTCGATCAACTGACGCACTTCGTCGTCCACAACCTCCACGGGCTTGGCGATGGTGCGTAGTCGCGAGTCTGGGAATTCGAGGATGTTCAAGATGGCCATAGGCGTAATTGCTGCACTGTATGAAAGATTAATAACGGTTGTCAGGTGGGTCCTGAGGACTCGGGCAACCTGTGCAAAACGTCTCTTTCAGAGAGAACCCGCTCGGGCTCAGGCGTTTCACGCGAGCGCACATAATAAAGGGATTCACCCGCGGATGAAACGACTAGCTGCCGGGCTGCAGGGTACGTACGCCTTGCGGTCTGGCGCTTGTAGCACTTTGAAACCGACCGGTGAGGGCTCGTTTGTCAGCGGATATGACACCCGTGGCCTGGTTTTACAGCTGCCTTCTGGTCCTGAAACTCAGGCCCCGCCTGCGTTGATTGTGAGTCGGATGCTTGCAGGGCCTGAGGTGTATTGCCCACTTCTCATGGGATTCTGCCAAGTGGCCTTTTGCCTCTTCGGTGTCTGGCTGAATCGTTCTACTAAGGTGGGGGATGCGCCCTGTATTTCAAGGGTATCGACACACCCCGCCACCCCGGTGGGTGAATTTCCCGAACAACTTGTTAACAGAGTTATCCACAGGTTGTTGACTTCGTAACGCTGCTGAAACAGATCAAGGATGATCCTATGTCGCTGTCTGAATGTTCGCGTATTTCCCCGGCCGAGCTGGAAGCGCGTTTGCGCCTGCATCGCTTGCCCGAAGTAGGACCTCGTCGTTATTACACCCTGTTCAATGCCTTTGGCTCAGCCAGCTCGGCGCTGAGTGCGCCTGCCAGTGCGTGGCGGGCGTTGGGCTTGCCGTCGGTCTGCGCACAAGCCCGGCGCAGTGTTGAGGTGCGCGACGGCGCAAGCGCTGCATTGCGCTGGCTTGAGGGCTGCAACCAGCACGTGCTGCTCCACGACCAGCCCGATTACCCGGCGTTACTGGCTGAACTCAGCGACGCGCCGCCCCTGTTGTTCGTGGCAGGTGAGCCGTCGATTTTGGAAAAACCCCAGTTGGCAATGGTCGGCAGCCGACGCGCTTCGCGGCCGGGACTGGACACCGCCAGCGCTTTTTCGCGCGCCTTGGCAGGCGCCGGATTTGTCATTACCAGTGGTCTGGCGCTGGGGATTGATGGCGCCGCACATCAAGCCGCGCTGGACATCGGCGGTCAGACGGTGGGGGTGCTCGGCACCGGGTTGCAAAAACTTTATCCACAGCGACATCGTGCTCTGGCCGACGCCATGATTGCGAGCGGCAGTGCCGTTGTTTCAGAGTTCCCGCTGGACGCCGGGCCACACGCCAGCAACTTCCCGCGGCGCATTCGCATTATCAGCGGTCTATCCCTAGGCGTATTGGTCGTTGAAGCCAGTGTGGCCAGTGGCTCGCTGATTACTGCGCGTCTTGCCGCCGAGCAGGGACGAGAGGTGTACGCCATGCCCGGTTCCATCCACCATCCTGGCGCACGGGGCTGTCATCAATTGATCCGCGACGGGGCTACGCTGGTGGAAACCGTCGAGCACATTCTGGAAGGGTTACGCGGCTGGCGCTCAATGGCGGTGCCAACCGGTGAATTGTTTACGCCAAGTTGTCATCCGCTTGTGCAATTGTTGCAGGCTTCGCCTTACACCAGCGAAGGACTGGCCAGTGCCAGCGGCTGGGCGTTGCCTGCACTGCTCGCCGCCCTGACCGAACTGGAGCTTGAAGGCCGCGTCGTCCTGGAGGGTGGACGTTGGTTTGCTCGCGCCAGCTAAGTACACTTGCGCACAGCACATATCTGGAGACATTCAATGATCAGCACCTGGCGCGTACAGCAAGCCGCAACCGCCATTCGCGCGGGCGCGGTGATTGCCTATCCCACCGAAGCTGTCTGGGGTTTGGGTTGCGACCCATGGGATGAGGACGCGGTAGAACGGCTGCTGGCCATCAAGTCGAGGCCTGTGGATAAAGGCCTGATTTTGGTTGCCGACAATATTCATCAGTTCGACTTCCTGTTTGAAGACTTCCCGCAGGACTGGCTCGACCGCATGGCCAGCACCTGGCCGGGGCCGAACACCTGGCTGGTGCCGCATCAGGGCTTGTTGCCCGAGTGGATCACTGGCGTGCACGACACCGTGGCGTTGCGCGTGAGCGATCACCCGCTGGTGCGCGAACTGTGTTCATTGGTAGGGCCTGTCGTATCGACGTCAGCCAACCCGGCGGGTTTGCCGGCTGCGCGCACGCGACTGAAGGTGGAGCAGTACTTCCGTGGGCAAATTGACCATGTGTTGGGTGGCAACCTGGGCGGGCGTAAGAATCCGAGCCTGATTCGCGATCTGGCGACCGGCAACGTGGTTCGCCCGGCCTGATTCAAATCGGGGCCGCTGTCGCAGGCTGCGAGGCCTTCGGCAGCGGCAATCGGTTGTTTGAACTCAAGGCACCAGAATGGTCGAGCCGGTTGTGCGGCGCGCTGAGAGTTCGGTTTGTGCCTGAGCGGCATCCTTCAAGGCAAAGCGCTGGCTGATGTCCACCACAATATTGTCGCTGCGGATCATGTCGAACAGCTCGTCCGCCATTTTCTGCAGGTTTTCAGGGGTATTGGCGTAGGACGCCAGTGTTGGCCGGGTCACATACAACGAGCCCTTCTGCGACAAAATCCCCAAATTCACCCCCGTCACGGCACCCGACGCGTTACCGAAGCTGACCATCAAGCCACGCAGTGACAGGCAGTCCAGGGACGTCAGCCAGGTATCTTTACCGACACCGTCATAGACCACGGGGCATTTCTTACCGTCGGTCAGTTCCAGCACGCGTTGGGCCACATCTTCGTGGCTGTAGTCGATGGTTGCCCACGCACCCAGCTTTTTGGCCAATGCCGCTTTTTTCGGAGAACTGACCGTGCCGATCAGCTGTACGCCCAGCGCCTTGGCCCATTGGCAGGCAATCGAACCCACGCCACCGGCTGCCGCGTGGAACAGAATGGTTTCGCCACCCTTGAGTTCATAGGTCTGACGCAACAAGTACTGCACCGTCAGGCCTTTCAGCATTACGGCGGCGGCCTCTTCGCACGAAATGTCGTCGGGCAGCTTCACCACATTTGCGGCGGGTAATACGTGCAACTCGCTGTAAGCCCCCAGCGGGCCGGTGCCGTAGGCCACGCGGTCGCCAACGTTAACGTTGCGTACGTCGCTGCCGATGGCATCCACCACCCCTGCCCCTTCGTTGCCCAGCCCGGATGGCAGCTCGGGCAGCGGGTACAAACCGCCGCGGTAATAGGTGTCGATGAAATTAAGACCGATGGCCTCATTGCGCACCCGCACCTGCTGCGGGCCCGGCTCGGCGGGGGAGTAGTCAACAAACTCAAGCACTTCAGGGCCGCCGTGGGCCCGAAACTGAATACGTTTAGCCATCTGCACTGTCCTCGCTGGGTTCACGAAGGCTACATCCAACGCTTAAGCGTGATCTTCGTCAACTGCGAGGAGGCGGGACGCGGTGTTATGCTAGCGGCCCTTTGCCGCCGGCCCCGCTCTGACGAAGTGCCGCGTAGCTTTGACCTATTCAAGGTGATGTCATGACTACCCGCACCGAGGCTGTGAAAGCCTATCTGCTCGACCTTCAAGACCGTATTTGCAACGCTCTGGAAACCGAAGACGGCGGCACGCGCTTCGTTGAAGACGCCTGGCAGCGTCCGGCAGGTGGCGGCGGTCGTACACGCGTGATCGAAAACGGCCACGTGATCGAAAAAGGCGGCGTCAACTTTTCCCACGTCTTCGGCAGCGGTTTGCCGCCGTCCGCCAGCGCGCATCGCCCTGAACTGGCGGGCCGCGGTTTTGAGGCGCTGGGCGTGTCGCTGGTGATCCACCCGCACAACCCGCATGTGCCGACTTCCCACGCCAACGTGCGCTTTTTCATCGCTGAAAAAGAAGGGGAAGAGCCGGTGTGGTGGTTTGGTGGTGGTTTCGACCTCACGCCCTACTACGCCGTCGAAGAAGACTGCGTGCACTGGCACCGCATTGCCGAGCAGGCCTGCGCGCCGTTTGGCGCCGAGGTGTACCCGCGTTACAAAGCCTGGTGCGACACCTACTTCCACATCAAGCACCGCAACGAGCCGCGTGGCATTGGCGGTCTGTTTTTTGATGACCTGAACGAATGGGATTTCGACACCTGTTTCGCCTTCATTCGTGCCATCGGCGACGCGTACATCGACGCCTACCTGCCGATCGTTCAGCGCCGCAAGGCGGCTGAATACACAGCGCAGCAGCGCGAGTTTCAAGAGTTTCGCCGTGGCCGCTACGTCGAGTTCAATCTGGTCTACGATCGTGGCACCTTGTTCGGCTTGCAGTCCGGTGGCCGTACCGAGTCGATCCTGATGTCATTGCCGCCGCAGGTGCGCTGGGGCTACGACTGGAAAGCCGAGCCCGGCAGCCCGGAAGCGCGCCTGACCGACTACTTCCTGCAAGACCGAGACTGGCTGGCCAACGCCTGACATTGCCTGAGGAATTTGCCTGATGGACCGTTACGTCGTTTTTGGTAACCCGATTGCCCATAGCAAATCGCCGGTGTTGCACCGCTTGTTTGCCGAGCAAACCGGGCAGGCCATGCAGTACGACACCCTGCTGGCGCCGCTGGATGATTTTCAGGGCTGCGCCACCGCGTTCTTCAAAGAAGGTCGCGGGGCGAATGTGACCGTGCCCTTCAAGGAGCAGGCTTACCAACTGGCCAGCCAACTGAGTGCCCGTGCGCAACGAGCCGGCGCGGTGAACACCCTGAGCAAACTGGCTGATGGCAGTTTGCTGGGCGATAACACCGACGGCGCCGGGCTGGTGCGTGATTTGACGGTCAATGCGGGTTTCAGCCTCAAGGGCAAACGCATCCTCATCCTCGGCGCCGGTGGCGCGGTGCGTGGCGCACTGGAGCCGATTCTGGCGCAAGGCCCGGCCTCAGTGACCATCGCCAACCGCACGGTCGAGAAAGCCGAAGGGCTGGCCGAACTGTTCAGCGACCTTGGCCCCGTGGCGGCCAGTGGGTTTGACTGGTTGCGCGAACCGGTGGATCTGATCATCAACGCGACATCGGCCAGCCTGGCCGGTGAAGTCCCGCCCATTGCCAGCAGCCTGATCGAGCCGGGCAACACCCTGTGCTACGACATGATGTATGGCAAAGAGCCGACGCCGTTTTGCGCGTGGGCCGTCGAACAGGGTGCAGGCCAAGTCATGGACGGGTTAGGGATGCTGGCCGAACAGGCGGCAGAAGCCTTCTTTGTATGGCGCGGCGTGCGCCCCGACACCGCCCCCGCACTGGCTCAATTGCGCAGGTTGCTGGCGCTGTAAAGCGCCCCCACCCTTGCCATTGTCTTCAAGAGGCACTCATGCAACGCATCAAGGGCTACCACGCCCACCTCTATTTTGACGCCACGACCCTCGACCAGGCGCGTGCACTTGCCGAAGAAGCCACGCGCCTTTTCAAGCTGCACATGGGCCGCGTCCACGAAAAACCGGTCGGCCCGCACCCCGACTGGAGCTGCCAGTTGGCATTTGGCCCGGAGTTGATCGGCGTGGTCTTGCCGTGGCTGGCGCTGCATCGCAATGGGCTGGTGGTGTTTCTGCACCCTGAGACGGGAGACGACCTGCTGGACCACACCGAACATGCGATCTGGATGGGGGCGATTCGGCCGCTGGATTTGTCTGTTTTTTGATCAAATGCGCGGGGGGAAGAATTTTTTCTGAATTTTTTTCATCGCTGAAAATCCCTCTTTTTCATCAGTGCCCTCTTCGCGCTGAAAGCCCCTTGTGACAACGGCTGAACGTTGATCATGGCCATGTGTCATACCTTGCCATGCGCTAACGTATTAGACGTGAAGCCGTGGGCAGCGATTAGTTCTAAAAGGCCATCCATGTTTAACTTGAATACGTGTTCAACTTAAAACGGTGGTCCGCTGCCCGCTCACAACAGGAGGCTTACCTTTGCCGAATCCGCTCTTTTTGCTCTCGTTTTACCTCTATAAGGTGCACATCCAATGAGTGTACCCCTGACGTCTGAGACGTCTTCCATTCGCATGAACCCGCCGGTTTTTTACTTCGCGGCGATCTTTATTCTGATCTTTGGGGTGGTGGTGATTGCCATGCCCGCAGCGGCCGGTGAATGGCTGCTGGCAGCACAAAACTGGGCGGCCAATACGGTCGGCTGGTACTACATGCTAGCGATGACCCTGTATCTGATCTTCGTGGTCGTCACCGCCTTGTCCGGCTACGGCAAGATCAAGCTCGGTGCCGACCACGACGAACCTGAGTTCAGTTACCTGTCCTGGGCGGGCATGCTCTTTGCCGCCGGGATCAGCATCACGCTATTTTTCTTCTGCGTGTCCGAACCCCTGACGCACATGCTCAACCCGCCGCAAGGCCCTGCCGGTAACGCCGAGGCGGCGCGTCAGGGTATGCAGTTGCTGTTCTTGCACTGGGGCCTGCACGGCTGGGGTGTGTTTGCCTTTGTCGGTATGGCACTGGCGTACTTTGCGTACCGCCACAACCTGCCGCTGGCGCTGCGCTCGGCGCTTTACCCGCTGATCGGCAAGCGCATCAATGGCCCGATCGGGTATGCCGTGGATGGTTTCGGCATCATCGCCACGGTGTTCGGTTTGGGCGCTGATATGGGCTTTGGGGTGTTGCACCTCAATTCTGGCCTCGACTACCTGTTCGGCATGCCGCACACCCAATGGGTGCAGGTGGGCCTGATTACGCTGATGATGGGCGCTGCCATTTTGGTGGCAATTGCCGGCGTCGATAAAGGCGTGCGGGTGATGTCCGATATAAACATGCTGCTGGCCTGCGCGCTGCTGCTGTTTGTGCTATTTGCCGGGCCGACCCAGCATTTGCTCAACACCCTGGTGCAAAACATCGGTGACTACCTCGGCTCGCTGCCGACCAAGAGTTTCGACGTGTACGCCTACGACAAGCCAAGCGACTGGCTGGGTGGCTGGACCGTCTTCTATTGGGCCTGGTGGATCGCATGGTCGCCGTTTGTGGGCCTGTTCATTGCGCGTATCTCCCGTGGCCGGACCATCCGTGAGTTCGTGTTTGGCGTGCTGCTGATCCCGCTTGGCTTTACCCTGGCCTGGATGTCGATCTTCGGCAACAGCGCCATCGACCAAGTGCTCAACCATGGCATGGTTGCCCTTGGCCAGTCGGCCATCGACGACCCGTCGCGCACCCTGTACCTGCTGCTGGAAACCTACCCGTGGAGCAAAACCGTGATCGCCGTGACGGTGTTCATCAGTTTTGTGTTCTTCGTGACCTCGGCCGACTCCGGCACGGTGGTGCTGTCCACCCTCTCGGCCCGTGGCGGCAACCCTGACGAAGACGGCCCGAAATGGCTGCGCGTGTTCTGGGGGGCGATGACCGCGCTGGTCACCAGTGCGCTGTTGTTCTCCGGCAGCATCGATGCGCTGAAATCGGCAGTGGTGCTGACCTCGTTGCCGTTCTCGTTGATTCTGTTGCTGATGATGTGGGGCCTGCACAAGGCGTTCTATCTGGAGTCGCAGAAGAAGATCGCGCAAATGCACTCGCTGGCACCGGTCTCGGCTTCGCGCCGCGGGCGTGGCGGCTGGCGTCAGCGCTTGAGCCAGGCCGTGCACTTCCCGTCACGCGACGAGGTGTACCGCTTTATGGACACCACGGTGCGGCCAGCGATTGAAGAAGTAAGCGCCGTGTTCCTTGAGAAAGGGCTTAACGTCGTCACCCAGCCTGACCCGGCCAACGACAACGTGAGCCTGGAAATCGGCCACGGTGACGAACACCCGTTCGTGTACCAGGTGCAGATGCGCGGCTACTTCACCCCATCGTTCGCCCGTGGCGGCATGGGCCCCAAAGAGCTGCGTAACCGCCGTTACTACCGGGCCGAAGTGCACTTGAGTGAAGGCAGCCAGGACTACGACCTGACCGGCTACACCAAAGAGCAAATCATCAACGACATCCTCGACCAGTACGAGCGCCATATGCAGTTCTTGCACCTGGTGCGTTGATCGAGACAAGCCCGCCCGCAATGGGCGGGCTTGTGGTTGGGGCCGCGCTTGACCTCGGCCGGTTCTACGGACCTTTCCCTGACTGTTGTGGGATCAGGCTTGCTCGCGTTTGCCCCCATTGTGATGGCCGTTACGGGCTGCCTATAGTCCGCGCCGTCGCTGAATTTTCAGCGTCCGGGCGTGCAAGCCCGATTATTGGATTTCAACTTGTCATATCGCTTGGTAGGCTCCGCGCCTACACCTGCGTTATGGCAGTTGTGCGGGGGAGATCTTAGGGTCTGCCGGGTCCCAATAACCGGTCTTGCACACCCGCGCACAGCTGCCACCCTCTTTCTGCGTGCAAGCTGATTGAAGTGGCTCCTCACCCTATTGGAGCTTCGCCATGTCGCACTTTCTTCCGCAAACCGACAACCCTGTCGGCTCCGACGTTCTTCTGATTGATACCCGCGCCTCTGTCTCTGCCCTGCTCTGTTGTGCCGAGCAGCGCTTTCAGGCGGCCAAGAATTTGTTACGTAGTTTGTCCCACTTAAGCGCCGCCAGCAGTGCCCAGCAGGAATTGAACGCGGTGTGTGAGGCGACTGCGCTGTTGTTGCAGGAAGGCTGCGATGTGCTGGGGGTCGTGGTGTTGCGGTCGGACTGAAAGCCCGCGCTCACGCACCCTCTCCCGGCGGGAGAGGGTTGGGATGAGGGGCTTTTGCAGGCGGGCCTCTCTTTAGCCCTCCCGCATACGCCCCCTGCCTCGATTATTTGGCGACCGGGCTGGGTTCCTTCGACTCCTTGATTTTGTACCAGGCCACGTACAGCGCGGGCAGGAACAGCAAGGTCAGCAAGGTGGCAGAGATGATGCCGCCAATCATGGCGTAGGCCATCGGCCCCCAGAACACTTCGCGGGCAATCGGGATCATGCCCAGGCTGGCGGCCGCAGCAGTCAGCAAGATCGGCCGACGACGGTGTTCAGTCGCTTGCACCACGGCGTGCCACGGGTCGTAGCCGTCGCGCTCGAACTGGTCGATCTGCGTCACCAGAATCACCGAGTTACGAATAATGATGCCCACCAGCGCCAGAATCCCCAGGATCGCCACAAAGCCCATAGGCGTTCCGGTCGGCACCAGCGCCAGCACCACGCCGATCAGCCCCAGTGGCGCGACACTGGCCACCAGAAACATCTTCTGCACGCTCTGCAACTGGATCATCAAAAAGGTCGCCATCAAAAACAGCATCAACGGCACCACGTGCGCGATCGGGCCTTGCGCCTTGGCGCTTTGCTCCACTGTGCCACCGGTTTGCAGCGTGTAGCCACGGGGCAGCTCTGCCGCAAATTTGTCGATAGCCGGCTTGAGGTCCGCCACCAGATCGGTCGGTTGCATGCTGCCGCGCACCGACGCTTTGAGGGTCAGGGTCGGGATGCGGTCGCGGCTCCAGATCAGCGGTTGCTCCAGTTCATACCGCACGGAGGCAAAGGCCAGCAATGGAATGGAGGTGCCGCTCGGGGTGGTGATTTGCAGGTTGAGCAGGGTTTCCGGGGAGTCCCGCTCGGTGCCCACCGCCCGGCCGACAATGTTGATCAGGTAAATGTCGTCTTTGACCTGACTGACCGCCGCGCCGCTGACGATGCTGTTCATCACGCGGGCCACGTCTTCGGACGAGAGGCCGTACTGGCGGGCTTTGTCCTGAGCAATGTCGATGCGCAGGACTTTGCCCGGTTCGTTCCAGTTGAAGTTGATTTCACCGACGTTCGGGTTGGCATCGAGCACCGTGGCCAGATCAATCGCGTGTTTGCGCACCTGATCGATGTTCGGGCCACTGACGCGGTATTGCAGCGGCTGACCCACTGGCGGCCCCAGCTCAAGGGTGTGCACGAACGTGCCGACGCCCACAAAGTCGTCGCGCAGGCGTTTCTCCAGGCGAGCCATCAGCACATCGCGGCTCTCAAGCCCGGTGCTGACGATCACCAGTTGGGCAAAAAACGGGTTTTGCAGTTGCTGGTCCAGCGGCAGGTAGAAACGGATCGCACCCTCGCCGATGTAACTGCTCCAGCGCACGATGTCCGGGTCGCCCTTGAGGGTGTCCTCAAAGCGCTGAGTGACCTTGAGGGTTTCAGCGATGGAGGCGTTTTGCGGCAGGTTCAGGTCCACCAGAATTTCAGGTCGGTCTGACGACGGGAAGAACTGGTTTTGTACCAGGCCCAGGCCGAACACCGACAGCACGAACATCAGCACAGTCGCGCCAATGGTGAGCCACCGATGGCGCATGCACCACAGCAGGCCCGTATCAAACGCATGGGCCAGACGCCCTGGCTTCTCGGGCTTGGGTTTGACCTTGGCGCTGAGGATATGCACGCCCAGCACCGGCGCGAACAACACGGCCACCACCCACGAGACCAGCATCGCGACGGCTATCACCGCGAACAGGGTGAAGGTGTACTCCCCGGCCGAGCTGTTGTTGAGCCCGATAGGCACGAAACCGGCGACCGTCACCAACGTGCCGGTGAGCATCGGGAAAGCCGTGGAGTGGTAGGCAAACGTGGCCGCTTGCTCCTTGCTTTCTCCCATTTCGAGCCGCGTAATCATGACCTCCACGGTAATCATGGCGTCATCCACCAGCAGGCCAAGGGCGATGATCAGCGCACCCAGCGACACCCGCTGCATGGCGATGCCGGTGAACTCCATGAACACAAACACCAGCGCCAGCACCAGCGGGATCGAGATGGCCACCACCAGTCCGGCGCGCAGGCCGAGGCTGATAAAACTCACCCCCAGCACGATAATCACCGCTTCGAACAGCGCACTGGTGAAGCCGCCCACGGCCACTTCAACCACTTGGGCCTGGTCCGACACCATGTGCACGTCCACCCCCAGCGGCAGTTCGGCGGTCAGGTCGTCGATGCGTTGTTGCAGTTCCTGCCCGAACGCCTGAATGTTGCCGCCATCGTTCATGGCGATGGCCAGGCCGATGGCCGGTTTACCGTTGTAGTGGAACATCGGTGAAGCAGGGTCAACATAACCCCGGGTGATTTCGGCAATGTCTGCCAGGCGATAGAACCGGTCATTGACCCGCAGGTTGACGGCTTCGAGGTCTTCAGTGGTGTGGAATTGCCCGGAGGTGCGCACCGACATGCGCTCCGGCCCCGCTTCGATCACCCCGGCGGGGGTCACGGCGTTTTGTGCTTGCAGGCTTTGCAGCACCTGCTGCTGATCCAGCCCCAGCGCAGCGAGTTTGCGGGTCGAGAAATTCAGGTAAAACGTCTCATCCTGCTCGCCAATGGTCATCACCTTGCCGCGATTGGGCACGTCGCGAATCCCGGTGCGCACATGCTCCACGTAATCGCGCAGTTGGCGCATGGTGAAGCCGTCGCCGGTAAAGGCGTAAATGGTGCCGTACACATCACCGAACTCGTCGTCGAACCCCGGGCCTTGAATGCCTTGGGGGAAGTCGCCGCGAATGTCGTCGATTTTCTTGCGCACCTGGTACCAGATCTGCGGAATCGCCTTGGCCTCGGTGGTGTCCTTGAGGAACACGAACACCGTGGATTCACCGGGGCGGGTGTAGCTTTGCACGTAGTCCAGCGAGTCGAGTTCTTCGAGTTTTTTCTCGATCCGGTCCGTGACCTGCAGCATGGTTTCATCGACCGTGGCGCCCGGCCAGCGAGTCTGAATCACCATGGTCTTGATGGCGAAGCTGGGGTCTTCGGCGCGCCCCAGGTTCATGTACGAAAAGATCCCGGCAAGGACCGCGACGAACATCAAATACCAGACAAACGACTGATGCTTCAGGGCCCACTCGGACAGGTTGAACTTCCCATTCATTGCGAGCTTTCCTTATCCAGTCTGACGTTCTGTCCGGGCGTGAGGCTGTTCACCCCGGCAATGACCACTTTGTCGCCGCTCTTGAGGCCGCCGCTCAGCAGCGCCGTGTGCGCGTTACGGCGCAGCACGGTGACCTCATGCGGGCTGACAGTGTGCGAGGGCGTGTCGATGATCCACACGCGGGTTTTGCCGTCGGTTTCTTGCAGGGCGGTGACGGGCAGCTCGAAATGCTCGGCAATCGGACTGCTGACGGTCACGCTGACCGAGCTGCCCAGGCGAAACGCGGGCGGCGTCTGGTCCAGCGTCAGCCGGGTACGCCGGGTGCGGGTGGCGCTGTCGGCCTGCGGGGCGATTTCCCGCACATGGGCGGTGGTTTTCACGTTGGGATCAAGCTGCCCCGCCACTTGGAATTCGATGCCTTTGGGCAACGCCTCGGCCAATGGCCCCGGCAGGTCAATCACGGCTTCCTTGATTTCGGGGCGGGCCAGCGTGACGACCTCTTCACCGATACTGACCACTTGGCCAGCTTCGGCTTTCCAGTCGGTGATGACGGCGTCATGGTCGGCGCGCAGGTTGCAATAACTGAGCTGGTCTTGCGCCTGGTTGACCGCCGCCACGGCCTGTTGCATCGAAGCCGCCGTGGTTTTCAGGTCAGCCTGGGCAGTATCGAGTTGCGCCTGGGCGCCGACACCGCGGTTGAACAGCTCTTGCTGACGACGGGCATTGGCTTGTGCGTTGATGAGCTGCGCCTGCGCTTTGGCCAGGTCGCCTTGCGCGGCGCGCAGTTGGTTTTGCTGATCGGTCGGGTCGAGGTTGGCCAGAATATCGCCCTGTTTCACCACGGCGCCGACGTCGTAATAACGCCGCACAATGCGCCCCGGCACGCGAAAGCCCAAGGTGCTTTCGTAACGCGCTTCGATATTGCCGGCGAAGCGGCCGAAGTGTTCTGTCAGCTGAGGCTCAGCCACCACGTACAGCGCAGGGCGAACCGGTTCCGGGGCTTTCTCTTCGGAGCAACCGACCAGCAGGGCGGCGGCCAATGGCACGATCCAGAAGGGCTTCATAGCTCAATACCTCCGGCCGGGACGGGGGCAATCTCGACCTGCATGCCGGGGTGCAACAATTGGCCGCCTGCGACCACGACGTTCTCTCCGTCCTTGAGGCCTTCGTTGATGATGACGCTGCCGGTCAGATAACGCCCGACTTTCACCCGTTGCAGGCGCACGCTGTTGTTGTCGTCCACCAGCCACACAGCGGGTTCGCTGACGTCTTTGGTCAGTGCCGACCAGGGCAGTTCGATGCTGCGGCTGGGCGGCGGGGTCAGGTTGACGCTGACGATCGAGCCTAAATCCATGCCCTTGGGCAGTTCATCGAGCTGCACCTTGATTTGCAGGGTGCCGCTTTGCGCCGCCACGGTGGGGGTGATTTCCCGAATCTGGCCTTTGACCTTGATCTGCGGATTGCTGAGCAACGTGACCTGCACGGTCGGGTCCTTGGGCGGCTCGATGAACAGGGACTCGTAAACGTTGAACACTGCATCCCGAGCGCCGTCGCGGGCCAATGTGAAAATCGGCATGGTGGCTTGCACCACCTGCCCCACTTCGGCCTGTCGCGCCGTAATGACACCCGGTGCTTCGGCTTCGAGGTTGCTGTAACTCAACTGTTCGCGGGCATTGGCCAACTGCGCCTGAGCAGCGGTCAGAGCACTTTGTGCGCTGAGTTGTGCGGCGTTGGCGGCATCGTATTCGCTTTGGCTGGTATAGCCCTTTGGCAGCAGTTTTTGCTGACGGATAAACGCGGCGCGGGTTTGCACCACTTGCGCCTGCTGGGCATTCACGCTGGCCTGCGCCGTGGCGACCTGGATTTTCAAATCTTTGGGGTCCAGGCGCGCCAGCACTTGATGGGCCTGAATATGATCGCCGACGTCTACGCTACGCTCGATAATTTTGCCGCCCACGCGGAAAGAAAGCTGGGTTTCGACCCGCGCCTGAATGTCTCCGCTGAGTTGAATCGGGGGCGCAAATTCGCGCGTGCTCACCTGCTGTACATACACCCGTGGCGACAGAGGCGCTTTGGGGGCTTCTTTACCGCACGCGGTCAGCAATACCACCAGGCTGACGCCCAACATACCCATACTTCGAGGACCAGCCATGCAGGCTCCTTTGCGTGATGCTGATTTAGCTGACGATACGACTGACAGCGTAGAACAGGGTTCAGTGTCTGTCGGACTCTATGTGCGGTGACAGGTAATCATGTCTGTTTCTTTGTAAGAAGTCGCCCATATGAAAGCCACAGGCGTTGGTCAATTAGCGCGTTATCCCTCAAAGGGAGCAGGCGATGGGGTGGGTCGTTCGAAGGGGGGC
>NZ_NQKI01000040.1 GCF_002269125.1 Pseudomonas lundensis | reverse complement strand
GGCGCAGCGGACGGGACTCGAACCCGCGACCCCCGGCGTGACAGGCCGGTATTCTAACCGACTGAACTACCGCTGCGCGTCGGTTGGTGTCCTTTTCAGAACGCCTTTTCTCTTTCGAGAAACTCAAGAAGTGGTGGGTGATGACGGGATCGAACCGCCGACCCTCTGCTTGTAAGGCAGATGCTCTCCCAGCTGAGCTAATCACCCTTTGCTTCGTTGAGGCCGCGAAATTTACGCACCTATCGAAGCTAAGTCAAGGACAAGATTGAACTTTTTTTTAAAAAAGCAAAAATCGATAATCCCTGACTATTGCCCTAGCACTTATCGAATCCTTTTAAACCAGAAGGTGTTCACGCGTCGTACACCATTTTTTTACTCATGCCGCCATCGACCACAAACTCCTGCCCCGTTACGAACCCGGCATTGCGCGACAACAGCCAGGCCACCATCGAGGCCACGTCTTCCACCGTACCAACCCTGCCAGCGGGATGCTGCGAATGATCGTTATCGGCCAGCGGCTCGGCACGGCGCACTGAAGGATCCCGTGCATCGATCCAGCCCGGACTCACTGCATTGACCCGGATCTCTGGCCCAAGGCTAATGGCCAAGGCATGTGTCAACGCCAGCAAGCCACCTTTACTCGCGACATACGCCTCGGTATCCGGTTCGGACTGGCGGGCACGCGTGGAGGCCAGATTGACGATAGCGCCGCAGTGCGCCCGCAGATACGGTGCGCAATGCTTGGCCAGCAGCATCGGCCCGGTCAGGTTGACCGCCAGTACGCGGTTCCAGTGTTCAAGGTCGAGGCTTTCAAGGGTCATGTTGTGCGGATCAGCGATGGCGGCGTTGCACACCAACGCATCCAGACGCCCGAACTGCCCCAATACCTGCGCCACGCACTGAATAACATCCGATTCCTGTGCCACGTCCATCGCCACAAACCAGGCGTTTTCGCCCAGCACCTTGGCCACTCTGGAGCCACGCGTGCGGTCAATGTCCGTGAGCACCACCTGCCAGCCTTCGCTGACCAGCCAGGCGGCAATCCCAAGGCCAATGCCCCGCGCAGCACCGGTAACCAGTGCCACACGTCCGTTTGCGCTAGCCGATGTTTCGAGAATCAGGTCCGTCACAGTGCCGCAAGACCTCGTGCCAGATCCGCCTGCAGATCAGCGACATCCTCCAGGCCCACCGCGATCCGGATCAGGCTGTCGCGGATACCGGCCGCTTCACGCTCCTGGGGTGCCAGACGACCGTGGGACGTGGTGGCGGGATGTGTGATGGTGGTTTTGCTGTCACCCAGGTTGGCGGTAATGGAAATCAGGCGGGTCGCGTCGATAAAGCGCCAGGCACCCTCCTTGCCTCCACGGACCTCAAAGCTGACCACAGCACCAAAACCGCGCTGCTGACGCTGGGCCAGAGCATGCTGCGGATGGCTCTTGAGACCGGCGTAATGCACGTGCTCGATGCCGTCCTGCTGCTCCAGCCACTCGGCCAGGGCCAATGCGCTGGCGCAGTGGGCACGCATGCGCAGGTTGAGTGTTTCCAACCCCTTGAGGAAGATCCAGGCATTGAACGGGCTTAATGTCGGCCCCGCTGTGCGCAGGAAACCCACCACTTCTTTCATCTGTTCGCGGCGACCGGCAACCACCCCGCCCATGCAGCGGCCCTGCCCGTCAATAAACTTGGTGGCCGAATGCACTACGATGTCGGCCCCCAATTTGAGCGGCTGCTGCAACGCTGGCGTGCAGAAACAGTTGTCCACCACCAGCATCGCACCCTTGGCATGGGCCACTTCGGCGAGCGCGGCGATGTCAACCAGCTCGGCCAGCGGGTTGGAGGGGGATTCGACAAACAGCAATTTAGTGTTCGGTTTGATAGCGGCATCCCAGCCCGACACCTCGGCCAGAGGCACGTAGTCGACTTGCACGCCAAAACGCTTGAAATACTTTTCGAACAGGCTGATGGTCGACCCGAATACGCTGCGCGAGACCAGAATATGGTCGCCTGCGCTGCACAGGCTCATGACCACTGACAGGATCGCCGCCATGCCAGTGGCCGTGGCAACGGCCTGCTCGGCACCTTCGAGTGCAGCGATGCGCTCTTCAAAGGCGCGCACCGTGGGGTTGGTGTAACGCGAATAGACGTTGCCGGCTGCCTCGCCCGAGAACCGCGCAGCCGCATCGGCTGCGGTGCGGAACACGTAGCTCGAGGTCAGGAACATGGCGTCACCGTGCTCGCCCTCAGGCGTACGGTGCTGACCAGCACGTACGGCCAAGGTGTCGAACGCTACGCCCTCGAGGTCGCTGTCCAGCCGACCGGCATCCCAATCCTGACTCATGCTGCCCACTCCTTGCTGTAAAGACTGCTTTGTATTGGCTACTGTGCGTATCGGAAAAATGCAAACCGGCCCCTAGGGGCCGGTTCGGTAAAGCGCTAGTTGTTGTAGATGCCGATGGTGGCACCCACCCCCTGCGCAATCACCTTGGAGGCATCATTGCGCGCACGCTCGATGCGGTCCAGGTAGTTATCATCGATGTCACCCGTCACGTACTTGCCATCGAACACAGCGCAATCGAATTTCTCGATTTTGATCTTGCCACCGCCCACGGCATCGATCAGGTCTGGCAAGTCCTGATAGATCAGCCAGTCTGCGCCGATCAGATCAGCGACATCCTGGGTGGTGCGATTGTGCGCGATCAGTTCGTGAGCGCTCGGCATGTCGATGCCATACACGTTCGGGTAGCGTACTGCCGGTGCGGCCGAGCAGAAATAAACGTTCTTGGCGCCCGCTTCGCGCGCCATTTGAATGATCTGCTTGCAGGTCGTCCCGCGCACGATCGAGTCATCAACCAGCATCACGTTCTTGCCACGGAACTCAAGCTCGATGGCATTGAGCTTCTGGCGCACGGATTTTTTGCGTGCAGCCTGGCCCGGCATGATGAAGGTACGGCCGATGTAGCGGTTTTTGACGAAGCCTTCGCGAAATTTGACGCCCAAGTGGTTGGCCAACTCCAGAGCCGCCGTTCGGCTGGTGTCCGGGATCGGGATAACCACGTCAATGTCGTGCTCAGGACGCTCGCGCAAGATCTTGTCGGCCAGCTTTTCACCCATGCGCAGACGGGCTTTGTACACCGAAACGCCGTCGATGATGGAATCCGGACGCGCCAGGTAAACGTGTTCAAAGATACACGGCGTCAATTGCGGGTTGGCCGCGCATTGGCGGGTGTGCAGCTTGCCATCCTCTGTGATGTAAACCGCTTCGCCGGGCGCCAGGTCGCGAATCAGGGTGAAGCCCAGTACATCCAGCGAAACGCTTTCAGAGGCGATCATGTATTCAACGCCTTCGTCAGTGTGACGCTGACCGAATACGATCGGGCGAATGCCGTTAGGGTCGCGGAAGCCGACGATGCCGTAGCCGGTCAGCATCGCAACCACTGCATAACCACCACGGCAACGGTTGTGCACGTCTGTGACGGCAGCAAACACGTCTTCTTCGGTCGGCTGCAGCTTGCCGCGCTGGGCCAGCTCGTGCGCGAACACGTTCAGCAGTACTTCCGAATCGGAGTTGGTGTTGACGTGGCGCAAATCAGATTCGTAAATCTCCTTGGCCAGTTGTTCAACGTTGGTCAGGTTGCCGTTATGCGCCAGGGTGATGCCATAAGGCGAGTTCACGTAAAACGGCTGAGCTTCAGCTGAAGTCGAGCTACCAGCAGTCGGGTAGCGAACGTGGCCAATGCCTACGTTCCCGACCAGACGCTGCATGTGACGCTGATGAAACACATCACGTACCAGCCCGTTATCCTTGCGCAGAAATAACCGGCCGTTATGGCTGGTTACAATACCGGCAGCATCCTGGCCGCGGTGCTGGAGGACGGTTAGCGCGTCATACAGCGCCTGATTGACGTTCGACTTACCGACGATACCGACGATGCCACACATGCGACGCAACCCCTACTTTATGGATCTGAACTGAACACCGCTCACTTGGGCTGGGTAGCCGGCAAGAGATGTTCCTTGAACGGAATATCAGCGGGTACGCTGATACCGCTGGCGAGCCACTGACTGCTCAACCCCAAAATGAGATTTTTCGACCAGTCGGCAACCAATAGAAATTGTGGCAAAAGCCGAGACTCTTGCCACCACGAGTCCTGCTGTACCGGCCCCAGACTTAATAGCCCGACTGCCACGACCACCAGCAACGCGCCACGCGCGGCGCCGAAGGCCATGCCAAGGAATCGATCGGTCCCGGACAACCCGGTGACGCGAATCAGTTCGCCGATAAGGAAATTGATCATTGCGCCGACCAGCAAGGTGGCGACAAACATGATGGTGCACCCGGCGATGACACGGGCGGAAGGTGTTTCGATGTAGGCAGAGAGATATTCCGACAGGGAACCACCGAACATCCAGGCGACGACACCAGCAATGATCCAGGTGCACAGCGACAATGCCTCTTTGACGAAGCCACGCTTCAAACTGATCAGTGCAGAAATGGCAATCGTTGCAACGATTGCCCAGTCAACCCAGGTAAATGGCACGGTGCAGCCTACAGACAGATAAGGCGGCGCATTTTAGCAGAGCACCGCCTCACAGGTAAGGCGATTTAAACGCGCATTGCGTATCAGATTGAACCTTTTTTCAGTCTCAGCCACGTTCAGGCTGAAAGCGAACCACAAAACCCTTGAGATTTTGCTGTTTGCCCAACAAATCGCGCAGACGGTCAGCTTCCGCACGCTCCAGCAAAGGCCCTACAAAAACACGATTCATCCCGCCAGAGGTGCGAACGTAAGCGTTATAACCTTGATTACGAAGGGTTTTTTGCAGGTTATCGGCACTTGCACGATTGGACAGACTGACCAATTGCACTGACCAACTGATCGGCAAACCATTGTCATCGACACGTTTTTGCGTGGTATCGAGCTTGGCCGGCGCCTGCGCAACTGTTTGTGCAGGCGTAATGGCAGGCGGTTTAGGTGCAACGGCAGGCTTGGAAACCACCGGCGGCGCGACAACAGCTTCAGGCTCGGGCGCAGCAACCACAGCCTGCTCGACCGGGGCAGGCTCTTCGGGAATGACTTGCGGCTCGGGCACGGCAACCGGCTCAACCTGAACGCGCGGCAGCACGGGTACTTGAGGCGCCGTGGGCGCATCGACCTGAATCTGACGCTGCTCATCCTGACGCGAAAACAGCATCGGCAAGAAAATCACCGCCAATGCCACCAGCACCAGCGCGCCAACCATGCGCTGCTTGTACGCCTTATCCAGCAAAGCCATTTGCAGCCTCCTCCGTGGCGCGCCGCTCCAGCCATTCAAGGGCTTCGGCGACACAATAGAATGACCCGAACAACAGAATTTCATCAGCGGCCGTGGCCCGCTCGCACTGGGCTTCCAGCGCCGCCATCACACTGCCATGCTCCGAAACAGATGCGCCCTGGCGTTGCAGAACAGCACCCACTTCAGCAGCAGGACGAGTACGCGGGGTGTCTAGCGGTGCAACAGCCCAATGCTCGACCGGCACCGTAAACTGTGCCACTACCCCGTCCAGATCCTTATCTGCCAGCAAACCAAAGACAGCCAGGCGTTTGCCTGCAACCGGGCGCTGTGCCAGGCGCTGAACCAGATACTGCGCAGCATGCGGGTTATGGCCTACATCCAGAAGCAGGCTCAAGGTTTTACCGTGCCACGTGAACGAGCGACGATCAAGTCGGCCGGTCACACGGGTAGCCTTCAGCGCCCGGGCAATGGATTCCGGCTGCCAAGGCAAGCCACTCAGCGCGTAGCCTTGCACGGCCAGCGCCGCGTTTTCCATAGGCAAGTCAAGCAGGGGCAGATCGCGCAGTTCGATAACGCGTCCTTCCGCGCTCAGTCCCCGCCAATGCCAGACCTGTTCGGTGGTAGCCAGATCGAAGTCACGACCACGAATAAAGAGCGGGCAATCCAACGCGCGGGCTTTATCGAGCAACGTCTGAGGCGGATTCAAGTCACCACACAAGGCTGGCTTGCCTGGACGGAAAATGCCGGCCTTTTCGAACGCGACAGACTCTCGGGTATTGCCCAGGTATTCCACATGATCAACACCAATGCTGGTGACCAACGCCAGATCGGCATCCACCAGATTGACGGTATCAAGCCGACCGCCCAGCCCGACTTCCAGAATCACTGCATCGAGCCCGGCCCGCTGAAACAGCCAGAAAGCAGCCAGCGTTCCGACTTCAAAGTAAGTCAGGGAAATTTCGCCACGGCCCGCTTCGACCGCAGCAAAGGCTTCGCACAACTGTTCGTCTGTTGCTTCAACGCCATCGATTTGCACGCGCTCGTTGTAACGCAACAAATGTGGGGAGCTATACACCCCTACTTTCAGGCCTTGCGCTTGCAGCAACGATGCTACAAACGCACAGGTAGAACCTTTGCCATTAGTGCCAGTGACCGTCACCACCCGAGGCGCAGGCTTGCTCAGCCCCATGCGGCCCGCTACTTCACGCGAGCGCTCCAGGCCCATGTCGATGGCCGATGGATGCAACTGCTCAAGGTAGGCGAGCCACTGGCCAAGGGTGCGCCGGGTCATAGGTTTGCCGGGGCCGGCGGTACAACAATGGCTTCAACAGGAGGCGCCACGTACACCGGAGTCGGCAGGCCCATCATCTGCGCCAGCAGGCTGCCCAGACGCGGACGCAGTTCCTGACGGGATACGATCAGGTCGATTGCGCCGTGCTCCAGCAGGAATTCACTGCGCTGGAAACCTTCCGGGAGTTTTTCACGTACGGTTTGCTCGATCACACGCGGACCGGCAAAACCGATCAACGCTTTGGGCTCTGCAACGATCACATCGCCCAACATCGCCAGACTGGCCGAAACACCGCCGTAGACCGGATCCGTCAATACGGAGATGAACGGGATGCCCTCTTCACGCAGACGTGCCAGCACCGCGGAAGTCTTGGCCATTTGCATCAAGGAAATCAGGGCTTCCTGCATGCGCGCGCCCCCCGAAGCTGCGAAACAGATCATGGGGCAGCGGTTTTCCAGCGCATGGTTGGCGGCACGAACAAAACGCTCGCCAACGATGGCACCCATCGAGCCACCCATGAACGAGAATTCAAAGGCGGACACTACGACCGGCATGCCCAACAGGGTACCGCTCATGGAAATCAACGCGTCTTTCTCGCCAGTCTGCTTTTGCGCACCGACCAGACGATCCTTGTACTTCTTGCTGTCGCGGAACTTCAGGCGGTCAACCGGCTCCAGGTCGGCACCCAGCTCAACACGGCCGTCGGCATCCAGAAAAATGTCAATGCGGGCACGCGCGCCAATGCGCATGTGGTGGTTGCACTTCGGACAAACGTCCAGGGTCTTTTCCAGCTCAGGGCGATAAAGCACTGCGTCGCAGGACGGGCATTTGTGCCACAGGCCTTCAGGTACCGAACTCTTCTTGACCTCGGAACGCATGATCGAAGGAATCAGTTTGTCTACCAACCAGTTGCTCATGCTTTTTTTCTCCAGTACCGGGGCGGCTTGAACATCGGGTTCAGGCCCCGTGTATGCCCTTGAGCTAAATTCATTAGGTGTGTGGCGATGATTGCATTCACCTGCGGTCAGCACAGGGCTAACCGGCATTTCCTTGCAACCCTCAGCCTTCCCGACAACACGCACCAGAGCGGTTGCCACTTTAATTTCTGCCCGTCCAACAACCGGGCCCGCACGCTTTACTGCGGCGGTAATGATGGACGGTGGCAGACTGCCAACCGTCACATCATGCGTCAGTTTGTTCCACGAACCGCCTGCATGAAGGCCTGTATCTTGTCGTGATCCTTGATGCCCTTGCTTTTTTCTACACCGCCACTCACGTCCACGGCATAAGGACGAACCTGACGAATGGCGTCTGCCACATTATTGGCATTCAATCCGCCAGCCAGAATGATCGGCTTGCTCAAGTCCCGAGGTATCAAAGACCAGTCAAAGACCTCGCCGGTTCCCCCCGGCACCCCTTCAACGTAGGCATCCAGCAAAATACCGCTGGCGCTGCCATACATCGCGCACGCCTGCGCAATGTCATCGCCCGCCTTTACGCGAAGCGCTTTTATATAAGGACGGTGAAAGCTTTGGCACTGCCCTGGGGTTTCGTCACCGTGAAACTGCAGCAAATCCAGCGGTACAGCGTCGAGGGTTTCGTTCAGCTCGCACGCACTGGCATTGACAAAAAGACCGACCGTGGTCACGAAAGGAGGCAGTGCCGCAATAATGGTGCGGGCTTGCTGAACGCTGACGGCGCGCGGACTTTTGGCATAAAAGACAAAGCCAAGCGCATCAGCGCCGGACTCTACAGCAGCCAGCGCATCATCTATGCAGGTAATACCGCAGATCTTGCTGCGAACGGCTGACATGTCGGCTCCACCTCTGGATTGATGCGTGAAAGTGGCGGATGGTAACAAAAGCGTGAGCGGGCGTCAGCCGGCCAGTTCGCTAAAACCGGTCAGGAAATGCGGACCGATATACCTGTCAGGTAACTGGAACTCATCGTGATACTCCACCTGCACCAGATACAAGCCATACGGGTGCGCCGTGACACCGCCCAAGCGACGTTGACGGCTTTCGAGCACTTCCTTGATCCACTCGACCGGCCGCTCGCCGGCACCAATGGTCATCAGCACCCCCGCGATATTGCGCACCATGTGGTGCAGAAACGCACTGGCACGGATATCCAGCACGATCATCTGCCCATGACGGGTAACGCGCAGGTGATGCATTTCTTTGATCGGTGATTTGGCCTGGCATTGACCGGCGCGAAAAGCGCTGAAGTCATGCACCCCCAGCAAGTACTGAGCCGCCTCGGCCATGCGCTCGACATCCAGTGGGCGATGGTTCCAGGTCACTTCCTGGTTCAAATGTGCCGGGCGAATCTGATCGTTATAAATGACATAGCGATAGCGCCGTGCAATGGCTTTGAACCTTGCATGAAAATGCGCGGGCATGACTTTGGCCCAACTGACACTGATGTCATGGGGCAAATTGATATTGGCCCCCATCACCCACGCCTTCAGCGAGCGCTCAGCCTGCGTGTCAAAGTGCACCACTTGCCCGCAGGCATGCACACCGGCATCGGTACGCCCGGCGCACAACAATGAAACCGGGGATGCGGCGACTTTCGACAGCGCGTCTTCAAGGGTCTCCTGAACGGTCAGCACACCGTTGGCCTGACGCTGCCAGCCGCTGTACCGCGAACCTTTGTATTCAACACCCAACGCGATGCGGGAAAAACCTTCGGCAGCCATTTCAGCGGCTGCGTTATCTAAATTTGCCAAGGACTTACAGCCTGCTCATGTACGCAAAGGCGGGCATTATAAGGCGCACGCGCCAAGACGCCATGAAACAAATACGCCGCGCCGATGATTAAACGCGCTGACGCCCGCCTCGCAAAAACGACAACGGCAGCCATCCTGGCTGCCGTCGGCATTACACGCGTGCGATCACACCAGACGGGACAACATCTCATTGGCCTCGGCCAACTGCTCGGGATTACCTTCGCCCAGCACTTCAGTCAGGATGTCGCGCGCGCCCTCCGCGTCGCCCATATCGATATACGCTTGCGCAAGATCAAGTTTGGTCGCGGTTTCATCGGTCCCGGACAGGAAGTCGAACTCGGGCTCTTCATCCTGCTCGACCGCATCGTCTGCGGCAAATTTGCTTGTATCGACAAACGGCTCGGCAATTGGCGGATGCTCCAGGCTCTGCGACAGACGCTCTAGCTCGGCATTGACTTCATCCAGCTCCACCGCAAAGCTGTCAGGCGCGACCGGTACTTCTTCATCAGCCAACGACAGATCGAAGTCCGCAGGCAGGTCCAGATCATCGACGCCATTAATGTCGAACAACGGCGGCTCGGCATCAGACAACCCCTTGAGCTCGCCTTCCAGACCCAACAGATCCTCATCGGCCAATGTTGGGGCCGAGAGATCATCGTCCGGCAGGTCTAAATCGAAGTCAGAAAGATCTTCCTGGGCGGCCTGGGCCTCAGCCTGCTGAGCCAGCACCGCCTCAAAGCTCAATTCATCATCGGCAGGCGTCGCAGCTTGAGCCTGCGAGCTCACACCCGGAGCAACCACCGATGGCGATGCAGCCTCCAGATCGTCCAGACTCAGGTCGAAATCCTCATCGAATGCCTCGCTGACAGGCTCAGCGGGAACTGGTGCCTCTTCAACGGGCTCTTCCTGAAGCATGTCCTTGACGAATTGGGCATCCAGCTCGGCAGCGAGGGCGGCCGAGGCAATACCCGCAGCCGCGACAGCGGCCATGGCCGGATAGCGCGCTTTGAGTTGTTCGACTTCAGCGTGGTTTTTGCCATTGGCAATCAACTGACGCTCCTGCGCAACAAACGCATCACGCGCGCCCAGTTCACCGTAAACCTGCATCAGTTTCAGACGCAAATCGCTGCGCTGCGGCGCCTGCTCAATGGCAGACGTGAGCAACTCTTGCGCCTCATTGAACTGGCGGCGAGTAATGAGGTGTTCAGCTTCGTCCAGCACATCGCTATCGGGCTTGGACTGTGTTGCCGCAGCCACAACTGCTGCCGCTGCGACAGTGGCTGCCGCAACCGCAGGAGCAGCGGATTCGACAACCGGTGCAGGTGCAGGTGCAGGTGCAGGTGCAGGTGCAGGTGCAGGTGCAGGTGCCAGCTTGACGCTTGGAGGCGGAACTTCAAGGCCTTCAAAGCTGCTTTCCGGCATGTCCAGATCAGCAGTGAAATCCGACTCTTCCTCAAGCGCACGCGCCATGCGCAGGTGTTTTTCTGCGGCCTGTTGCGCTTTGCGGCGACGCGCCAGCAGCAACATCAGCAGTAACAACAGGAGCACGGCCCCACCACCCACCAGGCCCAGCAACAGCGGACTGGCAAGCAAGTCCTGAATACTGCGCTCCTGGGTTTGGGCATCATCCACCGGCGCCGGGGGAACGGCAGTGGCCGGTTTACCCTCAGTGGCCGGTGGAATATCAGCTTCGGGGGCATCGGCTGCCTGAGCCGCCAATTGCGCCGGTATCGCCGCAGCAGGATCAATGCCCGGCGCAGTGTCTGCCTGAAGTTTGGCCAACTGATCGTTTTTCAGCTCAATCAAACGCTGCAGTTTGTCCAGCTGGCTTTGCAGGTCCTGCATCCGGCTTTTCAGCTCGGCATTCTCTCGGCGGCTGGCATCCAGCCCTTCCTGAGTCATCGCCAGCTTGTCGCTCAGTTGCTTGACATCACCTGCCGCGCCCTTGCCTGCACCTTTGGCCGCCTGCCCGGAGACCAGGCTCAAGTTATCGCCAGCGGCCTCTTTGGGGGTTGCCAGTGCCGGGGCTTTACGGCCTGTTGCATTCAGCTGCTGGGCCAGCGGCACAGTACGACGCCCGTTGCGCCAGTCAGCGTTCTGCGACGCGACTTCAGCCACTGCCTTGGCATGGGGCAATTGAGTGCTTTGCGACGCATCCGGCAAGCGCAGTACCTGACCGGTTTTCAAGCGATTGATGTTGCCATTGATAAACGCATCGGGATTGAGCGCCTGAATCGCCAGCATGGTTTGCTGAACGGATCCCTCCGTGCGCGCCTTCGCGGCAATTTCCCAAAGGGTGTCACGGGCACTGGTTGTGTATTGCGCCGGGCTGCCAGCAGGGGCAGCCGTCGGGGTGGCTGCGGCAGCCGCCGCTGTTTGCGGCGAAAATTTGGCCGGGTCAAGCAACACGCTGTAATCGCGCAGCAAGCGACCGTTGGGCCACATGACCTGCACCAGAAATTTGACGAAGGGTTCTGACAGCGGCTGACTGGACGTCACACGCAACACGCTTTTGCCCTCCGGATTGATGACCGGGGTAAAGCGCAAATCATCCAGAAAGGCAGGGCGTTGTACGCCCGCTTTAGTAAATTCTTCAGTGGGTGCCAGGCTGGGGACCACTTCAGCAGCGGTCAAATCCTTGACATCCAGCAACTCGATTTCAGCCAGCAGCGGCTGGTTCTGCGTCGACTTCAGCGTCAGCTCCCCGAGCCCAAGCGCCTGTGCCATGCCTGATGACAGCGCCGAAGCGGCGGCGATTGCTAACACTAATTTGCGAACTTGAACCATAGCCTCTTCCTTATTGGTACAGACCCCGTCCCACGGGATCTGTATAGCTGCTGCCTGAAGACCTCACCCGGATTACACCGTTACCGGGGTGGTTCTCCCATTACGCCTTGCGAGCCCTGACAGCAACTGAACTGCAACGATTGGCCGTCTGGCTAGAATCATGCTGCAAATTGACGCCAAGTATCTTTTACAGCAGACCTTTTATCAACAACTCGGCCACCTGCACGGCGTTCAAGGCTGCGCCTTTTCGTACGTTATCTGACGTCAACCACAAATTAAGTTCAGAAGTATCGTCAACTCCGTGACGCACACGGCCTACATACACAACGTCCTGACCGACCGCATCCCCCACAGCTGTAGGATAGTCGCCCGCCTCAACCCGTTCGATACTATCGGCCGCATCGAGCAATGCATTAACCGCGTCCAGGTCCGCAGGGCCTGCCAATTGCACCGAAACACTGAAGCTGTCGCCAAAAAACACCGGCGCCTGAACACAGGTTACCGACACCTTGAGCCCGGGCATGCCCAACACATCACGCAGCTCACTGACCAGACGTCTTTCAAGTGGCACATGGCCCTGGGCATCAGGTTTACCGACCTGCGCCAGCAAATTAAATGCCATTTGCCGGTCAAAAAAGGTTGATTCCAGAGGACGCAAATTAAGCAGCTCAGCCGTCTGACGCGCCAGCTCGGACACCGCTTCACGGCCTTGGGCCGAGACCGCCAGGCATGCAGTGACACTCACCCGCTGGATGTCCAGTAGCCCACGCAAAGGGGCCAGCACCACCGCCAGCGCAGTCGCGGAAGCGCTTGGGCTGCTGATTTGTACGGGTTTGGGCAAATCCTCCAGCGTCTGCGCATTGGCTTCTGGTACGACCTGGGGCGCCTGGGCCGACGGCAAGGCGCCTGACAGGTCGATCACGGCACAGCCCGCCGCACTGGCTTTGGCGGCGTAACTTAACGTCACCGCTGGCCCGGCCGCGAAAAACACCATGCGTACCTTACTGAAATCAAACGCGTCGACTTCACGCACCCGCACGTTCTTGCCCCGGTAGGGCACCGAGCTTCCGGCGGACTCCAGACTGGCCAATAAATGCAGCTCACCGACAGGAAAATCCCGCTCTTCAAGAATTTGCACAATGGTTTCGCCGACAGTGCCGGTGGCGCCGACGACGGCGATATCAAAGGACTGGTTCATGGATCTACCTCAGGCGAAACAGTGGGAGCGGCACTGTACCGGGCGCAACCCCGCCAGGCAACGCACAGCACGCTGCATGGACTGTTCACATCCTGCGCACAATAAAAAACCCGCCACTCTTGCAAGGGGCGGGTCTGGAGTCACCGGCGCGGATTAACGCTCCAGCAAAATCCGCAGCATGCGACGCAGCGGTTCGGCCGCGCCCCACAACAACTGGTCACCCACGGTGAAGGCGCCGAGGAACTGCGACCCCATGTTGAGTTTGCGCAGACGGCCGACCGGCACGTTCAGGGTACCGGTGACTTTTGTCGGACTCAGCTCTTGCATGCTGATCTCACGCTGATTGGGCACCAGCTTGACCCAAGGGTTGTGCTGGCTGATCAGGCCCTCAATGTCGGCAATCGGCACATCTTTGTTCAGCTTGATGGTCAACGCCTGGCTGTGACAGCGCATGGCGCCGATACGCACGCAAATGCCATCAACCGGAATCGGGTTTTTGAAACGCCCCAGAATCTTGTTGGTTTCGGCTTGCGCCTTCCATTCTTCACGGCTCTGGCCGTTAGGCAGTTCTTTGTCGATCCACGGGATCAGGCTGCCTGCCAGCGGCACACCGAAGTTCTCGGTCGGGTAGGCATCGCTGCGCATGGCTTGCGCCACTTTGCGATCGATATCGAGAATGGCGCTGGCCGGGTTGGCCAGTTCATCGGCGACAGCGGCGTGGGTCGCACCCATTTGCTTGATCAACTCGCGCATGTTCTGCGCGCCGGCACCGGATGCCGCCTGATAGGTCATGGCGCTCATCCATTCCACCAGACCGGCCTCGAACAGACCGCCAAGCCCCATCAGCATCAAGCTCACGGTGCAGTTGCCGCCCACGTAGTTTTTGGTGCCTGCATCGAGCTGCTGGTCAATCACCTTGCGGTTGACCGGATCCAGAATAATCACCGCGTCATCCTGCATGCGCAGGCTCGATGCCGCATCGATCCAGTAACCTTGCCAGCCCGCCTCACGCAGCTTCGGGAACACCTCATTGGTGTAGTCGCCGCCCTGGCAGGTCAGGATCACATCGAGGGTTTTCAACTCTTCAATGTTGTAGGCATCCTTGAGCGGAGCAATATCCTTGCCCACGGACGGCCCTTGTCCACCGACATTGGAGGTGGTGAAAAACACCGGCTCAATAAGATCGAAATCCTGCTCTTCCAGCATCCGCTGCATGAGCACGGAACCGACCATACCGCGCCAACCGACCAGACCTACACGTTTCATCGCAACTACACCTTTAACAAAAAGTGGGGTCGTTACTTCCACCAACAGGAAGTAACGGGCCCGAGAGATTACAGATTCTGCAGCGCGGCGACTACTGCATCGCCCATTTCCTGTGTACCGACCTTGGCACACCCCGCCGACCAGATATCACCCGTACGCAAACCTTGATCCAGAACCAGGCTTACGGCCCGCTCGATGGCGTCGGCCGCCGCCTGCTGATTGAAGCTGTAACGCAACATCATCGAGACGGACAAAATCGTGGCCAGCGGGTTGGCAATGCCCTGCCCCGCGATGTCCGGCGCAGAGCCGTGGCACGGCTCGTACATACCCTTGTTGTTGGCATCCAGGGAGGCCGAAGGCAGCATGCCGATGGAACCGGTGAGCATCGATGCCTCGTCGGAAAGGATGTCGCCGAACAGGTTATCGGTGACGATCACGTCGAACTGCTTGGGCGCGCGCACCAGTTGCATCGCGGCATTGTCGACGTACATGTGGCTCAATTCGACGTCCGGGTAATCCTTGGCCACGTGCTCAACGACTTCGCGCCACAGCTGGCTGGACGCCAGTACGTTGGCCTTGTCGACCGAACACAGTTTTTTGCCACGCACACGGGCCATGTCGAAACCGACTCGCGCAATACGGCGAATTTCGCTTTCGCTGTAGGGCAGCGTGTCGTAAGCCTGACGCTCGCCATTTTCAAGTTCGCGGGTGCCACGTGGCGCGCCAAAATAAATGCCACCGGTCAATTCACGGACGATCAGGATGTCGAGGCCCGCAACGATTTCCGGCTTGAGGCTCGACGCGTCTGCCAGTTGCGGATAAAGGATCGCAGGACGCAAGTTGCCAAACAGGCCCAATTGCGCACGGATTTTCAGCAACCCGCGCTCAGGACGAATATCGCGCTCAATGGTGTCCCATTTCGGACCACCCACCGCACCCAACAGTACAGCGTCCGCCGCGCGGGCGCGGTCCAGGGTTTCATCGGCCAACGGCACACCATGCTTGTCAATGGCCGCGCCGCCGATCACGTCATGGGTCAGCTCAAAGCCGAGCTGAAACTTGTCGTTGGCCAACTCCAGCACCTTGACCGCCTGAGCCATGATTTCTGGACCAATGCCGTCACCTGGAAGAATCAGAATCTGCTTGCTCATGGGTTCCTCTTTCTTGTCTGTCGATGCCCCCGCAGGCGCATCTGGAAAATTTTATCGTGTGGCCGTGTTTACTTTTCACACCACAGCACCAGCACATCGGTACTGAACGAGCCGTCGCTTTCAATTTCGAAATACTCACGCACCTCGGCGCCCATGGACTGTTGCAACACGCTAATGGCATGCCTGAGGGTGTCCGGCGTGCGCATGCGGGCAATCCAGGAGCCGAACTCTAATCGCAAACGCTGACGCTGCGTACTGCGCGTGTGCAGCCCCGCCTGGCTGATCTGCTCAAGCCACTCACCGGCAGCGTAATCGCGCACATGGCTGGTGTCGCGCAACACTTCAACCGTTTGCAAATACGTGTCAAGCAGAGGGCTGCCCGGCGACATCACGTCAATGAATGCAGCGACACCGCCGGGTTTGAGTACCCGCCGCACTTCTCGCAAGGCCTGACCGAGGTCGCTCCAGTGATGGGCCGAATAACGGCTCAGCACGTAATCGAACTCGCCGTCGGCAAAGGGCAAGCGTTCAGCGGCACCACACACGGTGCGGATATTCGGCAAATCGCGCTCAAGAGCAGCGCGGCTCACCACATCTAGCATCTGCTGCGACAGGTCGTAAGCGACCACCTCCCCGACCAGCGCCGCAACATGAAAACTGACGTGTCCGGCCCCGCAACCAAGGTCCAGCACCCGCACCGCAGGTTTGCCAGTCAACTCAGCCTGCAGCAGCGCAAACTCGGCGCCCTGGGCGTGAACAGCGCTGTTCAGGTAGGCCGACGCTTGCTCACCGAACTGTTTCTGTACAACTTGACTGTGCTGAGCGGTGCGGGTCATAGGAGCATCCTTCAGGTCATGGGCCTGAAGTCGCCGCCAAAGGCGGCGACTTCAAACAGTGAGTCAGTCGCGAAACAGCCACGGCTGGCTGGCGCGATGCGTGCTCTCAAACGCAGCAATGGCATCGCCATCCTGCAAGGTCAAACCGATGTCATCCAGGCCGTTGAGCAGGCAGTGCTTGCGGAACGCATCGATTTCAAAACTCAGTACCTTGCCGTCCGGGCGGGTCACCGTCTGCGCCTCAAGGTCGATCTTGAGTTGATAACCCGGCGTTGCTTCAACCTGAGCAAACAGTTCGTCAACCTCGGCGTCGCTCAGGATGATGGGCAACAAGCCGTTCTTGAAGCTGTTATTGAAGAAAATGTCGGCATAACTCGGCGCAATGATGCTACGAAAGCCATATTCTTCCAGCGCCCAGGGCGCGTGCTCACGGCTTGAGCCACAGCCAAAGTTTTCTCGCGCCAACAACACGCTCGCCCCCTGGTAGCGCTGGGCATTGAGCACGAAATCTTTGTTCAGCGGGCGCTTGGTGTTGTCCTGATACGGCTGGCCCACGTCCAGATAACGCCACTCATCAAACAGATTCGGGCCGAACCCCGTGCGCTTGATGGATTTCAAAAACTGCTTGGGAATGATCTGATCCGTGTCCACGTTGGCACGGTCCAGAGGCGCGACAAGACCGGTATGCTGGGTAAAAGCTTTCATGCTGCGCTCCTTAAATCAATTCGCGGACGTCGATGAAACGACCGTTTACCGCCGCGGCAGCGGCCATCGCCGGGCTCACCAGATGGGTGCGGCCACCAGCGCCCTGACGTCCTTCGAAGTTGCGGTTGGAGGTCGAAGCGCAATGCTCGCCCGACTCAAGGCGGTCAGGGTTCATCGCCAGACACATCGAGCACCCCGGCTCACGCCACTCAAAACCCGCCTCCAGGAAAATTTTATCGAGCCCTTCCGCTTCCGCTTGAGCCTTCACCAGGCCCGAGCCCGGCACGACAATCGCCTGCTTGATGGTCGAGGCCACCTTGCGGCCTTTGGCGATCACGGCTGCCGCACGCAAGTCTTCAATACGTGAGTTGGTGCACGAACCGATGAACACACGGTCCAGCTGGATATCCGTGATGGCCTGGTTGGCGTTCAACCCCATGTATTTCAACGCGCGCTCTATTGAACCGCGCTTGACCAGATCGGCTTCCTGCGCCGGATCGGGCACGTTCTGATCCACAGCCAACACCATTTCCGGCGAGGTGCCCCAGCTGACCTGCGGCTTGATCTGAGTCGCATCCAGCTCAACCACCGTGTCGAAGGCCGCGTCGGCATCAGACACCAATGCTTTCCAGGCTTCAACAGCCAGGTCCCACTCAGCGCCTTTGGGGGCGAACGGGCGGCCCTTGACGTATTCGACTGTCTTCTCATCGGCCGCCACCAGACCGACGCGGGCGCCCGCCTCAATGGCCATGTTGCAAATGGTCATACGGCCTTCAACGGACAAGTCGCGAATCGCGCTCCCGGCGAACTCAATGGCGTGGCCATTGCCACCGGCCGTGCCGATCTTGCCGATGACCGCAAGGACGATGTCCTTGGCCGTCACCCCAAATGGCAAGGGGCCTTCAACCCGCACCAACATGTTCTTCATCTTTTTGGCAACGAGGCACTGGGTGGCCAATACGTGCTCAACCTCGGACGTACCGATGCCATGCGCCAAGGCGCCGAACGCGCCATGGGTCGAGGTGTGCGAGTCGCCGCAGACCACGGTCATACCCGGCAATGTGGCGCCCTGCTCAGGGCCGATCACGTGAACGATGCCCTGACGCACGTCGTTCATCTTGAATTCGGTGATGCCGTACTCGTCGCAGTTGTCATCAAGGGTTTGCACTTGCAGACGGGAGACTTGATCGGCAATCGCTTCGATCCCGCCCTTGCGTTCCGGCGTGGTCGGTACGTTGTGGTCCGGGGTCGCGATATTGGCATCGATACGCCAAGGCTTGCGCCCTGCCAGACGCAAGCCTTCGAACGCTTGCGGCGAGGTCACTTCATGAATGATGTGACGGTCGATATAGATCAGCGCCGAACCGTCGTCGCGCTGCTTTACCAAATGCGAATCCCAGAGCTTGTCGTAGAGCGTTTTGCCGGCCATCACACGGTTCCTCATCAGCTACTTTCTGTGCCAATAACCACTTGGCTTGTGAGGCCGATCCTATGGCGTTAAAGTTAATAACTCAAATTCATAATTTTCATAGTTTGGATAACCAAAGGGAATTCGAAACATGGACCTCGCAAATCTCAATGCTTTTATTGCGATTGCAGAAACCGGCAGCTTTTCAGGTGCCGCCGAACGGTTGTTCCTGACCCAGCCGGCGATCAGCAAGCGCATTGCCAGCATTGAGCAACAACTCAAGCTCAGGCTGTTCGACCGACTGGGCCGCGAAGTCAGCCTGACCGAAGCCGGGCGTGCCCTCCTGCCTCGCGCCTATCAGATTCTTAACGTGCTGGACGACACCCGGCGCGCGCTGAACAACCTCAACGGAGAAGTCAGCGGCCGCCTGACTCTGGCTACCAGCCACCATATTGGCCTACACCGTTTGCCGCCCCTTCTGCGTGAATTCACCCGCACTTACCCCAAGGTCGCGCTGGATATTCAGTTTCTCGATTCAGAAGTGGCCTACGAAGAAATCCTGCATGGCCGCGCCGAACTGGCGGTTATTACGCTCGCGCCCGAACCGCATTCACTGATCCGCGCTGTACCGGTCTGGGATGACCCACTGGATTTTGTGGTTGCGCCTGAGCACTCGCTCACCCACAAGGGGCCGATTAGCCTGGCAGATATCGCGCACCACCCGGCGGTGTTTCCAGGCGGTAACACCTTTACCCACCACATCGTGCAGCGCCTGTTCGAGGCGCAAGGGTTGACCCCCAATATCGCCATGAGCACCAACTACCTGGAAACCATCAAAATGATGGTGTCCATCGGGTTGGCCTGGAGCGTATTGCCGCGCACCATGCTCGACGAACAAGTGGCATCTATCCGCTTGCCGGGCATACAGCTGACACGCCAGCTAGGCTATATCGTACATACCGAACGAACATTGTCGAATGCCGCACACGCCTTCATGACACTGCTGGATGGCCAGGTCGATACGCGGCACACTGCGCCGCACGCCTGAGCGCACTGTGGTTTTCTCTGTTCAAGGATTGCAGCCAATGCCAACACCCGCTGACCCTTTGCACCTACTTTGCGCCTTGACAGACAGCGACCCCTCAGCCGTGGAGCAAAGCTGGCACCAGACGCCACAATTGCTGTCTGCCTTGAAGGCGGCGCGCATGAGCGCCTGGTGCTGGGACATGGAAAGCGGCGATATCCGTTGGTCCGAGGGCTCCCAGGCGCTGTTCGGATTACCTGCCCGGCATGCCTTGCCGAGCCATCTCGATCAGCTCTCGGCGCTGCCCTTCGACGATTGGCCCAAGGCGCAACGTGTGTTTGATGCCGTGCTAAAAGGCGCCCCGTTGGAGCGCAGCACGCACCACCGGATCCGTTGGCCGGACGGAACATTGCACTGGCTGGAGATACGCGGCAGCCTGGTCTCAAAACCCGGGGCCAGGCCGCGCATGATGGGCGTCCTGCACGAAGTGACGCAGCAGCGTCAGCGCCAGCAGGCCCTAAACAGTTCTGAAGAACGTTTCGCGACCCTGTTTCACCTGTCCCCGAACATGGTGCTACTGGTGCGTATCGAGGACGGGCGAATCAGCGAAGCCAACCACTGTTTTGAAAGCTTGCTGGGCTGGCCGGTGACACACGCCATCGGCCGCACCACGCTGGAGTTGGGGCTATGGCCCGACCCGCAGCAACGCAGCACATTCATCCAAGCCATTCGCAATCAACACCCGCCGGTGGCGATGGAAGTGCAGCTGCGCGGCCGAAATGGCCAGTTGCACGACGGTATCCTCAGCGCACAGAGGGTCGAACTTGAGAACGAGGAATACCTGGTCAGCACCTTTCTCGACACGAGCGAGCGCAAAAAAACCGAGTTAGCCCTAAAAGACAGTCAGGAACGTCTGGATTTGGCGCTGGATTCGGCGCAGCTGGGTACCTGGGACTGGCACATACCCAGTGGCCAGCTCTATGGCTCGGCCCGTGCCGCACAGTTGCACGGGCTGGAAGCCGTGGCGTTCAATGAATCATTTGATGCGTTTTTCGAGGGTGTTCCGGCGCAAGAACGCAACAACATGCGCAATGCCTACCGCTCACTGCGCGAAGGCCCTGCCGGCAATTATCAATTAACCTACCGCGTGCAGCTCGAAAGTGGCGCCTCGCGCTACCTGGAAAGCCGCGCACGCCTGTACCGTGGCGATGACGGCCAACCCTTGCGCATGGCCGGAACATTGCTCGACATCACTGAGCAAGTGGAGCGCGAACAACGCCTGGTCGCCTCTGAAGAAAAATTTGCCAGCGTGTTTCAAACCAGTCCCGACCCGATTTGCGTCATGCAGGCCGACAGCGGGCAAGTGATGGAAATCAATGCCAGCTTCAGCCAAACCTTTGGCTGGGACATGGACGATTTGCGTGCCAACGGTGATAACCGGGCGCAGCACTTGCAACCCTTATTGAGCGCCTTGCAGGCACCGGCGCAAAACAACCTGACCCTTACCCTGTGGCATAAAAACACCGAAGCCCTCACTTGCGTGCTGACCAGTCGTCACATTGAAGTGGATGGTCAGACGTGCATTGTCGCCACCTTGCGCGACATTACCCAGCAACAGCGCGCCGAGGCGGTGCTTAAAGCCAGCGAGGAGAAATTCGCCAAGGCTTTTCACGCCAGCCCCGACGCCATCACCATCAGCGACTACGCCACGGGCTGTTATCTGGAAGTCAACGACGGTTTCACGCGGCTGACCGGTTATACCAGCGCCGAAGTCATGGGCCGCAGCCCTTACGAACTGGGCATTTGGGGTGACAGCTCGCTGCGTCAGGCGCTACTGGACGAGCTGGAAGAAAAAGGCCGTATCAGCAACCGTGAAATTTTGGGGCGGTCACGCCGTGGCGATCTGCTCAACGTGGAAATTTCCATCGAGCGCATCACCCTGAACGACACGGCCTGCCTGCTGCTGATCGCCCGTGACATCAGTCAACTGAAAGCCGCACAGGCTCAGGTGCGTCATCTGGCCTATCATGACCCGCTCACCAATCTGCCCAACCGGGCCTTGCTGATGGATCGCCTGACCCAGCAAAGCGCCTTGCTGTCACGGCATGACATGCGCGGTGCCCTGCTGTTCCTCGACCTTGACCACTTCAAACACATCAACGACTCACTGGGGCATCCGGTGGGCGATGCGGTGCTGAAAGTCATCACCGCCCGGCTTGAAGCCAGCGTGCGGGTCGAAGACACCGTGGCGCTACTGGGCGGCGACGAATTTGTGGTGCTGCTCAGCGGCCTTCACGGTTCGCTGGAGGAAGTCACCCGGCATGTGCGCGCCACGGCCGACACCCTGCGTGAATTGTTGGCCGAACCGATGTTTCTGGATGGTGAACGCCTGCAAGTCACTCCCAGCATCGGCATCGCGCTGATCCCCGATCACGGCTCCAAACCGGCAGACTTGTTCAAACGCGCCGACATTGCCCTGTACCGCGCCAAGGATTCGGGGCGCAACACCACGCAACTGTTCCACCCCGACATGCAGGCCGCCGCCAGCGAACGCATGCGCATAGAGAGTGATTTGCGCACCGCCCTGGCACGCAACGAATTCAGCCTGCACTATCAGCCGCAGGTCGATGCACGGACCAACCGCATAGTCGGCGCCGAAGCGCTGGTGCGTTGGCAACACCCGCAACTGGGGCCCCAGTCGCCGGGCGAGTTCATCAAAATCCTCGAAGACAGCGGATTGATTCTGGACGTGGGCACCTGGATTCTGGAGCAGGCCTGCCGTGATGCGGGTTCGCTGCTCAACGCAGGCCTGATCGATGCCAACGCTTTCCGCCTCTGCGTCAACATCAGCCCGCGTCAATTTCGCCAAAGCAACTTTGTCGAACGGGTAGAACGCAGCCTGCTGGCCCACAGCTTGCCCAGTACCCTGCTCAAGCTGGAAATCACCGAAGGTATCGTGATCCAGAACCTGGACGACACCATCGCCAAAATGCGTCAACTCACGGCCCTTGGCGTGAGTTTTGCGATGGACGATTTTGGTACCGGTTACTCTTCGCTGACGCACCTCAAGCGCCTGCCGGTCGACACGCTGAAAATTGACCAGTCATTCGTGCGCGATGCCATCAACGACCCGAATGACGCAGAGATTATCCGCGCCATTGTGGCGATGGCCCACAGCCTGAAACTCAACGTGGTAGCCGAAGGCGTCGAACGGCTGCAGCAATTGCAGTTTTTACAGAGCCTGGATTGCCACATCTATCAGGGGTATTTGCACAGCCGTCCGGTGCCTCTCAACGCGTTTTGCGCCCTGCTCAAGGCCTGAGTCGTGCGGCGGCAGGTGTAACCACTACAGGTTGGGACTGACCCGTTGCCAGGCCAGGTTGGCGATTTTCATCGAGCCGTTGAAATTAACCGGCACGTCAGGCGCCAGGTACAGCATGTCACCTTCAATACGACACGTACGGACTTGACGTTGCCCTCGCCAGTTAGGAAAGAAACTGACAAACATCTCGTGCTCCAGCAATCCGCGCGCTTCATCCACGTAGAAGGGGCCGCTGTAGGCAAAGTAGGTTTTACCCGCCTCCTTGTACTCATGCTCACTGGCCTCAAACGGATCATTGCTGGCCAGGTTAGTGCGTCCGGGCGGACAGAACTGGGCTGACATATACCCGTCAGGCGTATACATGATGATGCCTTCCGGGGTCGTGCCCATCGGGTGGGATTCAATGCCGGTGTCGGTATCGCGCTCCACAAAACTCACCAGTTTCCAGGCGCCAATCAGCGCATTTCGGTCTACGGTAGACATGGCATGCATTTCCTTTGCATAGGGATGGGAGAGCAAAGCCTGCAGGTCAGGCTTCACGAAACCGACAGCGTAGACGGCGATGCCGCAACGTCCATCTATATGCAATGCCACTTATCGAATTCCCCCTCAAACGGACTAGCCCGCAGCCAGTGGCGCTGTGAAATAATCCGGGCCCATCGATCAACAAGAACAATAAGGACGCTTCATGCACACCTCTGACATCTTTATTCTCAGTGCCCGACGCACCGCTATTGGCACCTTCGGTGGCGCGCTGAAAGACGTGCCCCTGTGCGACCTCGCCACCGTTGCCGTGACGGCTGCGCTGTGCAGCAGTCAGGTCGATCCCGAGCGCATGGGTCATGTGGTGATGGGTAATGTGATCCCTACCGAACCCCATGACGCCTACGTCGCGCGGGTTGCGGCGATGCGCGCAGGTATCCCGAAAGAGACGCCCGCCTACAACGTTAACCGCTTGTGCGGGTCGGGCTTGCAAGCCGTCATTGGTGCAGCCCATACGCTGATGCTCGGTGATGCCGAATTTGCCATCGGCGCCGGGGTCGAGTCCATGAGCCGCGGCCCGTATTTGCTGCCCGCTGCACGCTGGGGGGCACGCATGGGCAATGGCATGTTGCAAGACTACATGCTGGGGGTGCTGCACGACCCGTTTCAGGGCATGCACATAGGCGTCACTGCTGAAAACGTCGCTGAACGCAATGGCATCAGCCGCCAATTACAAGATGAATTGGCGCTTGCAGACCAACTGCGGGCGGCCCACGCCATCGCGCAGGGCTACTTCAAGGGGCAGATAGCCCCGGTCGACATTCATGCCCGCACAGGCAGCACGCAGTTCAGTGTCGATGAGCATCCGCGCGCCACTTCGCTGGAACAATTGGCCAGCATGCGCCCTGCGTTCAAAAAAGATGGCACCGTCACCGCCGGTAACGCCTCGGGCCTCAACGATGGCGCCGCCGCGCTGGTGTTGGCCAGCGCTGGCGCCGTGACTTCGGGCAATCTCACGCCCATGGCGCGACTGGTGGCGTATGCCCACGCCGGGGTGGAGCCTGAATTGATGGGGCTCGGGCCTGTCCCCGCCACCCGGCTGGCCCTTAAACGCGCCGGGTTAACCATCAACGACATGGACGTGATCGAGGCCAATATCGCCTTCGCGGCTCAAGCCTGTGCCGTCATGCAAGAACTGGACATGGACCCGGCCAAGGTCAACCCCAATGGTTCGGGCATTGCGCTGGGTCACCCGGTGGGTGCAACCGGTGCGATCATTGCCACCAAGGCCATCCATGAGCTGCACCGCATTCAGGGTCGCTATGCATTGGCCACCATGTGCATCGGCGGTGGTCAGGGGATCGCCGTGATCTTTGAACGGGTTTGACGCCACCATGAAGGACGCTGACGCATGAACGTCAGCGTCCAGTGTGCTTACTTGCTGGCCGTCAAGGTGGTGTAGCTGGTGATCAGGTTGCGGTAGTCCGGGATGTGATTGGAGAATAGCGCGCCCAACCCCTCCACGTCGTTACGCCAGTCGCGGTGCAGCTCACAGGCCAGGCCAAACCAGGTCATCAACTGCGCGCCGGAGGCGGACATGCGATCCCAGGCCGAGTGACGGGTGATTTCGTTGAACGTACCGGACGCGTCCGTGACCACGAACACCTCATAACCTTCAGCCAGGGCTGACAGTGCCGGAAATGCGACGCACACTTCGGTCACAACGCCAGCAATGATCAGCTGTTTTTTGCCCGTGGCCTTGACTGCCTTGACGAAGTCTTCGTTGTCCCAGGCGTTGATCTGCCCCGGGCGGGCAATGTAGGGCGCATCGGGGAACTGTGCCTTAAGCTCCGGCACCAGCGGGCCGTTGGGGCCTGTTTCAAAACTGGTGGTCAGAATGGTTGGCAACTTGAAGTACGTGGCCAGATCCGCCAGGGCCAGCACGTTGTTCTTGAACTTGTCCGGGTCGATGTCCCTGACCAACGACAGCAGGCCGGCCTGATGATCCACCAACAAAACGGCGGCATTATCCTTGTCCAAACGCTTGTAAGAAGTTGTCACAGGGTATTCCTCTGATGAGTGAATCAAGAACCGGGACCATGACCCTTCATGGCCCGGACGTGCGGCTTCACGCGTTACGACAATGAGGTCAGGCGGGCATGCGACCAAAACGGCCCGATTGAAAATCCACAAACGCCTGCTGAATCTCGGCCTCGCTGTTCATTACAAAGGGACCATGGCCCACGATCGGCTCATCAATGGGTTCGCCGCTCAGGATCAGGAACACCGCATCCTGATCGGCAGCGACATGCACGTGAGTGCCGTCGCGTTCAAACAACGCCAACTGGCCTTCACGCACCTCCTCCTGGCCATTGAGCTGCACCGCACCTTGCAGCACCACCAGTGCCGTGTTGTGGCCGTCGTGCAGATCAAAAGTAGCCGACTTGCCCGCTTGCAACCGAATATCCCACACCTGAATGTCGGTAAAGGTGTGCGCCGGGCCGCGGTGCCCTCCGAACTCACCGGCGATCAGACGCAGGTGTCCGGCATTGTCCTTGAGGGCCACATCCGGGATGTCCCGGTCCAGGATGCCCTGATAACCCGGTGCAGCCATCTTGTCTTTGGCGGGCAGGTTGACCCACAACTGGACCATTTCCAGGGTGCCGCCACGGCGGGCGAATGCCTGGGAATGGAACTCTTCATGCAGGATTCCGGACGCCGCCGTCATCCATTGCACATCACCGGGGCCGATCACACCGCCGTTACCGGTGGAATCGCGGTGTTCGACTTCGCCCTTGTAAACGATGGTGACAGTTTCAAACCCGCGATGCGGGTGTTGCCCTACGCCACGCCGTTGGGTAGTCGGCGTGAACTCGGCGGGGCCTGCGTAATCCAGCAACAGGAATGGGCTGATGTGTTTGCCCATCTGATCGTAAGAAAACATCGTGCGGACCGGAAAACCGTCGCCTACCCAGTGACGACGCGGCGCTGTGTATAGGCCAAGAATCTGTTTCATCGTGTACCTCCCGTGATTCGTGGCAACAGCTTAGAGTCGATATGTTTTGCTCAATAGACTGCGTTTTTGAGCCTTAGCGTTCTATTGGGAGGACGATGGGGCGCGGGCGTGCCCATGCACACACCCAGCACGCGGAGGGTTCAACTCGAAGAACGACTGGCGGGGCGGCTAATACAGCGTAGTAGTCATCGCTGCACCCCTGCCTAAATTACGTGTCATGCCCCTCGTTCTCTCCAGATAGCAAAGGCCGCGCGCCTGCCCCTTGACGGCGGATTTCTACTGAGATGGCAATGACTCAATCACGTTCTAAAACAGCCCTGTTGATCGGTCTTCCCCTGGCCTTGGCTGCCGCCATCGGTGGCGGTTTTCTGGTGTGGGACACGTTTTACAGAGGCAATCCGGGTTACCCGCTGGAAATCATCAAGCAAGCCGACGCGCTTCAGGACCGCATGTTGTCGTTTGACAGCCACATCACCGTGCCACTGGAATTCGGCACAGCGGGTAACGAAACCGACCAGGACGGTCCCGGTCAATTCGACCTGGCCAAGGCAGCCAAGGGTCGGTTATCCGGCGCAGCACTGACCGTGTTCGGCTGGCCGGAAATCTGGAACGGCCCTAACGCACCCCACCGCCCGACCGCAGGCTTCGTCGAGGCAGCGCGCAATGAGCAACAAGCGCGCTACCGGATCATCACCGGCATGGTCCGCGATTTCCCCAACCAAGTCGGCATCGCCTACACCCCGGATGACTTCCGACGCCTGCACGGCGAAGGAAAATTCGCAATTTTTATCAGCATGCTCAACGCCTACCCGTTGGGTAACGACATCAATCAACTGGACATGTGGGCCGCACGCGGCATGCGTATGTTTGGCTTCAGCTATGTGGGCAATAACGATTGGGCCGACTCGTCGCGTCCGCTGCCTTTCTTCAATGACACGCCCGATGCCCTCGACGGCCTGTCGGAAACCGGCAAGCAAGCGGTACGACGCCTGAACGATCTGGGTGTGATTATTGATGTGTCACAGATGTCGACCAAGGCGCTGGAGCAAGTCAGCCAACTCAGCCGCACGCCGATGGTGGCCTCGCATTCGGCCCCGCGAGCGCTGGTGGACATCCCGCGCAACCTCAGCGACAAAGAAATGCAGCTGATCAAGGACAGCGGCGGCGTGGTGCAAATTGTCGGCTTCCCCACCTACCTGCGCCCCTTGAGCAAGAGCAGTCAGGACAAACTCAACACCCTGCGCGGCCAGTTCGACTTGCCGCCATTGCACAGCCTGGAAATGGCCCTGATGCCGGGCGACGCGATTATCACCGTCTGGCCCGAGCAGCGCTTCGGTGAGTACGCGGCCGGGCTGTACGACATCCTCGAGGCGGAACCGAAAGCCACGCTCAAGGATTACGGCGATGCCATTGATTACGCCGTGAAGAAAATCGGTATCGACCACGTGGGCATCAGTTCTGACTTCAATGATGGCGGCGGACTCGATGGCTGGAAGGATGTCAGTGAGACCCGCAACGTCACGGCCGAGCTGTTGCAACGCGGCTACTCGGAAGCCGACATCGCCAAATTGTGGGGCGGAAATTTCCTGCGCGTGTGGGACACCGTGCAAAAAGCCGCCAAACCCGTTTCTCCTCAATAAGTGAACGTGCTGACCATGTTGACGTTGAACCCGCTGTATCGCCTCTCGCTGGCTGCCATGCTGTGCAGTCTGTCCGCTTTCGCCCACGCAAACGAACCCGCCAAACCGGGTACTGTATTCAAAGATTGCAAGGACTGCCCCGAAATGGTGGTGTTACCCACCGGCAGCTTCATGATGGGCACCCCGCTCGATGAAGTCGGCCGCGAGCCGGATGAAGGCCCGCTGCATAAAGTGACCTTCAGCAAGCCTCTGGCCATTAGCCGCTTTCAGATCACGGCCGCCGAGTTTGACGCCTACATCGGGGACACCGGGGTCACGATAGCCGACGGCGACGACAGGCCGGGACGCGCGTGCATTGCCAGCAAACCGCGCTACCCGCAGGGTCCGCGCCAACCGGCGGTGTGCATGGACTTTGACGATGTCAAACACTACGTCAGCTGGCTCTCGAAAAAGACAGGCAAACCCTATCGCATGGTCAGCGAAGCCACCCGCGAATATGCCGCCCGGGCAGGTTCGAGCGGCCCCTTCCCCTTCCCCTTCCCCATGGATGAAGGCAAGGAATACAGCATCGCCAAACATGCCAACACATATGGCCCGACCGATGGCTACAGCTACACCTCGCCCGTTGGCAGTTACCCGGCCAATGCGTTCGGCGTGTATGACATGCACGGTAACGTTTACGAGTGGCTCGAAGACTGCAAACACAACGACTACGTGGGCGCTCCCACTGACGGCAGCGCCTGGGTGACGGACAGCACCTGCGAACTGCGCCAGATTCGCGGCAACGACTGGGGCGAAGCGCCGGTATTCTCCCGTTCGGGCAACCGCAATGACATCTACCCGCAGACGCGGGGGGACTGGGTAGGTTTCCGGGTACAGCGCGCGCTTTAGCGTCTACACGAGGCTGCGCAAGAATTCGCAGCCTCGCCCCTCGACAGCGACAACCCCGGCGTGACGCCTGCTAAATCCCCGGCCTAATCACTCGTTCACAAAAGACTGTCCTTCCCGTGATTCAAGGAACTTTTGTTTATGAGCCAGCCCGCCACGCCACGCCCCACCCCCGGGGTTTTTCGAGAACTGCTCCACCTGCTCAAGCCGTTCCGGCTCATTGTCAGCCTGTCCGTCCTGCTCGGCATGGTGGGCGGCCTGAGCGTCACGGTGTTGTTGGCCACCATCAACAGTGCCTTGCACGCCGAGGGCGGCCTCACCCATCAGGTGGTTGCTCTGTTTGCCGGGCTCTGCCTACTGGCGCTCATCAGCACCATTTGTTCAGACATCGGCAGCAACTATGTTGGCCAGCACATCATCGCCCGGCTGCGCAAAGAGCTGGGGGAAAAAGTCCTGTCAGCGCCCATCTCGCAGATCGAGCGCTATCGCAGCCATCGCCTGATTCCCGTCCTGACCCATGACGTCGACACCATCAGCGACTTCGCTTTTGCCTTCGCGCCACTGGCGATTTCCCTGACAGTAACACTGGGCTGCATGGGCTATCTGGCCATGCTCTCGTGGCCGATGTTCCTGATGATGCTGGTGGCCATCGTCATCGGCACGGTGATTCAGTACATCGCGCGCGGCCACGGCCTGAACGGTTTCAATGAAGCCCGCGAAGCCGAAGACGATTTGCAAAAGCACTACAACGCCATTGCAGAAGGCGCCAAGGAGCTGCGCATTCACCGTGCGCGCCGCCAACGCATGTTCGTCTCGGGCATCCAGCGCACCGCGCAGAAAATCTGTGACATACAAGTGCGTTCGATCAACACCTTCGTGATCGCCAAGAGCCTGGGTTCGATGTTGTTCTTTGTGGTCATTGGCCTGGCGCTCGCCATGCAGTCGTTATGGCCCAGCACCAACCCCGGCGTAATCAGCGGTTTTGTACTGGTGCTGCTGTACATGAAAGGCCCGCTGGAGCACATGATCAGCACCCTGCCAATCATCAGTCGCGCGCAAATTGCCTTGCGCCGCATTGCAGACCTCTCCGAGCAGTTCAATTCCCCCGAACCGCACCTGCTGCTCAGTGAACCTGCTGCACAGGACAACACCGTTGACTGCCTTGAACTGGTGGATGTGAGCTACAGCTTCGCGCCTGTAGACGGCAGCGCGCCGTTTCGTCTGGGGCCGGTCAACCTAAAGATCAATGCGGGCGACATTGTGTTCATCGTCGGTGAAAACGGGTGTGGCAAAACCACCCTGATCAAATTGTTGCTGGGCCTGTATGCCCCCCAACAGGGCGAAATCCGTCTCAACGGGCAAGCCGTGACGGCACACAGCCGCGACGATTATCGGCAGCTGTTTACGACGATTTTTGCCGATTACTACCTGTTCGACGACGTGGTGCAGGGCGACATGAACATCCCGCAGGATGCCGAGCAATACCTCAAGCGCCTCGAAATATCGCACAAGGTCAGCATCAATGGCGGGCAGTTCAGCACCACCGACCTGTCGACGGGCCAGCGCAAGCGCCTGGCGCTGGTGAACGCCTGGCTCGAAGAGCGCCCGGTCTTGGTGTTCGATGAATGGGCTGCCGATCAGGACCCGACCTTCCGCAGGATTTTCTATACCGAATTGCTGCCGGACCTGAAGCGGCTGGGCAAGACCATCATCGTCATTTCCCACGACGACCGTTATTTCGACGTCGCTGACCATCTGGTGCGCATGGACAGCGGTAAGGTCAGCACGGCGCTGGAACCCGCTTGAAGCCCCCTGCCCCACAAGCCTTTACGTGCCGCTACCGACTGGGGTTGGTGCCTGCCAAAAATTAATCGACCTTTTTTCAGGCACTTCTTTCCGGTTTATCAATCGAGCTGCGTCTAATAACTATTCCCATTAACAGAAAATTACCCCCTCCTTCGGAGCTTCGGCACGTAATGCAACGACCAAACTTGAGACGGACCCCGCTTTCGATCGCTACCCAGCGCCAGACCGTTCGCCGCACGCTGTTGTCCAGTGCGTTGGTAGCCTCGGTGCTGCTGGGTTCATCCCTTGCTCAAGCGGCCCCGGTGGCCTTGAACATCCCGGCACAATCGCTGGCCAACGCGCTGAACGAACTGGGCAAGCAGGCCAACCTGCAGATCCTGTACAGCGCCGATCAGGTTCAAGGGATCAAATCGCATGCCGTGTCCGGCTCACTGGAACCGGTCAAAGCCCTGGAAACCCTGCTACAAGGCAGCGGCATGTCCTACCAGCTCAACGGTGATACCGTTATCCTCAGCACACCACAAGGCAAAGGGCTGGAGCTGGGGGCTACTACCATCTCCGGTCAAGGAATCGGCAATTCCCTGACCACCGAAGGCACAGGTTCCTACACAACGGGCGCCACCAGCAGTTCGACCAAACTGCCGCTTTCGATTCGGGAAACGCCACAGACCGTGACGGTCGTCACCCGCCAGAACATGGATGACCAGGGCGCACAAAGCATTGGCGATGTGCTGCGCAACGCGCCGGGCATTTCGACCCAGGCGTATGACAGCGACCGCATGGAGTATTCGGCCCGCGGTTACGCCATCACCAACTTCCAGTACGACGGTGTTAACTCGATGTACGACGGCGTTTTCGACGAGGGCGCCACCAAAGTCGACATGGCCTTGTATGACCGCGTCGACATCGTCAAAGGCGCAACCGGCCTGTTGTCGGGCTCGGGCGAGCCTTCAGCCACCGTGAACCTGATCCGTAAGAAACCGACCCGTGAATTTAAGGCTTCGATCACCGGCAGCGCGGGATCGTGGGACACCTACCGCACTGAAGCCGATGTGTCCGGACCGTTGAACGAAGACGGCAGCGTGCGCGGGCGCTTCGTCACCGCGTTGCAGGACGCTGATTCCTACATTGACCATTACTCAAAAAAGAATCAGGTGTTCTACGGCATCCTTGAAGCCGATATCACGCCGGACACGCTGTTTACCTTTGGCATGGACTACCAGAACATCAAGCCGCGCGGCTCATCCTGGACGGGTAATCCGTACTACTTCTCCAACTACACCAAGACCGATTTCAGCCGCTCGTTCAACCCGGCCACCGACTGGAGCCGTCGCGACGTGCAGGCGCGCACCACGTTCGCATCGCTGGAACACCGGTTCGCCAATGACTGGAAAATCAAAGGCACCTTGAACCAGCAGGTTAACGATCACGACACCCAGTTGGGCTCGGCCAGTGGCGGCATGCCCAATCCGGTCACGGGCGAAGGCATGTTCTTCTATTGGGGCAAGTGGGAGGGTCATCGCGTCCAGAACACCTTCGATCTCAACGCCACCGGGCCGTTCAGCCTGTTCGGGCGCGAGCATGAGCTGGTCGTGGGCTATACCTCCCAAGAGTCACGCCAAACCGGCGCGACCTTTGACGGCAGCCTGATCGAAAATGTCCCGGGCAGTATTTTCGACTGGAAGGGCAAATACCCGAAGCCGGACTTCCCGAAAAACGGCAAGTACGAGACCAACCAAAACCAGAACAGCGCTTACATCGCCGCACGTTTTAAACCGACTGACGACCTGTCGTTGATCCTTGGCAGCCGTGTCAGCGATTTCCAGTACAACAGCACCTACAAATATTACGTACAAGCACCGCCCACCTTTGAGGACAACAAAACCACGTCCAAGCAGCATGGCCGTGTGACGCCTTACGCCGGTGCCGTGTATGACATCAACGACACCTATTCGGTCTACGCCAGCTACACCTCGATTTACAAACCGGTCACCAATAGAAGCGCTTCGGGCACCACCTTGGCGCCGACTGAGGGCAACAGCTACGAAATCGGCCTCAAAAGCGAATATTTCGATGGCCGGCTGAACGCCAGCATTGCCGCGTTCCGTACCGAGCAGAAGAAACTGCCGATCCAGATTGGCACCAACCCTAATACCAACGAAGGCATTTTTGAATCGCTCGACGGTGCGACCACCAAAGGGGTGGAGTTCGAACTGAGCGGTGAAATCATGCCGGACTGGAACATCAGCGCCGGTTACACCTACGCCCAGACCCGCTCGGACGACGGCGAACGTGTGTACGGCTATCCGCTGGAAACCACCAAACCCGAAAACGTGGCCAAGCTGTTCACCACCTACCGCCTGCCGGGCCTGTTGAACAAAGTCACCGTCGGGGGCGGCGTGAACTGGCAAAGCCCGTTCTACGGCAAGATCTATAACGATGCCAAAGGCGACTACGATATCATCGAGCAGCACAGCTACGCCCTGGTCAACCTGATGACCCGTTACGAGTACAACGAGCACCTGACGTTCAACCTCAACGCCAACAACGTGTTCGACAAGAAGTACCTCACCGGTCTGGGCAACTTCAACACCACCTATTACGGTGAGCCGCGCAGCCTGATGCTGACCACCAAGTACACGTTCTAAGCGTTACCGGCAGCACCCAAAAAGCCCCGACACACCTGCGTCGGGGCTTTTGCATTCAGGGTTGCCACTGGGTTTTCTGATGGTCCAGTTTGCGGTCCAGAAAGCTGGCGGCGCTGATCAACGCCAGATGGGTCAGCGCCTGGGGCGTGTTGCCCAGATGCCTGGCATGGCAATCGAACTCTTCGGCATACAAGCCCAAGGGGTTGGCGTAACGCAGCAGCTGTTCGAACTCCAGGTGCGCCTTTTCTACCTGTCCGGCTCGCGCCAGACATTCCACGTACCAGAACGAACAGGCCGCAAACGCCCCTTCGGTGCCTTCAAGGCCGTCCATGCCCTCTTCCTCATTCAGGTAGCGGTACACCATGCCATCGCGCACCAACGTGCGTTCAATCGCCTGCAAGGTCGCCAACCAGCGCGGATCTGTGGCGCCGACAAAACGTACCAGCGGCATCAACAACATGGAACCGTCGAGCGCCGTGCCGCCTTTGTATTGCACGAAATGCCCGCGTTCTGCGTTCCAGAAGTTGTCCCAGATATCCGCGTGAATGGCCTGACGCGCAGCGTTCCAACGCTCAAAGGGGGCAGGCAGCGAACGCTTTGACGCCAGGCGGATGGCACGGTCCAGCGCCACCCAGCACATCAGCCGCGAATGCAGGAAGTGATGCTTCTCGCCGCGCATTTCCCAAATGCCCACATCTTTTTGATCCCAAACCTCACACACCTCATCAACAAGGCGAGTCACGTGCTGCCAGCCTTCATGGCTGATGGCCTCGCCGTATTTGTTGGTCAAATACACCGCATCCAGCAGCTCGCCATAGATGTCCAACTGCACTTGATCCACCGCGCCATTACCCACGCGCACGGGGGTGGCGCCGCCGTGGCCGGCCAGGTGAGCCAGCTCACGTTCCGGCAGTTCACGGCGACCGTCGATGCCATACATGATGTTGAGTTTGAGCGGCTGATCGCAGCAATCGCCAACACGACTGCGCAACCAACGCATGAAACTGTTGGCCTCTTCGACAAAACCGAGTCGGACAAAAGCGTAAACCGTGAAGGAAGCGTCGCGAATCCACGTGTAGCGGTAGTCCCAATTGCGTTCACCGCCGCGGGTTTCGGGCAGGCCAAAGGTGGCGGCCGCAATAATTGCCCCCTCTTTGCGCGAGGTCAGGAGTTTGAGCGCCAATGCCGAGCGATTGATCATTTCGCGCCAACGTCCGCGGTAAGTCGATTGCGCAAGCCACTGCCGCCAAAACTGCACCGTGTGCTGCAGCGCCAGCTCGCTGCTGCCCAGACGGACGCGCGGGTCTTGAGCTGCGCCGAGGATAAACTCCGCAGTCTGCCCCTGCTCCAGCATGAACGTACTGCACGCCGCCTGATGCTCAACGGTCAAAGGCTGGCTGGCAACCAGACGCAACGACGGTTGGCCAGACGCCTCAAAATACACATCCGCGCCTTGCGCCCGGGCTTGCGTGTCGGCCCGGGCGTAGTCATGACGCACCGCGCAGCGCGCGGTAAAGGCCGCCCGGCCACTGACCACCCGCACTCGACGCATCAGGACCGGCAACGCCTCAGCAGAATCACTGACGGGTAATAGATCCGTGACTTCCACCACCGCTTGCGCGCTCAGCCAGCGGGTTTGCAGAACATTGGTGTCAGGCAGGTAGATTTGTTCACGCCGGGCGTCCGGCATGTGCGGTGCCAACTGAAAGATGCCGGCCTCGGGGCTGTCGAGCAACGCGCAGAAGATTGAAGGACTGTCGAACTCCGGCCAGCAGAAAAAATCCACACTGCCTGTGTCATTCACCAACGCTGCGGTGCGCATGTCGCCGATGATGCCATGAGCTTCGATGTGACGTTGAGTTTCGGTATCGGGTTTAACCATTGCCGCGGAACTCCGGATAAAGGCTCATGCCGCCATCAATAAACAACGTGCTGCCCACCACGTAGTCGGACACATCGCTGGCCAGCCATACCACGGCGTTGGCCACATCTTCGGCCTCGCCCACGCGACCGTACGGGATCAACGTCAGAAGGGCCTGTTCCGCTTCACCTTCGGTGACATCACTGTTGATGGCCGTGCGGATCGCACCCGGCGCAATACTATTGATACGGATTTTCTGATGGCTGACTTCTTGCGCCAGGCTGCGCATCAACATGTCCAGCCCGCCTTTGGAGGTCGCGTAATTCACATGCCCGGCCCACGGAATCACCTGATGCACCGAACTCATGTGAATAATCTTGCCCGCCGCCCGCGACACCCCTTCACGAATGCCCTGACGGTTGAAGATGCGCAGCGCTGACCGTGCGCACAGAAACTGCCCGGTCAGGTTGACACCGATGACGGCGTTCCATTGCTCCAGAGTCATCTCGGCTGCCGGGGCATCCTGCTGAATGCCGGAATTGGCCAACAGAATGTCCAGATACCCGAACGTCTCCAGTGTCTGCTCGAACAAACGCTCGACATCCGCCTCTTTCGACACATCCCCGCCAAGGGCAATCGCCCTGCCTCCGCCCGCATTGATCTCGGCCGCCAGCGCCTGTGCGGGTTGCGCCTGCGCGTTGTAATGCACCACCACCGCGGCACCGGCTGCCGCCAGCGCCCGGGCACTGGCCGCGCCAATCCCGGAACTGCCGCCCGTGACCAGCGCCACCTGTTGCGTGAGAGAAATTTGCATGAGTGTCAGCACCTGTTTGTGAGTGGGCTTTGAGTGCTGACTGGTGCGGGACGGCAGGAGTTCCGTGGGACATCAGATCGCCTCACTCAATAGCCGGTGACTGCCTTGAAATTCAAACAATTGCTGAAAGCATCAGGCTTGAACATCGACCTGGAGCTATCGATCCGCCACGATAACCAAGCGCTGGGATGAGCACTGTATTAGAGGCATCTCGGATGTTTGGAAGGTATTTTCTGAAATTTGAAATCTGTATATCGCCGCGCAAGACAACGTTTGCGCCCCTTCCCGGCACAACAGCTGTTCCGTTTGAGGCCTTAATGCTGGCGCAGTCGCTTCGTATAGTGGCTTGCACCTGTACCCGTTAGGCCACTTACAAGAAGAAGGGGTTTGCATGAATAGCCTGAACGCTTCACTGCACCACGTTGATCTGCTGGATGCCGAGCATGACGCTGAATATTTCGAGTACAGCAAGGCGGCGAATCCGATTAGCGCCGGGTTGATTTCGCGTATTCCTTATCAGAACTTTCCATCATCGCTGTACGACGCTGGCCCTAGCCGTCTTATCCCTTTAGACCTGAGTGATGCACTGGGCTGTGAAGGGCCCGCAACCGGGCCGGGGCTGCTGGCGAGTTTCATCCGGCTCAATGCCGGTGAACGTCTGACCTTGTCCCCGACTGCGACGTCGCAGGTGTTGTATGTCATCGCCGGACGCGGTGGGTTGGCGCAAGGCGATGTGGCGTTTGAATGGGAGAAAGGGTGTTTTATCGCTGTCCCGGGAATGGAGGCTGTCGAGCTGGATGCCAGCGAGGACGCACGTTTTTACTACGTCCACGATGAGCCGCTGTTGCGCTATCTGGGTGTTACCCCCACCCAACAGCAATTCAGCGCCACGCTGTACCCGGCCCATAAAGCCAACGCCAAACTGCGCGAAGCTGCCGATGACCCGAGGGCTCAGGACCGCAGCCGTATCAGTATCCTGCTGGGCAACCGGCATTTCCCCCAAACACGCACAGTGACCCACGTGTTGTGGGCGATGTACGGGATTTTGCCTGCTGGTTCTGTACAGAAACCCCACCGCCACCAATCCATTGCTCTGGACTTCATCATTGACTGCCCGTCAGGGTGTTACACCTTGGTAGGCACGGACATTGACGAGACCGGTCAGATCCGCAATCCGACCCGGGTCGACTGGGCACCGGGGCTGGCGTTTGTCACGCCGCCAGGCTACTGGCATGCGCATTTCAATGAGTCGGACAGTGAGGCGTTTCTGATTCCGATCCAGGACGCAGGTTTGCAAACCTACCTGCGGGCACTGGATATCCGCTTCAGTTGAACCTCACGGCTGCCAATACGCCGGACTGCCCACCCGCTCGACCATAAAGTCGATGAAACAGCGCACCTTGGAAGACACGGTGCGCTTGGGTGGGTACACCAGCCACAGCGATGCAGGCACGTGTGTGGCTTGCACTTGCCACTGCGGTAGCCATTGCACCAAGGCCCCGGACGCCAGTTTCCGGGCCACCAGCCAGTCCGGCAAACACGCCACGCCGAGCCCTTGCTCCACCGCGAGCAATTGCGCGTCCAGGTCATTGATCCGCAAAGGCCCCGCCACGGGCACGCGTTCGACCGCGTGGTTATGCCCGAAAGCCGGCACAAAAAAAACCTCCTCCGGCAGGTTGCCATTGATCAACACCGCGCTCACTTCCTGGGGCACTGCCGGGGCCGGGTGTTGCTGTGCATAGGCCGCACTGACACACACCAATGTCCGCTCGCTGGCCAGTTTGCGCGCCTTTAGGCTTGAGTCGGGCAAGACGCCAATACGCACGGCCAGATCGACACCGGCATTGATCAGGCTTACGTGGTGATCGTCCAGTGTCAGTTCCAGCCGGACCTCGGGGTGTCGCGACATGAATTCGCCAAGTAACGGCAGAATGTGCTGACGGGCGAATGCGGGGGGAACATTCAGTTTCAACAGGCCGCGCGGGTGCTGGTTAAGCGAAGACGTTGCCTGTTTGGCGTGATCCAGCGCGTCGAGTACGCACACTGCATGTTGCAGGAATGTCTCTCCGCCTTCGGTCAGGCGCAAGGTGCGGGTGGAACGATTGAACAAGGCAATGCCCAGATCCTGCTCAAGGTCCTTGATATACCGCGAAACCGTCGAGGCTTTGATCGACAGTTTTTCGGCTGCCCGGGAAAAATTATTGGCCTGAGCTGCTTCGACAAAAGCACTCAGCGCTGCGAAATAGTCCATGACGGGCCTGCGCGAGGGGAAAGTCGCCAAAGGCTATCAGATTCACCTATTCCAGCGTGTAGGCCGCCAGGAGATTTCAGGTTGACCCTTCATGCCTTCGACTATATGGTGTGCCAACAAACAAACAGAAACACTACATGATGTGTTTTTTTCATTTAACCCACACTATTTGACAACCACAGCTCGTGGCCGAAATCCGCCTCCCCAAAAGGAAACCCCTATGTTGAATTGGGACAGTTCTGATACCGAAGACCTTGGCACACCTGCGGTGCAACCCGTTTCCACCGCGCTGGATGCACTCAATAGCGTTGGCGATCAGGAGGCTATGAAGGCACGTCAGGTCACAGCCGACGATACGCCCGCCATCATCCGCGCCAAGTCGGCCCTGAACACGCTGGATGTGGCTGAAGGTCTGGCCGAACTCGAAGGCGCCAGCGCCCGTGTCGCCGTTGATGAAAAGATGATGATCAACTGCCGTGCCGACCTTAACCAGCTCGTGCCGTTCAAGTACGACTGGGCCTGGCAGAAGTACCTCGACGGCTGCGCAAACCACTG
>NZ_NQKI01000004.1 GCF_002269125.1 Pseudomonas lundensis | reverse complement strand
GAACTCAGCAGTGAAACGATGCATCGCCGATGGTAGTGTGGGGTTTCCCCATGTGAGAGTAGGTCATCGTCAAGATTAAATTCCAGAATCCCTGTCTGCTCACGCAGACAGGGATTTTGTTTTTGTGGCTGAAAAAGAGCGTGCACGCCATCTCAACCACATAGCGCGCAGAATCAGTGTTTATGCTGATTTTTGTCAAAAAAAACCTGCGGACATGCTGTTCGCAGGTTGGGGTGAAACTAAAACGCTAATTACGAAATTATTCGCCGCGATAAATGCAGCCGCTGGTACAGGTTTCGTGAATTCTTATCGCTGACAGCTCTGGCAGCAAAGGTTTTAGCTCCTGCCATATCCACTTGGCAAGCACTTCGCTCGTTGGATTTTCCAGGCCAGGAATGTCATTCAAATAATTATGATCAAGCTGTTCATATAGAGGCTTGAAAATTGCTTTGATCTCTGAAAAGTCCCGGATCCATCCAGTCGAAGCGTCTATTTCACCGCTTAAATGGATTGCTACTTTGAATGAATGGCCGTGCAAGCGTCCACATTTGTGTCCTTGCGGGACGAAAGGAAGGCGGTGCGCGGACTCGAAGGTAAACTCTTTGAAAATTTCCACAATGTTCGAAGCTCTTGAAGAAAAGGGTCTTTCACGTGTGTGATGACAGCAGAAATAGAGTCTAACAGTTAACCCCGGTATAGCGCTCAACCTGCGCGTAACCGGAGTATGATCAGCGACTAAATGCCTGGCATCTTCAGTTTAAGTTAAGCCATGACCCGTAGAGTTAACACCTCCAGCATGGAACACCATCCTCTGCGCTGGACAACAGGAGATTCCATGTACATGAGCGGGCGCGCTATAAGTCTGCTGGTTTTTATGCTTTGTGCTTTTGGCTCGCAGGCTATGGCGCGGGATTTGGGGCAGGATGAAGCGCTGCGTCTGCGTCAAAAAGGGATTATTTTGCCGTTTGAACAGTTGGTAGACAGAGCCCTTAAGCGTTATCCGGGTTCTCGATTATTGGAAGTCGAGCTGGAAAAAAAACACGGTCGTTATGTGTATGAAATCGAATTGTTGACCACGCAAGGCGTTGTGCGAGAACTCAAGTTCGATGCCCGTAAAGGTGAATTGTTCGAAGATAAGGAAGACGACTAATGCGTTTGTTGCTGGTTGAAGATCATGTGCCATTGGCTGATGAGTTAATTGCTGCCCTGACCCGTCAAGGGTATGCCGTTGACTGGCTTACAGACGGGCGTGATGCTCTCCATTCGGGGCAAAGCGAACCGTATGATCTGATCATTCTTGACTTGGGGTTACCAGGCCTTCCAGGTATCGACGTTCTGCAGAAGTGGCGCGCAGGTGGGGTGACTACGCCAGTGTTGATACTCACAGCGCGCAGTTCGTGGGCGGAACGAATTGAGGGCCTAAAGGCGGGAGCTGATGATTATCTGACCAAGCCGTTCCATCCAGAAGAACTGCAATTGCGCGTGCAAGCGCTGTTACGCAGGTCTCATGGCCATGCCAATCAACCGCTTTTAACCTCTGCAGGCCTGCAGTTGGATGAAGGGCGTCAATGTGTCACCCGGGACGGGGTCGATATTCAACTGACTTCTGCCGAGTTCCGGTTGTTGCGGTACTTCATGTTGCATCCCCAACAAATCCTCTCTAAAAGTCATCTTTCGGAGCACCTCTATGATGGTGAGACAGAACGTGACTCCAATGTATTGGAAGTGCATGTAAACCACCTGCGCCGCAAGTTGGGGCGCGATGTGATTGAAACTCGCCGAGGGCAAGGATACATATTTGGATCAATCACCCCATGAGGTCGATCCAGCGCAGGCTTAGCCTTGGGCTTGTCAGTGTGTTGCTGGTAGCGGGCCTTGTGGTGGGGCAAGTTAGCCTGTGGTTATTTGAAACCGGTTTGCAGCGTTACCTGGAATCAGGTTTGCAAAATGACAGTGAAAACCTGTTGATTGCATTAAGCCGGGGGCCTCAAGGATTACAGCTGGACGAGCGACGTCTTGCACCTGCTTATCAGCGTCCGTTTTCCGGGCATTACTTCAGTATTGAGTTTGGTGATACTCACTGGAGATCTCGATCCCTCTGGGACAGTCAACTGCCAAAAACAGCCCAGCCTGGCTTGAGCGGCACACTTCAGCCGGGCCCTGAAGGCCAGATGTTGCTCGTGCTGCGCAGTGACTACAAACGTTTAGGGCAGGTGGTTTCCATCACGGTTGCCCAAGATTACTCGCCCATACGCGCCAGCCTGCGGCAAGTACAGCGCATTGGATTGGCCATGGGCGTGGCAGCGTTGATAATCATCCTGATGCTGCAACGTGTAACCGTACAACGTGCACTGCGGCCGCTGGAGATAGCCCGTAAACAAATAGCTCAGTTACAGCAGGGGCAGCGCTCTCAGTTGGATACACAAGTCCCTCTTGAGCTGGAACCGCTGGTCAAACAAATTAACCACCTCCTGGCGCACACCGAGGACACCCTCAAGCGTTCACGTCATGCATTGGGCAATCTGGGGCATGCTCTGAAAACGCCCTTGGCTGTGCTGATGAGCCTTGCCAACGACGCACGCCTCGCAGCTTATCCCGACATTCAGCGCACATTACATGACCAGTTGGAGCACATTGAGCAGCGCATGAATCGTGAGCTTAATCGGGCACGGCTCGCAGGAGATGCCTTACCGGGTGCCCAGTTTGATGCCGACGCTGAATTACCTGCGTTGCTCGCCACTTTAAGCATGATTCACGGCCAGCATCTGGCGATTACCTTTGACTCACCGCCGAACCTGCATTTGCCCTGGGATCGCGAAGACATGCTTGAATTATTGGGCAACTTGTTGGACAACGCTTGCAAATGGGCGGATGCACGCGTCGAGCTGCGTCTACGGCAAACGACTGCCGGGTATGACATCGAAGTGCAGGACGACGGTCCAGGCATCCCAGAGGCAGAGCGCGATCAAGTGTTCAGTCGCGGTACGCGTCTCGACGAGCAGACGGCTGGCCATGGCCTTGGGTTAGGGATCGTGCGCGACATCGTCGACGCATGGGGTGGGAGCATGCAATTGACGACAGGTGAGTGGGGCGGTTTATTGGTCACCATCCAACTGGTGCAGCGTGCAAACGGGGCGACGACAGCCTGAGGCATGTCGTCGCCTTTGCACAATCAGACCCTGAACTGATCCATGAGTGTCTGTTGTTGATTGGCCAGTTCGTTAAGCGACTGACTGACCCGCGCCGATTCGTTTGCTTGTTCAGACAATGACTCGGTCACGTCACGAATAGTCGACACATTGTTGTTGATCTCTTCCGCGACCGAGCTCTGTTCTTCCGCCGCACTGGCAATCTGCAAATTCATGTCAGTAATGACTGTCACAGCATTGCCGATTTGCTGCAGTGCAGTCACGGCTTGTCCGACCTGTTCAACACTGCCTTGCGCTTGACGATGGCTATTGCTCATCGAACTCACCACCACCTGCGTGCCAGCTTGCAAGTGCTCAATGACCTGACGGGTTTCCTCGACCGATTCCTGCGTGCGACGAGCCAGGTTGCGTACCTCATCAGCCACTACTGCAAACCCGCGGCCTGCTTCGCCTGCGCGGGCCGCCTCAATAGCAGCGTTCAGCGCGAGCAGGTTGGTTTGTTCGGCAATCGCGCGAATCACTTCAAGTACCGATCCGATTTTTTCACTGTTGGCGGCCAGTCCCTCCACTTGGGTCATGGCCTCGCTCATGTCTGCAGCCAAGTGATCGATGCTGCGGGTGGTGCGATCAATGATGGTCAGACCTTCACGGGTTGCCTGATCCGCCTCACGTGCAGCTTGCGCGGCCTGAGCAGCGCTGCGGGCGACGTCTTGTGCAGTGGCGCTCATTTCGTGGGATGCCGTCGCGGCCTGATCGACCTGACGGTATTGCTGTTCCATGCCAGCGCTGGTCTGCGTGGCAATCGCCGCCGACTGATCAGCCGTACTGCGCGCATCCTGTACGGAGCGTTTAACCTCGGCGATGATCGGCTGTAATTTGTCCAGAAAGCGGTTAAACCAGCCGGCTAACTGGCCTAGCTCATCTTTTTTATCGTACGTCAGGCGCCGCGTCAGATCGCCCTCGCCACTGGCAATATCCTCCAGCATATTTGCTACGCCAAGGATCGGGCGAGTTACGCTGCGAGCCATCAACCAGACAAGCACCAGGCCTATCACCGCTGCGAGCAGGCCCAGGCTTAACTCCATCAATGCCCCGGCATTGTTGCGTTCATCAAGTTCGGCTTGCAGGGTCTCGGCGGGACCGACCAGAACTTTTTCAGGTACATCCAGTAAAACGCCCCACGGCTGGCTCCCCGGAATCGGGTAGAAAGGCGTGAGTACTTTCAGCCGGCCATGATCCCGTATGCTTTGGGCTTGCCCACCTGTGGCCATCATTTGTAGGAGCTGTGCGCCATCATTGCTGTCGACGGCGTCCAGACGCTGACTGAGTTTGCTGGCATCGGCACTGTAGCCAGCCAGCAGGCCGACCGAGCTGATAATCCCGACATGGGTCTGGCCGCCATAGAGTTTCTGGCTGGCCTCCTGGCTAAGGGCTTGCAAGCTATTGAGGTTGATATCCACCGACAGTGACGCAATCACTTTGCCGTTTACCATGAGCGGAAACACAATGCTGGTCAGCAGCACGTTTTGCCCGTCTATTTCATAAAAATAGGGCTCAATGATGCACGGTTTTAGCGTCTTGCGCGGGCATGTGAACCACGTGTTATTGGCCTGTCCGCTTGGACCGGTAGTGGTATCGGCCATATCACTTTCCGGAAGCGCCATCGACGTCAGCTTGCCCGGCGTCGGTTGCGACCAATACAGGGCAAAACGGCCCTTGTCGTTACTGCCCAGTTCTTTCTGATGATCAAATAGTGGGTCCTTTCCATCCAGTGCGTTGGCTTCAAACACCAAAGACAATCCGAGCAGGTCCGGATTTGCCTGCAAGGCCGCCTTGACCTGACGGGTCAGGTCTTCACGCAAATCAAAAGCATCCAGGAAACGCTTTTCCGATTGCTCACGCAGAAAAAGAACCTGTCGGGCGAAGCCATTTCCATATTGGTACGCATCCATGAACTGACGACTGATGGCCAACGCTTGAGCTTCGCCCTGAGATTCGATTCGGGCCTGGGCAGACTCATTAAGCATCTGGGTGCTGGAGGCTTTAACCAGCTCCGAGTTGTGCTCCATGCGATAAAGGGACAAGCCCACCAGCAACGTCACAATCGCCAATAAACAAAGTCCGGAAAGCAGGGTGATTTTCCATTGAATGGAAAGCTGTCTGATCGACATGGAGACATCCTAAAAAGAGGCTTTGTCTGTTAGCGGCCGACAGACGCATTTCTTTACCGTTGAAACCTGAAATCAGGCTTTTTAAAATTTGATTTGGCCCTGTATTTATTAGGGTTAAAGCCGGATGGATGGGGTTTGAGGACGACGCATGGCACGCGCTTTGACAAGGCGGCGAAGCTGCTGCAAAGTGTGCGCCCTCAAATAAATCCTCCTTTCCAAATCCGGCGACTGGAACAGCAGTCTTTTGCCCGGAATCATCTGCATGACGGTGTTTTTCCGTCGTGTGTGCCATGAGGTTGTAATGATAAATGCAGTTGTTGCCGCGGTCGGCATCATGTTGGTGCTCAGTCTGTCCCGTGTGCATGTGGTCATCGCCCTGATCGTCGGTGCTGTCGTTGGCGGGCTGGTGGGCGGGTTGGGTGTCGAAGCCACCCTGAATGCGTTCAACAACGGGCTGGGCGGTGGCGCACAGGTCGCGCTTTCGTACGCGATGCTGGGGGCGTTCGCTGTCGCCATTGCTAAATCGGGCCTGGCACATGCCTTGGCTGACAAGGCACTGACACTGGTGAACACGCAACAGGCCGTTGGCGGGAATCGGGTGAAGTGGCTATTGATCGTCCTGTTACTGGTGGTGGCCATCTCCTCGCAGAACATCTTGCCGATCCACATTGCGTTTATTCCTTTGCTGGTTCCGCCGCTGCTGTATGTCCTGACCAAATTGAAAATCGACCGTCGTCTGATCGCCTGCGTCATGACGTTTGGTTTGATCACACCGTACATTTTTTTGCCCGTGGGCTTTGGCAACATCTTTCTCAACCAGATCTTGCTGGCTAACGTCAGCAAAGGTGGCGTAGACGTCAGTCAGGTCAATGTCACCCATGCGATGGCCATTCCGGCATTGGGCATGTTGTTCGGTTTATTGGTCGCCGTGTTCATCAGCTATCGCAAAAAGCGTGAGTACGACTTGTCGAAAATCGAGCAGGTCGAGCAAGTTGCCATTCGCTACAACCCGCGCACCCTGCTGGTTGCCGGGGGTGCAATTGCGGCGGCATTCATTGTGCAGTTGTGGCTGGGCTCGATGATTATTGGCGCCCTGGTCGGCTTCCTGATCTTTTCAGCTTCGGGCATTGTGCGCTGGCGTGAAACCGACGATCTGTTTACTGAAGGTATGAAAATGATGGCCATGATCGGCTTCATCATGATCGCCGCCTCGGGTTTTGCCGAAGTGATGAAAGCCACCGGTGAAGTGAAATCGCTGGTCGAAGCTTCTGCTGGCTGGATCAATCACAGTAAAGGCATCGGCGCACTGCTGATGCTGCTGGTCGGCTTGCTGGTGACCATGGGTATCGGTTCGTCCTTCTCGACAGTGCCCATCCTGGCAGCAATTTTTGTTCCCTTGTGCGTGCAACTGGGCTTCAGCCCAATGGCCATCGTTTGCATCGTCGGTACTGCTGGCGCATTGGGGGATGCCGGCTCGCCTGCTTCGGACTCAACCCTCGGCCCGACCTCCGGTCTGAACGTTGACGGCCAGCATCACCATATATGGGATACCGTGGTGCCCACCTTCCTGCATTACAATCTGCCGCTATTGGCGTTCGGCTGGGTGGCGGCGATGACGTTGTAAACCGCTTGCCCGAAGTACCTGAATAAACAAGTTGTGTGGCGGGTCTTAACTTTGAGCGTTTCAGGCCGTTAACGCAGTACGTAGTCCCTAAATAGAGTAAAAGCCATGCGCCTGAGCCTGAAGGCAAAAGTATTGTCCCTCGCGGTGTTGCCGGTCTTGTTGTTTGCCCTGGTCATCAGCCTGACGACTGTCTGGATTTTGCAGGACCAGGCCGACAAGGAAGTTGAGGAAACCCGGCAACGCCTGCTCAATGATGCCAAGGCCACCCTGCAAAGCTACGTGGAAGTGGCGATGAGCGCGATCAAGCCCCTCTACGATGCGGCGCAACCCGGGGATGAGGCGGCACGGGCGCAGGTGATCAAGTTACTTTCCAACATTACCTATGGCACTGATGGGTACTTTTTCGGCTACGACTCGCAGACGGTGCGCCTGTTCAAGGGCAATAGCCCGGAAGGCGTCGGCAAAAACTTTCAGGACAACCGCGACCCGAATGGCGTGTACACCAACCGCGAGTTGGTACGCGTGGCCAAGGATGGCAGCCACTATGCCCAATACAGCTCATCATTACCGGGGAACGAGCGCGTACTGGTACCCAAGTTGGGCTATACCGAATACTTGCCCAAATGGGACATGGTGATAGGCACCGTTGTTAATCTGGATGGCATCGAAGCGCAGGTTGCAGAGGTCGAGGCGGGTGTCAAAGAACGCATGCGGGGCATGATCCTTAGCACCTTGGCCATCACCGTTGTCGTCCTGCTGGTGATCGCGGTGATTGGCATGCTCGTAGCCAACACCATCCTGCGACCGTTGCACCTGATGAAGGCCAACCTGGACGACATTGCAGCCGGAGAGGGTGACTTGACCCACCGCCTGGCAATCACCAGCCAGGACGAGCTCGGCGAATTGGCCAGTTCCTTCAACCGCTTCGTGGATAAAATTCACGCAATGGTTCGCCAAATCACTGACATGACATTTCAATTGACAGCGCTGGTCGGGCAAGTCTCTGAGCAGGCCCACCGGTCTGAGCAGGCGATGGAGCGTCAGCGTCACGAAACGGATCAAGTGGCCACCGCCATCAATGAAATGTCCTCGGCAGCCCAAGAAGTGGCACGCAGCGCTCAGGGCGCTTCCGTAGCGGCACAGAAAACCGATGAAGAAGGCCAAATGGCCAAGCGTGTTGTCGATGGCAGCATTCAGCAGATTCACTCGTTGGTCAGCGATATCCGCAGCAGTGGGTCTTCGCTGGACAGTTTGCAGCAGGATGTAACCTCTATTGTCAGCGTGCTGGGTGTGATCCGCTCGATTGCAGACCAGACCAACTTGCTGGCCTTGAACGCTGCCATTGAAGCTGCGCGTGCGGGTGAAGCAGGTCGAGGCTTCGCGGTAGTCGCCGATGAAGTGCGGGCGCTGGCCAGCCGTACACAGCAAAGTACGCAAGAGATTCAAGGCATGATCGACCGCCTGCAGCAGGGCACTGATGAGGCCGTCCAGGCGATGCGTCGATCGAGTGAAGCGGGTGTCGGGACTTCGGAGCAAGCCAACCAGGCAGGCGAATCACTGGACGCCATGGCGCAATTGATCGGCACCATCAACTCAATGAACGCACAGATTGCCAGTGCAGCAGAAGAACAGACAGCGGTCGCCGAAGAGATCAATCGCAGTGTTCACCAGATTGCTGTTGCCGTGGATAACGTGGCAGACGAGACCCAGCAAAGCGCTCAAACGACTCGCAGCCTTGCACAGTTGGGGCAGCGCCTCGGAGACCTGGTAGGGCAGTTTCGTATTTGATTGACAGATGCTGCCGAAGACAACGCACCTTTCGTTAACTTCGGCAGCGGTTTCAGGTTCAGGGTAATTCGATGCGGCCCATCTCGCCCGGCACGATTGGCCATTGCCCGGCCGCCCAACGCGCCCTGGCCCGTTCAATGAGTGCCTGATCACTGGCGACGAAATTCCAGCTCATCCGGCGCGGCCCATCCAGTGGCGCGCCGCCGATGATTACGACGTGACAGGGGCTGTCAGCGCATAACGTCACGTCCTCTCCTGCCGACAGCACGTTGAGGGTGCGCACTTCCAGCGGCTCGCCATTGGCTTTCGCATCGCCTTCCAGCACATACACCGCACGCTCTTCATGCTCGGCCGGGATCACCAGGGTGGTCGCGGTTTGCATTTGTACGTCGGCGTAGAGCGTGGGGGAAAGCACGGGTACCGGCGAGGTCAGGCAAAACCCGGAACCTGCGATCAGGCAAATCCTTACACCCAGGGAATCGCTCACAGGCAGGCTATCAGCCGGGTGATAGCGATAGTGGCCAGCCCCTTGTTCCTCCTCTTTGGGAGACGCAAGCCACACTTGCAGCCCGTGAATGTCAGAGCCGGCAGACAGAAAGGGTTCAGGGGTGCGCTCAATGTGAGCAATGGCGGCCCCTGCCGTCATCCAGCTGACGTCACCCGGACCGACGTGTTGATCGGAGCCCAAGCTGTCCTTGTGCTGCAAATGGCCTTCATACAAATAGGTCAGTGTCGACAGACCGATGTGAGGATGCTGTCGGATATTCATACCGCGGCCTGGCAGATAGCGGGTATGCAGGATGTGATCAAAGAATACAAAAGGGCCGACACTGCGGCACTTGGCAGAAGGTAGCGGGCGCAAAATAGGTTGACCTTCCACCTGTTCAGCGCGGGGGCGAATCACGATACGTGCAGACATGAGCCTGCTCCGGCAATCAAGGAGCGCTGAGCATAACCCAGCGCTCCCTGTTAGCGCGTACTGTTTACTGGCTGAACGCGCCTTCGGACAGGTGCGTTTCAATATCGATGTGAGCGGATGTCATCAGTTTGTGTACCGGGCATTTGTCGGCAACTTTGTGTAGCTCCTCGCGCTGTGCGTCCGTCAATACGCCCTTGAGCGTCAACTTCACGATCAGCTTGTATTGACCTTCTTTTTCCTGCTCCGCATCGTGCTTGATCTCGACGGTTACGCCTGTCAGCGGGATGTCTTTTTTTTGTGCATACATCTTCAGTGTCAGCGCTTTGCAGGCGGCCAATGACGCATCGAAGTAATCGTGAGGTGACGGTGCGCTTCCTTCGCCGCCCGCGCTTTTAGGCACGTCGGTAAACACTTCGTAGTCATCGATCTTGATGCTGTGACGAAAACCATCGTGTGACACGGTATTAACGGTAACAGTCATGGCAAACCTCGGCTTGGCAGTGAGTAAAGGTCCTGATCTTTATAGAGCATCTGGGGGATTCTGCGTTCCATTTAAAAACCGTCGCATGAACCCCTGAGGCCCTGATCGGGTCTACCTGTATCAATAATTGAGGATGACGCATTGAGATTCACAGCAGTGTTTTTGGCTTTTGGGGCGTTGGTGGTCAGTGCCGCGGTGGATGCTCGCGAATACGCCTACAGCGACGCGCATTTGCATTACGTGGATTTTTTCCAGGAAACCGCAGGCATGCCAGAACTGCTGCGAGCGATGGAGAAAAATCGCATCGAACACGTCATGATTTCTGGTATTCCAGTGGCAAAAAAATGGCATGAAGACGAGCCCAAGCGTCCTCGTTACTACGCCGGCGATGACGCTGACGCCTATTGGTACAGCGCCACCGATGTGTGGGTTGCCGAGGCGGTCAAGCAACTTAGCGCTGAGCAGCGTCGGCATTTTCACCCATTTCTGTCCGGCTTTAATCCGAATGACAAGAACTCCGCAGCGCACATACAGCGCATGCTCGACCTCAATCCGGGTCTGTGGCAGGGCATTGGCGAGGTATTCACCCGCCATGACGACCTGACGGCATTGATTTCCGGGGACACGCCGCGCGCCAATAATGAAGCCATGATGCGTATTTACACCTTGGCGGCCGAGCATGACCTGCCCGTCTTGGTGCACTCCAATATCACCTCCAAGCGTGAAAAAAACCCTTTGTACCTGGCAGAAATTGAAGAACCGTTGGGGCAGCATCCGGATACGCGCTTCATATGGGCACACGCCGGTACGAGCGCCGAGATTCATCGGCATCAAACGCAGATGGATTTTTTATTACCGACGCTGACACGACTATTGGCAACGTACCCCAACCTTTATGTCGACCTCTCCTGGAGCATGCTCACGCCTTATTTGCTGGATGAGCAAGGCAAGCCAAGGTCGGAGTGGGTGGCGTTAGTTGAGCGCTTCCCTGAGCGCTTCATGCTGGGGTCCGATGTAGTGGGACGTTTCGACAAATTAGGTCAGGAAATGCGAAGTTTTGATCCCTTTTTAAATGCGCTGCCTGTTGAAGTCGCTCACAACGTCGCTAAGGATAATTTTTTGGCGGTCTTACCAAAACATCAACCTTGAATGGGTCTGTTAGCGCAGATGCGTAACATTGTTTAAGTGAGTGCGGCCAGAGGCCTGGATGGAAGTAACGCGCATAAACATGCGTGTCAGTTCAATGATGCCTCTGGGCGCGCACTCACGGATGCAGGTCAATCTGTTGGTTTACAATCCGCGAGGCGCGGGATCATTCATCCGATGATGTAATGACCTTGGAGAGTATTTAGTTTTGCCAGCGCGGGATTGTAGTTTATTGAGGAAGACAGTAACTGAAAGTCGATTTCTCTTCTTTCACTGCTTGTTTTGCGGTCGGCGGCGGACCATGTAAGTTCAATTTCTCCGGTGTCTTCATTATGGGTGCAAGCTGTCCAGGGTTTTTTAAACAGACTTGTTCCTGGCGCCACTGTAAAAGAGACGCGCCAATAGCTGACATTTTCATCAGGTAAGTCAAGGCTAATCTTGTGGCTGTAGACGCGCCTCTTGCTGGCGTAGTCTTCCCAACTGGCCAGCAGCGCTTCCCGCATATTCAGTTCTACCCGGGGATCAAAAGGTGCTCTGACTCTCAATGGGGTAGAGACGCCTGGCACCCCTTCAGGGCTGTAATACGTGAATGTACCCAGCTCTACCACGCTTGCGTCTGCAGGTAAGCCACGAGGTGTCACCGTGACGAAAATCTCGGGCTTCCAATGTTCTGAATTGTAGGTAGGTGTGTAGTACCAATGTCCGTCACAACCATTGGCATGCGGTTGGTAACCATATTGCGTGTTGTACATGAAAATGGAGTCAACTTTACTGCCGTTGTGCATGACCGCTTCAATCCTCGCCCCGATGCGCTCCTTTTCGCCTGTTGTTTTTAGCTTGATAGTGAGTGTGCTCTTAACACCATTGATGGCGTCTGGTAACGCCGGTTGCGTCATGTTCGTCATGATCGATTTCATCGCTCTTCCTTGTGCGCGTGAGTATTTATGTGGAGTAGGACTGTATTAACTAACCGTAGTCGATGCGAACCGTAATGCAGTAAATCGATGTTATTAAATGTGACTCAGTGCATTCAAATAATCAGAACTTACGGACGCTCTATCCGCAGTAAATGATTCTGTTGTTTTATGGCGTTAAGGGGGCGTGATCGGAAGTGGTCAAGTGGAGGGGTAACAGGCACTTAGTGCAGTGCTGTTTTCAACGCTCCAATACTACGGATGTAGCAAAGTAGCGGGCATAAAAAAGCCCTGAGCATGTCAGGGCTTTTTTAATGAGGCCAGGGATGAGCTTATTTGCCAGCCCAGCGCTTCAGAACCAGCGTGGCATTGGTGCCGCCGAAACCGAAGCTGTTGCTCATGACAGTGTCGATTTTTGCATCTTCACGGGTTTTGGTCAGGATCGGCATGTCAGCGACCGCCGGGTCCAGTTCCTCAATGTTGGCCGAGCCGGCAATGAAGTTGCCTTCCATCATCAGCATGCAGTAGATCGCTTCGTGAACGCCTGCGGCGCCCAGGGAGTGACCCGACAGGCTCTTGGTGGAGCTAATGGCTGGCGCGTTTTCGCCGAATACTTCTCGCACGCCTTTCATCTCGGCAATGTCGCCTACCGGGGTCGAGGTGCCGTGGGTGTTGATGTAGTCGATAGGCGCGTCAACGGTAGACATCGCCATCTGCATGCAGCGAATGGCGCCTTCGCCGCTTGGAGCAACCATGTCGTAACCGTCGGACGTTGCACCGTAACCTACGATCTCGGCGTAGATTTTGGCGCCACGGGCCAGCGCGTGCTCCAACTCTTCAACCACAACCATGCCACCACCACCGGCAATGACGAAACCGTCACGCTTGGCGTCGTAGGCACGTGAGGCTTTTTCCGGTGTGTCGTTGTACTGGCTGGAGAGGGCGCCCATGGCGTCGAACAGGAACGACTGGCTCCAGTGCTCTTCTTCACCACCGCCGGCAAATACGATGTCTTGCTTGCCCATCTGAATTTGTTCCATGGCGGTACCGATGCAATGAGCACTGGTGGCGCAGGCAGACGCGATGGAGTAGTTCAGGCCCTTGATCTTGAACGGTGTAGCCAGGCAAGCCGATACGGTGCTGCTCATGGTCCGCGTTACACGGTATGGGCCAACACGTTTCACGCCTTTTTCGCGCAGGATGTCGAGCGCTTCCATCTGGTTCAGGGTCGATGCGCCGCCCGAACCGGCAATCAGGCCGGTACGCGGGTTGGAGACTTGCTCCTCGGTTAGGCCCGAATCAGTGATGGCGTCTTTCATGGCCAGGTAAGCGTAAGCAGCTGCGTGGCCGACGAAACGATAAATCTTGCGATCGATCAGTTCTTCGAGGTTCAGGTCAATGGAGCCGGAAACCTGGCTACGCAGACCCATTTCGGCATATTCCGGGTTGAATCGGATGCCAGGGCGACTTGCACGCAGGTTAGCGGAGACGGTCTCTTTGTCATTGCCCAGGCACGAAACGATGCCCAGACCAGTGATAACGACGCGGCGCATGCGGATAACCCTTAGAAGTTGTCAGTTGAAGTGAAAACGCCGACGCGAAGGCCTTCGGCGGTGTAAATTTCGCGACCGTCAACGGTCACCGAACCATCGGCAATGGCCAGGTTCAGCTTGCCTTTGAGCACGCGCTTGATATGGATGTTGTAAGTGACTTTCTTGGCGGTCGGCAGTACCTGACCGAAGAATTTCACTTCACCCGAGCCCAAGGCGCGGCCACGGCCCGGCAGACCTTGCCAGCCGAGGTAGAAGCCCACCAGTTGCCACATGGCGTCGAGGCCCAGGCAACCTGGCATCACCGGATCACCTTCAAAGTGACAGGCGAAGAACCACAGGTCAGGGGTGATATCCAGCTCGGCGACCAATTCACCTTTGCCGTACTTGCCACCCTCTTCACTGATATGGGTGATGCGATCCACCATCAGCATGTTAGGGGCGGGCAGTTGCGCGTTACCTGGGCCGAACAGTTCGCCGCGGCTACAGCGCAGCAGATCTTCCCGAGTAAAGGCGTTTTGTTTGGTCATGCGAGCTCCTCAATAATCCCATGCGGCAAGGTGGGGCAAATCTTCCCGACCAACTGAAACATATCGGCTTCAGTTCGCCAGCCTACACATAGACTATTGCGTAGTAGTGAAAGTCACAGCGCCAAGGGCACAAATGTACACTTGTTCACTGAAATTTAAATTCAGGCCGGTTCAGGGCCCCAATCGGGTGCCTAAGACTGCCGCACTTTTAGGTTTTACGCCAGTCGCAGGTAGGCTAATAGCCATAAGTTACTGGACCCAGCGCAGCAGTATTTGTTCCAGATCAGTGCGTTTGAACGGCTTGGCCAGGTAATCGTTCATTCCGGCTTGCAGGCACGCTTCGCGGTCGCCCTGCAACGCGTTGGCAGTCAGCGCAATAATAGGCACGTCCCTGCAACCCACCAATTGGCGGATCTGTCGGGTCGCCTCATAACCGTCAATGACCGGCAGCCTGCAGTCCATCAGGATTGCAGTAAACGCTTCAGTGTTGGCCCGATGGATGGCCTGAGCACCGTCACTGACCATGCTCACTTCATACCCCAGGCTGCTAAGCATGGCTTCGATAACGGTCTGGTTGACCGGGTTGTCTTCCACCAGCAGTACCTTGCGTCCTTTAATGCATGCGCTGTCCGCAGTCATCGTCGGCCTTTGGTTAATGGCAATGCGCTGGTGCAATTCCAGGGGGATTTCCAGGGTGAAGACTGAGCCGTGAGCTTCTTCGCTCTGGGCAAGCAAGCGACCGCCCATGCGTTCCGCCAGGGTGCGAGCGATGGGCAAGCCAAGCCCGGTCCCACCGTAACGTCGAGAAATCGAACTGTCGGCTTGCTGGAAAGCCTTGAACATCGACTCAAGTTTGTCTGCGCCGATCCCGATCCCGCTGTCGCGTACCGTGCAAGTGAACCAGATGAGTTCATGATCCAGCGGTTGCCAGGCAGGCTCGATGCTGACTTGACCCTGCTCGGTGAACTTCAGTGCGTTGCCGATCAGGTTCACCAGTATCTGACGAATCCGGGTTGGGTCGCCCAGTACATGCAGGTCCTGCAGACCGTCCGCCATGTTCAAGTTCAGTTTCAAGCCCCGCTGTACGGCACTGTGCTGAAAAGCTTGCGCGCAATTGCCCACCAGCTCGGCAAGGTTGAACGGGATTTGCTCCAGCTCCAGGGTTGAACGCTCGATTCTGGAGAAATCGAGGATGTCATTGATCACTTTGAGCAAGTGTTCCGTGGACTCCGATGCCAGGGCGGCGTACTCGGCCTGTTCGTCTGTCATGTGGGTGGTTTCGAGCAATTGCAGCATCCCCAGAACACCGTTCATCGGGGTCCGTAATTCATGGCTCATCATGGCCAGAAAGTCGGTTTTTGCGCTGTTGGCGCGCTCTGCTTCCTCGCGGGTCTGTATCAACTGGGCAATCGCTGTCTGCTGTTCACGGCTGGCCTGTGCCAGACCTTCTGCCAGGTTATTGATGTGCCGGGCCAGGCTGCCGAGTTCCCCATCGTCAACCACCGGTAAAGGCGTGTTGAAATGGCCCTGTTGAATAGCCTTCACCGCATCGCTCATGTCGCTGATGGGGCGGGAGAGGTTGGAAGCCAGGCGCCGGGCCAGTAAGTAGGTAAAGCCCAAGGCAAACAGCGCAAGGATCATGGCTTTTAACAGAATGTCCTGCTGGCGCTGGTTGAAGGCATCACTGGACATGCCGACCAACACCCGCCCCAGATAATCCTCGGTCGCAGGTGTCATGGGATCGTTATCGGGCTTTCCTGAAATGCTCTGCACCCTGACAGGCGCCTGAAACACTTCCACATCGTTGCTGCGCCCTGTTTCATTCAACGGTTGCTCTGCATGCACCAATACGTTGTTGGCCCGATCCTGAACCTGGACGAATTGCACGTGCGGTGTGTTCAACGAGGCTTTCATCAAGGTTTCCAGCACATGCGTGTTGCCGGAAATCACCCCAAACTCAGTGGCGGGGGCCAGTTGGTTGGCAATCAGCTGGCCTGTGTGGTTGAGCTCTTGACGCAAGTCCTGCAGGCGCACGAAGGTAAAAAAGCTGATGAGCAGCAACGTCAGTAGCAGGGCGGGGCCCAAACTCATCATTTGGGTGCGGGCGTGAATATCCCAGCGGCGTCGGTCAGCCATGAGTGTGAGGTTCCGTAAGCCGGCGCCAGGGTGCCGAGATCAGCCGTGACGTGCAGTCAGTCATGCATGTGTACAGCCAGGCTGCCTCGTGTGTGAATGAATGGGCGGCATGTTAACCGAGCTGAATCAGTTTTCCAGTCAAAACCCTGCACTTTCTGAGGGAACAGACGCGCCTGGTCGCTGCAGGGGGGACTGGTCGCAGCGGATGTGCTCCGTATAATGCCGCCATTGCCACGGCTAGATGGATAACGGGATTGCTATGACTGAACAGCGCGCTATTGCGGTCTTGGGGGGCGGGAGTTTTGGCACCGCGGTGGCCAACCTGCTGGCGGAAAACGGTCACCCGGTACGTCAATGGATGCGCGACCCGGTGCAGGCCGAGGCGATTCGGCTTAACCGTGAGAACCCTCGTTACCTTAAAGGCATCAAGATTCATCCCGGCGTTGATCCGGTCACTGACTTGCAAGCCACCCTCGACGCATGTGAATTGTGTTTTGTCGCCTTGCCTTCCAGCGCGTTGCGTACTGTGCTGTCAGCGCATGCCGATCGTTTGAGTGGCAAGATGCTGGTCAGCCTGACCAAGGGCATTGAAGCCCACAGCTTCAAGCTGATGAGCGAAATCCTTGAGGAGATCGCCCCGCAAGCCCGGATTGGCGTGTTGTCTGGGCCTAACCTGGCGCGCGAAGTCGCGGAGCATGCGCTCACGGCCACGGTCGTTGCCAGTGCTGATGAAGCCCTGTGTACGCAGGTTCAAGCGGTTTTGCACGGTCGCACGTTTCGCGTATACGCCAGTGCCGACCGCTTTGGCGTAGAGCTGGGTGGGGCGCTTAAAAACGTCTATGCAATTATTGCCGGCATGGCGGTAGCCCTTGGCATGAGGGAAAACACCAAAAGCATGTTGATTACCCGTGCCTTGGCAGAAATGACGCGATTTGCTGTCAGTCAAGGCGCCAACCCGATGACATTCCTGGGTTTGGCCGGGGTAGGGGATTTGATCGTGACCTGTTCTTCCCCTAAAAGCCGTAACTATCAAGTGGGGTTCGCCCTGGGTGAAGGCCTGAGCCTGGACGAGGCGGTCTCGCGCCTTGGGGAAGTGGCGGAAGGCGTCAACACGCTGAAAGTGCTCAAGGCCAAGGCCCAAGAGCTGAATGTCTATATGCCGTTGGTGGCGGGTCTGCATGCCATCCTGTTTGAAGGGCGTACCCTCAATCAGGTGATTGAAGTGCTAATGCGGGCCGAGCCCAAGACAGACGTCGATTTTATTTCCACCAGTGGTTTCAACTGAGCTCGACAGGAGCAGCCCATGAATGACAATCCGAATGCCCCCAAGTACGAATCCATAGTGTTGCGTGTGCTCTGGATGCTGGTTTTTCTGCTGGTTTGGCAAGTTGCGCAGTTAGTACTGGGCGGCCTGGTACTGGTGCAGCTGATTTATCGGCTGGTGTATGGCGCACCCAACGGCGGTCTGATGAATTTCGGTGACACGTTGAGTCAGTATTTGGCGCAAATCGGCCGCTTTGGCAGTTTTCATACTGAGCAAAAGCCTTGGCCTTTTGCTGACTGGCCTGCATCCCGAGCGCCAGAAGGTGAGGCGCCGTATGCCGAGCCTGCGTCGCAGACCAAGCAGCCATGAAGCTGTGGATTTTGCGTCATGGTGAAGCGCAACCGCACGCCCCCCGTGATGCCGAGCGCAAGCTCACCGAGCTTGGGCGTCAGCAGGTAGTGCGCAGCGCGGCCCACTTGATAGGCCAACCGCTGGATTGCATCCTGGCCAGTCCGTATGTCCGGGCTCAGCAGACGGCCGCCCTCGTGCGCGACGCGCTGGGCTTTTCTGCGGCTCTGAAAACCGTGACGTGGCTAACCCCTGAAAGTGATCCCAAGTTCGCCGTCAGCCAACTGCCGGATGCCGGTAATGTGCTGTTGGTCAGCCATCAACCCTTAGTAGGTGACCTGATCAGTCTGTTGCAGCATGGCCACTGTCGGCAGCCTCAACCTATGCACACCGCCAGCCTGGCAGAGCTCGAAGGTGAGTGGCCGCTCGCTGGCAGCCTGCACTTGCTGCATGTGTGGCACCCGTAAGCGCAGCACGTCGCATCGCTGACGAGCCCCATTCAAATACGTTCTGCGTTGATTGCCCTGAACCGGCCCGGGCAAGCGGCACGGTTGCGCCCTCGACATATTTTGTGGCAAGACTGTATGCCTCTCACCGATCAAGGACTGAGCAATGAGCGTGTGGACAACCCCGCCAGATCTGGCACATCTCAATGCACTTCGCAAAAACTCCATTTGTGAGGTGCTGGATATCACCTTCGATGCGTTCGATGACAACTCCATCACCGCGAGCATGGTGGTCGATCATCGCACCCATCAACCGTTTGGCCTGCTGCACGGTGGGGCATCGGTGGTATTGGCTGAAACCCTGGGGTCGATGGCCAGCTATATGTGCATCGACCCAAAAAAGTTTTACTGCGTAGGACTTGAAGTCAACGCCAACCACCTGCGCGGTGTGCGCAGCGGGCGAGTGAGCGCGGTCGCACGGCCTGTGCATATCGGTCGAACGACCCATGTCTGGGACATCCGTCTGACCGATGACAGTGGCAAACTCAACTGCATTTCCCGGCTGACAATTGCGGTTGTACCCCTGGGTCAAACACCCCCGCTCGCGGAGTAATCGGCCAGGGGATGGCCGTAGTGGCGTCATTGATGGCGCATACGGTCGTTGCTGTTAAGAATTTTCCTACAGACAATAAGGCTAATTCCTAGTTTGGATGCCTTATATGTCCCGGCAGATTTTCTTCGCCCATGCCAATGGCTTTCCCTCGGGCACGTACGGCAAATTGTTTGCTGCCCTGGCGCCTGACTATCGTGTGGCGCACCTGCCCCAGCACGGGCACGACCCGCGTTTCCCGGTTGACAACAACTGGCGCAACCTGGTCGACGAACTGATCTACCACCTTGAGCAGCAGGAAGGCCCGGTGCTGGGGGTGGGCCACTCATTGGGCGGCATGTTGCACTTACATGCGGCCATCCGTTGCCCGCAGCTCTACAAAGGCGTGGTAATGCTTGATTCGCCGGTCTTGACGCGTACGGATCAGTGGGTGATTCGCGCCGCCAAACGCTTTGGCCTGATTGATCGCCTGACGCCTGCCGGGCGTACCTTGGGCCGTCGTGAAGAGTTCACTGACCGCGAGGCTGCGCGCGCGTACTTCGCCGGGAAATCGCTGTTTCGCAGCTTCGATCCGGAGTGTTTCGACGCCTATCTGGAGCATGGTTTACAGACGATGGATGACCGCTTGCGCCTGAGCTTTGATCCCGCCACGGAGATCGATATCTACCGCAGCGTGCCCCACACCAGCCCGGGTCTGGTCACGCAATTGCAGGTACCGCTCACGGTGGTGCGTGGGCGCGACAGCCGGGTGGTTATGCGCCATCATGCCAAGGCCGTAGCGCGCTTGCCGCTTGGTGAAGCCTTGAGCGTGCCGGGCGGGCACATGTTCCCGCTTGAGCAGCCGCACGATACTGCCCGCTTGTTGAAGATGATTTTTAGCCGCTGGGAAGCCCGTAATTCCGGCCTTTGAGAGTGTACGCATGAGTCCCGTGGTTGAAGAGATCCGTCTGAGCCTGCCGCATATTGAACTGGCGGCGCATGTGTTCGGGCCCGAAGACGGCATTCCGGTCATTGCGCTGCATGGCTGGCTGGACAATGCCAACAGCTTTGCGCGATTAGCGCCAAAGCTACACGGATTGCGTATTGTGGCGCTGGATCTGGCCGGGCATGGCCATTCCGCCCACAGGCCGCCTGGGGCCAGTTACTCCCTGTGGGATTATGCTTTCGATGTATTGAGCGTGGCCGAACAGCTGGGCTGGGAGCGTTTTGCGCTTTTGGGCCACTCCTTGGGGGCGATTATTTCGGTGGTGGTGGCCGGTTCGTGCCCTGAGCGTGTCACGCATCTGGCGCTCATTGATGGTGTGATGCCGCACACCGGAACTCAACACAACACCGCTGAGCGCATGGGGCAGGCGCTGCAAGCCCAACTCCAGCTGAACCACAAACGCAAGTCGGTGCACAAAACCTTCGACCGTGGCGTCGAAGCGCGCATGAAAGGTATGGTCGCCGTCAGCCGCGAAGCGGCGCAGTTGTTGGCTCAACGCGGGTTGATGCCGGTGCCGGGCGGATACAGCTGGCGCAGCGACAGCCGCCTGACGCTACCCTCACCGCTGCGCCTGACCGATGAACAAGCCCTGTCTTTCGTAGAGCGTGTGAGTTGTCCTGCCACCCTGATCGTGGCCGAAGAGGGCATGCTGGCCACCCATCCCGAGCGGCTGGATAGACTACCCTTTAACCTGGAACGGTTACCCGGTGGCCATCATTTGCACATCAATGACGAATCCGGGGCAATCCTTGTTGCAGACTGTTTCAATCGGTTCTTCGCTGCTCCTTGACTTGCGGCGACCAACTGCCGAGGCTTGGCGGGTTGAAATGGGAGACAACCATGATAGATCTCTACACCGCTGCGACCCCGAGAGGCCACCCGATCTCTTTCGTAAACAGGCTGAGTCACCCTTCACCTGCGGGTGACGCGTGCCGATGAAATTGACCAATCGCTTGATCGGCGTACTGGGTTTGAGTTGCCTGAGCCCTTTGTTGTGGGCGGCCGATGTACCAGGCAGTCAGGATTTGCAGGACGTGCCACGGCTGGCTGACGCACAAATTGTCGATTACACCGTTAAGCCGGATGTCGAGCGTATCTACCCGATGGGGCCGATCCGCAAAATAAGCGGGCGCCTGCGCTTTGACGGGCAAGTGGATGCGCGGGGGCAGACCACCGCTATCACGTATGAACTTCCCACCGGCCATTCGGCCACCGAAGCCTTTACGGCTGCGCGCAAGGCGCTGCAAAACAAGAACGCTGAGTTATTGTTCTGGTGCCAGGCGCGGGACTGCGGAGAAAGCAGTCTTTGGGCCAACGAGGTGCTAGGCAACGCCAAACTGGTGGGCTCCGATGAGCAACAATCCTATCTGTTGATCCGGATGGCCGCCCCAGAGCGCAATCGATTGGTGGCGCTGTATGCCATCAACCGGGGTAACCGAAAAGGGTACCTGCACGTAGAACAGCTCGTGGCCACTACCGATCTCGGGGTCTTGTTGCCCACGCCTGCAACGCTGCAGCGTCAACTGAAAACCACCGATTCGCTGGATTTCCCGATGCTGACGCAAGCGCCCGACGCTCCATGGCTGCCGTTAATCAGCCGTGCTTTAACGCTCGATACCACCACGCGGGTCAGTTTGAGCGGCGTCAAGGCGGGTGCCTGGCGTGAGGCCCTGATCAAGAGCGGCGTGCGCGCCTCGCGTCTTGAACTGAACGACAGCGAAACCCCAGGGTTGCATATCGAGTTGCTGCGCTAAGCACTGCCCACGACGGCTACACTTCGCGTAGCCGTCGTCTTTTTGTTTTCGAATTTCTGTGGAATACACATGCTCAATAACGATCGCCTGCTGGTGCAAATCCTGCTGCTGGTGTTGTTCGGTGCCAGCCTGTGGGTCATGGCACCTTTCTGGTCGGCCCTGTTCTGGGGGGCTGTTCTGGCGTTTGCCAGCTGGCCGCTGATGCGGTTGCTGACCCGTTGGCTCAATGGTCGCGAATCATTGGCTGCTGGCATTTTGACCTTGGGGTGGATGTTGCTGGTGGCCGGGCCGCTGGTGTGGCTGGGTTTCAACTTGGCCGATCACGTGCGCGACGCCACGACGTTCGTGAAAGATGTGCAGTTGGAAGGCTTGCCCGAAGCGCCGGCATGGCTGGCTGGCATTCCGCTGGTGGGAGAACGGCTGGTGGGCATCTGGGACACCATCGATGAGCAGGGCGCTGCGATGATTGTCGCGGTCAAGCCGTACTTGGGGCAGGTGGGTAATTGGTTGCTGGCCCGCAGTGCGCAGATCGGCGGCGGGATCCTGGAGCTGACCCTCAGTATTGTCTTTGTGTTCTTTTTCTATCGTGATGGCCCGCGGCTGGCGACATTTGTACACCGTTTACTCGAACGCCTGATCGGTGAGCGCGCGTCTTACTACCAGGAACTGGTGGCGGGCACTATTCAGCGAGTGGTCAACGGGGTGATCGGCACGGCGGCGGCGCAAGCGTTGCTGGCGTTGATCGGCTTCCTGATTGCGGGCGTGCCGGGTGCGCTGGTGCTGGGCCTCGCCACGTTCCTGCTCAGCCTGATTCCAATGGGCCCGCCCTTGATCTGGATTCCGGCCACGGCATGGCTGGCCTGGAAAGGCGATTACGGGATGGCGATTTTTCTCGGTATCTGGGGCACGCTGATCATCAGCGGCGTGGACAACGTGCTCAAGCCTTACCTGATCAGCAGGGGCGGCAACCTGCCGTTGGTCATTGTGCTGCTAGGGGTGTTTGGGGGGTTGATTGCGTTCGGCTTTATCGGCCTGTTCATCGGCCCGACCTTGCTGGCGCTGGCCTACAGCCTGCTGGTGGACTGGAGCGCCAGCCATCAAAACAAAGCCCAGGGTTAAACACCCCCGCATGCAATGATGAAGGCGTGAGGCTGCGGCGCATCGCAGCCTCACACGTATGTCAGACGCTTTTCACGATTTTCCCTTCAACTTCGTCCTTCATGCGCAGCAATTCATCGCCTGCGCGTTCAATGTCAGAACGCACGCTGTGCAGTTGCTGGCGACTTTTTTCCAACAGGCGCTTGGTGGAGCTGTGGCCGGTTATGCCGCGCTTGAGTGCCATGGCACCGATGCCCACTTGGATCAGGCCGATAAACCCGCCGCGGCGAATGCCTTTGCCGAGCATGACCACGCCGCCCGCCAAAGAGCCCACGCGCTCCCAGCCCTCTACGTTTTGATACGGCACATCGTTATAGGCCGGGGATTCAATGCGCTCTACAGGATTTCTGTTGGTCATGCTCTGTCTCCAAGGGATGGTGGATACAGAGCTGACTGTCAGCGAAGGCGTGTCGTTCCCTTGAAGGGCATGTGGGGGTCAGAATTTAGGCCCTGATCGGGTGTTGTTACCCTTGGCCAAACGGTCGTAAAGCACCACGTTGACGGTGGCCGCGAGGTTCATGCAGCCGTTGGTCGGGATGTAAATCACATCCTCACACCAGTCCAGTATTTCTTTATCCAGTGAACCGTCTTCCGGCCCGAACACATACAGCGCACGATCCGGATGGGTGTACTCAGGCAAGGAGCGGGCGCCCTCTACCAGCTCCACCGCCACAGGAATGCAGCCCAGTGGCAGGATCTTTTTCAAGTCATCAATGCCAATCAGCGGAATGTCCTGATGCACTTTTTTCGTGTCGGTGACGAAGTCTCGGGCGCGTTCATAGCGCTTGCCGGTGTAGAACACTGACGCCACGTTATAGCAACCAGCCGCACGCATCACCGAGCCGACGTTTTCCGGTGATTTGGGGTTATACAAACCAATGCAGCTGTACCGTTTGTTCGCCACGTGCCCGAGCCCTTCAGAAAAAAGACGCGAGTATACGCCTGTTGAGGCTGATCCGGAGCCGCCCAGTCGGCTGCGGCTCCGGCAGGCGCGTGGCTATTCGTCCTTTTTCATCAACCCGGCCAGTGCGGCGAACGGGTTGTGGGTGGCCTTGGCCACTTTCGGGCTACTGGTCGAGCTGTCCGAAAAGTATTGCTGGTCGGTGTAGCGCGAGTGTTCGTTGTCATGGCAGTACAGGCACAACAACTCCCAGTTGGAGCCGTCCTGCGGGTTGTTGTCGTGGTTGTGGTCGCGGTGGTGCACCGTCAGCTCACTCAGGCGTTTGCCTGAGAACTCACGGGCGCAGCGGCCACACACGTGCGGGTACATTTTCAGGGCTTTGTCGCGGTAGCCCATTTCACGGTCACGCTGGGCATCGGCCAGGATGCGATCCAGCTTCGCGGTATGGGAGGGAGGGTTGGCCGAGCTCATGGGTTCACCTTTCAAGACGAATGACGGTCAGGTCGTTTAGTTTAGCTGTTGATCAGCCTTTGATTTTTTCAGCAGTCCAGATGGTATGCCGCGTGCCTTTGTTGCCGTGGGCGAAGACTTGCACTTCCTCGGCCTTGAAACCGGCCTTGCGCAGTTTGTCGGAAAACTGCCTGTCTGCGCTGGCAGACCATACCGCCAGCACGCCTTTAGGGCGCAAGGCCTTGGCGCATGCGCTTAACCCGCCAGCCGAGTACAGCCAGCTGTTGGCTTTTTGAGTCAGGCCTTCGGGGCCGTTGTCGACATCCAGCATGATGGCGTCAAACCCGTTGGGTTCGGCTTGCAGCACATTGGCCACGTCTTCCTGGCGGATCACCGTGCGCGGGTCCTGCAACGGATTGCCGGCTTTTTCGCCCAGCGGGCCGCGATTCCACTCCACCACCCCCGGCACCAGTTCCGCCACCACCACTTCGGCTGTTTTGCCCAAGTGCTTGAGAGCGGACGCCAGGGTGAAACCCATGCCCAAACCACCGATCAGCACGCGCGATTGCGGACGTCCTGCGACCTTGCGGCAGGGGATTTCAGCCAGAGCGTCTTCCGAGCCGTGCATGCGCGTGTTCATCAATTGGCCGCCGTCGCCCCCCTGGATCTTGATCACGAAGTCCTCGCCATACTCAAACAGGCACAGGGCGCCGCCGTTATCGGGGATCGGAGTGGTGTCGAGCAGAACAAAACGTTTCATGGGTATCTCATAGAAGAGGACAAAAACCGCAGGTTACGAGTAGCCTGAGGGCAGACAAGCCGGTCTGGCAACGGAGTGACTGATGAAACGTACTATTCTAACGGCCATTGCAGGGGCGGCGCTCTCGATAAGTGCAGCGCAAGCTGGCGGGTTAAGCCCGGTTCCCGTTATGCCGGTAACCCCCGCACCCGGTTCGCCCGGCACTGCGACCCCCACGCCTTATCCGCAGATTACGCCGCGGCCAGTGCCCAAGCCCGTGGCAGGCAGCGGCAGTTTGATCCCGCTGCCACCCATCGACTTGCCCCAACCGCCACCTAAAGACCAGCCCTTACCGGGGCTCGACAGCAAAGACCTGAAAATCAAGCCGGCTGCTGATTGAGCCCGGCCGCTGCAACAGGTGCGGGCTGTTGGTTAAATGCCCAGCACCTTGAACAAAAATGCGTATTCCAGCGCCACGTCGCGCAACGCCTGATAGCGTCCGCTCATACCGCCGTGGCCAGCGTCCAGTTCAGTCTTGAGCAGTAACAAATTGTCGTCTGTTTTGCTGGCGCGCAATTTTGCCACCCATTTGGCCGCCTCCCAATACTGCACGCGGCTGTCGTTGTACCCGGCAATGACCAGCATCGCGGGGTAAGCCTGTGCCCGAACGTTTTCATAAGGCGCGTACGCCTTGATTCGCTCATAGACGTCGGGCTCCTGCGGATTTCCCCATTCGTCATACTCGGTAACGGTCAACGGCAAGTCAGGGTCGAGCATGGTGTTGAGCACGTCGACAAAAGGCACCTCGGCAATGGCCGCCTTGAACAGCTCGGGGCGTTGATTGAGGACAGCACCGATCAACAGGCCGCCTGCGCTGCCGCCACTGATGACCAGTTGCTCGGCCTTGGTCAGCCCTTGAGTTATCAAATGCTCCGCGCACGCGATGAAATCGCTGAAGGTGTTGTGCTTGTTCTCCTGCTTGCCTGCGCGATACCAGGCTTCACCCAGCTCGCCGCCGCCCCGTACGTGAGCGATCGCAAACGCCACGCCGCGATCGAGCAGGCTCAGGCGCGCATGGGAGAACCACGGGTCGAGGCTTTCGCCATAGGCGCCGTAACCGTACAGGTACAGCGGCGTCGGCTGGCCAAGGGCGCTGCGCTTGACCACCAGGCTGATCGGCACCTGTGTGCCATCAGGGGCGGTAGCCCACAGGCGCTGGCTGACGTAATCGTCGGGATTGAACGGACCCAGTACCGGGGTTTCCTTGAGCACGCATTGCTCGCCAGTGCTCAGCGTCAGTTGACGCACGTGCGCGGGGCGGTTCAGCGCCTCATACCGCAGGCGGATATACGGGTTGTCAAATTCAAGACTGTCTTGCACATACAGGCTGTAAGCCGCATCGGGCAATTGCACGCGATAGGGCGTTTCACCGTGCGGGCGGATTTCGATGATCGGCAGCCCACCTTCGCGCAGGCTTAAACACAGGGCGTTGGCATTGAGGGTCAGGCCTTCGAGCATGACCTTGTCGTCGTGGGCGATCAGCAACTGCCAGGCCTCGCGGGTCGGCGTAGACCCTTGAGCGTGATACAGCGCAAAGTTGATGCCGTCCTGATTGGTGCGGATAAACCAGCTCCACTGACCTTGATACAGCCCGTGATCGACGCTGTAATCGTGGCCTTCCACACGTGGCGCGAGGCAACGGAACGGGCGTGTCGGGTGATCGGCATCCAGAACCCAGTTCTCACTGGTGGTTTTGCTGTTGAGCAGCAGGATGAGCTGGTGCTCTGAGCTGGAGCGGTAGCAATGCAGGAAAAAACGGCCATCCGGCTCGTGGAATACGTCGTGCGCGCCCGATTCTGTGAGGGTGTGGCGCAACAGTTTGTGCGGACGATGGGTGTCGTCCAGGGTTGCGAAAAACAGCGTCTGGCTGTCATTGGCCCACGTCATGCTGCCATCGCAGTCCTCGAACGGCAGCTCGGTCACCGTGCCGCTGGCGAGTTCCTTGACGAACAGGCGGTAGGTTTCTTCGCCGCTGGTGTCGAGGCTGTAAGCCAGCCGCTGATGATCCGGGCTGATGCTGAACGCGCCCAGAGATAAAAAACCGCCCTCGGCCAGCGCATTTGGGTCCAGCAGCAATTGCTCCGCTGTTTCGTCTACCTGCTGGCTGTCGTCGGCCGGACGCGGGCAACGGAAATGACGGGGGTATTCTTCCCCTGCCTGGGTGCGGGTGTAGTACAGATAAGGGCCCCAAGGCGACGGCAATGAAAGATCGGTCTCGCGAATGCGGCCCTTGATCTCCTCAAACAATGCTTCACGTCGCCCGGCTTCGTCAGCCAACTGGGCTTCCTGATACTGGTTTTCCGCTTTCAGGTAATCCAAAACCTCTTTGCTGTCGCGGTTTTGTAACCACGCATACGGGTCTGAACCTTCAAGCGTGGGTGCGACTGGAGCGCCATTTGCGTAGGTAGATTCGGTCATTTAGTGCTCTCGGAAACCTGAATGAAAAGACGCCGTGCTGACGGCGGGGCAGCCGCACTGGCTAAAAGCCGTTATCATAGCGCCTCATTGCCTGCCGACCATGGATACCATGACCGAGAACGACTATCTGATCGCCTGGGGCCTTTATGCCTTAGCCGCTTTGGGCTGCCTGCTCGTAGGGTGCCGCCTGACCCGCTTCATGTGGCGCTGGTTGCGTGAACCGTTGCGGGTGCTGATGGCCGTGCTGCTGTTCAGTCCGACCATCATTGACCCTGTCAAAGAAAAGTTTGCACCTGCGATCGCCATCACCGCCCTCGATCTGGCGTTCAAGGTGGGCAACAACGCATGGCGGGCCGTGTCCGACCTGTTGATGTACACCATCATTGCGTTTTGCCTGTACGGGCTGTTTGTGCTGATTCGCTGGCCCATTGAGCGCGCGAGCAAAGCCCGACGTGCGCAAGCGGCGGCGGCCGAGCAGGCCCGCCAACACGACCCTGAAGACGATCAGCTCTTCGGTACTGCTGGAGACGACCGCTACGGCCGTCCGGTAACGCCGCGGGTCAGCGGTACTACCCGGGTTGAACCCAGGTTGTAACTTTTTTCCGTCGAGCCTGAATGCGAGAGTGCGAGCGTGTGTGAATTACTGGGCATGAGCGCCAACGTGCCGACCGATATTGTGTTCAGCTTCACCGGCCTGATGCAACGCGGCGGGCGTACCGGCCCGCACCGCGACGGCTGGGGCATTGCATTCTACGAGGGGCGCGGGCTGCGTCTGTTTCAGGACCCGGCTGCCAGTTGCGACTCCGAAGTCGCACTGTTGGTCCAGCGCTACCCGATCAAAAGCGAAGTGGTCATTGGCCACATCCGCCAGGCCAATGTCGGCAAGGTCTGCCTGTCCAACACCCATCCGTTTGTGCGCGAACTGTGGGGGCGCAACTGGTGCTTCGCCCACAACGGTCAGTTGGCTGACTTCAATCCGGCCGTCAGTTTCTATCGGCCGATAGGCGACACCGACAGCGAGGCCGCCTTTTGCGACGTGCTTAATCGGGTACGCGAAGCGTTCCCGGAGCCGGTGGACGTCGAAACCATTCTCCCGGTGCTGGTGGCGGCGTGTGCGGAGTATCGCGGCAAAGGCGTTTTCAACTGCCTGCTCAGTGATGGCGACTGGTTGTTTTGCTATTGCTCGACCAAACTGGCGCACATCACCCGTCGAGCGCCCTTTGGCCCGGCGCGGCTTAAAGATGTCGACGTGATCGTGGATTTTCAGGCAGAAACCACCCCTAATGACGTGGTGACGGTCATCGCCACCGAACCGTTGACCGAAAACGAAACCTGGACGCGCTATGCGCCGGGCCAGTGGGGCTTGTGGCGACGCGGCGAATGCGTCAGCCAGGGCACAACCGAATAAGGATGGGCAAGCATGTTCCTGAGTTACCTGCGGTTGGTGTTGTTCACCCTGGGCTTGTTGATCGGCGTGCAAGTGCCGGGTTTTATCAATGACTACGCCAATCGTGTGGAAGCTCACCTGATTGAAGCGCAAACCGGTTTGGCCGGGTTTCAAAACACCGCCAACCAGTTTTTCAACGGCGACTTGCAAGCACTGGTGGCGCACTATCAGGCCAGCGAAGACCCTGTGTTTCGCAGCGATGCGTCAAGCCTCAATACGTTGTTGACCCGTCAACGCCTGCTGGATAACCAGTTCCAGGCCATGCAAGGGCCGTGGTACATGCGCGCCCTGCAAGTGGCATATGCGGCAGATCCTGCGATTCGTCAGGAAACCTTCGACGCATACACCTATCAGGTGCTGCTGTCGCCCACCGCCATTGGCTGGGCCATGGCCGGGGCTCTGCTGTTTTCCTTCGTCATCGAAGGGGTGTTGCGGCTCATTGATTGGGTGGTGCTGGGCGGCAAGCGTCAGCGCGAACGCATTGCGCGCCGTGAGCGCAGTTACTGAGCCTCTAAACCCGTCGTGGCTGCCTGAGCCGGCCATCGCGCACCGGCGGTTCGGTAGCCGCTAAATAGCGGCCCCCCACGGCAATCAATTTTTTTTATCCCGGTGTCCGGCTTTTATTAGTTGGACGAACAGCGTACGCCTGTCGAAAAATGTCCTACTTCTAAATTATAAAAAACACCACAGGAGCATCATCGTGAGCCGCCTGTTATTGAACTGCGACATGGGTGAAAGTTTTGGCAGCTGGACCATGGGCCTGGATGCCGAGGTGATGCCCTTCATTGATTGCGCCAACATCGCGTGCGGCTTCCATGCCGGTGATCCGGGGATCATGCGCAACACCGTGGCGCTGGCGCTGGCGCACGGGGTGCAGATCGGCGCCCATCCGGCGTATCAGGATCTGGCAGGATTCGGCCGCCGCTCCATGGCTTATACCGCGCAGGCGTTGCAAGACCTGTTGCATTACCAGATCGGCGCCCTGGATGGCATCTGCCGTGCTCAGGGCACTCGCGTCAGCTACGTCAAGCCCCACGGTGCGCTCTACAACGACATGATGGCCAACCCCGAGCAGTTGCGCGCGGTGATGCAGGCTGTTGCGGCCTACGACGCGAGCCTGCCGCTGATGCTGATGGCGACCCGTGATAACAGCGTCGCACACGCCATCGGCGATGAGTTTGGCGTCACCCTGTGGTTTGAAGCGTTTGCCGATCGCGCCTATGACGCGGCCGGGCACCTGGTCTCGCGTCAACTGCCGGGCGCGGTGCACCACGAGCCGCAGCGGATCGTTCAGCAAGCGTTGACCCTCGCCGCAGGCCAACCGCTGACAGCGATTGATGGCAGCCCCTTGCACCTGCACGCTCACACGTTGTGCGTGCATGGCGACAACGCCAGTTCGGTGGCCGCCGTGCAGCACATCCGTATGGCCCTCAACGGGCAATCGGCATGAAGCCGCGTATTGAGGTGGTAGCCATCGACTGCCTGATGTTGCGGCTGTTCGACGAGATTGCTGAACACAACATGCCGTGGATGCTGGCCGCCACAGAGCGGGTGCGCAGCGGCTTTGCAGGTTTTCTGATCGATCTGGTGCCGTCCTACACCACGTTGATGATTCACTACGACGGGCTGGCGCTGAGCCCGGCCCAGGCGCGCGAACTCATTCATCAAGCAATGACCGACCTGCAACCCGAAACCCGGGACCGTGGCCAATGCCATGTGTTGCCGGTGTGGTACGACCTGAGCGTCGGGCCCGAACTGACGTTGCTGGCGCAGCGCACGGGGTGGTCGCAGCGCGAAGTGATTCGCCGTCACAGCGAGCGTCCGTATCAGGTGTTCGCGCTGGGGTTCGCCCCCGGTTTTGCCTTCATGGGGCTGGTGGACGAGCTGCTGGCTGCGCCACGCCTCAACACACCGCGTAAACGGGTGGCAGCGGGCAGTGTCGGGATTGCCGAACGCCAGACGGCGGCCTATCCGGCCCAGTCGCCCGGCGGCTGGAACCTCATCGGGCGCACGCCGGTCAGGCTGTTTGACCGGGAGCGAGAGGGGTACAGCCTGTTGCAACCCGGCGACCGCGTGCAGTTCGAGCCAATCAGTCATAGCGAATTCATCCGCCTGGGCGGCGACGACACCCCACAGGAGCCCTTGGCATGAGCCAATTGTTGATTCAGGCCAGCACCCCGTTATGCCAGTTGCAGGATGCAGGGCGTTTTGGGGTCCGGCATTTGGGCGTGACCCAAGGCGGTGCGGCCGATTGGCAGTCGATGACGTGGGCCAACTGGCTGTTGGGCAATGAGCTGGAGGCAGCGGTGATTGAAATCACCCTGGGCGGTTTTAGCGTAATGGCTCAGTGCGATTGCACGTTAGCGCTGGCGGGCGCGGACCTGGCCGCCACTGTGGATGGCCAGCCGCTCAAACCGTGGCGCAGTTTCAGCCTGCGCCAGGGGCAGACCCTGTGTTTCGCGCAGCCACTCGACGGTGCTCGAGCCTACCTGGCCGCGCCGGGAGGCTTCGACGCGCCGCGTGTGTTGGGCAGTTGCGCCACGGTCGCCCGGGAGCAGTTGGGTGGGCCGGATGGCAGGGGGAATGCGCTGGAGAAAGGCGCCGAACTGGGCTTCAGGGACGCCCGGTCGGCATTACGTGAAATGAATCACGCCTGGATTCCCGCGTTCACCGGCGCCCCGTTGCTGGACATGATCATGGGCGCACAGATCGGCGATTTCAGCGGGCAAAGCACGTTCGACGCCTTCAATTGCCCGTGGGTGCTCGACAGCCGCGCCGACCGCATGGGCATCCGTTTGCTGGGGCCGACGCTGGTGTATCAAGGGCCACCGATGATTTCCGAAGGGATTGCGTTGGGGGCGGTGCAAGTGCCGCCAGATGGCCAGCCCATCGTGTTACTCAATGACCGACAAACCATTGGTGGCTACCCGCGACTGGGGGCATTGACGCCGCTCTCATTGGCGCGGCTGGCACAATGTTTGCCGGGGCAACGTGTGTCGCTGCACCCGACCACGCAGGAAGCCGCGCAGCGCCAACAGGTGGAATGGATGCAGCGCGTCAAGCGCGTCTGAACTTCACCCCGGCGAGGAGGGTGCGTTGCTTCATTTCGCCAAAAAACGCATCCCTTCTTCTAGCCCCTCCAGCGTCAGCGGGTACATGCGGTCTTCAATCAAATCCCGCACGATGCGTGTTGAGGCGGTGTAGTTCCACGTGTCTTTGGGGTACGGGTTGATCCAGATGAGCTTTTTATATTTCTCCATAAAACGCTGCATCCACAGGTAACCCGGTTCTTCGTTCCAGTGCTCCACGCTCCCCCCGGCATGGGTGATTTCGTAAGGGCCCATGGCCGCGTCGCCAATAAAGATCACTTTGTAATCAGCGCCGTATTTGTGCAGCACGTCCTGGGTGGCAATGCGCTCAACCTGACGCCGCTGGTTGTTCTTCCACACCGATTCATAAATGAAGTTATGGAAGTAGTAGTACTCCAGGTGTTTGAACTCAGTCTTGCAGGCTGAGAACAGCTCTTCGCAGATCTGTACATGGGAGTCCATCGAGCCGCCAATGTCGAACAGCAACAGCAGCTTGATGGAGTTGCGCCGCTGCGCACGCATCTGGATATTCAGCAGGCCGGCGTCGCGGGCGGTGTGGTCGATGGTGCCGTCGATGTCCAGTTCATCTGCCGCGCCTTGGCGTGCGAATTTTCGCAAGCGGCGTAGCGCGACTTTGATGTTGCGCGTGCCCAACTCGACCTGATCGTCGAGGTTTTTATACTCACGCTGTTCCCAGACTTTTGCCGCCTTGCCCTGGCGCGCTCCGGCATCACCGACGCGAATGCCTTCGGGGTGGTAGCCACCTGAACCGAACGGGCTGGTACCGCCGGTGCCGATCCACTTGTTACCCCCGGCGTGGCGTTCCTTTTGCTCTTCCAGGCGCTGCTTGAAGGCTTCGATGAGCTTGTCCAGGCCCCCCAACGACTGGATCTGCGCACGCTCTTCATCGCTCAACGAGCGCTCGAACTCTTTGCGCAGCCATTCGTCTGGAATCAAGGCTTCAAGGTGTTCATTGAGGGTTTGCAGCCCGTTGAAATAAGCACCGAAGGCGCGATCAAACTTATCGTAGTGGCGCTCGTCCTTGACCAGAATGGTGCGCGCCAAAAAGTAAAATTCGTCCATGTCGGCGAAGGTCACCCGGTGTTTGAGCGCATTGATCAGGTCCAGCAGCTCACGCACCGAGACCGGCACCTTGGCTGCGCGCATTTCATTGAACAGATTCAGCAACATGCTTATCGCCTCGGGTCCATCAACGATTGCCGCGACGGCTCATGAACGCCAGGCGCTCAAGCAATTGCACGTCCTGCTCGTTTTTCACCAGCGCGCCCGCCAGCGGCGGGATGGCCTTGGTCGGATCACGCTCGCGCAATACCGCTTCGCCAATGTTGTCGGCCATTAGCAGCTTGAGCCAATCCACCAGCTCCGAAGTCGACGGTTTTTTCTTCAGGCCGGGCACTTTGCGCACATCGAAGAACACGTCGAGCGCCTCGCTGACCAGTTCTTTCTTGATGTCGGGGAAATGCACGTCGACGATTTTTTGCAGGGTGGTGCGGTCCGGGAAGCTGATGTAGTGGAAGAAGCAGCGGCGCAGGAAGGCGTCCGGCAGCTCTTTCTCGTTGTTGGAGGTAATGATGATGATCGGGCGCACCTTGGCTTTGATCGTTTCGTCGGTCTCGTAAACGTAGAACTCCATCTTGTCGAGTTCTTGCAGCAAGTCATTGGGGAACTCGATATCGGCCTTGTCGATTTCGTCGATCAGCAAAATCACCCGTTCTTCGGCCTCAAAGGCTTCCCACAATTTCCCTTTTTTCAGGTAATTGCGCACGTCGTGGACTTTGTCGACGCCCAGTTGGGAGTCGCGCAGGCGGCTTACCGCATCGTATTCATACAGGCCCTGATGGGCTTTGGTGGTGGACTTGATGTGCCAGGTGATGAGCTTGCAACCGAAGGACTCGGCCAGTTGCTCGGCCAGCATGGTCTTGCCGGTGCCGGGCTCGCCTTTGACCAGCAGCGGGCGTTCCAGGGTGATGGCCGCGTTGACCGCCAGCTTCAGGTCATCAGTGGCCACGTAGGCGCGGGTACCTTCAAACTTCATCTGCACATCCTCAAACCATAACCCCGGTCTGCACAGGGCAGGGCGGGTGACTAATAAAAAAGCAGGTCCGACTATAACGCGGCACCCGCGTTGCGTGAACGCAAACGCCTCATTCAGTCTGTGAACGGGCCGTCACGGCATGACTGGACGCACGCGAACACGAAGCCTACCCTTGAAGCCTTTCCGAAAAGTGCATAAGGGACCCCCCGTCATGAGTCGCATTTTTGCAGATAACGCTCAATCCATCGGTAATACGCCGCTGGTACAGATCAACCGCATCGGGCCCCGTGGCGTCACTATTCTGGCCAAGATCGAAGGGCGCAACCCGGGGTATTCGGTTAAATGCCGGATAGGCGCCAACATGATCTGGGACGCCGAGAGTCGCGGTGTGCTCAAGCCAGGCATGACCATCATCGAGCCCACGTCGGGCAATACCGGTATCGGCTTGGCCTTTGTGGCCGCTGCACGCGGTTACAAACTGATGCTGACCATGCCTTCATCCATGAGCCTTGAGCGTCGCAAAGTGCTCAAGGCGCTGGGTGCCGAGCTGGTGCTCACTGAACCGGCCAAAGGCATGAAAGGCGCCATCGACAAGGCTGCTGAAATCCTGGCCAGCGACCCATCGAAATACTTTATGCCCCAACAATTCGAAAACCCGGCCAACCCTGCAATCCACGAAAAAACCACTGGCCCTGAAATCTGGAACGACACCGATGGGCGTGTCGATGTACTGGTGTCAGGCGTGGGCACGGGCGGCACGATTACGGGTATTTCGCGGTATATCAAGCACACACTGGGTCAACCGCTGATGTCAGTTGCCGTTGAACCCATCACTTCGCCAGTCATCACCCAGGCGCTGGCCGGTCAGGCAATTCAGCCTGCGCCGCACAAAATCCAGGGCATCGGTGCCGGTTTTGTGCCGAAAAACCTCGACCTGTCGATCGTCGATCAGGTCGAACTGGTCAGTGACGATGAGTCCAAGGTGATGGCGCGGCGCCTGATGGATGAAGAAGGCATCCTGTGCGGCATCTCCTGCGGTGCGGCCATGGCGGTGGCCGTGCGTATGGCTGAAAAGCCGGAAATGCAGGGCAAAACCATTGTCGTGATCCTGCCGGATTCGGGCGAACGTTACCTGTCGAGCTTCTTGTTCAGCGACCTGTTCAGTGAGCAGGAACTCGAGCAGTAAGACGCACTGTAGTTGCTGTTGCAGGCTGCGAAGGGGGAGTGCAAAGCGTTCTTGTGCACGCATCGCACCTTTCGCACCCTGCGTCTGCAACGGGCTTTGCCTGACTCACATCAAGCGATTTCCCCTCGGCTTATGCTATTTAATGCGCTGTTACGTAATGCTTAACACTGAATGTTGGATAACGCGGGTTTTGTCCTGCGCCGGTAGTGTTTATCATGCCCGGCTGCCACATCGGGCTATCGGTGCCGCACAGTTTTTTCGAGGAGTTGTTGCATGACCTTATCCTTCGCCATCAAGGCAGGGCTGATACTGCTGTTTGTCGGCAGCATCCTTTACGTGCATTTGCGCGGTAAGGCGCGTTTGCCGGTGTTGCGTCAGTTCGTCAACCACTCCGCTTTTTTCGCGCCGTACAACGCCTTGATGTACCTGTTCTCCGGTGTGCCTTCCAAGCCTTATCTGGACCGCAGCAAATTCCCCGAGCTGGATATCCTCAAGGACAACTGGCAGGAAATCCGTGAAGAAGCCATGCACCTGTTCGACGAAGGCTATATCCGCGCCGCCGAAAAGAACAACGACGCAGGTTTCGGTTCTTTCTTCAAAAAAGGCTGGAAGCGCTTTTACCTCAAGTGGTACGACAAGCCATTGCCTTCCGCTGAGCTGCTGTGCCCGAAAACCGTGGCGCTGGTCAACAGCATTCCTAACGTCAAAGGCGCGATGTTTGCGCTGTTGCCGGGCGGCAGTCACCTCAACCCGCACCGTGACCCGTTTGCCGGCTCGCTGCGTTATCACCTCGGGCTGTCGACGCCCAACTCCGATGCGTGCCGCATCTTTGTGGACGGCGAGGAGTACGCATGGCGTGATGGCGAAGACGTGATGTTCGATGAGACGTACGTGCACTGGGTCAAAAACGAAACCGACATCACCCGCGTCATCCTGTTCTGTGACGTGGAGCGCCCGTTGACCAACCGCATCATGACCAACATCAACCGTTGGGTCAGCGCTCAGTTGGGCAAAGCCACCGCGCCGCAAAACCTGGATGACGAACGTGTAGGCGGCATCAACAAAGCCTACGCATGGAGCAAACGCTTCAGCGATCGCTTCAGTGGCGTGGTCAAGCAGTGGAAACGCCGTAACCCCAAGCTGTACCGCATCTTGCGCCCGGTGTTGGCGGTGCTGGTGCTGGTGCTGCTGTGGCGCTGGTTGTTCGGTTAACGTATTGCAAATTGTATCGGGCGCTGGTTATAGTCGGCGCTCACTACCCTTCACAGCGATCAGCTCATGCCGGTTTCCCTTCCACGCCGCGTTGTCAATTCAGCAGTCACTGCTGACGCAGTGCCGTGTGCGAATCAGCAACCGGGGCAGATCAGTCACTATCCCCCTCCTGTCAGCAGCACTGTGGTGTACGTGGTCGTATCGCCACCGGGTGTTGTGACGGGCTGAGCCGAGTCGTCGGTTGCCCGTACCCGTCTGAAAACCACTGAACTTCAGCCTTGGCTGAGTTGGCTTTTTTGCCTGATGACAGGTGTTACTCATGTTTTCGATCTCAAAAGAATCCGCGCTGGCGGCTGCCTCCACCTGTGCGTTTGTGTTGCTGTGGAGCAGCGGCGCGATTTTCTCCAAGTGGGGGTTGGCCCACGCGTCGCCCTTCGCTTTTTTGTTGATTCGCTTTGCCATCGCGTTACTGGCGCTGGTGCTATTGATCCCGTTGCTCAAGCTCCAGCGTCCGCGAGGTGCTCGAGCGGTGTGGTATGCGTTGGTCACGGGCGCCGTCTTGCTGGGCGCCTACCAGATTTTTTATATGCTGGCGCTGGCTCTGCACATCACGCCGGGTGTGATGGCCACGGTCATGGGCGTCCAACCGATTCTGACCGCCGTGATCCTGGAGCGGCGCCAGTCCTGGAGTCGACTGCTGGGGTTGTTTCTGGGGTTGGCCGGGCTGATTCTGGTGGTCTATCAAAGCATCGGTCTGGCCGGGATGTCATGGCAGGGCATGCTATTGGCGGTACTTGCGTTGATGAGCATGACCCTTGGCACCCTGATGCAGAAGCGAATCACCGATAACCCGCTGGGCACCTTGCCGGTGCAGTACTTCGCCGGGTTGCTGGCATGTGCACTGTTTGTACCGTTTCAACCCTTCAGCATTCAGTACAGCGCGGGATTTGTGATACCGGTGTTGTGGATGGGACTGGTGGTCTCGGTGCTGGCCACCTTGTTGCTGTACCGGATGATTGCGCGGGGCAACCTGGTCAATGTCACCAGCCTGTTTTACCTGGTGCCTGCTGTCACGGCGGTCCTGGACTACGTGATTTTCGGCAATACCCTCGCAGCCTTGAGCCTGTTGGGCATGGCCATGATCATCGTTGGCCTGATGTTTGTGTTTCGTAAAACCGCGTAATCGCTGACCCAGGCTGCGAAGGGAGCCTTCGGCTTGCTTCGCAGCGTGCTTCATTCCTTTGTCAAAGCCGGGCGGGTCTGAGCACCAACCACAGCGCCACGGCGATCAGCAGCCCGCCATACACATGCGCCATCGACAACGGTTCGTCCAGAAACAGCGCGCCCCACAGCACGCCGAACGGCGGGATCATAAAGGTCACGGTCATGGACTTGACCGGGCCGATGCTGGTGAGTAGCCGGAAGTACAAAATGTACGCAAACGCTGTGCACAACAGGCCCAACCCCAACAGAGACAACCACACGCTCATCCCGCCCCAACTGGCGGGTGGCTGATGGATCAGGCTGACCGCAAACAGCGGCAGCAGGAACAGCGTGGCCCCGAGCATGCTGCCCAGCGCCGAAAGTCGCGGGTCCAGGCCGCCTTGTTGATCCAGCCAGCGGCGCGCCAAAAAGCCGGCGAAACCGTAGCAGGTCGTAGCCAGCAAGCAGGCGAGGGCGCCCATCAGCAAATCCATGTCAAACGCGACAGGCCCCGCCCGGGTCAGAATACCCACCCCCAGCAGGCCCAAAAACACCCCCGCCATTTTGGTCAGCGTGAGTTTTTCGCTGAAAAACAGACCGCCAATCAACACCCCCATCAGCGGCGTGGTGGCGTTGAAAATGGCTGAGTACCCGGCAGGTAGCACTTGGGCTGCCACGGAATACAACGTGGCCGGTATGCCGGAGTTGATGACCCCGAGAATCAGCACCACGTTGAACTTACCGCCGAAATTCCAGCTAACGCGCATCAGCGCCAGAATGACCAACAAGCCGGTGGCCGCGATGGACACACGAAAAAAAGCGGTCGGTAGGGAGCCGAGAACCGGTGCGATTATCCGCATAAACAAAAAGCTGGCGCCCCAAATGCCTGCTAGCGACAGCATGCGCACGATATCGACGAGTTTCACGGTTGTTTCCTTACGCGTTTTGTGGCGGGCAGTGTAGGGGATGCAGCGCACAAGGCAATGGTTGCGTCTGGTAACAATTGGCCTCTAAGCTCAGGCGAACACCCCCATCAACGACGTTCGTGCAGAGGTTCACCCATGCCCCGTACCTGGCCGGCCGACGCCATCGCGACACTGATTCTCGATGGCTTCGATGATTACCGTGAGCACTTTCGGCACATCACTGACGGTGCCCGTGCCCGTTTTGAAGGTGCGCTGTGGCAGGACGCGCAGGAGGCTTCAGCGGCACGGATCAACCTCTACGAGCAAAAAGTCAGTCAGGTCAGCCAGCGCTTGCAATCGGCGTTCGGTGAACAGGGGTTGCTGGACGCCAGCCAGTGGCCGTTGGTCAAGCGCGCTTACATCTGGCTGATTGACCCGCGGCTGGACGATGAGTTGGCCGAGACGTGGTACAACTCAACGTTTTGCAGCCTGTTCAGCCACGACCTGATCAGCGACGAGTGCATGTTTATTCACACCACGCGCCCGGCCTTGCGTCAGCCGCGGGCCGCACAAACCCGGACATATCGCCCTGCAGGGCAGTTAAGCCTCACACTCACGCAGATCTTCAGTGACTTTGCGTTCAGCGAGCCGTACGCCGATTTACCAGAGGATGTGCGAAGGCTGGAAGTACACCTGCGTGAAAATCTGCCCGACTGGGTGTGCAAAGACCCGGACATGCACATCGAACTGTTTGGCTCGGTGTTGTATCGCAACAAAGGGGCCTACTTGGTGGGGCGTCTGTACACCCGCGACGAACAGTGGCCGCTGGTGATCCCGCTGCTGCACCGCGAAGGACGGGGCATTCAGATTGACGCCTTGATCACCGATGAAGCCGAGGTGTCGATCATCTTCTCCTTCACCCGTTCGTACTTCATGGTCGACGTGCCAGTGCCTGCGGAGTTTGTCGGCTTTCTCAAACGCATCCTGCCGGGCAAGCACATTGCCGAACTCTACACCTCCATCGGTTTTTACAAGCACGGGAAGTCCGAGTTCTACCGCGCCCTGATCAACCACCTGGCCACCACGGATGACCGCTTCATCATGGCCCCCGGCGTGCGCGGCATGGTCATGACCGTGTTTACCCTGCCGGGCTTCAACACCGTGTTCAAACTGATCAAGGACAAGTTTTCACCCTCGAAAAACGTCAACCGGGCCACGGTCATCGAGAAATACCGGCTGGTCAAAAGCGTGGATCGGGTCGGGCGCATGGCCGACACCCAGGAGTTCGCGGATTTCCGTTTTCCGCTCAGCAAGTTCGAACCCGAATGCCTGGCCGAACTGTTGGACGTGGCTCCCTCCACGGTTGAAGTTGAAGGCGACACGGTACTGATTCGCCACTGCTGGACGGAGCGGCGCATGACCCCGCTCAACCTGTACCTGGAACACGCCAACCCCGCGCAAATCCGTGAAGCCCTCGACGACTATGGGCTGGCGATCAAACAACTGGCGGCGGCCAACATCTTCCCAGGCGACATGCTGTTGAAAAACTTCGGTGTCACCCGCCACGGCCGAGTGGTGTTCTACGACTACGACGAAATCTGCTTTCTGACCGAAGCCAACTTCCGCCACATCCCCCAACCGCGCACCCCTGAAGACGAAATGGCCAGCGAGCCGTGGTATTCCATAGGCCCGCTGGACGTGTTCCCCGAAGAGTTTCCGCCGTTCCTGTTTGCCGATGCCCGCCAGCGCCGTTTGTTCGACGAGCTGCACGGCGAGATCTACGACGCCGATTACTGGAAAGGCCTCCAAGCCTCCATCGCGTCTGGCAAGGTGATGGACGTGTTTCCTTATCGGCGTCGGGGGTGAGGGTATCGGACGACCTTGCACCTCTCAGAGAATTTGACAGGGTTGGCGTTTTTTGACGCCTCGTTGCTACCTTAAAATTAGCCCCGTTTTGCTACAGATTCGTGCTTGGCACCCTAAATCTGCGACAATCCGCCCCCTGCATTTACCAAGACTTTTACGCACCTGATGACTGACGAATCGCCTGCTATCGACAAGCTGTTGAAAAACCTCGATCACGCCATGATTGCCGACCGCCACAAGCTGCGTCGGCAGTTGCACGAGCTGCGCAAAAAACCGGACGACGCCAAGCTGGCAGCCTGGGTAGCGCGGGTCGAGGCGTCGTGCGCGCAGGTGACAGCGCGGGCGGCCAGTGTGCCATTGATTCGCTATGACGAACATTTGCCGATCGCCGCCAAGCGCGATGAGATCAAGGCCGCGCTGCTCAAGCATCAAGTGCTGATTCTGGCCGGTGAAACCGGTTCGGGCAAAACCACCCAGTTGCCGAAAATCTGTCTGGAAATCGGGCGCGGTCAGCACGGTTTGATTGGCCATACGCAGCCCCGGCGCATCGCGGCCCGAAGCGTGGCCAGTCGCGTGGCCGAAGAGCTGGGTACGCCGTTGGGCGCGCTGGTCGGCTATCAGGTGCGGTTTGAGGATCAAAGCGATTCCAACACGCTGATCAAATTGATGACCGACGGGATTCTGCTGGCCGAAACCCAGCACGACCGCTTTCTGGAACGCTACGACACGATCATCGTCGACGAAGCCCACGAACGCAGCCTGAACATCGATTTTTTGCTCGGTTACCTGAAAATCCTGCTGCCCCGGCGTCCGGACCTCAAGGTCATCATTACGTCGGCCACCATCGATCTGGAGCGTTTTTCCAAGCACTTCAACGATGCGCCCATCGTGGAAGTGTCTGGCCGCACGTTCCCGGTCGAGACGTGGTATCGCCCGTTGACCTCGGAGCAGGATGAGGAGGGCAACAGCGTCGAAGAGGACTTGAGCGTCGATCAGGCGATCATTGCGACGCTGGACGAAATTGCTGCCCATGAACGCCATGAGCGCAAAAGCCCCGGCGACGTGCTGGTGTTTTTGCCCGGCGAGCGTGAAATCCGCGATGCTGCCGACATGCTGCGCAAAGCCCAGCTCAAGCACACTGAAATCCTGCCGTTGTATGCCCGACTGTCTCCGGCCGAGCAGCAGCGGATCTTCCAGTCACACCCTGGGCGCCGCGTGGTGCTGGCGACCAACGTGGCGGAAACGTCCCTCACGGTGCCGGGCATTCGCTACGTGATCGACAGCGGCACCGCGCGCATCAGTCGCTACAGCTACCGGGCTAAAGTCCAGCGTTTGCCGATCGAAGCCATTTCCCAGGCCAGCGCCAATCAGCGCAAAGGCCGATGCGGGCGGGTTGAGCCGGGGATTTGTGTGCGTTTATACGCCGAAGAAGACTTCAACGGGCGCCCGGAATTTACCGATCCCGAGATTCTTCGCACCAACCTCGCTGCGGTAATCCTGCAAATGCTGCACTTGCGTCTGGGGGAAATAACCGCGTTCCCGTTCATCGAACCGCCAGACGGCAAAGCCATCACGGACGGCTTCAACCTGTTGCAGGAGCTGTCCGCGGTCAACCGCGAGAACCAGCTGACCCCACTGGGGCGCCAACTGGCGCGCCTGCCGGTCGACCCGCGCATGGGGCGCATGCTGCTTGAAGCGGCGAAGCTCGGCAGCTTGCAGGAAGTGTTGATCGTGGCCAGTGCGATGTCGGTGCAAGACCCGCGCGAACGTCCACCGGAGCGTCAGCAGGCGGCCGATCAGGCCCACGCGCAATGGAAGGATGTGGATTCGGACTTTGCGGCGCTGATCAATGTGTGGCGTGGTTTTGAAGAGCAGCGCCAGGCGCTGACCGCCAGCCCTCTGCGCAACTGGTGCCGCAAGAACTTCCTGAACTACCTGCGTTTGCGCGAGTGGCGCGACTCTCACCGCCAACTGAGCCTGATCTGCCGTGATCTGCAACTGTCGGTCAATAAAGAACCGGCGGATTATCCGAAACTGCACAAAGCCGTGTTGTCGGGTTTGCTCAGCCAGATCGGACAGAAGTCGGAAGACGGCGATTATCTGGGCGCGCGTCAGCGTCGATTCTGGATTCACCCGTCTTCGGGGTTGGGCAAAAAACGCCCGCAATGGTTGATGACCGCCGAACTGGTGGAAACCACCAAGCTGTATGCGCGCATGGTGGCCAAGATCGAACCGGACTGGATCGAGCCATTGGCCGGGCATCTGGTCAAAAAGAATTACGTTGAGCCGCACTGGGAGAAAAAACGCGGCCAAGTGGTGGCATTTGAGCAAATCACGCTGTTCGGTTTGATCGTGGTGGGCCGTCGCCCTGTGCATTACGGGCCGATTGACCCGGTGTTGTCCCGCGAGCTGTTTATCCGCGAAGGCCTTGTACGCGGTGAGATCCAGTCGCGGGCCAAGTGCCTGGCGGCCAATGCCCGGTTGCTGGAACAGCTCGACGAACTGGAGGCCAAAGCCCGCCGTCGTGACATTCTGGCGGACGAAGAGACGCTGTTTGCGTTCTACGACGCGCGCTTGCCCGCCGAGATCCATCAGACCGCGACCTTCGACAGCTGGTACCGGGTCAACAGCCAGAAAGACCCGCAGCTGTTGATCATGCGAGAAGAAGACGTGCTGGCCCGCGAGGCCACTGAAATTACCGCCCAGCATTACCCGGACACGTTGCGGCTGGGGGAGTTGACGCTGGAACTCAGTTATCACTTTGAGCCCAATCACCCCCGTGACGGCGTGACAGTCAAAGTGCCAGCGCCGCTGCTGTCTGTTCTGCCGCCCGAGCGTCTGGAATGGCTGGTGCCGGGTATGATCGAGGCCAAGTGCATTGCGTTGGTGCGCAGTCTGCCCAAGGCTTTGCGCAAAAACTTCGTGCCGGTGCCGGACTTCGTCAAGGCTGCCTTACAGCGTATGGAGTTTGGTCAGGGCTCGTTGCCACAGGCGCTAGGACGTGAACTGCTGCGCATGACGGGCGCGCGGGTCAGTGATGAGGCGTGGGCCGAGGCCGCGCAGCAGGTCGAAAGCCATCTGCGGATGAACCTGGAGATCGTCGACGCCAATGGCAAGTTCCTTGGCGAGGGCCGCGATCTGGCCGAACTGACCGCGCGATTCGCTGAAGCCAGCCAGGCCGCCCTTGCGGTGCCGCAGAGCGCCAAAAGCCAGCAGCCCGTGGAAGCCAAAGTATTTGCCCCGGTGGCGGAGAAAACCCAGCAAAAGATTGCCGGTCTTTCAATGACGGTGTACCCGGCGCTGGTAGAAGAGGGCAATACGGTCAAGGAAGGTCGATTCTCGACCCCGGCCGAGGCGGAATACCAGCATCGACGCGCCTTGCAACGCTTGTTGATGCAGCAGTTGTCGGAGCCTGCGAAGTTCCTGCGGGGCAAGTTGCCGGGGCTGACCGAGCTGGGCTTGCTGTACCGTGAGTTGGGACGGGTCGACAGTCTGGTGGAAGACATTCTGCTGGCCAGCCTCGACAGCTGCATTCTTGAGGGCGAGGCCGTGCTGCCTCGTGATGGCGCCGGGCTGGCTTCGCTGGCCGAGCGCAAGCGCGCAGGCTGGACGGAGCATGCGGAGAAACTGGCGAAGCTGACGTTGGAGATCCTCACACTGTGGCACGGCCTGCAAAAGCGTTTCAAAGGCAAGATCGACCTGGCCCAAGCCGTGGCGTTGAATGACATCAAGCAGCAACTGAGCCATTTGGTGTACCCGGGATTTGTTCGGGAAACCCCGCCGATGTGGCTCAAGGAACTGCCGCGTTACCTCAAGGCCATTGAGTTGCGCCTGGAAAAACTGCCGGGTCAGGTGCAAAAAGACCGGGTGTGGAGTGGCGAACTCGGCGGGCTGTGGGCGCAGTATCAGGCCCGAGCAACCAAGCATGCGCAGGAAGGCAAGCGCGACCCGCAACTGGAGTTGTACCGCTGGTGGCTGGAAGAATACCGGGTGTCGCTGTTCGGTCAGCAGCTGGGCACCAAGGTGCCGATTTCTGACAAACGCCTGAGCAAGCAGTGGAGTCAGGTAGAGGCTTAACCATCACCCTGGCCCCTTTACAGGGTCAGGGGCATCATTGCGGCTATAACGCAAATGTTGCCGTTTATGGCAAACTTCGCGGCTATAACATCCAGACACGAACAGGACCCAAGGCACTTCACTTCCCTTGTCCGGGGTGAGTCCTTTTATGATTTGGTACGAAAGTACCAATATTTTCTGCTTGAACAGAACAGAGGAACGACCGTGCATAACGTCGTCATCAGCGGCACCGGCCTGTATACCCCGGCCAACAGCATCTCCAACGAAGAGCTGGTGCAGTCTTTCAATACCTATGTGCAACAGTTCAACGCCGAACACGCGGCTGCCATCGAAGCCGGTGAGATCCAGCCTCTGGCTGAATCCAGCGCGGCCTTTATCGAAAAAGCGTCCGGCATCAAAAGCCGCTTTGTGATGGACAAGGACGGCATCCTTGACCCGCAGCGCATGCGCCCGCGCTTGCCGGAGCGCTCCAATGACGAAATGTCGGTGCTCTGCGAAATGGCGGTTGGCGCGGCGAAACAGGCGTTGGAGCGCGCAGGCAAAACCGCTGCTGATATCGACGGTGTGATCGTGGCGTGTTCCAACTTGCAACGCCCGTACCCGGCCATTGCTATTGAAGTGCAACACGCGCTGGGCATTCAGGGGTTTGGTTTTGACATGAACGTCGCCTGCTCGTCCGCGACCTTCGGTATCCAGACCGCCAGCAACAGTGTGCAGTTGGGCCAGGCCCGCGCGGTGCTCTTGATCAGTCCGGAAGTGTGCACCGGCCACCTGAACTTCCGTGACCGCGACAGCCACTTCATCTTTGGTGATGCCGCCACGGCGGTGGTCATCGAACGTGCCGACCTGGCAACCTCTGCGCATCAATTCGACATCGTTAGCAGCAAGTTGCTGACGACCTTTTCGAACAACATCCGCAATAATTTCGGTTTCCTCAATCGCGCCTCGGACGAACCTGCTGACAGCCCGGACAAACTGTTCGTGCAGGAAGGGCGCAAAGTGTTCCGTGACGTGTGCCCGATGGTGGCCGAACTGATCGGGCAGCACCTGGAAGAAAACCAGCTGGACGTGGCGCACGTGAAGCGTTTCTGGCTGCACCAGGCCAACCTGAGCATGAACCACCTGATCGTCAAGCGTTTGCTGGGGCGTGAAGCCTCCGTTGAAGAAGCACCTGTGATTCTTGATACCTACGCCAACACCAGTTCGGCGGGGTCGGTGATTGCCTTCCACAAATACCAGGACGACTTGCCCGGCGGCGCGCTGGCCATTCTCAGTTCGTTCGGTGCGGGCTACTCCATCGGCAGCGTGATCTTGCGCAAGCGTTAATCCCGTCGCAGGGGCGTTGCCCGCGTGTGGCAGCGGCCCTGCAATTGTGAGGCCTGATGGCTGACTCTGAACTGCTTTCCCGCCTGTTGGCCGGTGAAGAACGCGCATTTCGCGAACTGGTCAGCACCTATCAAGGCGCCATGCGTGCCGTGGCGTTTGCGATTGTCGGCACCCGTCACGCCGATGAAGCCGTGCAGGACGCCTGGCTGTCGGTCGTGCGCAACCTGGATGGATTCGAAGGCCGTTCCAGCCTGAAAACCTGGTTGCTGACGATCACGGCCAACGCTGCCAAAAACCGTTACAAGCAGAACCGGCGCGAAGTGCTACTCGATGACCTGCCGTCGCCCCACGGCAGTGTTGACGATGACCGTTTCTCCAGTGATGGCCATTGGCTGTTGGCGCCGTTTGCCTGGCATCAGGACACCCCGGAAGCCTTGCTGACTGAGGACGAACTGCGCGAGTGCCTGGAGCACACGCTGCTCAGCCTGCCGCAGTTGCAAAACAGTGTGCTGGTGTTGCGTGAGCGCGAGGGGTTGGCGCTGGAAGAGATTTGTAATCTGCTGCAGATAACGCTCTCTAATGCCCGGGTGCTGATACATCGGGCCCGGCTTAAAGTCTTTGCGACGGTGGAGCATTTCGAGGAAACCGGTGAATGTTGACCTGCAAGCAGCAAGTAGCGCGTTCAAGTGACTATCTGGATGGCCAGTTGACCTTTCGTGAGCGGTTGCTGGTGCGTCATCATTTACTGTTTTGTCCCAACTGCCGTCGGTTCATCAAGCAAATGCGGTTGCTCAATGCCACCCTCAAACGCTTGCCGCAGGCGCCGCCAGCGGATCTGGATGCGACGATTGAGCGAATGCTGCGTGAGCGGTCGGGTCACAAACAAAGGGATTAAAGACAAGGCGCCGTCGACGGATGAGAGGGGATCGACGGCGCCGTTTCTTTAATTCAAGTGTGGTTTAGAACTTGGCTTCTACATCCAGTTGCAGGGTGTTGGTGTTCGCGTCTTTCTGCGTTGTGGTGGCGTAGTCGGCCTTGGTCAGGTAGTACGTCACGCCGACACCGAAGTTCTTGTCGATTTCGTAACCCAGTTTGACCTTGTGCCCACGCGAGCCCGTGGTGCCGTTGGCAAAGTCGGAGTCAGTGAAGGCACCGACCACGGCGTTACGTTGAACGTCGCGGTAGTTGTAGTCCAGGCTGAAGGCATCCAGCTTGCTTTTGAAACCCACCAGCCAAGCGTCGTCCTGATCGCTGTCGGTGGCGGCGTTGTGCACGTACTGACCGTACAGCGACAGAGGCAGTGGCAGGTTGGCGATGTCGACCTGACCAAAACCTTCATACAGGCGGAATTCGCTGGTGCTGTTGCCATTGACGGCCAGTGCGCACGGCGTGGTTTTGGTGCCAGTGGTCGGGCACTTGCTGTCATCGTCGTTTTTGTAGCCATACACGCTGCCGCCCAAGGTTACTTTGAGGCTGTCGTTGGGTGCGAAACGTGTACCCAACTGGCCGGCATACATGCTCAGGTCGTGACGAAACTGCACACCTTCGCCGTCGACGTTGTCCTTTAGGGTGTAGTAACCCGCACTGCCGAACATTTCGACACCGCTGTTACCCAGGTCGTGTTTGTACGTCGCGGCGACGCCTTCGGGGTTGATATCGCTGTCCCAGATCACATCACCGATGCTGACCCAGGGTTGTGGCATTTTGCCGCCGATCAAGTGCAAGTCTTTGACGGCGGTCGGGTGATAGTCGATGTAAGCCTGATCCAGCCACAGCTGTTTCTTGTCGAAATAGTTGTCCAGGTCCTGGTTAGTCGAACGCGCATCGTCTCCGCCGCCGGTGGCGATACGAATGCCGGTGTTCACTTGCGGGTTGATCTGCGTGTATGCCCCCAGGCGTGCACGGATACGCTGGCGGTCCTTGTTCTTGCCGTCGGACTCGCCGTCGATTTTGATGTTTTCATGGCGCACCCGCACGTCACCCTTGAACTCGGTCTTGGCGGCCCAGGCCACTTTTTGTTCAAACGCACTGAGGTCGGATTTTTTCACCTGATTGGCGGCAGCTTCCTGCTGAGCCTGTTTTTCACTGGCGAGTTCGGTTTGCAACTCGGCGTATTGCCCTGGGGAGATGGACCCGTTTGCCTTGAGCATTTCCAGCAGTTTGGCATCGACCCCGGCGCTGGCCGGAATACTCATGGCTAACGCCAGGCCGCCACATAGTCCCGCCGCAACCCGTGTAGATACAAGACGCATATGAATCTCCCAGTGGTGGAATGGCGATGACCATCCCCGGAAAAACGGCCCTTGGTGGGCTCAAAATGGGTGCGGGGCGAGTGTGTTATTGGCGTGTTGGCAGCCGTCCACTCATAACCCCGCGCTCTAAGAAGCGGCGCCAGTATCGCGGCTGGATATGACAGAAAAGTGGCAAACTGATAGCAAGTCCGTGACACCGTTCCAGCCCTCGGTTCGCAGGCGTTGTCGGATGATGAGGTGTCGCCCAGACCCTGTTTATTGCGGTAGTCGCTATCAGGCACAAGGTGTTCAAGGGCGTTTTCAAACGCTGGCGGGGTGATACCATCGCCGCTCTGAAGCGCGTGCCGGAGCCCCTCAATGCCGTTACATCGTCTGGACAGTCTGTCGGCTATCAGCGCCCCTGAATGGGATGCCTTGGTCCCGACCTCCCAACCTTTTTTGCGTCATGCTTTTCTCAGCGCGCTTGAAGACAGTGGCAGCTTGAACCCGCACTCAGGCTGGCAGCCCGAGTATTTGTTGCATTACGCGGACGGCACCTTGCAGGCCGCGTTGCCCAGTTATCGCAAATGGCATTCCTATGGCGAGTATGTGTTTGATCACGAGTGGGCCAACGCCTGCGATCGTGCGGGTATTGAGTATTACCCCAAGCTGTTGACTGCCGTGCCTTTCAGTCCTGTGAGCGGGCCGCGCCTATTGGCCGCCAGTGCCGAGCAAGGGCGTGAGTTGTTGGCGGCGTTGCCCGGCTATCTGGAGGTCGAAGGGCTGTCCGGCGCGCACATCAATTTCACTGACCCGTTGGCAGACAGCGCGCTGGCGCAACAGCCCGGCTGGCTGCAACGTCTGGGCTGCCAGTTTCATTGGCAAAACCGTGATTACCGGGATTTTCAAGACTTTCTCGATGCGCTCAGTTCGCGCAAACGCAAACAAATGCGCAAGGAACGCGAGCAGGTCGCGGGGCAAGGAGTTGCATTTGAGTGGCTAGAAGGTCGACAGGTGAGCGAGGCGCAGTGGGATTTCGTCTACGCCTGTTACGCGCACACCTACGCCGTGCGTCGACAAACCCCGTATTTAACCCGCGAGTTCTTCAGCCTGTTGGCCGAACGCATGCCTGAAGCCATCCGCGTGGTAGTGGCCAAACAGGGCACTACACCGGTTGCCATGGCGTTCAGTTTGGTAGGGGGCGACAGTCTGTACGGCCGTTACTGGGGCTGCCTGGCCGAATTCGATCGCCTGCACTTTGAAACCTGTTTTTACCAGGGCATGGAGTACGCCATCGCCCACGGTATTCAGCGTTTCGATGCCGGCGCTCAAGGTGAGCACAAGCTGATCCGCGGCTTTGAACCGGTGATTACGCACTCATGGCACTACCTGCGGCATCCGGGGCTCAAAGCCGCTGTCAGCGATTTTCTGGAGCGCGAACGCGTGGGCGTGATGGCTTACGCCGAAGAGGCGAGGTCGGCGCTGCCCTACCGGCAGGCCTGAGCCACGCCTCGTTGCGCGTCAGTGGTGTTCCTTGCCCAGCCATCGGTAGGTCAGCCCGCCGATGGCCGCGCCCACCAGTGGCACCAGCCAGAACATCCACAGTTGTTGAATCGCCCAGCCTCCCACAATCAGCGCCGGTCCCGTGCTTCGGGCGGGGTTGACTGAGGTGTTGGTCACGGGAATCGAGATCAGGTGGATCAGGGTGAGCGCCAGCCCGATAGCAATCGGCGCCAGCCCGGCCGGTGCCCGTTTATCCGTGGCGCCCATGATGATCAGAATGAACATGCTGCTCATCACCAGTTCGCACACCAGCCCTGCGGTCATGGAATAACCCCCCGGCGAGTGCTCGCCATAGCCATTGGCAGCCAGCCCGCTGACGGCCAGGTCGAACCCGGGTTTACCGCTGGCGATGAAATACAGCACGCTGGCGGCAATGATCCCGCCCACAACTTGAGCCCCGATGTAGGCGGGCAGTTCTTTGGCCGGGAAGCGTCCGCCTACCCATAAGCCGAACGACACGGCGGGATTGAGGTGACACCCGGAAATATGGCCGATAGCGAAAGCCATCGTTAGCACCGTCAAACCAAAGGCCAGCGCGACCCCGAGCAATCCGATGCCGACATCAGGGAAAGCAGCGGCCAGTACCGCGCTGCCACACCCGCCGAGGACTAACCAGAAAGTGCCGATCAACTCTGTGATGGAGCGTTTGAACAGGTTCATGTCAGGGTCCTGGATAGATGGCTTGATCTATCAGTGATCACTGGGCGCATCCTGCATGTTTAACGACAGAATTCCTCCGAATCCTTTATTCATTACAGCAGTCGGCAACGGATTTTCCATTGCCCATAAAAAAGCCAGAACCCTTTAAAACCGGGCCCTGGCGATGTGTTTCAGGGGGTTTACATGCGGTGTTTTTTTGGATCAGTCGATACCGACAAAGCCACCCGTTTGATGTTGCCACAGACGTGCATATAAACCGCCATGGGCGAGCAATTCGGCATGGGTGCCGCTTTCTGCGATACGGCCTTTTTCCAGTACCACCAACCGGTCCATACGGGCGATGGTGGACAGCCGGTGGGCAATGGCGATCACGGTTTTGCCTTGCATAAGGGTTTCGAGGCTTTCCTGAATCGCCGCTTCAACCTCAGAGTCGAGCGCTGAGGTGGCTTCGTCCATGATCAGGATCGGCGCATTTTTAAGCAGCACCCGTGCAATCGCAATGCGCTGGCGCTGCCCACCCGACAATTTGACCCCGCGTTCGCCCACATGGGCGTCAAAACCGGTGCGGCCCTGTGCGTCGGACAGCAGCGGGATGAACTCATCGGCCCTCGCTTTGTGCACGGCGGCCCACAATTCTTCGTCGCTGGCGTCCGGCTTGCCATACAGCAAATTGTCGCGGATCGAGCGGTGCAGCAACGAGGTGTCTTGAGTGATCATGCCGATCTGTTCGCGCAGGCTTTCCTGCGTCACCTCGGCAATGTTCTGATCGTCGATCAGGATGCGGCCGCCTTGCAGGTCATACAGCCGCAGCAACAAGTTGACCAGCGTCGATTTACCCGCGCCTGATGGGCCGATCAGGCCGATTTTTTCTCCGGGTTTGATGGTCAGGTTCAGGTCGCTGATGATCCCGCTGCGTTTACCGTAGTGGAAATCCACGTGCTCGAAACGCACTTCGCCACGGGTCACGCTGAGGCGGGGGGCGTTTTCGCGGTCAGTGACCGCCACCGGCTGGGCAATGGTTTGCAGGCCATCCTGGACCATGCCGATGTTCTCGAAGATGCCATTGACCACCCACATGATCCAGCCGGACATGTTGACGATACGAATCACCAGGCCCGTGGCCAGTGCGATGGCGCCGACGCTGATCAGCGACTGGCTCCACAGCCACAAGGCCAGGCCGCTGGTGCTGACAATCAACAGGCCGTTCATGCTGGTGATGGTGACGTCCATGCTGGTCACGACACGGCTGGCCAACTGGGTTTTTTCAGTTTGCTCAATGATGGCTTCGCGGGCGTACTGCTGCTCGTAATGGGTATGGGCAAATAACTTGAGGGTGGTGATGTTAGTGTAGCCATCGACGATGCGGCCCATCAGTTTGGAGCGCGCATCGGAGGACACCACGGAGCGTTCCTTGACCCTCGGCACGAAGTAATAGAGTGCACCGATATACAGCACGATCCAGGTTAGCAGCGGAATCATCAGGCGCCAGTCCGCCTCGGCAAACAGCACCAGCGAACTGATGGCGTAGATCAGCACGTGCCACAGGGCATCGACGGCCTGCACAGCTGAGTCGCGCAACGAGTTGCCGGTTTGCATGATGCGCTGGGCGATGCGCCCGGCGAAGTCGTTCTGGAAGAAATTCAGGCTCTGCTTGAGCACATAGTTATGGTTCTGCCAGCGGATCATGCTGGTCATGCTGGGGCTCAGGGTTTGGTGGACGAGCAAATCGTGCAGGCCGAAAAAGACCGGGCGAATGATCAGCGCCACCACGGCCATCCAAATCAGCTCGGCACTGTGGACCCTGAAAAAATCAGTGTTGGGCGTGCCTTGAGCCAAGTCGATCAAGGTACTCAGGTAACTGAACAGGGAAACTTCAATCAGCGCTGCCACCAGCCCGACCACCAGCAATGCGGCAAAAATTGGCCAGACCTGACGCAAGTAATACAGATAAAACGCCCAGACCGTCGCGGGTGGCGCAGAGGTGGGCGGTTCGCGGAAGATATCGATCAGTTTTTCAAAACGGCGATAAAGCATGGGCACTGACGCCCGCAGCGCGGGCTCTCCTTTCGTGGTGTGACCGCTGACCCGATGACTGCGCGGCGATTGAAGAGTGCGAGCCGCTCAAGCAGCGTTGGCAGCGCGCACGCTTGGGCAGCGGCTACGTTCAAGGGCAGCGGTCTACGCTTCCTGCAAGACTCAATCCGTCAGTCAATGCGCTTGGCAGACTTGATCAGGACCGGGTCGATGGGCACGTTTTGCATGCCTTGTTTGGTAGTGGTTTGCGAATTGACGATTTGGTCCACAACGTCCATGCCATTGACCACCTTGGCGAACACGGCGTAGCCGGCATCACGGCCCGGGTCGAGGAATGCATTGTCGGCCACGTTAATAAAGAACTGGCTGGTGGCGGAGTTCGGGTTGGAAGTGCGTGCCATCGACAACGTGCCACGTACGTTGTGCAGGCCGTTGGAGGCTTCGTTCTTGATGGGGTCGCGGGTCGGCTTTTGCACCATTTGCGCTGTAAAACCGCCGCCTTGCACCATAAAGCCCGGGATCACGCGGTGGAAAATGGTGTTGTTGTAGAAACCATTGTCGACGTAATCCAGGAAGTTCTTGCTGCTAATCGGGGCCTTGACCGGGTCCAGCTCAATCTCGATCTGGCCGAAACTGGTATCCAGCAGCACGTGGGGAGCCTTTGGAGGTGTGCCCGCCATCAGGTTGGCGGCAAACAGCAGGGCGCCAGCGGCGAGGACAATTTTTTTAAGCATGGGTGTGATCCTGAAATAGTGGGGGTGACGGTTAAGTGTCACGCAGACACACAAGCAGATGTCGCGAGTGGTGGACAGGATATGCCCGAATCCGGTTCCTGCCCACCGCTGTCACGCTTGCAGGGGCGCTGCAAACGGTGCGTCCAGCGGGGCCGTGTCGAAGGTGCGTAATAGCTCGACAAGAATTTGCGTGGCAGGCCCCAAGGGTTTGTCTTTGTTGGAGTACAGATAAAACACCGGGTGACGTGTGCCGCCTTGATGAAGTGGCAACGGTTTAAGCACCCCTTCGTTGATTTCCCGTTCAATCATGTGCCGCGGCAGCCAGGCAAACCCCAGCCCACTGCCGACAAAGGCCGCAGCGGTGGCCAGGCTGCCGACGGTCCAGCGCTGCTCTGCACCCAGCCAGCCCATGTCACGGGGTTGCTGGCGGCCAGAGTCGCGAATGACCACTTGCAGCTGGCTCTCCAGGTCCTGGAATTGCAACTCACGCTGCAGGCGATGCAATGGATGGTCGGGGTGGGCCACGGCGACAAACTCCACAGCGCTAAGCTCGGTGCCCAGATAACCCGGAATGTTGAAGCTGCTGATGGCCAGATCGGCCACGCCTTCGAGCAACACTTCTTCAACGCCGGACAGCACTTCTTCGCGCAATCGCACCCGGCAGCCTCGGCTCTGCGGCATAAATGCAGTCAAGGCGCGGACCAAACGTGCGTTGGGGTAGGCAGCATCGACAACCAGGCGTACCTCAGCTTCCCAGCCTTGCTCCATGTGATGGGCCAGGTCTTCGAGCTGGCTGGCCTGTTTGACCAGTTGCCGGGAGCGGCGCAACAACACGCCGCCAGCCTCAGTGAGCACAGCCTTGCGCCCATCGATGCGCAGCAGCGGCACGCCGAGCTGATCCTGCATGCGGGCCACGGTGTAACTGACGGACGATTGCGAGCGGTGCAGCACTTCGGCAGCTTGGGCAAAGCCGCCATGGTCGACCACCGCTTGCAGGGTGCGCCATTGATCAAGGGTCACGCGGGGCGCTTTCACGATGAGTACCTCTGAAAATGAATAGATGAAGGCGGAGGTAGCCGCTTTGGGTCAAGAGAAGTGGGGCTGATGTTCGCACCGACACAACGATTAATAAACAACTTTATAGATAGGTTGTAGCAGGTATTTGCGCTTTTTCATCGAAGCTGTGCCCTATAACCTTCACTTCATCGCCTTACAGCATTTAGAGATGGAGCCTACCTATCATGTCCCGTGTTTTGATCATCGAAAGCAGTGCCCGCCAGCAGGATTCCTTTTCCCGTCAACTGACCCTGCAATTCATTAGCCAATGGCAAGCGGCGCATCCGGCTGACCAGATCACGGTCCGCGATGTGGCGCGCAACCCCGTACCGCACCTGGATGCCAACCTGCTGGGTGGCTGGATGAAGCCTGAAGACCAGCGCAGCGAGGCGGAGCACGCCGCGTTGCAGCGCTCCAACGAACTGACCGATCAGTTGCTGGCTGCCGATGTGCTGGTCATGGCAGCACCGATGTACAACTTCGCGATCCCCAGCACGCTCAAGGCCTGGCTGGATCACGTATTGCGCGCCGGCGTGACGTTCAAATACACCGAAACCGGGCCACAGGGTTTGCTGACGGGCAAAAAAGCATACGTGCTGACGGCGCGGGGCGGCCTATATGCGGGTAGCACCACGGACCATCAAGAACCCTACCTGCGTCAGGTGATGGCGTTTATCGGGATTCACGATGTGACCTTTATCCACGCAGAAGGTATGAATCTGGGTGGGGACTTCCAGGAAAAGGGATTGAACCAAGCCAGATCCCTGATTTCAGAGATTGCATGACGTCTTAATCGGCAGGTAATCGCCCGTTGGCTTAATCGCTTCATTGCTCCTTCAAGCATGCGGTTCGCGCATCGAACCTCCCTTTGCACTTTGCTTCTGAGTGCTCCAGCCCGATCAGCTTTTAGCTGTATCGGGTTTTTTTTGCCCGGGATTTCGTTGCCGGTGAAAAACCGCTAAGGTCGCGCTCATTCCGTTGGGCGGCAGGCGAAAGAGTTATGGGCTATTTATTGATTGTTACGCTGATTCAGGCGTTTTCCTTCAGCCTGATTGGCGAGTACCTGGCAGGTCACGTTGACAGTTACTTCGCCGTTCTGGTGCGGGTCGTGCTGGCGGGGCTGGTGTTTATCCCGCTAACTCGCTGGCGCGCGGTTGAGCCGGGTTTCATGCGCGGCATGCTGCTGATCGGCGCATTGCAATTTGGCATTACCTACGTGTGCCTGTATTTGAGTTTTCGCGTCCTCACCGTGCCGGAAGTGCTGCTGTTTACCATCTTGACGCCGCTGCACGTGACGCTGATTGAGGACGCGCTCAACCGTCGTTTCAACCCGTGGGCACTGGTCGCGGCGGTGGTGGCCGTGAGCGGTGCGGCAGTCATTCGTTTTGACAGCATTAGCCCGGACTTTTTCAAAGGCTTCCTGCTGCTGCAACTGGCCAACTTTACCTACGCTGCCGGGCAGGTGATGTACAAGCACCTGGTGGCGCGCTACCCCAGCGACCTGCCGCACTATCGGCGTTTCGGATATTTCTACCTGGGCGCACTGGCCGTGGTGCTGCCGGCTTTCCTGCTGTTCGGTAAAGCCCATTTCTTGCCCGACGCGCCATTGCAATGGGGGGTGCTGCTGTTTTTAGGGTTGGTATCGACCGCGCTGGGCATGTACTGGTGGAACAAGGGCGCCTGTCTGGTCAGCGGGGGCACGCTGGCCGTGATGAACAACCTGCACGTGCCGGTGGGCTTGTTGCTTAACCTGTTGATCTGGAATCAGCACGAGCCGCTGGGGCGGCTGTTCTTGGGCGCGTTGGTGATACTCGTCGCCGTGTGGCTCAGTCGCCTCGACCGCAGGCCAGTGAGCAGCTAAGGTCACGGGGACTATCCAGCATCCAGAGGAGAGCAGGGATGACCGTCAGAGTGTTGATATTGCCCGGGTTACTTGATTCAGGCCCCGATCATTGGCAATCCCGTTGGGAGCAGCGTTTCAGCGGCTTGAAACGCGTTAAACAGAGCGACTGGCAGACGCCATCTTGCGCCGACTGGGTGCAGAAATTGCACAAAGAGGTGACGAAGAATAATCGCCCTGTGGCTCTGGTGGCGCACAGCCTGGCCTGTACCTTGATTGCCCGGTGGGCACAGGAATACCCGGAAGCGGCAAAGCGGGTGAGGGGGGCGTTGCTGGTGGCGCCCAGTGATACTGAAGCTGAGAGTTATCCGTCAGGCACACAGGGTTTCACCCCCATGCCTTTGAACCCGCTGCCGTTTCAGTCCATCACGGTCGCCAGCACTGACGATCCCTACGTCACACTTGAGCGGGCAAGGGTTTTTAGCGAGGCGTGGGGCAGTACAAAGCTGCAAATACTCGACAGCGCGGGGCACATCAATGCGCAAAGCGGTTTGGGACATTGGCCGCTTGGGATTAGCCTGTTGTTTGACCTGACGGGAGACCAGCAATTCCATACCGCAGCCGGTCACTGAGTAATACGGCCAATGCAGGAGCGCCAGGCGGCAGCTCCTGCTCTTCAGATCATGCGTTTCAGTCGTCAGCGTTGGCCGCTTCAGGCACCACCAATGGTGTTTTGATCTTGTTCAGCAGCCCGTTGCGCAAGTCATTGCCGCTCGGTTGCTGATAAACGCTGAGGCCGAACTCCGGCATCACCGACAGCAAGTAGTCAAAAATGTCGCCCTGGATTTGCTCGTATTCGTCCCACACCGTGGTGCGGGTAAAGCAGTACACCTCCAGCGGCACGCCCTGAGCGGTGGTCTGCATCTGGCGCACCATGCAGGTCATGTTCGGCTGAATCTCGGCATGGCTTTTCAGGTACGCCAGCGCGTAGGCGCGGAACGTACCGATGTTGGTCATGCGCCGACGGTTGGCCGACAACGCGGCAACGTTGCCCTGGGCCTCGTTCCAGCTCTTGAGTTCGGCTTTTTTGCGCGTCAGGTAATCGCGCAACAAGCGCACTTGCTCCAGCCGCTCTTCTTGTTCATCGGTGAGAAAGCCGATTTCGGCCGCATCAATAAACAAGCTGCGTTTGATCCGGCGTCCACCGGACTGCTGCATGCCGCGCCAGTTTTTAAACGACTCGGACATCAGGCGCCAAGTCGGAATCGAGACGATGGTTTTGTCAAAGTTTTGCACCTTGACCGTATGCAGGGTGATGTCGATGACATCGCCGTCGGCGCCTACTTGCGGCATTTCGATCCAGTCGCCCACGCGTAGCAGGTCATTACTGGTCAACTGCACACTGGCGACGAACGACAGCAGGGTATCTTTGTAGACCAGCAAAATGACCGCAGACATCGCGCCCAGGCCCGAGAGCAGCAGCATGGGCGAGCGGTCGATCAGGGTGGCGACGATGATGATTGCCGAAAACACATACAGCAGCATTTTGGTCAGCTGCACATAGCCTTTGATCGGGCGGGTTTTGGCGTAGTTGGTACGCGAGTAGATATCCAGCATCGCGTCCAGCAGTGCGCTGATGACCCGTGTCAGCACGAAAATGGTAATGGCCAGCGCCAGGTTGCCGAGGAAGTGGCGACCGTTGTCGCTCATGTCCGGCACCAGGTTGCGCCCGAACTGCACCATCAGTGATGGCGTCAGTTGCGCCAGGCGGTGGAACACCTTGTGCTCGCGCAAGTCGTTGATCCAGTGCAGCGCCGGTTGGCGGGCGAGGATCTTGGTCACTCGTAAAATAACAATGCGTGCAATGTGGCCTGCGATCAGCGCGATGCTCACCAGCACGATCAGGCCGAGCAGCGCCGACAGCCAGGGATGATCGTCAAGGTTGGCCCAGAGCGTCTGGAATTGAACCCAGAGTTGTTGAATATCCATAAGCGAAAACGTTACCCCAAAAGTAAATGGCGCGTGAATTAGAGCATTTACTGGCGCTTTAGGGGCTGACGTAGGACTAAAGACCTTAAAAAAGCAGTTGTTTCGCGCCGTTTGTACAAAGAAACTCGGCCTCAGCGCTCGAAACCGTTACTCTATGCCGCTGATTTTTTGCATTTCTTCGAGGTAGCACCCGTGTTTTCCGATTTCGCCCTGCACGAACGCCTGCTTAAAGCTGTGGCCGAGCTTAAATTTGTCGAGCCTACGCCTGTGCAAGCAGCGGCCATTCCGCTCGCGCTCGAAGGGCGTGACCTGCGGGTGACAGCTCAGACCGGGAGTGGCAAAACCGCCGCTTTCGTCCTGCCGATCCTGAACCGCCTGATCGGCCCGGCCAAAATCCGCGTGAGCATCAAAGCGCTGATCCTGCTGCCGACCCGCGAGCTGGCACAGCAAACGCTGAAAGAAGTGGAGCGTTTCTCGCAATTCACGTTCATCAAATCCGGCCTGATCACCGGTGGTGAAGACTTCAAGGTTCAGGCCGCCATGCTGCGCAAGGTGCCGGATATTCTGATCGGCACGCCGGGCCGTCTGCTGGAGCAACTGAACGCGGGCAACCTGGACCTCAAAGAAGTTGAAGTGCTGGTGCTCGACGAAGCCGACCGTATGCTCGACATGGGGTTCTCGGAAGACGTTCAGCGTCTGGTGGATGAATGCCCTAACCGCCAGCAGACCATGTTGTTCTCGGCCACCACCGGTGGTTCGGGCCTGCGTGAAATGATTGGCAAGGTACTGACCAATCCTGAGCACTTGCAGCTCAACCAGGTCAGCCAGCTGAACGCCACCACGCGTCAGCAGATCATCACTGCCGACCACAACCAGCATAAAGAGCAGATCGTTAACTGGTTGCTGGCGAACGAGACTTATCAAAAGGCCATTATTTTCACCAATACCCGTGCCATGGCTGACCGTATTTACGGCCGTCTGGTGGCGCAGGAGTACAAGGCGTTTGTCTTGCACGGTGAGAAAGACCAGAAAGACCGCAAGCTGGCCATTGACCGCCTGAAGCAGGGTGGCGTGAAAATTCTGGTGGCGACCGATGTCGCAGCCCGTGGTCTGGACGTTGAAGGCCTGGACCTGGTGATCAACTTCGACATGCCGCGCAGTGGCGACGAGTACGTGCACCGTATCGGTCGCACCGGCCGTGCGGGTAATGATGGCCTGGCGATCTCGCTGATCTGCCACGGTGACTGGAACTTGATGTCCAGCATCGAGCGCTACCTCAAGCAAACCTTTGAGCGCCGCACCATCAAGGAAGTCAAAGGCACGTACGGCGGTCCGAAAAAGGTCAAGGCTTCGGGCAAGGCGGTTGGCGTGAAAAAGAAAAAGACGGATGCCAAAGGCGACAAGAAGAAGTCAGGCGCCAAGGCTCCTACCAAGCGCAAGATTGCCAATCGCCCCAAAACTGACGCTCTGTCGCTGGTCAGCAAGGACGGTATGGCGCCGCTCAAGCGTCGCAAGCCAGAAGCACCGGCAGCGGAATAACGCGCCCGCGTGCTCTGCCAAAACCCGGCTCAGGCCGGGTTTTTTTTGCCCGCTAAACTGCGTATGAACGACTGCGAGGTTTGTCAGTCACTACTTAGGAAGGCTCTTTTATCCAACCGTACGGAGAGTGAAGCTGATGAATATTTACAACTGGCCCCTGATTGAATGTCTTTTGCACAAGGCTCAAAACGGTGCTGGCGAGCCGTTTACCCCGCGTGTGTACGCTGAAGAGCTCGCCGTTACCATGAGCAACAGGGGCGACCCTGTGGGTAACCTTGATGAGTTCAAAGTGCTGGCCACGGATTACGAAGCCATGTTGTTAAAGCAGGGTTACATCGAGCCGCGTCGTGAAAGCGAAGGCGGAACGGGTGAAAACTATGAGCTGACAGAACGTGGGTCTCGCTTGCTAAGCCTGATCGACAGCTCAATACCGGGCGACAGCCATCCGTTAGAGGTGCTGGATGCGCAACAGGATCCGCTCGATCCGCAGACCTTTGATGCGCTGACTGCGCAGCCGCAAATTGCTTGAATGACGCTGCGGTAGTTGCAGGATCAGTAAAACGCGCGCTCGGCCTTGAAGGTGACCAGTCCGTCACATTGCGCGTTTTGCCCCGAATAGGCTGAGCATTGCGTGCCATCAAGGTTTGAGTCGCTGTAGATCAGATTTAGATCAATGCCCATGAACGGGCGTGAGAATTTGATCGACCAGTCATTGAAGGTGCGCACACTCCCGCCCTCGGCAATCGAGACCGGCGAACTGAGCTGGTGCGTGGTGTATTTCATGCTTACGCCAATGCCCAATGGCTGGTTGACACCCAAATCTGCAAACAGGGTGGTGTCCTTTCGGTCCGGGTCGTTGCTGAAGGCCGCGCCGAAGCGGGTGCCCAGAATGGTCAGCCCGGCATAGAACTGTTGGCTGTCGAGCGGGCTGAGCTTGGGGTAGCTGTAGTGAATCATTCCCAGCTCATAGCTCAGGGTCTGGTCGAAGGGGTGTTTGTAGCCCAGATAAGAGTCGATTTCGAGGTTCGTGCCAGGCTTGATGCCCATGGTGGGCGCCCATTGGCCGACGTACCAGCCGCTGTCGTGGGTCAGGTCAAGGCCGCCGTGGAAGGTTGAACCCGCGCTGGTGGGTTTGACCAGGCCCTGTGCCATGCTGCGGCTGGGTTGAGTGGCCAGTTTGAGGTCGAAATCCCCCAGCTCGCGGGAGAAGACGTGTGCATCAACTAATGTGCTGGTCAACAGGGTGCCGGCCAGCATCAATGCCCGGGTGAGCATGGTTCCCTCCTGTATAGGCTCAAAGGCTTGATCTAGAGGCCTTAGAGGATACGGATGAATGCCGGGCACAGGGTGCCGTTGGTCGATTACTCGACGATGGGAGGCGGATCGGGGAGTAGGGCTCGGTAGTCCTAGCGCTTTGTAGGCAAAGCGCAAGAGGACCAGGTCATGCGAGGGGTATTACTTTTTGCCGAGCGTGATTTGCTTGGACGGGCCGAAAGTTTGACCGCTGACACCTTTATCAATTTGCTGAATTTCGCCACCGGATTTCAGGAAGGCGGCAATTTGTGCATTGATAGAATCACTGGTTTCAACAGCAGGAGCTGGCTTTGCTTTGCTGGCGGATGCTTTTACACGCATGGCGGCTATTGACCTGTAGAAAATAACTTGGCCAGCGATAATACCTGAAAGGCTTGACAATTGCTTGTTAAATATCGGCGTAAAATAATTAACGCGTGCGAACATAAGTATGTTGAACCGCTTATTACTCCGCTAACTCGCTGTTTTAATTCATAACGGCGGGCGTTTTTTAGCCTTTTGCTACTGCCTTTCAGCACCGGCGGACTGACGAGCGGCACTTGGTAGCGCCCGCGCATGCCGCCAAATCAGGCGTGGCGCAGATTTTTTAAGGCCGCGACCTTGCGGCTTCGATGTGCCCGCCCAAACTCGGGTAGAATGCCGCCCACGTAATGAGGGTATTGGACATGGCTTTAATCGGTCGCTACAACAGTTTGCAAGTGGTTAAACACACTCACTTTGGTTTGTATCTCGATGGCGGGGCTGACGGGGAAATCCTGTTGCCCAATCGTTATATTCCCAAGGATATTCCCAGTGAAGATGAAGATTGGCTCAACGTATTTGTTTATTTGGACAGTGACGACAAGTTAATTGCCACCACTGAAAAACCAAAAGTTCAGGTCGGTGAATTCGCCAGTCTTAAAGTGGTTGAAGTTAATAGCATCGGTGTTTTCCTGGATTGGGGTTTGCCCAAGGATTTGCTGCTGCCGTATTCGGAAGAAAAGCGCCAGATGAAGGCGGGCGAATACGTGGTGGTGCACGTCTATCTGGACAAACATACGCGCCGCATTACGGCCACTGCGCGTCTGGACCGTTACCTGGATAAAACCCCGGCCACCTATCAAGTGGGGCAGGAAGTCGACTTGCTGGTGGCTGAAGCCACTGACATGGGTTTCAAGGCGGTGATCAACAACAAGCATTGGGGCCTGATTCACAAGAATGAAATCTTCAAGTTCATGCGCGCAGGCAAGCAAGAGAAAGGCTTCATCAAAGAAATTCGCGCAGATGGCAAGATCAGCCTGAGCTTGCAGCCGGTCGGCCAAGAGGCCGCCAGCAGCCTGAACTCGAAGATCCTCGGCAAATTGCGCGAAAATGATGGGGTGCTCCCGGTGAGCGATAAAAGCGCCCCTGAATTGATCAGCAGTCTCTTTGGCGTGAGCAAGGGCAACTTCAAAAAAGCCATCGGTTCGTTGTACAAGGAAGGCAAGATTACGATCCACCCGGACCGTATCGAATTGATCTGATCCACCAGCCAAGAGGGTTGTCGAGATGAGGAAAAGTGTTTGGGCGTATATCGGCGTATTACTGGCTTTCCTGATTCTCGACGGCCTGTGGTTGGGCGTGCTCATGAGCTCTACCTATAAAGAGCTGTTCGGCCCCTTGATGCTGGCCTCCCCCAACTGGGGGCCGGCGGCTGTGTTCTATTTGCTGTATGTGGTGGGCGTGGTGTTTTTTGTCGTGCGCCCGGCGTTGGCTCACGGCAGTGCGCGCAGGGCGGCGGTCACCGGCGCCTTCTTTGGCCTGATCGCCTACGGCACCTATGACATGACCAACTGGGCCACCCTCAATGGCTGGTCGGCGCAACTGGCGCTGATGGACATGGCATGGGGCACTTTGCTGACATGCCTGGCCTCGCTTTCAGGGTATTGGACTGCCCGTAAAATGGCTGCGTGACAGACGTGCGTGACCGACGCGTTCTTTGATGGACCCAGGGTGTTGATATGAATGTTTCGCGGCGGCCGACGGATGCGTTTGCACTGCAAGTGATGGTGGGTCTTTGCCTGATCTGGGGCGTGCAGCAAGTGGTGATCAAGACGGCGGCCCCGGACATCGCGCCAGTCATGCAGGCGGCAGGGCGTTCCGGGATTTCAGCGTTGCTGGTGGGTTTGCTGATCTGCTGGAAAGGTGGCTGGGACCAAGTACCGGCTACGTGGCGCGGTGGCTTGCTGGCTGGCAGTCTGTTCGGTCTGGAGTTCTTCTTTATTGCCGAAGGTCTGCAACTGACCAGTGCTGCGCATATGTCGGTCTTCCTTTACACAGCCCCCATTTTTACTGCCCTTGGCGTCAACTGGCTGTTGCCCAGTGAGCGCTTGCGACCGTTGCAGTGGCTGGGGATCTTTCTTGCGTTCCTCGGCATCGTGTTTGCCTTCGCGGGCGGCGTGTCGTTGGCCGACATGGATCGCAACATGCTGTTGGGCGATGCCTACGGGATTTTCGCCGGCATGGCCTGGGGCGCGACGACGGTAGTGGTGCGTGGCTCGCGATTGTCTGAAGCACCGGTCACCCTGACCCTGTTTTACCAATTGATGGTCGGTTTTATTGGGTTGCTGGTGATCGCGGCGGCCAGTGGCCAGATCAGTCATGTCAGCCTGACCACCGTGGCGGTGGCCAGCGTGCTGTTTCAAGGGTTAGTGGTGTCGTTTTTCAGTTATCTGGTGTGGTTCTGGATGCTCAAGCGTTATCTGGCGTCCAACCTGGCGGTGTTCTCGTTCATGACCCCGCTGTTCGGCGTGACCTTTGGCGTGCTGGTGCTCGACGAGCCGCTGAGTTTCAACTTTGTCGTCGGTGCCGTCCTCGTGCTGTTCGGCATCACATTCGTAAGTGCAGAGCAGTGGTTGCGGCGGCGTCTACGCACGCTGTTGGGCCATTGAGCGCGTGCAACGCCGGGTCTAGGGTAAGAGGCTGCAACATGGCGTAATGCCTTCAGTGCAACTTGCTGCATTGGCATGAGTTAGAGTTGTGCGAGATTAGCCTAAAGTCCATTGACTTCTGGCAAGCATTGCGTAGGACTTAGGACTATTATCTGTACGAAGCGACCAAGGATTAAGGGTTGCCGTCGTCACCCCAAGGGGGATCTATGAAAGACAAACTGCAAAGCTGGCTCCATGACTTGGGCGTAGCGCTTGGGCTGATTGAGCCGCCGCTGCAACCTGTACCGATTCCGGTCGAGGAACCGCGTCGTCGTCCGCAACGCCGCCGCTAAGTTCACACCTGCACGGGTTGCAGGTGTTGGCTGTCATAAAAAAACGGGTACGACTTGCATCGTCGCACCCGCTGAAGAAAGTATTGAGTCAATCAAAAGCCCTCAAGCCGTGCGGGTCACCGGGGCAAGTTGCCACGCCATCAGGCTGACCCGTGCGTAATTCACCCCGATGTCGCCGAGGTGCAGTAGATCGGTCTATTGACATCCGCCCCCTCCTTGAACATAAACACCCTCGCTGTAATCAAGCCCAGGCTCCTGCTGCAAATTTGAAGAGTTTTTGATCCATGTCTCGTGCCCACTGCCCGCACTGCTTACGCCCCCAGTCCCACTGTTTATGTGAATTGATCCCACGGTTGGATAGCCGCACCCGAGTGTTGTTGCTGCAGCATCCGAGCGAGGTCAACCATGCACTCAATACGGCGCGTCTGGCTGCGCTGGGGCTGATAAATGCCGAGCTGCGGGTCGGTGAAACGTTTGATGATCTGGACGTGCTGCTTAACGCGCCGGGTTATCAGGTGCGGTTGTTATTCCCAGGGGACGATGCACAGTTAATTGGGGCGTCATCCTCTTCAGAGGACACTCGGCCATGGTTGCTGGTGGTACCGGACGGCACGTGGCGCAAGGCACGCAAGCTGCTGCACCTCAATCCGCGGTTGGCGCAACTGCCGCGGGTGACGCTGGCGCCGGGGGCTGTCTCGCGCTATCGCTTGCGCAAGGCACCGGGGCCGGGGGCTTTGTCTACGCTGGAAGCCATTGTGCAAACCCTGGACATTCTTGAAGCACCGAAGTCCTTTGCGCCCCTGCTGCGCCCGTTTGAAGCATTGATCGAGGGTCAGATTGCCGCGATGGGGCACGACACCTTCCAGCGTAACCATGGGCAGGCTTGAGTTGGAGGGCTCGACCAGAAGGTGAGGGAGAGTCAGGGCTTTTCGAGGGTTTTTTGACGCAGGATGTAAATGCTGACCAGCACTGCACTGGTCAACATGAAGCCGCGGGCCCAGGGGAGCGGCACCAGGTAGCACGACACGCCAATGCTCAACCACATCAAACCGATTGCATAGACTTTGCCTTTAAGCGGGATACCGTTGCCGTCCAGGTAATCGCGTATCCAGGGTCCCAGTCGCGGGTGATCCACCAGCCATTGATAAAAGCGCGAGGAGCTGCGAGCGAAACAGGCGGCGGCCAAAAGCAGAAACGGGGTGGTGGGCAAGACGGGGAGGAAGATACCGATAACCCCCAGCGCTACACTCAGCCAGCCGATGGCGAACAGTGTGTAGCGCAGCAACCGGGGCCGGTTGCCGGGTAAGGGGTTAGCCACTGATCACTCAGTGATGACGAGGTTTGAGAATCGCCGGTTTTTCATCAGGTGCCTGGCACAACAGGTACAGGGCGGTCAGCGCCTCGGGGATCTGAACGATCATGTCGTCCATCAGGTTAGCGTCCTTGGCGATGTCTTCGAACTCGGGTTGCTCGTCGAACAGGCCCGATCCGACCATGATCGGCAGGAGCATTTCGCTGACTTCGTCTTCAGCGGTTTCAAACCAGGCTTCTTCACGCATGAAGACGCCTTCCATAAAGCCGATGCACCAGCCGCGCAGCTCGGAATCGTCCGGCTCATCACCCAGATCCAGGTCGCACGGCAGCTCGAACTCTTCGTCGGACGCCAGTTGGCGGGCGATGTGGGCCTTGAGTTGAATCAGCGTCGCTTCGATCTCTTCGCGCTGGGCGTCGTCTTTGTAATGCGGTGGCTCAGAGAAAACAGCGTCGATCCACTCGCGCTCAGGAACGTCTTCAGCGCAGATGGAAAGGGCGGTCAGAAAGCCGTGGGTGGCCACGTAGTCCAGCGCCTCGTCATGCAGATCGTCAGCGTCGAGGAAGACTTGCAGGCGGGTTAGTTGCTCAGCGAAGGACATTAGGACTACCTAGAAAATATACGATGCCGAATTCTAGGCTTTCTTGAGCCCGCAGGCCAGCCGCAGCACGCATTTGCCATCACTTCCCGGTGATCGGTCACGCAATCACAAGGCCCTGCGCAGTAGAGCGCTCGGGTATACTGCCGCGTTTTGTGATGCCCTGCGCTGTATGCAGTGCGTCCCGCGCTGTGTGCCCGGGCCTTTGAACGGGCCCGAGGCCGCGCCGGACGCCCCGCGTGCGCAGGGGTGTTTCAGCGATTTCTGGAGTTTCTATGCTCGAACAGGCTCAACGCGTACTCAAAGACATCTTCGGCTACGACAGTTTCCGTGGCCGTCAGGGTGACATCATTGAGCGCGTGGCCAGTGGCGGCGACGCGTTGGTGCTGATGCCGACCGGCGGCGGAAAATCCTTGTGCTTCCAGGTTCCGGCCTTGTTGCGTGACGGGTTGGCGGTGGTGGTCTCACCCTTGATCGCGCTGATGGACGACCAGGTCGCTACCCTGGAAGAACTCGGTGTGGCAGCAGCCTCACTGAATTCGACGCTGAGCGCTGAGCAGCAGCGTGATCTGGCCAATCGGATCAAGCGTGGCGAAGTAAAAATGCTTTACCTGGCGCCCGAACGACTGGTGCAGCCGCGCATGATGGCTTTTTTGCAGAGCCTCGATATTGCGCTGTTTGCCATTGACGAAGCCCATTGTGTGTCCCAATGGGGGCATGACTTCCGCCCGGAATACCTGCAGTTGGGCCAGTTGGCCGAAATGTTCCCCCAGGTGCCGCGCATCGCCCTGACCGCTACCGCCGATAAACGTACCCGCGAAGAAATCGTCACCCGGCTGCACCTGCAAGACGCTGAGCGTTTTCTGTCGAGTTTTGACCGCCCGAACATCTTTTACCGCATTGTGCCCAAAGAACAGCCGCGCAAGCAGCTGCTGGCGTTTCTTTCGGAACGGCGCAGCGATGCAGGCATTGTTTACTGTCTGTCGCGTAAAAAGGTGGATGAAGTCGCGCAGTTCCTCTGCGACCAAGGATTTCCGGCACTGCCGTACCACGCCGGTTTGCCCAGTGAGACCCGTGCTGCTAACCAGAAGCGCTTCCTGAACGAGGAAGGCCTGATCATGGTCGCGACCATCGCGTTCGGCATGGGCATCGACAAATCCAACGTGCGGTTTGTGGCGCATCTGGATTTGCCCAAGTCCCTTGAGGCGTACTACCAGGAAACCGGTCGTGCCGGTCGTGACGGTTTGCCGGCCGACGCGTGGATGGCTTATGGCCTGCAAGATGTGGTGATGCTCAAGCAAATGCTGCAAAACTCAGAGGGCGACGAGCGCCACAAGCGTCTTGAGCATCACAAGCTCGATGCCATGCTCGCCCTGTGTGAAGAAACGCGCTGCCGCCGTCAGACGCTGCTGGCCTACTTTGACGAAGACATGCCGCAACCTTGCGGGCATTGCGACAACTGTGTCGACGGTGTGCAAACCTGGGACGCCACCGAGCCGGCGCGCCAAGCGTTGTCGGCGATTTACCGCACCGGGCAGCGTTATGGCACCGGCCATTTGATCGACGTGCTGTTGGGCCGCGACAATGAAAAAGTCCGCAGTTTTGGGCATCAGCATTTGTCCGTTTTTGGCGTGGGCAAAGACCGTTCCGAAGGCGAGTGGCGCACCCTGTTCCGACAGTTGGTGGCCCGTGGTTTGGCTGATATTGATATCGAAGGCTACGGCGGCTTGCGCTTGAGCGACAGTTGCCGGCCATTGCTGCGCGGGGAGGTGACCCTTGAACTGCGTCGCGAACTCAAGCCGCAAACCACTGTGCGCAGCAGTTCTGCCAGCCCGGCCAGCCAGCTGGTGCGTGGCGAAGAGCGCGAACAATGGGAAGCACTGCGTGCACTGCGCCGCAAGCTGGCCGAAGAGCACGGCGTACCGCCTTACGTCATCTTCCCCGACTCAACCTTGCTGGAAATGCTGCGCAGCCAGCCCACCTCGTTGTCCGACATGGCCAAGGTCAGCGGCATTGGGGCGCGCAAACTGGAGCGTTACGGCGAAGCATTCCTCGAAGTACTGGGTGGGCAGGCCGAAACGCCGAAAGTGGTGGCCGATATTCGCCACGAGCTGATCAGCCTGGCCCGTGCAGGCATGACGCCGATGCAGATCGCCGGTCAGTTGCAGTGTTCTGAAAAGAATGTTTACACAATGCTGGCTGAAGCCATTGGTCGCCAGGAACTCTCGCTCGAGCAGGCGCTGGACCTGCCAGAAGCACTCATGGAGGAAGTCCAGGACGCTTTCCTGGACGGTGAAGGCGAGCTGCCGAGCGTGGCCAGCATCGCTGAGCAATTCAAGGGCCGGGTACCCGAAGGTGTGCTGTATTGCGTGCGCGCAGCCTTGCAATCGGAGTTTGAAATTTAAATCAAACAGCGATATGCAACGTTTCAGTGACTTCAGGGTCTTGCCTATTAACAGGCTCCATGCTTAGCTGCCTAACAATTAGTTTCACTCTATTTCAGTCTAATCATTGAGTTTTTTATGCCTTTAACCGATCAACACCGTTTCGGTATGCAACTGGCCCAAATGTCTCGCGGTTGGCGTGCCGAACTGGATCGGCGCCTCGCGGGTCTGGGGTTGTCGCAGGCGCGCTGGCTGGTGCTGTTGCATCTGGCCCGTTTTGAAGGGGCGCCCACTCAGCGCGAGCTGGCTCAAAGCGTTGGTGTAGAAGGGCCAACGCTTGCCCGTTTGCTGGACAGCCTGGAAGCGCAGGGCCTGGTACAGCGCCATGCTGTGATGGAAGACCGCCGGGCAAAAAAAATCGTTTTGAGTGAGACCGCTCGGCCCTTGATTGGCCAGATTGAAGCCATTGCTTCGGCCCTGCGCCAGGAGTTGTTTGTGGGCATTACCGAAGAAGAACAACAGATCTGCATGCGGGTGCACAAGCGGATCCTGGACAACCTCGAAAAAAATTGAGCAACCTCCTTTCCTGCAAGGGCCTGCGCCAGCCCTTGCAGTCCAGACGTCAGAACGTCTGTCCCAGATTCAAATACAACGCCTTCTGATCATCATCATTAAAGCCATAGCTGAAGTTGAGCGGGCCCAATGGTGTGTCGAACCCGATAAAGACGCTGGCGGCATTGATGTAACCGCTGTCGAATTCATTGTCGTTGTTCCAGGCGCGCCCGCGCTCCAGCGAGGCACCCGCATACAGCGGGAAATCAAACGGCAAGTAGGAGCGCGGCGTCAGGCGGCGGTAGTAGACGGCGCGCATCAGGCTGATGTTTTGCCCTGAGATGGCGTCCTGACGGAACCCGGACAGTTGCCGCGCACCGCCTAGCAGGAAGCTGGAGGTCACCACTTCGGCCTTGTCCAGTGTGCGTCCGTAGCGTCCACCCAGAATCCATGTGTTGGGACCGGCGCTCAGCGCTTTGTCCAGGTGGAATTCCCACTGGCGGTAACGATCGTCCGACCCAAGCGCCGGGTCGAACTGACGCACGCTTAAGCCAATGTCTTCGCCCTCATGGGGGAAGTACACGTTATCCAGCGAGTCGAATGAGTACTTAATGTCATAAAAGCCTTCGTTGAAGCTGGTGCTCGGCAGGTCGCGTTCGCCAATTCTCACGTCCGCTTTACCCCACGCTTCACCAACACCCAGACGAATCTCACCGCTATTGCCAATTTGACGGCCAAAGTTCAAGCCAAAACCGTAGCGCTCCAGCCGGTACTCGGCAATTGGGTCATTGTCGAGAATGGCTTCTACGTTCTGCGACTGTGCATGCAGGTAGGGCGCGACAAAATACCGCGAACCCGCATCGAGTGGCTGATAGAACTCGCTATACAGCTCTTGCTGATCGCCGATCTGCACCCGCGTCAGCCATTCGGCGCCCAGGGTGTTGATGCCGTTGACCCGGTAACTGGCGCCGATGTTGAAGGCGCTGTCGCCTCGCATGTCGTCGGACAGGTTCAGCCCCAGGCGCAGGTAATCGGTGCCGCTGCGTTTGCCGCGTGCGCTGATGACCAGGGTCCGCTCATTGCCCTTGTGCACCACGCGGTATTGCACCTGTTCGAAATAATCCAGCCCGTACAACGTGCCCATGTCCCGCTGCAGGCGACCCAAGTCCAACGGCTCGCCCACGGGTTGGCGGATGTAATAGCGAATCACCGAGTCGCCGATTTTCGAGTCGTTTTCGATTTTGATGGCGGTGATGACCGGGGTGCGCTCTTCGGGAGAACGGGCGGCGTTGAGCTGTGCGTCAGACGGCTGACGCAACCTGCTCATGCGCGTGGCGAGGACTTGAGTGGCGCGGTAGCCAGCGTCAATGATGTCTTGCGAGCGGCCAAAGTCGGTCACGCCATAACTGGCCAGTGCGGGCTGGATCAGGATGTCGTCGGGCGTCAAGGAGGCCAACTGCACTTCGGAGTTGCTGCGGGTCATCAGCGTGATGGATTGATTCAGGATGTCGAATACTGTGTTGAGCTGCTTGCGGCCGCGCAATGGCGTGCCGATATCGACCACGATCACCAGGTCGACGCCCATTTCGCGGGCCACATCCACGGGGATGTTGTCGACCATGCCCCCGTCCACCAGCAACTGCCCGTTGATCTCGACCGGTGCGAACACAGCCGGAATCGACATGCTGGCGCGGATCACTTGCGGGAGGTGGCCTTTACGAAAAACCACCTTCTCGCCATTGACGATGTCGGTGGCCACGGCGCGAAACGGGATCGGCAGCTTGTCGAAATCGCGGACATCACTGCTGTGTGCCAGCAGACTTTCGAGCAGCAATGACAGGTTTTGCCCCTGAATCACGCCGAGCGGCAGGCCCAGGCTGCCATCATCACGGAAGCTCAGTTTTTGCTTGACCAGAAAGTCGCGGTCATCCTGTTTACGTCGGAACGGGACGTCTTCGCGCGCCGGCGCGTCGGACAGCGCTTCTTGCCAATCGATGCCGAGTGCGAGTTTTTCCAGTTCGTCGATTTTGTACCCCGAGGCGTACAGCCCGCCGATCACTGCGCCCATGCTGGTGCCCGCGATCGCGTCAATGTGGATGCCTTGCTCTTCCAGCGCCTTGAGCACGCCCACGTGGGCCAGCCCGCGGGCAGCGCCGCCGGAGAGTACCAGCCCGATTTTCGGCTGCGTTTTTTCAGCGGCAAACAGCACCAATGGGCACAGGCAAAGCAGTAAACAACAAAGCAGGCGGCGCATCTTGAATCTCTGGGCAAGCGACAAAGGCGGCTATTATAGCGGCGCCTTTCTCTTCAAGAGCTTTCGAACATCATGTCAATGAACAAGCCGCACATCGTCATCACGTATTGCACTCAATGCCAATGGCTACTGCGCGCGGCGTGGCTGGCTCAGGAACTGCTCAGCACCTTCGCGGACGACCTTGGGCGTGTGGCGCTGGAGCCGGGCACTGGTGGTGTCTTTCGCATCACCTGTGACGACGTGCAGATCTGGGAGCGCAAAGCCGACGGTGGCTTCCCGGAGGCCAAGGTACTCAAGCAGCGGGTGCGGGACCAGATTGACCCGCAACGCGACCTGGGGCACAACGACCGGGCTCAGTGAGCGGCGTCCGGCTTCACGTTGGCCGGGACGGGTCCACTGGCCATACGGCTGGAAACCACAATCGCGATGATGATCAGCGCGCCGCCCAGCAGCATGCGCAGGCTTGGGGTTTCGTGGAACAACAGCCACGCCAGTGTGATGCCATACACCGGCTCTAGCGCGAACACCACGGCCGCCGTGCGGGCCTTGATGACCGCGAGGCTGGCCACGAACAGGCTATGGGCGACGCCGGTGCAGAGCACGCCGAGCAGGCCGATCCACAGCCAGTCGAGCGGGCGTACGGTGCTCAGTTGCGGCGCGCCAAACGGCAGCAGACACACAGCGACCACTGCGTTTTGCCACATGGCCGCTTGCACGGCGGGGACGCGCCCGGCATTGGCGCGGTTGTTGAGTGACAACAATGAAAACGTCAGACCTGAAGCGATGGCCCACAGCAGCCCTTCCGTGGCCTGACTCGCCAGGTCAAAACTGGGGGTGACCAGAATCAGCCCGACGCTGACCAGTACCACCAGCACGATTTCGTTGAAGCGAATGCGCTCGCGAAAGATCAGCCCTTCGAGCAGCACGGTGAACGCCGGGAAGCTGGCAAAGCCCAAGGTGGCAATGGCGACCCCGGCGACCTTGACCGCGATAAAAAAACTCACCCAGTGCGCGGCCAGCAGCAATCCGCTGAGCAGCAGGTTGCGTGCGTCTTTTAACGTAATCGGGTGCCAGCGCGATTGCCGGGAAAGGCTGGCGAAGCAGGCGAGGGCGATGACGGCGAAACCGGCGCGGCCCAACACAATCACACTGGCCGACGCCGCCGCAAGTTTGCCGAACACGCCGGTGAGGCCAAACATCAACGCGCCGATATGCAAGGCGCCCAAGGCGGTACGCGGAGTCATTACAATCCTTAAGTCGTTTCAGGCTTGGCGTGCAGTCTAGGGTGTCGGGCGAGCCGTTGTCTGTCGCGAAACAGGGCTTAATTGTCGCCAGACTCGCGGCGCAATGCGCGAGGGGACGCGCCGAACTCGCGCAGCATGGCCGCGGCAAAAGCACTTTGTGAGTTGTAGCCGACGCGGCTGGCCACCTCACCCACTGCCAGCGAGGTCTGGCGCAGCAGGTACAACGCGTGACGCAAACGGCGCTGGCGAGCGTAGTCCATAGGCGTTTGCCCGCACTCGCTAAGAAAGCGGCTGTGTAAACGGGCGCAGGACAGACCTGCAACACGTGCCAGATCGGCCACTTGCAGCGGGTAAGCAGCGTTCTGATCGATGTAGGCATCGAGCGTGGCAAAAGGCAGGCGTTTACCCGGGGCAGGGCTGGAGGCGTTCAAACTGGCGAGCAACAGGATCGCCCCTTGCCGGGCGATCAACGGGTCTGCTACCGGGCTTGCGGCGAGCCACTGCACCAGTTGCTCTTGACGCGGGTCGAGGGTGTGTTGGGCTGCGGTGCCCAGCAAGCGTCGACTGGCCTCGGCGTGGGTACCCAGCGTGTCGTCGAGCCATTGCTCGTCAGGCACATCCAGCACCAGGCATCGACTGCCCTGTGGGCTGTCGCAGGCATGGTGGGCACCGGCAGGGATCACCATGACGTGTTGCTGGCGCAACAGGCTGGCACGACCCTCGACTTCAAAATCAAGGGCGCCGGACACATTGATCACCATTTGCGCATGTTCATGAACGTGAGCAATCACGTCTTCATGGTAGTGGCGCAGGGAAAGAATGTGGCCCATTGAGACCTCCGGTCAGTGCCGCCAAAATGCCGGGATGCACAGCACGAACACGGTGATGATCTCCAACCGCCCGAGCAGCATGCCCAACGACAGGATCCACTTGGCCGCATCCGGCAGACTGGCGAAGTTGCCGGACGGGCCAATGATTTCGCCCAGCCCGGGACCCACGCCGGACACCGTACTGGCCGCGCCGGTCAACGCCGTCATCCAGTCCAGCCCCAGCAGCGACAGCGCCAGTGCAATCACGCAGATAGTGATGGCAAAGAAGAATGAAAACGTCAAAATCGAACGCACGATTTCTTCGTCGAGCCGATGGCCGTTGTATTTCTGTTTGATAACGGCGCGCGGGTGAATCAACTGATTAAGGTTGGCCTTGAGCAGGATGTACGCAACCTGAAAGCGGAAAATCTTGATGCCGCCCGCCGTCGAGCCGGAACAGCCGCCGATGAAGCCCAGGTAGAAAAACAGCATCAGTGAGAAGTTGCCCCACAAGCTGTAGTCGCCCAGCGCAAAACCGGTGGTGGTGACCACTGACGTTACGTTCAGCGCAACGTGGCGGAAGGCGTCCCACCAGGGCATGTCGGTGGTCCACCACAACCATGCGCTCAGTACCAGCCAGGTCACCAGCAGCAGGCCCAGCAAGCCTTGCACCTGCTGGTCCTTGATCAAGGCTTTGCGATGGCCGCGCAGGGTGGCGACGTAGAGTGTGAAGGGCATGCTGCCCATGATCATGACGCCGATGGCCACCCAGTGCACCGCCGGTTGCGACCATTTGGCCAGCGACTGGTCGGAGGTCGAGAACCCGCCGGTGGAAATGGCTGACATGGCATGGTTGATCGAATCGAACACGCTCATCCCGGCCCACCAGAATGCGAGGCTGCCGAGGATCGTAATACCGACGTAGGTCGCAACAATAAGGCGCGCAACCATGTGTGAGCGCGGCATGACTTTTTCGGAACGGTCAGAGGATTCGGTCTGGAACAGGCGCATGCCACCGATGCGCAGCAGCGGCAGGATCGCCACCGCCATGCCGATAAAGCCGATACCACCGAGCCAGTGCAGCATGGAGCGCCACATCAGGATGCCGGGGGACATGGTGTCCAGCCCGCTCAAGACAGTGGAGCCGGTGGCGGTGATGCCGGACATGCTTTCGAAAAACGAGTCGGTGTAACTGATGTGCTGGGTGAGCAAAAACGGCAGCGCAGCAAAGATGCACACGATGAGCCAGCTCGACACGGTCAGCAGGTACATGTCACGGGGGCGCAGGTGTACTTGCTCGGGGCGGCCCGGAAGCACCAGTGCCAGGCCGGCGATGAAGGTGATCAGGCTGGCCCACAGAAAGGACGGCAGATCGCCCATATGGTCGTAAATCACCAGGGTGAGCATGGGCACGGCCATGCTGATTGCCAACGTAATCAGGAAGATGCCGATTACAAAACCAATGATGCGTAGAGTCGGCAACGCCATGAAGTCAGCTCGGGCATGAAAGAGGGGCGCCATTCTACCTGTGGGCCCGGCTATGTAAACCGCCAGACATTGAGGAGATACCGTTAGAATAGCCGCACATTTTCTTCAGGAGGTGGCCAATGGAGGCTCTCGACGCTTTGCTCAATCGTGTTTCTGCCCCGCGTCTGGTTGAACCGGCGCCCACGGCCGAGCAACGTGAGGTACTGTTTGCGGCCGCCCTGCGCGCGCCGGATCACGGGCAATTGCGCCCATATCGGTTTTTGAGCATCGAAGGCGATGCGCGCAACCGTTTGGGTGAAGTCCTGGCGCAGGCCGTGCAGGCCCAGGGTGGCGAGGTGACGGAGGCTGCGTTGGACAAGGCGCGTGCCATGCCCCTGCGCGCACCGTTGGTGGTGGTGGTGATTGCGCGCTTGCAGGATCACGTCAAAGTGCCCAAAACCGAGCAGTTGATTACTGCTGGCTGTGCGGCGCACGCCATTGAACTGGCGGCTTATGCCCAAGGCGTTGGCGCTGTGTGGCGCACGGGCGAGTTGTCCCATGCACCGTTGGTCACGGCCGCTTTAGGGTTGCAAGAAGGCGAAGAAATCATCGCGTTCCTGTACCTCGGCACACCGCTCAAAGAAATGCGCGATGCGCCCAAGGTCGATACTGCCGAATTTGTAAAGGTGTGGTCGGCGGCCAACTGATCGCCACCCGCCCGCGCTGACCGGCCGTGCGAGGCAGCTTTACAGGTTGCCGTCAGGTATCAACGGCAACTCCAGCGTGGCGATGAACCCGCCTTCGGGATGGTTGGTCACGATCAGCCTTCCGCCATGCCGTTCAGCAGCGCGCCGGGCGATGGCCAGCCCAAGACCATGGCCTGCGGCTGTCTGGCCGGGCGCGCGAAAGAACGGCTCGCCCAATTGGGCCAAGTGCTCGGGCGCCACCCCCGGGCCGTGATCGCGCACGCTAACGTTGATGTGCTCGCCTTCACGATACGCCCGCAATTCAATCGGCTGGCCGGACGGGTTGAAGCGCTGCGCGTTGCGCAGCAGGTTATCCACGGCACGCTCGATCATAGTGGGCCAGCCCGTCAGGCTCAGCCCCGGCTCGGCCTCCAGTTGAATCCTTTGCTCCGGTGCGCTTAGGGCCGCGTCTTTTTGCAGGTTATTGAGCAACGGGTTGAGGTCAACGTGCTCGGCGCTGGCCTGGTCGGCGTCTACGCGGGCCAGCGCCAGAATTTCACTGATCAAAGATTCCAGCCGGTCACATTCGCGGGTCAGGCGCGGCCATAGCTTTTCGCGTTCTTCGGGGCCTGCGCGTTCAGCCAGCGCTAATGCGATGCGCAGACGCGCCAAGGGTGAGCGCAACTCGTGGGACACGTCGCGCAGCAGTTGACGCTGGCTGCTGATCAAGCTTTGCAGGCGCGCGCCCATACGGTTGAAGTCGGTGGCCAGGACACCAAACTCGTCGCGCCGCGAGGCCAGCCGCGCCAGGCTGTTCTGCTGGTAGGTGGTTTGTCCCAGGTCATGCACGGCCACGCGCAAGCGGCTGAGCGGGCGGGTGATAGACAAGGTCACCAGCAAGCTGAAGAGGGTCAGCACCACCAGCGCTATGCCCAGCGCACTCAGTGGCCAGATCAGGCTTTGACGGTGCCAGGCGTCCAGTTCTGGGTGCGGGATGCGGTAGATCAGCAGGTACGTGTCGGCTGTTTGCGGGCTGGTGTACTCGACGGTCAGGCGGCGCCATGGCAACGGGTCTTCGCCCGGATGCTGGCGGGCCTCCCAGGCAGCCGCCCGGCGTGGGAAGGTGCCGCGCACCACAGGGTCGCCGCTTTCGTTGAGCACCTGCACATCAATGTGATAACGGCGCTTGCGCCGCTCAAGGAATTCCTGGGCTGCGTCTGCGCCCTGGGTTTCATAGCGCTGGGTCCATTCTTGCGCCAGATTCGAGATGCCGGGGTGACGGCTCAGAATCCACGCGTCCTGGTTGAGCATGTGCCCCAGCAAGAGTGACAGCCCGGCGACCAAGGCTATCGCCAGCCAAAAGCTGGCCAGAATGCGCCAAAACAGTGATCGCACGGTAGGTCCTCATCATGACGTGAGTGAAACGCGCAAAGCCCAACGGCTGGGAGGCCGTTGGGCTTGGCATGTGCGCGGATTATTGCGCTTTTTGAGTTTGCTGTGCTTTCCAGTCTTTGAACTCTTTCCATTCAGCTTTACGTTCGGCGCGCTGCTTTTGCATTTCGTCGAAGCGCTTTTGCTGTTCAGGCTTGAGCAGGGCACGAATGTCCTTCTGGGTTTTTTCGTGCTTGGCTGCGATTTCGTCTTTCAGCGCTTTTTGATCAGCGGCTGGCAGTTTTTCCAGGTACTTGTCGACCAACTGTTTGCGTTCGTGCATTTGCTCGCCCATCAGCTTGCCGATTTGCTGGCGCTGTTCGCGGGTCAAGTCCAGTTGGCTGTAAGGTGCGTCGCCGCGACCATGGTGTTCACTGCCGTGACGTGGACCCATTGGGCCTTCGCTACCCGGCATGGCCATTGCGACGGTTGGCAGAGCTGCAGCAAACATCAAAGCAATAAGCGTCTTACGCATGGTGTGTCTCCTTTTAGTACGTTCCGGTGAATCCGGATGCGCTCAGTTTAGGGACATCAAGGTCAAGCGCTGTCAGCCAAGCGTAAAGCTTGAGTAAAGAGGGGTTTGCCTCGGGTTTACACACGCGCATCAAGCGCTATAGAAATACCCGCGGCTGCGCAGTGCCACAATGCGCGGGCGACCGTCCGGATGAGGGCCGATCTTCTTGCGCAGGTTGCTGACATGCATGTCCAGGCTGCGGTCATACAATGTCAGTTTGCGGCCCAGCGCCAGTTGCGCCAGTTCCTGCTTGTCAAGCGGCTCGCCCGGTTGGCGCAGCAGCGCTTCGAGGATGCGGCTTTCGGAGACAGTGAGGGTGATGTCATGTTGATTGAGGGTGACCACGCCGCGCATGGGGCTGAAGCACAGGTCGCCCAGCTCCATCTGGCTTGACGCGGGCGCCGGGTGGCTGCGTCGCAGCACGGCACGCAGGCGCGCGGTCAGCTCCCGCGGGTCGCAAGGCTTGGCCAGGTAATCATCGGCCCCCAGCTCCAGCCCCAGAATGCGGTCCAGCGGCTCGCCCCGGGCCGAGAGCATCAGCACCGGCAGCTCCGGGTGGTCGTTACGCAATTGCTTAAGCAGTTCCAGGCCGCTGCCGTCGGGCAGCATCACATCCAGAACTACGGCGTCGGGGCTTGATTCGCTCAATGCCTTGCGTGCGCTCAAACCATCGTGGCAGGCGCGCACATGAAAGCCTTCCTGGCTCAGCCAACTGGTCAGGAGTTCACACAACTCCTGGTCATCATCTATCAGTAACAGGTCGCTCATGACTCACTCTATTTATAGCCATTGCCGACGCTGTTTACGTCCGCCGCCGGCGAAGATACCGCAGAGTAGGGCCAATAGGGCAACTGCGCCACCAATCACAAACCACTGTTGTGAATCAGTCAGCAGATTAAAACCCGGGCTGGAACCGTTTTTTTCGAGCTGCTGCTTGAGTTGCTGGTTTTCCTTGCGCAGTTGTGCGAGCTGGCTGCTTTCGCGCGGGGTGTCGGCGTTTTTCAGGGCCTGAGTCAGTTCACCGCGCAGGCGTTCACTGTCGGCCAGGCGCTGCTGCAAGTCAGTGATGCGCGCACCGGCGCTCAATGAAAGCGGCACGGAAGTATCGGGGGCGAGAGCGTCTTCAGCATGGGCGAGGTGGCCCAGCGATAACATGATCAACAGCACACACAGCAAACCTTGGCGCATCGCAACTCCTCATTCCTGGCGGGATTCGGAGAGGTTGTCGGCCGCTGATCGGAAAGAATGAGGCCAACAGCGCAGCGAACCGCAGGTGCGGTCACGCTGCGCCGTGGGCTCAGGGCAGAACTTGCTTGAACGGCTTGACGGTCACGTGGGCATACACGCCGGCAGCCACGTACGGATCGGCGTCGGCCCATGCTTGCGCAGCGCTGAGCGAGTCGAACTCCGCGACAATCAGGCTGCCGCTGAAACCGGCCGGGCCCGGGTCATTGCTGTCGATGGCCGGGTGCGGACCAGCCAGGACCACTCGGCCTTCCTGTTTGAGTTGCTGCAAGCGCTCAAGGTGTGCCGGGCGTGCGGCCAGACGTGCTTCAAGCGAGTTGTCGACATCAGTGGCAATGATTGCGTAGAGCATGTCAATCCTCGGTTTTGGAGGTTGGAGTGTCGGAATCATGCAGGTGGCGCGACAGGTAAATGCCCTGGCCCACCAGGAACAGCACGGTCATGCCGAGGCTGCCGAAGACTTTGAAGTCGACCCAGATGCTCTGGAAAGTGAACGCCACAAACAGGTTGGCGGCACCGCAGAACACAAAAAAGGCGATCCACGCCAGGTTCAGGCGTGTCCACACGGCATCCGGCAGGCTCAGGGCGTGGCCCATGACGCGTTTGATCAGCAGTGTGTTACCGATAAAGTGGCTACCGGCAAACACCAGCGCAAACAGCCAGTTCACCACCGGGGCTTTCCACTTGAGGAAGGTCTCGCTGTGGAACGCAAGCGTCAGGCTGCCGAATACCAGGCAGGCAATCAGCGTCAGCCATTGGCTTTTTTCAAGTTTGCGTTGTTTGAAAAACAGAATGCCGTACACCACCAATGAGCTGATGATCAGCATGGCGGTCGCGCTGAAAATGCCACCGAAGGTCAGGCTATGGCCTGCAATGTCGACGGCGCGTGGCTCGATTTTGTAGACGATGAAAAACAGTAGCAGCGGGATGAAGTCGATGAATTGTTTCACAGTGGCAGCCAGAAGCAGGATGTGGCGGCATAATAACAAACATCAATGACAGCGAAAGCGTCAGCTAGAGGTTATTAAATCCCCGTGGAAATTGACTTGCATTGCCATAGCACAGCGTCGGACGGCGCGTTGGCGCCTGCGGTTCTGGTGGCGCGTGCGTTCGAGAAAGGTGTGCGAGTCCTGGCCCTGACCGATCACGACACACTTGAAGGCCTTGATGAGGCTCGCACAGCGGCTCAGGCGCTGAACATGCAACTGGTGAGCGGCGTTGAATTGTCCTGTACCTGGGGCGGCGCCACGATTCATATATTGGGTTACGGTTTTGACGTTCAGGCCCCGGCGTTGGTCCAGGCCATTGCGGCGTTGCATGATGGTCGCTGGCTAAGGGCCGAAGAAATCAGCCGCAAGCTTGCCCTTAAAGGCATGCCCGGCGCACTCGAAGGCGCGCGGGCCATTCAGGCTGCGCTGGGTGACAGCGGTAACGCCCCGGCGCGTCCACATTTCGCTGATTTTCTGGTCGAGGCCGGCTACGTCAAGGACCGCGCCGAAGCGTTTCGCAAATGGCTGGGCGCCGGCAAGCTGGGCGACGTCAAGCAGCATTGGCCGACGCTGGAAGAGACCGTGGGCACCCTGCGTGCAGCAGGGGCCTGGGTCAGCCTGGCGCATCCTTCGCATTACGATTTCACTCGCAGCAAGCGTCGGCGCCTGATTGGCGACTATATTCAAGCGGGAGGTCACGCAATCGAGGTGGTCAATGGCTATCAATCCGCCGATCAAGTGGGCAGCCTAGCGATTCTGGCCCGTGAGTTCGGTTTGCTGGTGACTGCCGGCAGCGATTTTCATGGCCCGGGAGGATGGTCCGAGATCGGCGAATACCGCCCGCTACCGGACGACCTGCCGCCTCTGTGGTCTCGTTTCAAATTGGACCCGTCCACAGCCAACGTCTGAACAGGTACACAACGTGAGTCAATTTTTCCAGATTCATCCGGAGAATCCTCAGCCGCGTCTGATCAAACAGGCGGTCGAGATCATTAAAAAAGGCGGTGTGGTGATTTACCCCACCGATTCGTCCTACGCTGTCGGTTGCCAAATGGGCAACAAGGATGCGATTGATCGCATCAAACGCCTGCGTAATCTGGACGACAAACACAACTTCACTTTGATGTGCCGCGACCTGTCGCAACTGGGCCTGTTCGCCAAGGTCGATACCGGCACGTTCCGCTTGCTTAAGGTTCATACGCCGGGCCCGTATACGTTCATTCTCAACGCCACCCGTGAAGTGCCGCGCCTGCTGTTGCATCCCAAGCGCCGTACCATCGGCATGCGCGTGCCCAGCCATCCGCTGGCCTTGGCCCTGCTGGCTGAACTGGGCGAGCCGCTGATGAGTGTCACGCTGATCCTGCCGGGTGAAACCGAGCCGATGGAAGATCCCTACGAGATCCGCGACAGGCTGGAAAAACAGGTCGACCTGATCATTGATGGCGGTTTCGGTGGGCACAAAGCCAGTACCGTAATCAGCCTGGTGGATGACGAACCGCAGGTGGTACGGGTGGGTTGCGGTGATCCCACGCCCTTTATGGTCGAGGCCTGATGTCTGACGTTGAAGTGATTGAACCTGTAGACCCGCAAGCCGATGCGCAGCAAGAGTTGCCGTTCGCCATGGTCTACGGCCAGGCCGTCATTGAAATGCCGCAAGACCTGTACATCCCCCCGGATGCGCTGGAGGTGTTTCTCGACGCGTTCGAAGGCCCGCTTGACTTGCTGCTGTACCTGATCCGCAAACAGAATATCGACATCCTCGACATCCCGGTGGCGGAAATCACTCGCCAGTACATGGGGTATGTCGAGCTGATGAAGACCGTGCGTCTGGAGTTGGCCGCCGAATACTTGGTGATGGCGGCCATGCTGGCCGAAATCAAATCGCGCATGCTGTTACCGCGTTCAGCCGAGGTTGAAGAAGACGAGGGCGACCCACGTGCCGAACTGATTCGCCGCTTGCAGCAGTACGAGCGTTTTAAAGCTGCGGCGCAAGGCATTGACGAGCTTGAGCGGGTAGGGCGTGACGTGTTTGTGCCCAAACTGGATGCCCCCGAAGCCCGGGCGCGCAAGCTGGTGCCGGACGTGGCCCTTGAAGAGTTGTTGATGTCGATGGCCGAGGTGCTGCGGCGCACCGACATGTTTGAAAGCCATCAGGTCAGCCGCGAAGCCCTGTCCACCCGCGAGCGCATGAGCGATGTGCTGGAACGCCTGAAAGGCGGTGGCTTTGTGCCCTTTGTCGAACTGTTTACGGCACAAGAAGGGCGTTTGGGTGTGGTGGTGACGTTTATGGCCATCCTTGAGCTGGTCAAGGAATCCTTGATCGAGTTGGTGCAAAACGAGCCCTACGCGGCGATCCATGTGCGGGCGCGAGCCGAATAAAGAGCTGAAACCATGAATTTGACTGATCCCCGCGAGCTGGCCCTGTTGCTGGAGGCGTTTCTGTTGGCCTCGGGCAAGCCGCAAAGCCTTGAGCGTTTGTTCGAGCTGTTTGAGGAAGGCGAGCGCCCGGAGCCGCCCGTGTTTAAAAAAGCGTTGGAGCTGCTGCGAAAATCCTGCCAGGGCCGCTCTTTTGAGCTTAAAGAGGTAGCGTCCGGCTACCGCCTGCAAATCCGCGACACGTTTTCGCCGTGGGTCGGGCGTTTGTGGGAAGAGCGCCCGCAGCGCTATTCCCGGGCGATGCTTGAAACCATGGCGCTGATCGCTTACCGACAGCCCATCACCCGTGGCGAGATCGAAGATGTGCGGGGCGTGGCGGTCAATAGCCACATCGTCAAAACCTTGCTCGAACGTGAGTGGATTCGCGTGGTGGGCTATCGCGAAGTGCCGGGCCGTCCTGCGATGTTTGCCACCACCAAGGCATTTCTCGATCACTTCAACCTGAAAAACCTCGACGACCTGCCGCCGCTGGCCCAATTGCGCGAACTGGAGCCCGACCCGATTCTCGATTTCGACGATGCGCCTGTGCCCGAGCACATTCAGGCGTTGGCGGATGCCAGCGCCGAGCCTGAAGAGCCGAAAGACGAAACCAGTTTCCGCACCCTGTTGACGGAACTGGATTCCATGGAAGAAGGTCTGAAAATCGACTTTGACGACTTGCTGCGTGACGACTTGGCCAAAGAGGCGGTGGTGCCTGACATGGCGGTAGAACCTGAAGTCGAACCCGCGCTGCCGCCAGGTGATGCGGAGCAGGCACGCAGCCAGTTACTGGCGGCGGTGGCGGCACTGGAGTTGCCCCCTGTCATGAGCGACGAAGCCGCCGAAGCGCTGGCATTGGCCGAAGCCATCGAGCAGGAGCGTCTTGAACGCGAAGAGTGATCCGGCTAACCGCGCATTCTCAGCGACCCCACGTAACGGGAGCACAGGTGATGAGCTCAACCAAAGACCCCTGCATCAGCGTCTGCAAGTTCTCCGATGACGTCTGTATCGGGTGCGGGCGCACCAAGCGTGAAATCAAGGCCTGGAAGAAACTCGACAAAGACGAAAAGCGTGGGGTGCTGGCGCAAGCTGACCTGCGTTTGCTTGCGCTTGGCGCCACCGGCCGGCGGAAAAAGAAATAGACCGGGCAGAACACGCCCGGCCTTTGATGCGAAATGCGCAAGATCAGCGTATGATTCACGACCCTTCGGCGCGCAGTCGCGTGCCAGGGCCTATTTTTAACACTTCAGGCGCCCGCCTGAATTGACACACCGGGAGGTGCCCAGATGAGTGATTTAACCCCTAAAGACGACCAGGAAATTGGCCCAGCAGGCGAGAAGCTGCAGAAGGTCCTCGCCCGTATTGGCGTCGGTTCGCGTCGCGACGTAGAGGCCTGGATCAGCCAGGGCCGGATCAAGGTCAATGGCAAGGATGCAACGCTGGGTTTGCGCGTTGACCTGCATGACGCCATTTCCATCGATGGCAAAGTGATCAAGCGCGAAGAGGCTGCCGAATCGGTGCGCCGCGTGATCATGTACAACAAGCCCGATGGCGAAATCTGCACCCGTGACGACCCGGAAGGCCGTCCAACCGTGTTCGACAAATTGCCGCGTCCGAAAGAAGGCCGCTGGATCAATATCGGTCGTCTCGACATCAACACCACCGGTTTGCTGATGTTCACCACTGACGGTGAGCTGGCCAACCGCCTGATGCACCCTTCCTACGAAATGGACCGTGAATACGCGGTACGTGTGCGTGGTGAAGTGGATGACGAGATGATCGAGCGCCTCAAGGCGGGCGTGGTGCTGGAAGACGGCCCTGCGCGCTTTACCGACATCAAACAGGCACCGGGTGGCGAAGGGTTCAACCACTGGTATCACTGCGTGGTGATGGAAGGCCGTAACCGCGAAGTGCGTCGTCTGTGGGAATCCCAAGGGTTGGTGGTCAGCCGCCTGAAACGCGTGCGTTTCGGCCCGGTGTTCCTCAACTCTGACCTGCCGATGGGTCGCTGGCGTGAAATGAGTCAGTACGAGGTGGACATCCTCAGTGCTGAAGTCGGTCTCACACCGGTTGCCATGCCTGAGATGAATGCCAAGAGCAAAGACAAGCTTGAGCGTATGCAGCGCAAGTCGTCGCGTCCTGTGGCCCGTGCCGACCGTGTTGCCCGCACCTTGCGCCCTGCCAACGGTGAGCCTGCTGCCCCGCGTCCAGCGCGTCAGCCGCACATCGAAGGTGAGCGCCCGGGTCGTCCGGCCCGTGATGAGGCTGCGCGTCCTGCGCGCAAGCAAGCCGGCCGCACTGATCGCGTGCCTGCGGGCCGCGGTGCGCCGGTTGCCGAGCGCCCGAGCGACGTCAACAAGCGTCCTGCCAAGCCGTCTCGCCAGGGTCCAAAACTGGTTGACGATGCGCCGTCAGGCAAGCGTCGTGGCGCCCCGGCCGGTTCGGGTCAGCGCCCTGGCTTCGGTCGTCGCAAGCCGCAATAAGCGTTTAACGCCGTTCAAGAAACGCCAGCCTTCGGGCTGGCGTTTTTTTTTGGGGTTTCAAAAACCCGATCCGCACAATGGCGCTGCCAGCTGACTGAGTGTTTGGTTTATTCATTCAAAATCAATGAATTAGACCTGCGGCAATCGGTCGCTCAGTGCCACGGGGCGTTTACAGTGGAAATATTTCTTTACGAGTCGTCAAGTAAACGTGACGTTTTGTGCCGTTTATCAAGCGTTCGCGCGAAATGATCACTTTGTGTATAGGAAATGTTCCGCGTTTTACAGATTTGTGACGTTTGAGGACTCATCTGCGGCTTGTTTCGTATTGCAAGCGGCGGTGTGATGGGATCTTGCCTTCGAGCAGGTGTACAATGCGCGGCGTTTTACCTGTGACTCAATTGCGTACCCGCGCATTTTGCGCCGCTCAGCGATGTGCTGACTGGCCAAAACCTCGAGGCAAACCCGCCTTGTAAACTCCGCGATGCCATAAGCATTGCGGGTCCGATTCCGTCACAGATAAAAACAAACAGGTGACGCATGACTCGTGAAACAACCTTGGATTCCTGGCGCCTGCGCTGGGGTTTGATTTGTGTTGTAGACCCTTCGATCACTGCCGGTGCTCAAGCGAAAACGCACTGAACGACATCAAACCTTGTGTGGGACCCTTTTCAATGAGTGGACAAACCTCGCATTCGGGCGAGCTTAAACGCGGCCTGAAAAATCGTCATATCCAACTGATTGCCCTGGGTGGCGCGATTGGTACAGGCCTGTTCCTCGGCTCGGCCGGTGTGCTGAAATCGGCCGGCCCGTCGATGATTCTGGGCTATGCGATCTGCGGCTTTATTGCCTTCATGATCATGCGCCAGTTGGGCGAAATGATTGTCGAAGAGCCGGTTGCCGGCTCTTTCAGCCACTTTGCACATAAATACTGGGGCGGTTTCGCTGGCTTCATGTCGGGCTGGAACTGCTGGGTGCTGTACATCCTGGTAGGTATGTCAGAGCTGACCGCGGTCGGTAAGTACGTGCACTACTGGTGGCCCGAGATCCCGACCTGGGCCTCGGCGGCGGCTTTTTTCGTGCTGATTAACGTCATCAACCTGACCAACGTCAAAGTCTTTGGCGAGGCTGAATTCTGGTTCGCCATCATCAAGGTCGTGGCCATTGTCGGCATGATTGCTCTGGGCAGCTATTTGCTGGTCAGTGGCAGCGGCGGCCCGCAAGCGTCGGTCAGCAACCTGTGGGAACACGGCGGGTTTTTCCCTAATGGCATGACCGGCCTGGTGATGGCCATGGCGTTCATCATGTTCTCTTTCGGGGGGCTCGAAATGCTCGGTTTCACCGCCGCTGAAGCCGACAAACCACGCACCGTGATCCCGAAAGCGATCAATCAGGTGATCTACCGCATCCTGATTTTCTACATCGGCGCCCTGGTAGTGCTGTTGTCCCTGACGCCATGGGATTCGCTACTTGAAACCCTGAACGCCGGTGGCGACAGCTACAGCAGCAGCCCGTTCGTGCAAGTGTTCTCGATGCTGGGCAGCAACACTGCGGCACACATCCTCAACTTTGTGGTCTTGACCGCTGCATTGTCGGTGTACAACAGCGGCACGTACTGCAACAGCCGCATGCTGTTGGGTATGGCTCAACAAGGTGACGCCCCGAAAGTGTTGTCCAAAATCGACAAGCGCGGCGTGCCGGTAAACTCGATTCTGGCCTCGGCTGCCGTGACCGTCATTGCGGTGCTGCTCAACTACCTGATGCCTCACGATGCACTGGAACTGCTGATGTCGCTGGTGGTAGCTACCTTGGTCATCAACTGGGCGATGATCAGCTTTTCCCACGTCAAGTTCCGCCAGCACATGAACAAAACGGCACAAACCCCGTTGTTCAAGGCCTTGTGGTACCCCTACGGCAACTATGTGTGCCTGGCGTTTGTGGCGTTCATTCTGGTCATCATGCTGATGATCCCGGGCATCCGCGTGTCGGTTTACGCGATCCCGGTGTGGGTGATCTTCATGTGGGTCTGCTACCTGATCAAGAGCAAGCGCGAGGTGCACGCCTCGGCAGCGGCTTACAGTTCAGCCAAATAAGCTGAGCGGTTCGTCATGACAAACCCGGCCATTGCGCCGGGTTTGTCGTTTGTGGGGTATCCTGCAGGCCCTGATAAAGGACCCTTTTTAATGCTGGTCATCTCCAACAACGTCCACATCCCTGACGCCGAGATCGAACTCACGGCCATCCGCGCCCAGGGCGCGGGCGGGCAGAACGTCAACAAAGTTTCAAGCGCCATGCACCTGCGCTTCGACATTCCCAACTCGTCTTTGCCGCCGTTTTACAAGGAGCGGTTGCTGGCGCTGCGTGACAGTCGGATTACCAGTGAGGGCGTGCTCATCATCAAGGCGCAGCAATACCGCACCCAAGAGCAAAACCGCGCCGATGCCCTTGAACGCTTGCTTGAGCTGATCGTCAGTGCAACCAAGGTTGAGAAAAAACGTCGTCCGACCAAGCCGACGTTAGGGTCTAAAACCCGTCGGCTGGAGTCCAAGAGCAAGCGCGGCACGATCAAGGCCGGGCGCGGCAAAGTGGATTTCTAGGCGTTGCTGGTTAGCGGTTGCGTGCCTGTCGGTACAGATACAGGCTCAGCATCAGCCCGCTGAACGCGGCCAGTGCGGCGAACAGGAAGATCGACGCAAAGCCGAAACCGGCTGCCACGGCGCCCACCAGCGGGCCAGTAATGCCCAGTGACAAGTCAATGAACAGCGAATACGCCCCAACGGCCGCGCCCCGGCTGGAAGCGGGCACCAGGTTCACCGCCTCGACCCCCAAGGCCGGGAACACCAGCGAAAAGCCAAACCCGCTCAATGCCGCACCGGCCAATGCCAGTTGCGGGTTTGGCGCCAGCCATAACAGCAGCAAGCCCACGGTTTCGACGCTCAGGCAGGCGATCGCTACCCGGAAGCCGCCAAGGCGATTGATCATGTTGCCAAACAGCAGCCGCGCCCCGATAAAGCTGGCGCCAAACAGGCTCAGGCACAGGACGGCGTTTTCCCAGTTGCGGGTTGCGTAGTACAGGGTGATAAACGTGGCGATGGTGCCAAAACCGATGGAGCCCAGTGCCAGCCCGGTGCCATGGGGCAGCACTCGGCCCAGCACATGCAGGAACGGCAGGCGTACGCCACTGACAATCGGCGCGGCCAGCTTTGGCCATGCCAGCAGCAGGCCCAGGGCGGCCAAGGCGATGATGCTTGCGCCCATGCTCCACATGCCCCAATGGTTGACCATCATTACCCCCAGCGGCGCGCCGATGGCGATTGCGCCATAACTGGCGATACCGTTCCAGGAAATGACCTTGGCCGTGTTCTGTGCACCGACGCGACCGATGCCCCAGCCGATCGAACCCGAGCCTACCAGGCTTTCGGCGCTGCCCAATACCAGTCGGCCGAGCAGCAGGCTGGTGAGGCTCAATGCAGGCATGGCCGACAACCCGCTGGACACCAGCATGAAGACGCCGCTCAGCCCGCACCCGGCCAGGCCATACATCACTGCGCGTTTGCTGCCCAGGTTGTCGATGATGCGGCTGGCATAAGGGCGGCTGAGCAAGGTGGCCAAATACTGCACGCTGATCACCAGCCCGGCGATGACCGTGCCGTAGCCCAAATGGTTGTGCACGTAGCCGGGCAGAACGGCCAGCGGGATGCCGATATTCAAATAGCCAATGAAGGTAAACAGAACGATGGACACCACTTGCAGGGTGATCGCCAGTGGACGTTGTTCGGTCATGGGGCAGGTCCTGCGGGGTTAGAGCGGTGCAACCAGTCGGGTTGCGATCAGGGCGGCCAGTGCGTTTTCTTGCGTGCCGAAACGCTGGAGCAGGGTGGCTTGTTTTTCCGGGGTAAGACGGTCCCACAGCTCGATCATTTGCTCGGCTGTGCCGATCAGTACGCTGGCCTGTGTGTCGTCGAAAGAGTCAGTCACGCTGTTGTCCGGGGGAATAGAGAAGAGGGGCGATTGTGTCAGGCGGTATGAAAAGCTGAAAGCTTTTCGCACCGCCTGAGTGCGAACCGTCAGTCTTCGCTGTCGGCCTTGAGGCTTTCAGGCGCCTCGTCCAGTGCGGTTTTTTCGCCGCTGGTGTGTGGCGGGGTTGGCTGCTGAGTTTCATGCAGGCTTGGGAAGGGGAGGTTTGGGATTTCGTGCATCGTCGCGCTCCTCGCAAGGTGTGTTTTTAAATCGCCGGGTAACTCCGCGCTTTTAAAAAGCTAGGGCAGGATACATGACCGGGTGTGACAATTTGTCTTTTTTTATGTCTGGCGGGGGATTGTGGCGAACGTTTCATGTAGCGGTTGTCGTGTTGCTGCCGGAGCGAATGTGCCCGCTCCGGCAGATTCAACGCGTCAGTGCGTGCAGACCTGTGCGATGGCTTTAGCCAGCAGGTTCAGGCGCGTGCCGTCGACCCCGGCCATGTTGGCGCGTCCAGAACCGACCATGTACACGCTGTGCTTGTCGCGCAGCAATTGCACTTGATCGGCGCTCAATCCAGTGTAGGAAAACATCCCGCGCTGTTGAGTGATATGAGCAAAATGCTCGGCCAGGCCAAAGGGCGTCAGTGCCTCCACCAGACCGCTGCGCAATTGCGCGATCCGGCTGCGCATGGCTTCTACTTCAGCGGCCCACAGGGTTTTAAGTTGCTCGTCACCCAGGATGGTCGCCACCACCGCAGCGCCATGGTCCGGCGGGTTGGACCACAGGTTGCGCGCCAGGTAGGCCAGTTGACTGCGGATGTCCGTCAGTTTCTCGGCGTCACTGGCGCACACGATCAAGGCACCCACACGTTCGCGGTACAGGCCGAAGTTTTTCGAGCAGGAGCTTGTGATCAGCAGTTCAGGCAGTTCACGGGCAAACAGGCGCGTGGACCACGCGTCTTGCTCAAGGCCATCACCGAAGCCCTGATAGGCGAAATCGATCAGCGGCAACAGCTCGCGACGCTTCACCACGTCCAGTACCTGATGCCAGTCGTCTTGCGACAGATCGAAGCCGGTAGGGTTGTGGCAGCAGGCGTGCAACAGCACCACGTCACCTTTGGGTGCCTGTTCCAGCGCCGCCAGCATCGCGGCCACGTTTAACGTGTTGTCACTGCCCACATACGGGTAGTGGCTGATCTTCAACCCGGCGGCGGCAAAAATGGTTTCGTGGATCGGCCAGGTCGGGTCGCTTAACCAGATACCACGCCCCGGCAAGCACTGAGCAATAAAGTCGGCACTCAAGCGCAAGGCACCGGTGCCACCCGGGGTTTGGGTGGCGCCGGCGTGTTTGGCGCTCAACAGTGGCGAATCGGCGCCCAGCACCAGTTCGCTGATCAACTGGCCAAAACGGCTGTCGCCATGCCCGCCGATGTAGGTTTTGGTCTGCTGCTGGTCCACCAGGCGCTGTTCGGCCTGTTTGACCGATTTCAAAATCGGCGTCAGTCCGTTGGCATCCTTGTACACGCCCACGCCCAAATCGAACTTGTTCGGGTTGGTGTCCTGATTGTAGGCGTCCATCAGGCCCAGAATCGGGTCCCCCGGTACCCGGCCAATGGCCGCGAAGTGCTTCATTTGCGGCCTTCGGCGGTTTTAGCCACTTCGTCAGTGCGCGCGGCCATGATGAAGTCGTTACGGTGCAAGCCCTTGATGGAGTGGCTCCACCAGGTCACGGTCACTTTGCCCCACTCAGTCAGCAGGCCCGGGTGATGGCCTTCCGCTTCGGAAATTTCACCGACGGCGTTGGTGAATGCCAGGGCGAATTTGAAGTTTTTGAACAGAAAGACCTTTTCCAGTTGCATCACGCCGTCGCGAACTTCGATGTTCCAGTCCGGGATCTGTTTGATCAGTACCGGCAGTTCTTCGTCGCTGACCTGTGGAGCATCGGCGCGGCAGGCTTCGCAGTGGGCTTGGTTCAGTGCGTTCATGGTGTGTTCCTGAAGTCAGTTTTTCTTATGTGTGCAAAAAAGTAAGCAAAGGGGCGGATCACGCCGCCTTGGGTTTAGGCGGAAACTTGGGCGCATGCAGGCCCAGCGCCATGCCTTTTTCAACCAGCCCCATGATGTCTTCATGGGCGAGGTCGAACAGTCGCTTCAAGTCCGGCAAGACAAAATACAGCGGCTGCAAAATGTCGATGCGGTAAGGCGTGCGCATCGCCTCCAGCGGGTCGAAGGCCTGATGTTCCGGTTCTGAGGACAGGCTGTAAACCGTTTCTTTTGGCGATGAAAGAATCCCGCCGCCATAGATGCGTTTGCCCTCTGGCGTATCCACCAGCCCGAACTCAATGGTCATCCAGTACAGGCGGGCCAAATACACGCGCTGTTCCTTGGTGGCTTGCAAACCCAGCTTGCCGTAGGTGTGGGTGAACTCTGCAAACCAGGGGTTGGTCAGCAGTGGGCAGTGGCCGAAAATCTCGTGAAAAATGTCAGGCTCTTGCAGGTAATCCAGCTCTTCAGGCGTGCGAATAAATGTCGCGACCGGAAACTGCTTATTGGCCAGCAATTCGAAGAAGGTTTGAAACGGGATCAGCGCCGGGACGCGTGCGACCTGCCACCCCGTGGTTTCACCCAGGACTTTGTTGATCTCGCTCAACTGCGGAATGCGGTCGTGGGGCAAGCCCAGTTTGTCGATGCCTTGCATGTACTCAGGGCAGGCACGGCCTTCAAGCAGCTTCAACTGGCGGGTGATCAGCGTGTTCCACACCCCGTGCTCGGCAGGTGTGTAGTCGATAAAGCCATCGGCATCAGGCTCGCGGGCGACGTATTTCGTTTGCTTCATGGGGCTCTCCGCAAGGAAATCGTTTTTATTATTCGGTGTGTGGCGATGACCTAGTGATACCCCAAAAGACCCGAGAGTGGTGCTGGCGAAAAGCCGTTAATGCTGGGATGATGCACGGCATTCGTAAACTATTCGTTACGAGTTGGGTTCCGGGCAGAGCTTCTTATGCCAATCGAACGTCAAACTGTCACAAAAACGTGACGTTGAAATCGCCGGTAGCGCACAAACGCACTGCTGCCTGGACCCTTCGCCCACCTATTCGAGCCTGCCGCCATGCGCATCAAAGTTCACTGCCAAAACCGGATTGGCATCCTGCGTGACATCCTCAACCTGTTGGTAGCCTACGGTATCAACGTCAAGCGCGGTGAAGTGGGCGGCGACCAGGGCAATGCGATCTACTTGTACTGCCCGAACCTGATTAACCTGCAGTTTCAGGCGCTGCGCCCCAAGTTCGAGACCATCGCCGGTGTCTTTGGCGTCAAGCGCGTAGGGCTGATGCCCAGCGAGCGTCGGCACATGGAGCTCAATGCATTGCTCGGCGCGCTGGAGTTTCCGGTCTTGTCCATCGACATGGGCGGCTCCATTGTGGCGGCCAACCGCGCTGCGGCTCAGTTGCTCGGGGTACGCGTGGATGAGGTGCCCGGCATCGCGCTGTCGCGCTACGCCGAAGATTTCGACCTGCCGGAGCTGGTGCGCGCCAACAAGTCGCGGATCAACGGGTTGCGGGTCAAGATCAAGGGGCACGTCTTTCTGGCGGATATTGCGCCCCTGCAATTGGAAAGCGATGACAGCGAGGCCATGGCCGGCGCCGTCCTGACCCTGCACCGCGCCGACCGCGTGGGCGAGCAGATTTACAACGTGCGCAAACAAGAGCTGCGCGGCTTTGACAGTATTTTCCAGAGTTCCAAAGTGATGGCCGCGGTGGTGCGTGAGGCGCGGCGCATGGCGCCTCTGGATGCCCCTCTATTAATAGAAGGCGAAACCGGTACGGGCAAAGAGCTACTGGCGCGCGCCTGCCATCTCGCCAGCCCGCGCGGGCAGTCGCCGTTGATGGCACTCAACTGCGCCGGATTGCCGGAGTCCATGGCCGAAACCGAGCTGTTCGGTTACGGCCCCGGGGCTTTTGAGGGGGCACGGGCCGAAGGCAAGCTCGGGCTGTTGGAGCTGACCGCAGGCGGTACGTTGTTTCTCGATGGTGTGGGCGAAATGAGCCCGCGGTTGCAGGTCAAACTCCTGCGTTTCTTGCAGGATGGTTGCTTCCGTCGGGTGGGCAGTGATGAAGAGGTCTACCTCGATGTGCGGGTGATGTGCGCCACCCAAGTGGATTTGTCGGAACTGTGCGCAAAAGGTGAATTTCGTCAGGACCTTTATCACCGCCTGAACGTGCTGTCGCTGCACATCCCGCCTTTGCGCGAATGCCTGGACGGGCTTGAGCCGCTGGTCGAGCATTTTCTGGATCAGGCCAGCCGTCAGATTGGCTGCGCGTTGCCGCGCCTGGCGCCCGCTGCGATGGACCGCCTGCGTCATTACCACTGGCCGGGCAATGTGCGCCAATTGGAAAACGTACTGTTTCAGGCCGTGTCTTTGTGTGATGGCGGCGTGGTCAAGGCTGAGCACATTCGCTTGCCGGATTACGGGGTGCGTCAGCCGCTGGGCGAGTTTTCGATGGAGGGCGGGTTGGATCAGATTGTCGGCCGTTTCGAGAAAACGGTGTTGGAACGTCTGTATTCCGAACACCCCAGTAGCCGTTTGCTCGGCAAGCGGCTGGGTGTTTCGCACACCACCATCGCCAATAAACTGCGCGAATACGACATCCTCAAACCCGGCAAAGACTGAGCCAGGCGTGTAATCGCTGCACCGGCACGGTGTCGCATGGGCGACGCCTTGCCGCAAACGGCACCCTTGCGCCGTTTTTACGTCTTATCGTCCTCTTCACTTTCCTGTCGTTTACCTCCTGGCCCAATCAAACCGGGCTTTTTCGCCGTCAAAAAAAAGTTGGTGCGCAAATTGCTTAGAGCTCTGCAGTACAGCGGTGGGCGGCAAGCGTCCGTCAGGCAGAGGAAAGACTGTGGACAAGTACCTTTATGTGGCAATGACCGGCGCCAGCCAGAACGCACTGGCGCAGAAGGCGCATGCCAACAATCTGGCGAACATCTCAACCAACGGTTTTCAACGTGACCTTGAACAGGCGCGTTCGATGCCGGTGTTCGGCGACAGCTTTCCGGCGCGTGCCTTTGCACTGTCGGAACGCCCGGCCACGGACTTCACACCCGGCGCACTGGTAGAAACCGGGCGTGACCTGGACGTGGCGGTGCAGGGCAATGGCTGGCTGGCCGTGCAAGCGCCTGACGGCAGCGAAGCCTACGTGCGCACGGCGAGCATGAACGTCGATGCCCTGGGCATTTTGCGGGCCGGCAACGGCATGCCGATCATGGGCAATGGCGGGCCGATTGCCGTACCGCCGCAGCAACAGATCGAAGTCGGGGAAGATGGCACCATCAGCATCCGCGCCATGGGCGAAGGCCCGCGGGTGATGGCTGAAGTCGACCGGATCAAGATGGTGCAGCCCGACCTGAAGAACATGACCAAGGGCCTCGACGGTTTGATCCACACCAAAGACGGTCAGCCAGCGGTGGCGGATGCCAACGTGCGTGTGGTGTCGGGCTTTCTGGAAGCCAGCAACGTCAACGCGGTGGATGAAATGACCTCGGTGCTGGCCCTGGCCAAGCAGTTCGAGCTGCACATCAAGATGATGAACACCGCCAAAGAAGACGATCAGGCCATGACGCGCGTCCTGTCCATCAGCTAATTATTTAACGCGGCGCCGAAAAACCGGCGCGCGAGGAGAACTGCATGCTTCCGGCACTCTGGGTTGCTAAAACAGGTTTGGCTGCACAAGACACCAACCTGACCACTATTTCCAACAACTTGGCCAACGTATCGACCACGGGCTTCAAGCGTGATCGGGCCGAGTTCCAGGACTTGCTTTACCAGATCAAACGCCAGCCCGGCGCGCAATCGACCCAGGACAGCGAGTTGCCTTCGGGCCTGCAAGTGGGTACGGGTGTGCGTATCGTGGGCACGCAGAAGAACTTTCAGGCCGGTAGCCTGCAAACCACCGAGCAGCCGCTCGACCTGGCCATCAACGGCCGTGGTTTTTTCCAGATCATGCAGCCGGACGGCACCACGTCTTACACCCGTGACGGTACTTTCCACCTCGATTCCAACGGCCAGATCGTGACGGCCAATGGTTTTGCGCTGGAGCCGGCGATTGTGGTTCCGCCTGACGCGCAGACCTTCACCGTGGGCCAGGACGGCACCGTGTCGGTGACCATCGCCGGCAACCCGGCCGCGCAAGTGATTGGCAACCTACAAACCGCCGACTTCATCAACCCGGCCGGCTTGCAGGCTCAGGGCGGCAACCTGTTCCTGGAAACCGCTTCCAGCGGTGCGCCGCAAATCGGTACACCGGGCCTGAACGGTTTCGGTCTGACCATGCAAAGCATGCTTGAGACGTCCAACGTCAGCACCGTGGAAGAAATGGTCAACATGATCACCACGCAGCGCGCCTACGAGATGAACTCCAAAGTCATCTCTACCGCCGACCAAATGCTGTCGTTCGTTACGCAAAATCTGTAATCACGTAGACAAGGCGGCCTGACGGTCGCCTGCACGCGCGGGAGAGGTCATGAAACGCTTGTTTTCTGTTCTGGCATTGGGCGGTATCACCTTGCTGGCCGGCTGTGTCAGCCCACCACCACGGGCGAACGATCCGTACTATGCGCCAGTGTTGCCGCGCACGCCGTTACCGGCGGCGGCCAATAATGGCTCGATCTACCAGGCAGGCTTTGAACAGAACCTGTACAGCGACCGCAAGGCGTTCCGGGTCGGTGACATCATCACCATCACCCTGAACGAGAAAACGCAGGCGAGCAAAAACGCCAACTCGCAGATCGGCAAGAACAGCAACACCAGTATCGGCCTGACCTCGTTGTTCGGCAGTGGCCTGACCACCAACAACCCGCTGGGCAGTGGTGACCTGAGCCTGAACGCCGGCTACAGCGGCAGCCGGGCCAGCAAGGGCGACAGCAAGGCCGGGCAGGGTAACAGCCTGACCGGTTCGATTACGGTGACGGTGGCTGACGTCTTGCCCAACGGCATCATCGCGGTGCGCGGCGAGAAGTGGATGACCCTCAATACCGGGGACGAGCTGGTGCGTATTGCCGGTCTGGTGCGTGCCGATGACATCGCCACCGACAACACGGTGTCGTCGACCCGTGTGGCCGATGCGCGCATCACTTACTCGGGCACCGGCTCGTTTGCCGATGCGAGTCAGCCGGGCTGGTTCGACCGTTTCTTCCTGAGCCCGCTGTTCCCGTTCTAAGCGGACCTTTTATCAGTGTTTTTATTCAAGTGATGGCCCGAACCATGTTCAACCTCAAGCATCTGCTGGCAGCTGTACTGCTACTGTCCACAGCCCTTGGCGCCCACGCCGAGCGGTTGAAGGACATCGCCAGCATTTCTGGCGTGCGGTCCAACCAATTGATCGGCTACGGCTTGGTGGTCGGGCTTAACGGCACGGGCGACCAGACCACGCAAACCCCGTTTACCCTGCAAACGTTCAACAACATGCTGTCGCAATTCGGCATTAAAGTGCCGCCGGGTTCGGGCAACGTACAGTTGAAAAACGTCGCCGCGGTGTCGGTCAGTGCAGACTTGCCCGCGTTTGCGAAGCCGGGGCAGGTGGTTGATATCACCGTTTCCTCCATCGGTAACTCCAAAAGCCTGCGCGGCGGGACGCTGTTGCTGACACCGTTGAAAGGCATCGATGGCAATGTGTATGCCATCGCCCAGGGCAACCTGGTGGTGGGCGGTTTTGATGCGGAAGGTCGCGACGGCTCGAAAATCACGGTTAACGTGCCCTCGGCCGGCCGTATTCCCGGCGGTGCTTCGGTTGAGCGCGCCGTGCCCAGTGGTTTCAACCAGGGCAACAGCCTGACGCTGAACCTCAATCGCTCTGACTTCACCACCGCCAAGCGCGTGGTGGACAAGATCAATGACTTGCTCGGCCCTGGCGTCGCGCAAGCCATCGACGGCGGCTCGATCCGCGTCACCGCGCCCCTGGACCCAAGCCAGCGCGTGGACTACCTGTCAATTCTGGAAAACCTGGAAGTGGACCCGGGTCAAGCGGTGGCCAAAGTCATCATCAATTCGCGTACGGGCACTATCGTAATCGGCCAAAACGTCAAGGTATCGCCTGCGGCGGTGACCCACGGCAGCTTGACCGTGACCATCACCGAAGACCCGATTGTCAGCCAGCCCGGCCCGTTGTCCAACGGCCAGACGGCTGTGGTGCCGCGCTCGCGGGTTAATGCGCAACAGGAAGCCAAGCCGATGTTCAAGTTCGGTCCGGGCACCACACTGGATGAAATCGTACGTGCGGTGAATCAGGTGGGGGCGGCGCCAGGCGACTTGATGGCGATTCTTGAAGCACTGAAACAGGCCGGCGCGCTGCAAGCCGACCTGATTGTGATCTGAGGCCTGCACCATGGATATGCGTAAGAGTGGTGTCGTCAGCGGCAGTGATTCGGGGGCGTTCACCGACCTGAACCGTCTGAACAACCTGAAAGTGGGCGACCGCGAAAGCGACGGCAACATGCGCAAAGTGGCGCAGGAATTCGAGTCGCTGTTCCTCAACGAAATGCTCAAGTCGATGCGCTCGGCCAACGAAGTGCTGGGCAAGGACAACCCGCTCAACACCCCGGCGGCCAAGCAGTATCAGGAAATGTACGACCAGCAGTTGTCCGTGACGTTGTCGCGGCAGGGTGGCGGCATTGGCCTGGCAGACGTGTTGATGCGTCAGATGTCGAAAAACAAAGCGGCCGTGCCGGGCGAAACACCCGCGGCTACGGCCCTGACCGCTGAGGCCAAGGCCGCCACCCCAACCGCAGCGGTGACCCCGGCTGACAGCCCGTTTGTCCGTTCCAATGGCCAGCGGCCGTTGTGGGCGGCGCGGGTGGCGCTGGCACCGGGTGCAGGGCAGGGCGGCCATCAAAATGACATGGCACTGCTCAATCAGCGGCGTCTGGCCTTGCCCACCAAACTCACCGACCGGTTGCTGGCAGGCATTGTGCCATCGGCTGACCCGGCCCGCGCCACGATCAATACGGCGGCAGTGCCGGAGCGCACCAGCGCGTCAATGGACGCCGTGCTCAAGGGCAGTCGGCAGCCGATGGTCAGTGCCGCTGGCGCGCAGGGGCGGATGCAGGTGTATGGCCGTGCCGTGGCCCAGCCACCCTTGGCGCCCGCCAAAAAAGCCTTTGAATCGCCGGATGCGTTCGTGGCCACCATGTTGCCGATGGCCCAGCAAGCCGCCGACCGCATCGGCGTCGACCCGCTGTACCTGGTGGCGCAAGCGGCACTGGAAACCGGCTGGGGTAAATCGGTCATGCGTCAACAAGATGGCACCAGCAGCCACAACCTGTTCGGCATCAAGGCCACCGGCAGTTGGCAGGGTGCTCAGGCGCGTGCCATCACCAGTGAGTTCAAAGGCGGGCAGATGGTCAAGGAAACGGCGGCCTTCCGTTCCTACGACTCTTACCAGGACAGCTTCCACGACCTGGTCACGTTGTTGCAGAGCAACAATCGTTATAAAGAAGTGCTGAGCGCTGCCGATAAACCAGAACAATTTGTACGCGAGCTGCAGAAGGCCGGTTACGCAACCGACCCGAATTACGCCAGCAAGATTTCGCAGATAGCCAAACAAATGAAGACCTACCAGAGCTATGCCTCAACAGGTTCCTTCGCGCATTTATAAGGTTTGAACCATGGCGAGTTTGATCAACATCGGGATGTCGGGGCTGAACGCCAGTCAAGGGGCATTGGCCACGGTCGGCAATAACATTGCCAACGCCAACGCGGCGGGCTATTCGCGCCAGCAAATCGTGCAGGGCACGGCAGGCTCGCAGCAAGTGGGCGGGGTCTTTATCGGCACCGGCACCACGCTGGCGGACGTGCGTCGCGTCTACAACGCCTACCTCGACGCCCAGTTGCAAACCACCACATCGCTCAATGGCGACGCGCAAGCCTACCTCGACCAAATCGGCCCGATCGACAAACTGCTGTCGGATAAGAGCACGGGCGTGTCGGCGGCGTTGAGCAGTTTCTTTGCCTCGCTGCAGACCGCAGCGGCAGCACCGGGCGACGCGTCGTCTCGTGACTTGCTGCTGGGCAATGCCAAGACCCTGAGCAACCGTTTCAACGCCATTGCCAGCCAGCTCAACCAGCAAAACGAAGGCGTCAACAGCCAGCTGGAAACCCTGACCTCTATGGTCAACCAGCACACGGCGACCATTGCTTCGCTGAACAAGCAAATCGCCCAGGCGACGACGGGCGGCAACACGCCCAACGACCTGCTGGATGCGCGTAACGAAGCTGTCCGTTCGCTCAACGAACTGGTCGGCGTGACGGTGCAAGAGCACGACAACGTGTACGACATCACCCTCGGCACCGGGCAATCGCTGGTGTTGGGCAACACGTCCAATACGTTGTCGGCCGTGCCGGGTAAAACCGACAAGAGCCAATACACGATCCAGATCAACTACGCGTCTTCCAGTTCGGATGTGACGTCTGTCATCAGCGGCGGCAAGATTGGCGGCCTGCTGCGTTACCGTGATGATGTGCTGGCGCCTGCGATCAATGAGCTGGGGCGCACCGCGCTGGTGGTTGCCGATGCGATCAATCAGCAACTGGGGCAGGGCCTGGATGCTAACGGCGAATTCGGCGCGTCACTGTTCAACAACATCAACAGTGCCAAAGCCATCAGCGAACGCAGCCTGGCCTCGACCGGCAACAGCGCCGGGTCAGGCAATCTGGATGTGACCATTACCAACAGCGGCGCGCTGACCACCTACGACTATGAGGTGACGTTCAGCAGCAGCAATGACTACACGGTGAAGCGTTCCGACGGCACGGTCATGGGCGCTTACAAACTGGACCAGAAGCCAGCACCTGAAATTGACGGTTTTACCCTCAATCTCAATGGCGGTGGTCTGGATAAGGGCGACACGTTCAAAGTCAGCCCGACCCGCAGTGGCGCGACCAATATAGGCGTGCAAATGACCGACGCCAGCAAGTTGGCGCTGGCCGGCCCGCTGGTGGCGAGCCAGGGTGGCTCCAACAGCGGCACCGGTTTGGTCAGTGGTCTGGACTTATCCCAGGCGCTGAATATCTACGGCGGCGCGGACCTGGGCCTGGCGCAAAGCGAGATCGAAGGCGCCATGCCTGTTCGTCTGGCATTTGATGAAGCGGCCAACGGCGTTCAGGGCTATCGCGTACTGAATGAAAAAGGCGAAGAAATCGGCAAAGGCACGATCGTGCCGGGTCAGGACAACAAGGTCACGATCAATGTGCCGGTACTGGACGCCGCCGGTCAGCCGGTGCTGAATCCGGACGGTTCGAAGAAAACCGTCGGCTTCGAGACCACCATCAGTGGTTCTCCCGGTAAGGGCGACAGCTTTGACATCAAGTTCAACAAAGACGGCAAGGCGGACAACACCAACGCCAACAAACTGCTCGACCTGCAAACCAAACCCACCGTCGGCGTGAACAGCGGCGGCGGTGGCGTGAGCATGGCCACGTCCTACAGCCAGTTGGTGTCCAAGGTGGGCGGCAAGGCCAGCCAGGCTCAAGTTGACGGCACGGCCACCAATGCAGCGTTGTCTTACGCAGCTGCCAGCCGCAGCTCGGTATCGCAGGTCAACCTGGACGAAGAAGCGTCCAACCTCGTCAAGTTTCAGCAGTACTACACGGCATCGTCGCAGATCATCAAGGTCGCGCAGGATACCTTCACGACGCTGATCAACAGTATTTAAGGGAGTTATCGACGATGCGTATTTCTACTGCCCAGTTCTTCGAGACCACCTCGTCCAAGTACCAGAGCAATTACTCCTCGGTGATTAAAACCCAGGAGCAGATCGATTCCGGCGTGCGAATCCAGACAGCCGCCGATGACCCGGTCGGTGCCGGGCGCCTGCTGCAACTGCAGCAACAGCAAGACATGCTGGCGCAGTACACCACTAACATGAACAGCATTAAATCGTCTCTGGCCAATCAGGAGTCGGTGCTCGACACGATCAACAATGCCCTGCAAAAAGCCAGCGAGCTGGCGTTGCAAGCGGGCGGTGGCGTGGTCAGTGATGCAGACCGGCTGTCGATAGCCAATGAATTGGGCAATATCGAAGATCAGGTGTTCAGCCTGCTCAACAGTAAGGACGCTTCGGGTAACTACATGTTTTCCGGCTCCAAAACCGATACGCCGCCGTATACCCGTAACAACGACGGGACCTACACCTATCAGGGTGATGACACGCAACTGAACCTGAAGGTGTCTGACACGCTCACCCTCGCGGGGAGTGACACTGCCAAAAGCATCTTTGATGGTGCTATCAATACCGGTCGCACGCAGGCTGAACTCACCACCAAGCCCGCGACGGCTGTGGATGGCACGGTCTCGGTGTCGGGTGGCCTGATCACCTCAAGTCCTGTGTTCAACAAAGATTTTTCCCAGGGCCAGCCTTATCAGGTGGAGTTCCTCAGCAGCACGCAGTACGTGGTGCGCGACGGCTCGGGCAACGACATCACCTCCGAAGTGCCGGGCAACGGCGTGTTCGACGCCACCAAGGAAGGCGCTCATAGCATCAGCCTGCGGGGGGTGGATTTTGATATCAACCTGAACCTTAAGGACGTCGCGGCAGCGGATCAGGACGATGCGGTCAAGGGCCACATCTTTACCCTTGAAGCCAAGCCGGACTCGTTCAACGCATCACGTTCGCCGGGTAATGCTTCGACCGCGCAAATCACTGGCAGCACCGTTAACGATCCTAAGGCCTATGGCGACAGCTTTCCGGCCAGTGGCGCGGTGATCAAATTCACCAGCGACACCGAGTATGAAATTTATGCTCAACCCATGACGGCCAACAGCAAGTCGATTGCCAAGGGCACCATGACGGGCGATTCACTGACGGCGATGGGCGTGACGTTTGACTTTAATGGCGCGCGCGCAGCGGGCGACCAGTTTGTGGTCAGCGCAAATAATCATCAGAGTCAGAGTGCGTTGGACACCATCAGCCAGTTGCGACAAGCGCTGGCCACGCCCAGTGATGGCGATGTGCTTGCGCAGCAGAAGCAGCGGGATGCGATCAACTCGGCCATTGGCAACCTGAAAAACGCCAGTGCCGGTGTCGACACGGCGCGGGGTTCGATTGGCGCACGATTGAAAGCCGTGGACACCCAGACGGCCGAAAACGAAAGCATGGTGATGGCCAACAAGTCGACGATTGCGGCTATTGGCAACACGGATCTGGCCGGGGCATCCATCGATCTGGCCTTCCAGAAAGCCATGCTCGAAGCCTCGCAGTTGGCCTTCGTGAAAATCTCCCAGTTGAGCCTGTTCAACAAGATCTGATCCCGCCTTGTGCGCCGTGAAAGCTTCTCGATGAGTGGCTTGTCACGGCGAGCGCACTGTAAACCCTCTCTTTTCCCCGGCTGGTGGCCCCTGTGGCGGCATCAGCGTGCGCGTGCTTATCTGAAAGTCGCGTTGAAACGTTTTGTATAAACCACACAAAATAGAGTGACCTATGAGTCATAACGCGCATCTTCACTGTATCGTGTGAAACGTACGGGCGGGTGCTGGGCTTTTCACAGGCCGTTTTGGGTATTTTCAGGCATCCACATTCGCTGCATTTTTTGCGCGGCGAAGCCCTTTTATTGTTAACGCCCCTCGATTCCTGAGCGGGTGATCTCCAGCTATTCAGTATTGGGAAGCCACAATGATTGGCATTAAAAGCATCGCCAGTTACGTGCCTGCAAACGGCGTAGATAACTATGCCCAGGGCGCGAAGTTCTCCAAGGACGAAGAATTTATTCTGGGCAAGATTGGTTCGGCATTCCTGCCGCGCAAAGATGCTGACCAGGAAACCTCGGATCTGTGTGTCGAAGCGGCCAATGCGCTGTTCGCCAATAACCCTCATCTCAAGCGCGAGTCCATCGATGCGCTGATCGTCATCACCCAAAACGGTGATGAAGAAGGCTTGCCCCATACCGCCGCCATCGTGCAGGACAAGCTCGGCCTGCCGACCCACGTCGCGGCATTTGATATTTCCCTCGGCTGCTCAGGCTATGTGTACGGCCTCTACGCGATGAAGGGCTTCATGGAAGCCACTGGCCTGAAAAACGGCCTGCTGATCACCGCTGACCCGTACTCCAAAATCGTCGACCCGGAAGACCGCAACACCACCATGCTGTTCGGTGACGCCGCCACGGCCACGTGGATGGGCGAAGACGCGCTCTGGCAGCTGGGCAAGGCCAAGTTCGGCACCGACGGTTCGGGCGCGCCGCACCTGAAAGTCACCGATGGCGTGTTCTTCATGAATGGGCGTCAAGTGTTCAATTTCGCGTTGCTCAAAGTGCCGGCGCACTTGCACGAGTTGCTCGATGAATCGGACCTCAAGGCTCAAGACATTGACGCGTTCTGTATCCACCAGGGCAGTGCGGCCATTGTGGATGCCGTGGCGCGGCGTTTTGAAGGCGAGCCCGAGAAGTTCATCAAGGACATGGTCGAGACCGGTAACACCGTGTCGTCGAGCATTCCGCTGCTGTTGGAAAAACACGCCATGGACACCACCTGGAAGCGCGTGGCGCTCAGTGGCTTTGGTGTGGGCCTGTCCTGGGGCTCGGCGATCATCTACCGCCCCTAAGTCGTTTTATGCAATTACCCAACGCCCGTGGCCGCCAAAGCCATGGGCGTTTTGCATTCTGCGGCCGCTTAACCCCCTGAAATACAAGGGATGGCACCCGGCCAGTAAAAAAAATCAAAAAAGCCCTCAAGCAACCTGCTTTCACGACGATAACTATTACGAAGGTTCTCTAGGCCACACCCGGCGGTTGCCAGGGCCGGAAGCCGCAGTATTCAACCCACGAGGAATTCGTCATGGCTTTATCAGTAAATACCAACATCACGTCGCTGGGTGTTCAGAAGAACCTCAACAAGGCTTCCGACGCTCTCAGCACCTCGATGAACCGCCTGTCTTCCGGCCTGAAAATCAACAGCGCCAAAGATGACGCTGCCGGCATGCAAATCGCCAACCGTCTGGGCAACCAGGTGAAAGGTCTGAACGTAGCCATCGCCAACGCCAACAACGGCGTCTCGATTGCTCAGACCGCTGAGGGCGCGATGCAAGAGTCCACCAACACCCTGCAACGTCTGCGTGAGCTGGCTCTGCAAGCGGCGAACGGTGATAAAAGCGACGCTGACCGTGTGTCCCTGCAGCAAGAATTCACCGCTAAAGTGGGCGAGCTGACCCGTACCGCCAACACCACTACCTTCGGTGGTCGTAACCTGCTGGACGGCTCGTTCAGCAACGTGGCTTTCCAGATCGGTGCTGACGCCAACCAGACCATCTCGTTCGGCATGACCGACATCAGCGCCACTGGCCTGAAAGGTACTTACAGCGAAGCGTCGGTTGACGGCACGGCCATGTCGGGCCTGAGCGCTACTGCTGTAGGTTCGAACATCGGTGGTATGAAAGCGACCACGTCGGCTACGCCACCAGGTGACGTAACTGCGGCTGGGAAAATCTCCATCAATGGCACTGAAATCACTCTGACGGGGGCTACAGGTGCCGCTGCCAGTGGTGTTGCCACTGCTGCTGATATCAACAAGGTTTCGGGTACAACAGGTGTTACTGCCTCTGTTGACGCCGCAACTGGCAAAATGACTCTGACCTCTAAGTCTGACTTCACTATTGAAGACGGTACACCGCCAGGTGCTCTGGCTGAGACTGGCCTGATCGCTGCGCCAGCTGCTACCCCTGTCAAGGCTGTTGCGGTTACTGATGCAACCCTTATGGGCTCGGATGGCGGTGTCAGTGTTAACGGCACTGAAGTCAAGTGGGGTGCTGCTGACAGCATTAAAACTGTTATTGATAAGTTGGCTGCTGAAGCCGGTACCGGCGCTACTGCTTCCTTCAAGGATGGTCGTGTAACTCTGACCTCGGGTGACGGTAAAGACATCAAGCTGGCTAACACCGCAAGCGGTTCGCTGTCGCAGTTGGGTCTGTCTGCCGGTACTTCGCAAGCCAAGCTGACTGCTGACACTTCGATCGAACTGAATGGCGTTGAGGTCAAGTTCAAAAAAGGTGACACCTCTGACGCGATCGTTGCTTCGATCAACAGCGCCAGCACCGGTGTAACGGCCAGCAAGAATGCTGACGGCACCCTGAAGCTGTTCGCTGACAAAGACATCACTGTTAAAGACGGTAGCGCGGGCACTGGCTTGGCTGCACTGGGTCTGAAAGATGTTTCTACGGCTGGCACTAAATCTGCCACCACCATGGAAACCACTGTTGCCGATCTGAGCGTTCTGTCTGCAGCTTCTGCCCAGCAAGCAATTCAGGCTCTGGACGGCGCAATGCAGCAGATCGACAGCCAGCGTTCGCAGCTGGGTGCTGTACAAAACCGTTTCGCAAGCACCGTGTCCAACCTGCAAAGCATCGCGCAGAACTCCGCTGCAGCCAAAGGCCGCGTAGAAGACGCCGACTTCGCCGCTGAAACCGCTGAGCTGACCAAGCAGCAAACCCTGCAACAGGCTTCCACTGCGATCCTGTCTCAGGCTAACCAATTGCCATCCTCCGTACTGAAACTGCTTCAGTAATCACGGCGCTTGGTCAATAACGGAAGGGCGCGTTTACGTGCCCTTTCGTTTTTTCAGTGTTGAGGTGATGACATGGACATGAGCGTCAAGCTGAACGCGGCTTACACCGCCACTGTTGCTCAACAAGCTGCTACGGCATCGACTCCGGCTCCTGCCGCCCCGTCCACGGTTCAAGACGCAGTGACCCCTGCGCCAGCGCCCAAGCGCGAAGACCTGGAAAAGGCCGTCAACGACATTCGTGAGTTCGTGCAGTCCACCCAGCGCCAGCTGGATTTTTCCATTGACGACTCCACCGGTGTGGTCGTGGTCAAGGTAATCGCCACGCACAGTGGTGAAGTGATACGTCAACTCCCCTCAGAAACCGCATTGAAGCTGGCTCAAAGCCTGAGCGATGCCGGTAGCTTGTTATTTCAGACAAATGCCTGAGGTGGCATGAATTTTGTTGTTGTCTGCCGAGAAGGTGCAGTTAGCCAATAAAACGGCAGCCAACGAAAAGGAGATAAAAAGATGGCCAGTTCAACGATAAGCGGCGTCGGTTCGGGGGTTGATACACAATCCATCGTCAAGGCTCTGGTGGCTGCCGAAAAGGCACCCAAGCAGGCGCAAATCACTGCCCAACAAACCAACACGACTATCCAGCTGTCCTCATTAGGAACAGTGAAGAGTGCGCTGGAGGCTTATCGTACGGCCATCGACAAGCTCAAGGATCCCTCCAGCTTTAGCGGCATGGCGGGTTCGAGTTCGGACGATAAAAAGTCCAAGGTGACGATTGACGCCACCGCGTCGACCGGTAAATACGATTTGGTGGTAGAGCAGTTAGCCACTGCTTCCAAGGTGAGCAGTCCGGTGTATACCGATGGCGCCTCATCCATCGTCAACACAACCGACGAAGCTACCACGCTGACCATCTCTCAGTCGGGCGTTGACTACAACGTCAACGTCCCCGGCGGCGCAACCCTTAAAGAAATGCGTGAAGCCATTAACACGCAACTGGGCTCTAAAGGGATCAGTGCCAACGTTCTGACAGATGCGTCGGGTTCGCGACTGGTGCTGACGTCCTCAACGATGGGCGAGGGTACCGATATAACCTTGAGTGGTGACTCGGATCTGTCCAAGGGTGCAACCACTCTAATTGCTCCGCAAAATGCCAAGTTCACCATCGACGGTCTGGAGATGGAATCAAATAGCAACAAGGTCGATTCTGCCATCAGCGGGGTGACGCTGGAGCTGTTGGTGGGGGATAAGGCTGCCACAACGATTACCGTGGGTGCCAACACCGATACATTGAAAATCTCGGTTCAAAGCTTCGTCTCGGCGTACAACACGCTGATGACTGCGATCAATACCCAAACCAAAGTCACGGCGACCGGCGATGCGGCAACTACGAAATCGGGCGCCCTGACGGGTGATGCTTCCATGCGTCAGTTGGTCTCTAGCTTGCGCAATGAACTGCTCAACAGCAGTGGCGGCGGGTTGTCGCAAATGGGCATCAGCACGGACTCTAAAACGGGCCTGCTGACTCTGGATGACAAGGCGTGGACCAAAGCGGTCGCCACGCAGAGTGGCGCAACCAATATTGCCAAAGTGTTCACGGGCGACGCGGGTCTGATTTCGCGCATGATCAAATCGACCGCGTCCTATGTTGGTACAGCCGGCACACTGGCGCAGCGCACCACCGACCTGAACAACAAACTGACCGATCTGACGACCCAGCAAGCTGAGCTGGACCGCCGTATCGAGAGCCTGCAAACTTCGCTGTCGGCCAAATACAACGCCATGGACACCCTGGTGGCCCAGCTCAATGCCAGCAGCTCCAGCATCATGACCACGCTGAACTCGCTGAATAATCCGAAGTCGAGCTAAGGCGGGCAGGGCAGGGCCGGTTAAAGTTTTGACGGGCCCGGTCGAAACAAGTAGTAAGTCACCCTATTTTTGCCGGTCATCTGTTACGAGGTAGAAACATGAACCCGATGCGCGCCCTTCGTCAGTACCAGAAGGTCAATTCCCACGCTCAAATCTCCGAGGCCAGCCCGCACCGGTTGATTCAGATGCTGATGGAAGGTGCTCTGGAGCGCATGGCTCAAGCCAAAGGTGCCATGGCGCGAGGTGATATTGCTCAGAAGGCCCTGCTGATAACCAAGACCATCGACATCATCACCGGCTTGCGTGCGGGCCTGCGTGAAGAGAATACCGATGACAAGGAAGCGCTGCGTCAATTGGACAGTCTGTACGAATACATGACCAAACAATTGACCCTGGCCAATGCCAAAAACGATCCAGAACTGATCGACGAAGTCGCCCGCCTGCTGATCACTGTGAAAAGTGGTTGGGATGCAATCGCGCCAGAATAAGCCTGCCGGTCCGAGGAGTGCATCATGAGCCAACTGCAACGAATTCAACAAACCCGTGATGCGCTGATCGATGCCCTGGCCGAGCGTAACTGGGAAGCCATTGGCGAGCTGGATACCGCTTGTCGGGATTGTGTTGAGCACGTGCTGGACGAAAAGCCGGTAGACGAAGCCGTGCTACGCGAGAATCTTGAGGGCTTGCTGGTGGTGTATCGCATGCTGCTGGAAGCCGCGACAGGGGAGCGTCAGCTCGTGGTTAACCAGATGGCGCAGATCAACCAAGCAAAAAGTGCTTCAAAGGTTTACCATCTATTTGGTTAAGACCTAAAAATTTTGTGGTTAAGCGTGTTTTGAGCGCCATAAAATTGACTGCATACAATTTTTTGACTTAACTAGTGCTGTTTTCTGATTTCAGTCGTCTTAAATATCCAAACGGGTCAAGGCGTCTACCTTGCCCCTCAATCAGGGCATTGAGTTGACTAGGGAAGTTGCTATTGCATGTGGCGTGAAACCAAGATTCTGCTAATCGATGACGATAGCGTCCGTCGCCGCGACCTGGCGGTGATTTTAAATTTTCTGGGTGAAGAAAATTTAACTGCCGCGAGTAACGATTGGCAGCAGGCTGTCGGTTCCCTGGCGTCCAGCCGTGAAGTGCTCTGCGTGCTTGTAGGCAACGTGAGTATTGCAGGCGGGACTGCGAGCTTGCTTAAGACACTCGCTACGTGGGATGAGTTCCTTCCAATTTTGCTTTTGGGTGAAATTTCTTCGGTTGACCTGCCCGAAGACCAGCGCCGCCGCGTGTTGTCCAGCCTCGAAATGCCCCCCAGCTACAGCAAATTGCTCGATTCGCTGCACCGTGCCCAGGTCTATCGCGAGATGTATGACCAGGCCCGCGAGCGCGGTCGGCACCGTGAACCCAATTTATTCCGCAGCCTCGTAGGCACCAGCCGTGCAATTCAGCACGTGCGCCAGATGATGCAGCAAGTGGCCGACACCGACGCCAGCGTCCTGATCCTTGGTGAGTCCGGCACCGGCAAGGAAGTGGTTGCGCGTAACCTGCATTACCATTCCAAGCGCCGTGACGCGCCGTTTGTGCCAGTCAACTGCGGGGCGATTCCCGCTGAGCTGCTCGAAAGCGAACTGTTCGGCCACGAGAAGGGCGCATTCACCGGCGCCATCACCAGCCGCGCCGGGCGTTTTGAGCTGGCCAATGGCGGCACGCTGTTCCTGGACGAGATCGGCGACATGCCCCTGCCGATGCAGGTCAAACTGCTGCGTGTGTTGCAGGAACGCACGTTTGAGCGCGTGGGCAGCAACAAGACCCAGTGTGCCGACGTGCGCATCATTGCGGCGACCCACAAAAACCTCGAAAGCATGATTGAAGTCGGCGCCTTCCGCGAAGACTTGTACTACCGCCTGAACGTGTTCCCGATTGAAATGGCCCCCTTGCGCGAACGCGTTGAAGACATTCCGTTGCTGATGAACGAGTTGATCTCGCGCATGGAGCACGAAAAGCGCGGGTCTATCCGCTTCAATTCAGCCGCCATCATGTCTTTATGCCGCCACGGCTGGCCGGGGAACGTGCGTGAACTGGCCAACCTGGTGGAGCGCATGGCGATCATGCACCCGTACGGGGTGATCGGTGTCGCTGAGTTACCCAAGAAATTTCGCTACGTGGATGATGAAGACGAGCAACTGGTCGACAGCCTGCGCAGCGACATGGAAGAGCGCGTGGCCATCAACAATGCCACACCGGATTTCACGGCCACCGCCATGCTGCCGCCAGAAGGGCTGGACCTTAAGGACTACCTCGGCGGCCTTGAGCAAGGGCTGATTCAGCAAGCGCTGGACGACGCCAATGGCATCGTGGCCCGTGCCGCTGAGCGTCTGCGAATCCGTCGCACCACCTTGGTGGAAAAGATGCGCAAGTACGGCATGAGCCGTCGTGAAGGCGAAGAACAGGCGGATGATTGACGCCTGTTTTTTAACCTGCTGATTTTTAAGTCCTTTTTTTTAGGCACGGGTATTGCTAAGTCTCTGCTAACGAACCGTTTAATGACGGTCAGCCACGCGAGAAAGTCCCATGCCTCAGTCCGCCCAGCAGTCCTCCGTCCCTGATCTCGCAGGGCAAGCCATGTCTCTCGCCGCTCAGCCCTTGAACGCAGTTGAGCAGGCCAGTCGGGAAGGGCTCGAGCAGGCGTTCTCGCTGTTCAGTCAGATGTCGACTCAACTAACCGATTCCTACAGCTTGCTGGAAGCCCGGGTGACCGAGCTCAAGGGCGAGTTGGCTGTGGTCAGCGCCCAGCGCATGGCCGAGCTGGCGGAAAAGGAGCGGCTGGCCAATCGCCTGCAACACCTGTTGGACCTGCTGCCGGGCGGCGTTATCGTGATCGACGACCGTGGCCGTGTGCGCGAAGCCAACCCGGCTGCCTGTGAACTGCTGGGGCTGCCGCTGGAAGGCGAACTCTGGCGGCATGTCATCGCACGCTGCTTTGCGCCTCGCGAAGACGATGGTCACGAAATCTCCCTGATTGACGGTCGGCGCTTGTCGATTTCCACCCGCTCGCTGGATGCCGAGCCGGGTCAACTGGTCTTGCTCAACGACCTGACAGAAACCCGTCGCCTGCAAGACCAATTGGCGCGCCATGAGCGCCTGTCCTCGTTGGGCCGCATGGTCGCATCGCTGGCGCATCAGATCCGCACCCCGTTGTCGGCGGCGTTGATCTACGCCAGCCATTTGACTGAGCAACAGCTGCCGGTCGAGACCCAGCAACGCTTCGCCGGGCGCCTTAAAGAGCGTCTGCATGAATTGGAGCATCAGGTCCGGGACATGCTGGTGTTCGCCCGCGGTGAATTGCCCCTGACAGATCGCGTCACACCCAAGGCGCTGATGCAGTCCCTGCAAGCCGCCGCGCAGCCCCATGTGGAAGGCGTTGCAATGCGCTGGCAGTGCGACATCCATGATGGCGAAGTGCTTTGCAATCGCGACACGTTGGTCGGTGCGCTGCTGAACCTGATTGAAAATGCGCTCCAGGCGGGCACCGCGCAGGTGCGACTCAAGGTGCATGTGTACGCCCGCCATAACACCCTGCGCCTTTGCGTGAGTGACAGCGGCAGCGGTATCGAACCTCGCGTGCTGAGCCGTTTGGGGGAGCCGTTTTTCACCACCAAAGCCACGGGCACCGGTCTGGGGCTGGCCGTGGTCAAGGCCGTGGTGCGCGCGCATCACGGCGAGTTGCAACTGCATTCTCGCCTGGGGCGTGGCACCTGTGCGCTGCTCAGCTTGCCGCTGATCACTGGCGCTGGGGAGGCGAACTGATGGTGATGCGCATCAACGTGCTGCTGGTGGAAGACGATCGGGCCTTGCGTGAAGCGTTGTCAGACACCTTGCTGCTGGCCGGTCATGGCTTTAAGGCGGTGGGTTCTGCCGAAGAAGCGCTACAAGCCGTTTCGCGCGAAGCCTTCAGTCTGGTGGTTAGCGACGTCAACATGCCGGGCATGGACGGTCATGAATTGCTCGGCCTGCTACGGGCGCAGCAACCCCAATTGCCGGTGTTGTTGATGACCGCCCATGGCGCGGTTGAACGGGCGGTGGACGCCATGCGCCAAGGCGCAGCGGATTATCTGGTCAAGCCGTTCGAGCCCAAGGCATTGCTGGACCTGGTGGCGCGCCATGCGCTGGGCAGTTTGGGCGCGGCCGAAGCCCAAGGCCCGGTGGCCATCGAGCCGGCCAGCGTGCAGTTGCTGGAATTGGCTGCCCGCGTGGCGCGCAGCGATTCCACGGTGCTGATCTCGGGTGAATCCGGTACCGGCAAAGAAGTGTTGGCGCGTTACATTCATCAGCATTCCCGTCGGGTGGATCAGCCCTTTGTCGCAATCAACTGTGCGGCGATTCCGGACAACATGCTGGAAGCGACGTTGTTCGGCCACGAAAAGGGCTCTTTCACCGGTGCGATTGCGGCCCAGGCGGGCAAGTTTGAACAAGCGGACGGCGGCACCCTGCTGTTGGACGAAATTTCCGAAATGCCCTTGGGCTTGCAGGCCAAGCTGTTGCGGGTGCTGCAGGAACGTGAGGTCGAGCGGGTGGGCGGGCGCAAGCCAATTGCGCTGGATATTCGCGTCGTGGCCACCACTAACCGCGATCTGGCGGGCGAAGTGGCGGCGGGGCGGTTTCGTGAAGATTTGTACTACCGGCTTTCAGTGTTTCCACTGGCTTGGCGCCCGCTGCGCGAGCGCACTGCCGACATTCTGCCGCTGGCTGAGCGGTTGTTGGCCAAGCACATCAGCAAAATGAAGCACACCGCCGTGCGTTTTTCGCCTGACGCGCAGGCGTGCCTGACCCACTATGGCTGGCCGGGGAATGTGCGTGAACTGGACAACGCTATTCAGCGCGCATTGATCCTGCAGCAGAGCGGGCTGATCGAGGCGGCGGATTTTTGTCTGTCGGGGCCTGTGGCTTGTGCGCCGTTGTCAGCTGCCGGTGGCGCCAGATTGTCGGCGCCTGTCGAAGCCTTGGGCGTGGAGCCGCTAGAGTCGGCGGGCGCGTTGGGCGATGACCTGCGTCGCCGCGAGTTTCAGATGATTATTGACACCTTGCGCGCCGAACGCGGTCGCCGCAAAGAGGCCGCCGAGCGTTTGGGGATCAGTCCGCGCACTTTGCGCTACAAGTTGGCGCAAATGCGCGATGCGGGCATGGATGTCGAAGCGTACCTGTTCGCCACCCCTTAATAGCTGACGCTTGTCACGGCAGCGGCTCGGGCGCCACTCATCCGTCTGCGACCATTTGTAACGCTATTTGTTCCAGATCAATAAATAACTGGCACCCTTGTTGCTAACACCTCAGTAGATGCTGTGTGAGTGTCAAAAAATTGCGGGCCGTCGGAGACAGTAGTCCATGAGCCAAGGTATTGAATTTAATCGAATGATGTTGGACATGCGGGCCATGCAAATGGACGCCATGGCCCAGCCTAAATCGGCTGTGCAAGCGCCGGCTGAAATGGGTGCGCCCAGCTTCTCCGACATGCTCGGCAACGCGATCAACAAGGTCAGCGAAACCCAGCAGGCATCGACCCAGTTGTCGAATGCGTTTGAAATCGGCAAGAGCGGTGTTGACCTGACTGACGTGATGATTGCATCGCAGAAAGCCAGTGTTTCTTTTCAGGCATTGACCCAAGTACGCAACAAGCTGGTTCAGGCGTACCAAGACATCATGCAGATGCCGGTTTAAGGACGATATTAGGTCATGGCAGAAGCAGTCGCTGATAACGTCCCGGCTAAAGCGGGCTCTACAGAAAGCAAGCCGCCGCTGTTCGGGCTGTCTTTTCTGGAAAACCTTTCCGAGATGACCATGCTGCGTCAGGTCGGCCTGATGGTCGGCCTGGCGGCGAGCGTGGCGATTGGTTTTGCCGTGGTGCTGTGGTCGCAACAGCCCGATTACCGGCCGCTGTACGGCAGCCTGGCCGGTATGGATGCCAAACAGGTCATGGAGACCCTGGCCACCGCCGACATCCCCTACACCGTCGAGCCCAACTCCGGCGCCTTGCTGGTCAAGGCCGATGACATCGCCCGTGCCCGCCTGAAGCTGGCAGCTGCGGGTGTGTCACCGACGGACAGCAACATCGGCTTCGAGATTCTGGACAAGGATCAGGGCCTGGGCACCAGCCAGTTCATGGAAGCGACGCGTTATCGCCGTGGCCTTGAAGGCGAGCTGGCGCGCACCATTTCCAGCCTGAACAACGTCAAGGGTGCCCGCGTGCACCTGGCCATTCCGAAAAGCTCGGTGTTTGTACGCGACGAACGCAAGCCCAGCGCCTCGGTACTGGTTGAGCTGTACTCGGGCCGCTCGCTGGAGCCGGGTCAGGTGCTGGCGATTATCAATCTGGTGGCCACCAGTGTCCCGGAGTTGACCAAGTCGCAAATCACCGTTGTCGACCAGAAGGGCAACTTGCTGTCGGATCAGGCGGAAAACTCCGAACTGACCATGGCTGGCAAGCAGTTCGACTACAGCCGCCGCATGGAAAGCATGCTCACACAGCGCGTGCACAACATCCTGCAACCGGTATTGGGCAATGACCGCTACAAGGCGGAAGTGTCTGCCGACGTGGATTTCAGCGCCGTCGAGTCGACGTCCGAGCAGTTCAACCCGGACCAACCGGCGTTGCGCAGCGAGCAGTCCACCAATGAACAACGCACCGCCAGCAATGGCCCGCAAGGTGTGCCGGGCGCATTGAGCAACCAGCCGCCAGCGCCTGCTTCGGCGCCGCAACAAACCGGTCAGGCAACCGCCGCCGCAGGCATGGTGCAGCCGGGGCAGCCGCTGCTGGACGCCAACGGTCAGCAAATCATGGACCCGGCCACGGGCCAGCCGATGCTGGCGCCATACCCGGCCGACAAGCGTTCGCAATCGACCAAAAACTTTGAGCTGGATCGCTCCATCAGCCACACCAAGCAGCAGCAGGGTCGAGTCAATCGCCTGTCGGTCGCGGTGGTGGTGGACGATCAGGTCAAGGTTGACCCGGCCACCGGCGACGTCACCCGTGAGCCGTGGAACACCGATCAACTGGCGCGTTTCACGCGTCTGGTGCAAGACGCCGTGGGCTTTGATGCCAGCCGTGGCGACAGCGTGAGCGTGATCAACGTGCCGTTCTCCGCCGAGCGTGGCGAAGTGATTGCCGACATCCCGTTCTACTCGCAGCCCTGGTTCTGGGACGTCGTCAAGCAAGTGTTGGGCGTGCTGTTCATTCTGGTGCTGGTGTTCGGCGTGCTGCGCCCGGTGCTCAACAACATCACCGGTCACGGCCGCAACAAACAAATGGCGCTTGGCAGTGATGCCGAGCTGGGCGGTCTGGGTGGCATTGGCGGTCTGGATGGCGAGTTGGCCAACGACCGCGTCAGCCTGGGTGGCCCACAAAGTATTCTGTTGCCTAGCCCGAGCGAAGGGTATGACGCTCAGTTGAACGCAATCAAAAGTCTGGTAGCAGAAGACCCGGGCCGCGTGGCTCAGGTCGTGAAAGAGTGGATCAACGCTGATGAGTGACAACCGAGCCGCCACCAACCTCAAGCTGACCCGGGTCGACAAAGCCGCGATCCTGCTGCTGTCCCTGGGTGAAACTGACGCGGCCCAGGTGCTGCGGCACATGGGGCCTAAAGAAGTCCAGCGCGTGGGTGTGGCGATGGCGCAAATGCGCAACGTGCACCGTGAGCAGGTTGAGCAGGTGATGAGCGAGTTCGTCGAGATTGTCGGCGACCAGACCAGCCTTGGCGTTGGCTCTGACAGCTACATCCGTAAAATGCTGACCTCGGCACTGGGCGAAGACAAGGCCAATGGCCTGATCGACCGCATCCTGTTGGGGGGCAACACCAGTGGCCTGGACAGCCTGAAATGGATGGAGCCGCGCGCAGTGGCGGACGTCATCCGCTTCGAGCACCCGCAAATCCAGGCCATTGTGGTGGCGTACCTCGACCCCGACCAGGCAGGCGAAGTGCTTGGCCACTTTGACCACAAGGCGCGGCTGGACATCATCCTGCGCGTCTCGTCCCTCAATACCGTGCAGCCTGCCGCCCTTAAAGAGCTGAACCAGATTCTCGAGAAGCAATTCTCCGGCAACTCCAATGCCGCCCGTACCACCTTGGGCGGGATCAAGCGTGCGGCCGACATCATGAACTTCCTCGACAGCTCGACCGAAGGTCAGCTGATGGACTCGATTCGCGAAATCGACGAAGACCTGTCCGGTCAGATCGAAGACCTCATGTTCGTGTTCAACAACCTGGCCGATGTCGACGACCGTGGCATTCAGGCGCTGTTGCGCGAAGTGTCCTCGGACGTGCTGGTACTGGCGCTCAAAGGCTCGGACGACAACGTTCAGGAAAAAATCTTCAAGAACATGTCCAAGCGTGCGTCCGAACTGCTGCGCGACGACCTCGAAGCCAAAGGCCCGGTGCGTGTCAGCGACGTCGAAACGGCGCAGAAAGAAATCCTCACCATTGCCCGCCGTATGGCCGAAGCCGGAGAAATCGTTCTCGGCGGGAAGGGCGGCGAAGAGATGATCTAAGTGAGCAATGCCAAGGGTGAGTCGCCCAGTGATGTGATTCGTGCCCGCGATGTCGGCGGTTTTGACGTGTGGTCATTGCCCAGCTTTGACCCGTTTCGCGAAGCGCCGGAACCCGAGCCCGAACCGGTCGAAGAACTGCCGGTCGAGAGCGAAGAAGTGCCGCTGGATGAAGTCCAGCCACTGACCCTCGAAGAGCTCGAGAGTATCCGTCAGGAGGCCTACAACGAGGGCTTCGCCACGGGCGAAAAAGAAGGGTTTCACAGCACGCAGCTCAAGGTCCGCCAGGAAGCCGAAGTGGCTTTGAATGCCAAGGTTTCAAGCCTTGAGCGTCTGATGGCCAGCCTGTTTGCGCCGCTGGCCGAGCAGGACGTGCAACTTGAAAAGGCCATGGTGGGGCTAGTCGAGCACATGACGCGTCTGGTGATCCAGCGCGAGCTGAAAACCGACTCCAGCCAGATTGAGCAGGTCCTGCGCGAAAGCCTCAAATTGTTGCCAATGGGGGCTGACAACATTCGCCTGTTCATCAACCCGCAGGATTTTGACCAGGTCAAAGCACTGCGCGAGCGGCATGACGCCGCGTGGCGGATCCTCGAAGACGACACCTTGCAGCCGGGCGGTTGCCGCGTCGAAACTGAACACAGCCGGATCGATGCCAGCATCGAAACCCGTATCAAACAGGCCATGAGCCAGTTGTTTGATCAATTGCACGAACAGGCGCTGCACCCGTCTGCGCCGGACATTGACGTCGACCTGGACGCGCCTGATGCACCTTAAACGCACCAGTTTTGCCAAGCGCCTGAGCACGTATTCGCCGGCCATCACCTTGCCCGGCCAGCCGATTGTCGAAGGCCGCTTGCTGCGCATGGTCGGCCTGACCCTTGAGGCCGAAGGCTTGCGCGCCGCCATGGGCAGTCGTTGCCTGGTCATCAACGACGACAGCTTTCATCCGGTGGAAGTCGAAGCCGAAGTGATGGGCTTCTCGGGCAGCAAAATTTTCCTTATGCCGGTGGGCAGCGTTGCGGGCATTGCGCCGGGTGCCCGGGTGGTGCCACTGGCAGACACCGGGCGTTTGCCCATGGGCATGAGCATGCTCGGCCGCGTGCTGGATGGCGCCGGGCGGGCGCTGGACGGCAAAGGCGGGATGAAAGCCGAAGACTGGGTGCCAATGGACGGCCCCACCATCAACCCGCTCAAACGCAACCCGATCAGCGTGCCGCTGGACGTGGGCATCCGCAGCATCAACGGTTTATTGACGGTCGGCCGTGGCCAGCGCCTGGGCCTGTTCGCCGGTACGGGCGTGGGCAAGAGTGTGCTGCTGGGCATGATGACCCGCTTTACCGAGGCCGACATCGTGGTGGTGGGGCTGATCGGGGAGCGGGGCCGCGAAGTAAAGGAGTTCATTGAGCACATCCTCGGTGAAGAAGGCCTCAAGCGCTCGGTGGTGGTTGCATCCCCGGCGGATGACGCGCCCTTGATGCGGATGCGCGCCGCCATGTATTGCACGCGGATTGCCGAATACTTTCGCGACAAAGGTAAAAACGTCCTCTTACTGATGGATTCGCTGACCCGTTTCGCCCAGGCGCAACGGGAAATCGCCTTGGCGATCGGCGAGCCGCCCGCGACCAAGGGCTATCCGCCTTCGGTGTTCGCCAAACTTCCAAAGCTGGTGGAACGGGCGGGTAACGCCGAAGCGGGCGGCGGGTCGATCACTGCGTTCTACACGGTGCTGTCCGAGGGGGATGACCAGCAAGACCCGATTGCCGACTCGGCGCGGGGTGTGCTCGACGGCCACATCGTATTGTCCCGGCGGCTGGCCGAAGAGGGCCATTACCCGGCCATCGATATTGAGGCGTCCATCAGCCGGGTCATGCCTTCGGTGGTCAGTGAAGAACACATGCGCCGTGCGCAGCAATTCAAGCAGCTGTGGTCGCGCTTCCAGCAGGCGCGGGACTTGATCAGCGTTGGCGCCTACGTGCCGGGCGGTGATCGCGAAACCGACACCGCGATTGCCCTGCAACCGGCGATGGTGGCGTACCTGCGCCAGGGGTTGAACGACAACATCAGCCTGGGCGAAAGCAGTGGCCATCTGGGGACCATTTTTGCCCCGGCGCCGGGCGGCTAATCCCCTATGGCCAGCGGTGGAAGAGCGGCGCGTCTGGCGCCAGTGGTGGACATGGCCGAAAGCGCTGAAAAAGCCGCGGCGCAGCGCCTCGGTCATTTTCAGGGGCAGGTGAACCTGGCCAACAGCAAGTTGGGCGACTTGGAAAACTTCCGCGCCGAATACCAGTCGCAATGGGTCGACCGTGGCAGTCAGGGTGTTTCGGGCCAATGGCTGCGCAGTTACCAATACTTTCTCAACCAGCTTGAAACCGCCGTTTCCCAGCAGCGCCAGAGTTTGGTCTGGCACGAAAACAACCTCAATAAAGCCCGCGAAACCTGGCAGCAGGCCTACGCGCGGGTCGAAGGTTTGCGCAAACTGGTGCAGCGCTACGCCGACGAAGCGCGGCAGCTGGAAGACAAGCGCGAACAAAAGCTGATGGACGAACTGTCCCAGCGCCTGCCGCGCCGCGACACGCTTTAAGCCCGCCGGATTCCCGTCAGGGGATGTGAAATTGTCATCGACGTCTATAGTTCTGGGCACTTGACCTCAGATAAGGATGCGTGCGCATGGCTGTGACAGCTGAACTCACTCCGGATGGTAAAAAACTGACGTTAGCGATCAAGGGTCGTTTTGATTTCGGCAGGCATCATGATTTCAGGGATGCCTACGAACGGCTGGAGCACACGCCTGATCAGTACGTGGTTGACCTCAAAGACACGACTTACGTCGACAGTTCCGCGCTGGGCATGCTGTTGCTGTTGCGTGACCATGCGGGGGGCGATGAGTCGGATGTGCGTATCGTCAATTGCAATCCTGACGTGCGCAAAATTTTCGCCATCTCCAACTTTGACAAGCTGTTTGATATCAGTTGAAAGGGCCAGAATCTGATCTCCAGCCGCTCACCCTGCTGATCGCAGAAGACAGTGCGGTCGACCGGTTGCTGCTTTCGCGCATTGTCGGCAAACAGGGGCATCGCGTGCTGCTGGCAGCCAATGGCGCCGAAGCCGTGACGCTGTTTGCCGAGCAGCGCCCGCAAATGGTGCTGATGGACGCGCTGATGCCGGTCATGGACGGCTTTGAAGCCACCCGGCAGATTAAGGCGCTAGCGGGTGAGACGCTGGTACCGATCATTTTCCTGACCTCGCTTGAGCACACCGACGCGTTGACCCGGGCGCTGGAAGCGGGGGGCGACGATGTGCTGATCAAGCCTTATAACCCGCAGGTGCTGGCCGCCAAAATCATCGTCATGGACCGTATGCGGCGTTTGCAGGACACCGTGTTGCAGCAACGCAACCTGATCGCTCGGCACAACACATACCTGCTCAACGAACAGCGGGTGGCCAAGGCGGTGTTTGATCGGGTGGCGCACTCTGGCTGTTTAAAGGCACCGAACATTCAGTATTTGCAGTCGCCGTATGCCTTGTTCAACGGCGATTTATTACTTGCAGCCTACACCCCGACCGGCGATATCCACGTGTTGCTGGGCGACTTCACTGGCCACGGGTTGCCTGCCGCAATCGGCGCCATGCCGCTGGCGGAGGTGTTCTACAGCATGACGGCCAAAGGCTATGGCCTGGCGGAAATCCTGCGCGAGATGAATGCCAAGCTCAAACGCATCCTGCCCGTGGACATGTTCTGCTGCGCCACACTGGCCTGCGTGAGTGCCCAGCGGCGCATTGTCGAACTCTGGAATGGCGGCATGCCGGACGGTTATCTGCAGGTCCGGGCGACCGGCGAACGCACCCCGTTGCCCTCCCGGCATTTGCCGCTGGGCGTGCTCACGTCCGACGCCTTTGATGACGCCACCGATGTGCTGCCCATGGCGCCGGGCGACCAGCTGTTTTTACTCTCGGACGGCGTTATCGACACCCCGGGGCCTGATGATCAACTGTTTGGCGTGCAAGGGCTGGAGCGCGTGTTTGCCCGTAATCAGGACCCGGCGCGGTTGATCGATGAGGTGGTACAGGCGCTGCGCGATTTTCAGGGGCACAAGCGCGATGACGTGAGCCTGGTGCACATCACGTCGCAACTGCCGCAACCCTGGAACATACCGCCGATTCTCTATGCCGACAGCGGACGTTGCAGCCCGCTGGACTGGTCGGCCAGCTTTGAGTTTAGGGCCCAATCCCTGCAACAGTTCAACCCGTTGCCCTACCTGCTGCAGTTGCTGATGGAGGTCCATGGGCTGCGTGTGCAGGGGGCAGTGATCCATGCGGTTCTGGCCGAACTGTACGCCAATGCCCTGGAGCATGGCGTTTTGGGCCTTGACTCTCGAATCAAGCGCAACGCCGCCGGGTTCGCGCAGTATTACCTGAGCCGGGAAGCGCGGCTGGAAGCGCTCAAGGAAGGATTTGTCCGGCTGCATCTGCGGGTTGAGCCTATGCTCAATGGTGGACGTTTAGTGATACAGGTTGAAGACAGCGGAAAAGGATTCGATGTCAGCAAGGTATTGGCGCGTCCACTGGACAAAGGGCGCCTGTCAGGGCGCGGCGTGAGTCTGGTGCGTCAATTGTGCCCCGCGGCGCGTTGGTCAGACGATGGTCGCAGCGCGTACGTGGAGTTTTCGTGGGAGGCTCTGGCATAATCCGCCCATTCTTGATCAAGGAGTGAACAAGTGTCTGACTTACATATGGACCCAGCCGTAGTGAACGCGTTACGCGACGTGATGGAGGGTGGGTTTGCCGACCTGCTGGACACCTTTATCGCTGACTCGGACGAACGTCTGCAACACTTGCATCTGGCGCGCGGTCCTACAGAGCTGATGGGGGTTGCCCACAGCTTCAAAGGTAGCAGCTGCAACATGGGTGCCATTCGTTTGGCGCGGTTGTGCGGCGAACTTGAAGCCCGGGTGCAAAAAATGCCTTTGGTCGGCATCGAAGAGCTGGTGCTGAAAATCGACCATGAATATCAAACCGTGCGCCGGCTGTATTGCGCCGAACGCAAGCGCTGCGGGGCTGTGCACGTGGTTTCCCACTGATGCTGGCAAAGCTGGCCCGAACCTTGCTCTGAATCTCTCACCTGTACCTACGCCAGCCCGTACAGTGGAGACCTGACATGCCGCTTGCCGCCAACCCGCTTCTTCAGACACCTGCCGCCGCTGCGTCCAAAGCCGCGGCGGGCAATGCGTCCCAGACTGCCGTTGAGCCCAATAAAAACGGGGCTCAGCCCTTCTCGAAGGTGTACGCCAAGGCGTCGCAAGGCACGGCCTTCAATGCAGCCGATAAAGTGGCAAAACCGACCCGGGACAACCCTGCGCACGCGCCTGCCAAGCCAGACCTGCGCACTGACAAAGATGGCGTAAAACCTGCGAACGTTGCCGATAGCGGCAAACCCTTGCCTGGCGGCAAGCGCACGGACAACGCCGCTGCTGATCAGGACGACAGCGTGGCGAAACCGGTCGACGACGCGGCATCGACCGATCCCTCAGCACTGACGCCGGTCGCGCCGACGTTGCCCGTTACGCCGCCGGTGGTAGACATGCCGGTTGAAACAGTGCCGCAACAGCCACCAGCCGATGCGTCGCAACTGGCAGCGGCCGCCACTGCGGCGGCTGCGGTTCAGCCTCAACCGGTGGCCGATGACAATTTCGACCCCGAGGCTGATCCCCTCGACGACCTGCCTGCTGTGCGCCTGGCCATGGAGCAGGGCGGGCACGTGTCCGCCAGCAGTCAGGCACCCGCCAAAAGTGCTCCCGCCGAGAACACCGTCCCGACTGCCCAAACCCAGGGGCAGGCCAGCGGCACTGCCATGCTGATCGAGCCGAAGACCGATTCACACACCTCGGGCGAGGGCGGCGAAAAAGCCTTCAAGGGGTTGGTGGACGATGGCCTCAAAGACCTGAAAAGCGCTTCCAGCGACACCCGTGTCGATGACTTCGCCAATCGGCTGGCGGCATTGACCCAAGCGGCGGTGCCTAAAACGGCCAATGCCTTGCCGGTCAACCAGCCCTTGGCCATGCACCAGAACGGCTGGTCTGAAGAAGTGGTCAACCGGGTGATGTACCTGTCCAGCGCCAACCTCAAATCGGCTGACATTCAACTGGAGCCCGCCGAGCTTGGGCGACTGGACATTCGCGTCAACATTGCCGCCGACCAGCCGGCGCAGGTCAACTTCATGAGCGGTCACGCGGGCGTGCGTGAGGCGCTGGAGGGGCAAATGCACCGTTTGCGTGAGATGTTTGCCCAACAGGGCATGGGCCAAGTTGACGTTAACGTGTCGGATCAATCGCGTAATTGGCAGGGACAAGGTCAGGAGCAGCAGGGCCAGAACCGCGCCAACGGCACTGCCAACGGTGGGCGAGCGGACGGCGTTGAGCAGGACGAGCTGTCCGTGGCGGGCGTTGAAGCGGCTGCGCCCAGTGTGATTCTGGGCTCCAGTGCGGTGGATTATTACGCCTGATAACCAGGTTCGCAGCCTTGAGCGATGGCGACAGGTAAACGCGGTCGTCGCTGTCGCCCACAGCGCGGTTATCGCCGCGTTATCGCCCTCCAGCACCGCTGAAGCTAAACAATGCCCGTCCGACCCTCACTTCTGGCATAACACTTGCTCTTGCCTAGCCATGCACCTGTGAAAACCGAATAGTGACGGATTATTGGCATGGCGAAGAGCGACGCAGTGAAAGACCCCGCCCAGAAAGGCAAACTCAAGCTGATTATCCTGATCGTCGTGGCGTTGCTGCTGGCGATTGGTCTGTCGGTAGGCGCTACCTGGTATTTCATGCACAGCGCCCAGAGCACGCCTGAAGCAGTGGTCGACCCGAACGTTAAAGTCGCGGCGATCTACGAGCCGATGGCGCCTGCGTTCGTGCTCAACTACAACGCCAATGGTCGCCAGCGCTATATGCAAGTGAGCATGACCCTGCAAGCCCGTAACCAGGCCGACCTGGACGCGCTCAAGGTGCACATGCCCATGATCCGCAACAACCTTGTGATGCTGTTTTCCGGGGAAACCTTCGACAGCATCGCCACGCCGGTGGGTCAGGAAATGTTGCGTCAGAAAGCCACTGCCAGTGTGCAGGCCGTTGCGCAAAAAGAGCTCGGCAAAGTGGTGATCGATCAGGTGCTCTTTACTAACTTCGTATTGCAGTAGGATCACGACATGGCCGTGCAAGACCTGCTGTCCCAGGATGAGATCGATGCGCTGTTGCATGGCGTCGATGACGGTCTGGTACAGACCGAAATGGCTGCCGAACCCGGCAGCGTCAAAAGTTACGACCTGACCAGTCAGGACCGTATCGTTCGCGGGCGCATGCCGACCCTCGAAATGATCAACGAGCGTTTCGCGCGCTATACCCGCATCAGCATGTTCAACATGCTGCGTCGCTCTGCCGACGTGGCAGTGGGCGGGGTGCAGGTGATGAAGTTCGGTGAGTACGTGCATTCGCTGTACGTGCCGACCAGCTTGAACCTGGTCAAGATCAAGCCGCTGCGCGGCACGGCGCTGTTCATCCTGGATGCCAAGTTGGTGTTCAAGCTGGTGGACAACTTCTTCGGCGGTGACGGACGTCACGCCAAGATCGAAGGCCGTGAGTTCACGCCGACCGAGTTGCGCGTGGTGCGCATGGTGCTGGAGCAGGCCTTCATCGACTTGAAAGAAGCCTGGCAGGCGATCATGGAAGTCAATTTCGAGTACATCAACTCGGAAGTGAACCCGGCCATGGCCAACATCGTCGGCCCGAGCGAGGCGATTGTGGTCTCCACCTTCCACATCGAGCTGGACGGCGGTGGCGGCGATCTGCACGTGACCATGCCGTACTCGATGATCGAACCGGTGCGCGAGATGCTCGACGCCGGTTTCCAGTCCGACCTCGACGATCAGGACGAGCGCTGGAGCAAGGCGCTGCGTGAAGACGTGCTCGACGTCAGTGTGCCCCTCAGCGCCACGGTGGCCCGTCGTCAGTTGCGTCTGCGGGACATTCTGCACATGCAGCCCGGCGACGTGATCCCCATCGAGCTGCAGGACGAACTGGTCATGCGTGCCAATGGCGTGCCGTCGTTCAAGGTCAAACTGGGTTCGCACAAGGGCAATCTCGCCCTGCAAGTGGTTGAACCCATCGACCGGCGCTAAGCGCCGGTTTCAAGAATTCGCTCTGTAACTGATTGACTGCCCGCCGAGGACAAATGATGGCTGACGAACACGAAATGACTTCCGCCGAAGATCAGGCTCTGGCCGATGAATGGGCGGCTGCGCTGGAAGAAACCGGCGATGTGGGCCAACACGACATTGACGCGTTGCTGGCGGCCGATGCGGCCAAGGCCCCGTCGTCCAACCGCGTGCCCATGGAAGAATTCGGCAGCGTGCCGCGCAACAATGAGCCGGTTACGCTGGACGGCCCCAACCTGGACGTGATTCTGGACATTCCGGTGTCGATCTCCATGGAAGTGGGCAGCACCGACATCAACATCCGTAACTTGCTGCAACTCAACCAGGGGTCGGTGATCGAGCTGGACCGTCTGGCGGGTGAGCCGCTGGACGTGCTGGTCAATGGCACGCTGATTGCGCACGGCGAAGTGGTGGTGGTGAACGAAAAGTTCGGCATTCGCCTCACGGACGTGATCAGCCCAAGCGAACGCATCAAGAAGCTGCGCTAAGTGAAGCGGCTACTCGGCGGTTTACTGGCGTTACCGTTCAGCGTGCTGGCGGCCGAGCCGCTGGCCACTGCGACTGCGGCGGCTGCGCCAGTGGTCGGTAGCGGCATTGGCGGTCAATTGACCCAACTGGTGCTGGGCCTGCTGCTGGTGCTAGGCCTGATTTTCGGCCTGGCCTGGCTGTTGCGTCGGGTTCAGCACGCCGGGCCGCGCCAGGGGCAGGTGATTGAACTCATCAGTTCGCGTGCGCTGGGTGCACGTGATCGCCTGGTGCTGGTGCAGGTGGGCAATGAGCAGATCCTGCTGGGCCTGACGCCCGGTCGCATCACGCCATTGCATGTGCTCAAGGAGCCGGTGACGTTGCCGCCCACCCCGCAACCCGCCACGCCGGAATTTGCCAAGCGCCTGATGGAACTGATGGGCAATCAGAAGGACAAGCCGTAATGCGTTTAGTCGTTGCGCTGTTGTTGGCGCTGGCCGCGCCGTTGGCGTTCGGTGCCGATCCGTTGTCGATCCCGGCCATCACGTTGGGCACGGGTGCCGACGGCCAGCAAGAGTATTCGGTCAGCCTGCAAATCCTGTTGATCATGACGGCGCTGAGCTTTATCCCGGCGTTCGTCATGCTGATGACCAGTTTCACGCGGATCATCATTGTGTTTTCCATCCTGCGTCAGGCGTTGGGGCTGCAACAAACCCCGTCCAACCAGATCCTGACCGGCATGGCGTTGTTTCTGACCCTGTTCATCATGGCGCCGGTGTTCGACAAAATTAACGAAAACGCCTTGCAGCCGTACCTTGCTGAAAAGCTTTCGGCGCAGGACGCGATTCTCAAGGCCGAAGGCCCGATCAAGGACTTCATGCTGGCGCAGACCCGCACCAGCGACCTTGAGCTGTTCATGCGCCTGTCCAAGCGGACCGACATCGCCACCCCGGATGCCGCACCGCTGACCATCCTGGTGCCTGCATTTGTTACCTCGGAACTGAAAACCGCGTTCCAGATCGGCTTCATGATCTTCATTCCGTTCCTGATCATCGACCTGGTGGTGGCCAGTGTGCTGATGGCCATGGGCATGATGATGCTGTCGCCGCTGATTATTTCGTTGCCGTTCAAAATCATGCTGTTTGTACTGGTGGATGGCTGGGCGCTGATTATCGGCACGCTGGCCAGCAGTTTTGGCGGTGTGTAACGCCATGTCCGGGAGTAAGGCGCAATGACCCCAGAAGTCGCGGTTGACCTGTTTCGCAGCGCGTTGTGGCTCACCACCATCATGGTGGCGGTGCTGGTGGTGCCCAGCTTGCTGGTGGGCCTGATGGTCGCCATGTTTCAGGCCGCTACGCAAATCAACGAACAGACCCTGAGCTTCCTGCCGCGCTTGCTGGTTATGCTCGTGACCCTGATCGTGGCCGGGCCGTGGCTGGTACAGACGTTTATGGAATACATCCTGTCGTTGTACGGCAGCATTCCGCAGTTGATCGGCTAAATGTCGCTGCTGGCCCTGACGGACGCGCAGATCAGTACCTGGGTCGCCAGCTTTATGCTGCCGCTGTTCCGGGTTGGCGCGCTGTTGACCACCATGCCGATCATTGGCACGACGCTGGTGCCCAAGCGCATCAAGCTGTTTTTGTCGCTTGCCATTACGTTGGCCATCATGCCCAGCCTGCCGCCGTTGCCCACCGTCAACCCGCTGGACCTGAGCGGGCTGATGCTGATTGCCGAGCAAATCATCATCGGCGCGTTAATGGGTTTTTCGTTGCAGCTGTTTTTTCAGGCGTTCGTGGTGGCCGGGCAGATCGTCGCCATCCAGATGGGCATGGGCTTTGCGTCCATGGTCGACCCGGCCAACGGGGTCAATGTGGCGGTGATCGGGCAGTTTTTCACCATGCTGGTGACGTTGCTGTTCCTGTCCATGAACGGGCATCTGGTGGTGTTCGAAGTGCTCACCGAAAGCTTTACCACGTTGCCGGTCGGTGGCGGTTTATTGACCCTGCATTTTTGGGAAGTGGTCGGCAAACTGGGCTGGGTGTTGGGCGCCGCCCTGATGCTGGTGCTGCCGGCGATTACCGCGCTGCTGGTGGTCAACATTGCCTTTGGCGTCATGACCCGGGCGGCACCGCAGTTGAACATCTTCGCCATCGGCTTTCCGCTGACGCTGGTGCTGGGCATGGTGATCCTGTGGATCAGCCTGGCGGACATTCTCAATCAGTATCAACCGCTGGCCAGCGAGGCCTTGCAGTTCTTACGTGATCTGGCACAGGCGAAATAGCCATGGCCGAAAGCGAGAGTGGCGCCGACAAAACAGAAGACCCCACGGAGAAACGAAAAAAGGACTCCAGGGAAAAGGGCGAAATCGCACGCTCCAAAGAGCTGAATACGCTGGCCATCATGCTCGCCGGTTCAATCGGTCTGATCATCTTTGGTGGCGCGCTGGCGCAGGACATGATGGAAATCATGCGCTACAACTTCAGCATCAGCCGCGAAGTGTTGCTCAACCCGGACTCCATGGGCGCCTTCCTGCTGCATTCGGGCAAGATCGCGCTGATTGCGCTGCAACCTGTGCTTATCACCCTGCTGATTGCCGCGCTGGTGGGGCCGATTGCGCTGGGGGGCTGGTTATTCGCGGCGGGCAGCCTGGCGCCCAAATTCAGCCGTATGAACCCCGCAGCGGGGATCAAACGCATGTTCTCGGCCAAGGCGCTGGTTGAACTGCTCAAAGCGCTGGCCAAATTCTTCATCATTCTGATCGTGGCCTTGTTGGTGCTTAAGGCCGACATCGACGACTTGCAGCGCATCGCCCATGAACCGCTGGAACTGGCGGTGATCCACAGCCTGCAAGTGGTGGCGTGGAGTGCGTTGTGGATGGCCTGCGGGTTAATCCTGATTGCCGCCGTGGACGTGCCCGTGCAGCTGTGGGAAAGCCACAAAAAATTGCTCATGACCAAGCAGGAAGTGCGCGACGAACACAAGGACCAGGAAGGGCGCCCGGAAGTCAAACAACGGATCCGCCAGACCCAGCGCGAGATGAGCCAGCGGCGCATGATGAGCGCCATCCCGGATGCGGATGTGATCATCACCAACCCGACCCACTTCGCCGTTGCCCTCAAATACGACCCCGAGAAAGGCGCTGCGCCGATGCTATTGGCCAAAGGCAGCGACTTTCTGGCGCTAAAAATCCGTGAAATCGGCGCCAAGCACGACATTCTGCTGCTCGAGTCCCCGGCGCTGGCGCGTTCGATCTACTACTCCACCGAGCTGGACCAGGAAATCCCCGCCGGCTTGTACCTGGCCGTGGCCCAAGTGCTGGCGTACGTCTACCAGATCCGCCAGCATCAGGCGGGCAAGGGCAAGCGGCCTGATCCGCTCAACGACCTGCCCATCCCGCCGGATTTACGGCGCGATGAGTGACGTGTTTTTCTGCGGGTCTAGAGTTGAGTCTCTCTAATCCTCGCGCCGGTCTCCGCAACTTCCGTGTATCTATGGACTTCAGGTAAGTTATTTATTCTGACTGTCACTTTTCGAGGTGTTGTCACTTCCTGTGCCTGGCTGATGGGGGTGTACTCAGGGACTTTGCCACGAGGCCCGCGCTGTATTTCAAGCGGCAAACTCTCAAACGTAGGAAGCGATGATTGTCGACTGTGTTGGGACGAAAATTGAAAGCCAGGGCGGGGGGGTAGATAGGGCGGAGAAGGTTCGAAATTGCGGTTAGGTATAAATCTGCTTGAATCATTTAAGGCCCCTTCCATTTCGTCCAGTGAGCTGAGTGAGGCCCGACTTGACAGCCCACGAAAACCTTGGCGGCTCGCACGTGCACCCGTCGTCATGGAGATAGCACCGAGCGTCGCGCTGGTGCCAGCCATGATTGCGCCAAATCGTGTTCCCGGCAATCTGGCTGCAACGCCGCCATACAGCACCCCAAGCGCCCCGCTAAAATAAGCGGCCAGCGCTGGGCCGCTTGTGCGGGCAGGGCTACTGAGAGCAAGGGCTATGCCTCCCATCGATGAAGAAATACCCTGGACAGCCAAGAGGGTATTCCCGGAGGCAATAAAGTGCCCTGACGGGTCTCGATAGTTGATCGGATTATTCAAGCAGTAGCTGTAGCAATTGATCCCGCCCTTACCAAACGGACTCCAACTGTCGGGGCTGTTAAAGCGCATCAACACGGGATTAAACGCCCGATACCCGTTGCCCAATAAATAATTCCCGGTCACAGGGTCTGCGCATTCACCGTTAAATGCCAATAGATGCTCATTGGCGCCTGCTGTTGGATGGTGACCATAGGGTGAATAAGCCATTGCCCGTTGTTCTGAACTGCCCACCGTATGCAGCACGGAGTGCTGCGTGTCGGTGGCGAGCAGGGTGCTGGCGGTTGATGTTGAATCACTGCGCTGTTGCGCAAGCAACTGGTCGCCGTGCTGCAGGATGGCGTGCCGCACGTCGCCCTGGATCTGCGTGGCGAGCCGGTTTTGCCGATAAAAGCGTTGGCGTGTCGCCTGTGGATGGGGCAGTAGCCCCGTCAGCCGATCAAGCGGGTCGTAGTGATAACTGCACAGCAGTGACTTTTTCATTGAAGTGCTCGCGCGCGTTGAGGAATGCTTGATGATGAGCGCGAGCAGGCGTCACGGGTACTGGCAGTTCTATCAGGTGGTCACCCTGTCAATGTTGCCAGTAGTCGGTTTGCCCAAACCTGCTTAACTAGGGATAGAGCGCGCCCTGGCGTTTGTTGACCGGCAATGGAGATGCGCGATGCCTATTGAGTTAACCCTGATTCCTGATGCGTCTGTCAAAACCTATGCGTTGAGTGATGCCCACGGTTTGGCCATGGCCGAGCTGGAGGGGTTGTTTCCGGCGTTCCCCGCGCTGGAGGGCACGTTTGCGATTTTTTGGCTGGATCAGGCGCTCGATCAACATGTGGTGGGGTTCAGCACCGAGGGCGCCAACCTGCTGGCGGTGATTTCGCTGCCGACCGTGCCGCAGGGTTGTGGCCACGAGGCGTATTACGCCGCCGTGCTGGAGCGGTGCGAGAAAGAGCGCGAAACGATTTTGCGATTTTTGCGCAAGTCATTGAGTTCGGAAGGGATCAATGGGATCTGTGCACGCAGTTTTATCCTGTGCAACCTGGTGCGCCCGTTGAAGCTCGACAGTGTGCCGGTGTGGAAGGATCGGCCGCACACGCGGGACGGGCGCTGCGGGGATATTCTGATTGGCGGGCGCGGGTCGGAGCGCTATCAGCCCAACCGCAAGATTGATGTGGTGTTCGGGGCCAGCAGCAGTGCGTGCCTGGTTATTGATTTGGGGGAGTGGCGCTGGAATTGAACCCTGCGTGAGTGTGCGGGGTCGGGTGTCTGGCGTGTGCATGCGGTCGCGTCGGCCCGCAGCATTATCAGCCCCTTCAGACAGGTTTGCTGCTTGCCGCGCCTCTGCGCAGGCGCTTATAGTCCGCGCTCGCCCACATGGCGACCGGGTTTGGCGACTCGGAACTTAACCGTAGATGCAGAAGCGTCATGAGTCTTTGCGCGTACAATCCGTGCCCTGTAGGACTTTATGGCGGTTGTGCGTGGGAGACTTTCGAGTCTGCCGGGTTTCTATGGTTAACCGGTTCGCCAACCCGCGCACAGCTGCCACCCCTTTGTTTGGCGACGAAAGGTGGCTTATGCATCTAACCATTGGACTTTCCTCATGCCGAACGCTCCCTATATCCCGCTGACTGCCATCGATTGCACCATCCCCGCCTTACTGATTGACCGCAATGCTCCGCTGGACGTGCTTCATGCCAACGCCGCTGCACGCGTATTGGCCGTCACGCAGTTGATGGAAACCTTCGCCGCTCGCGATGTGGAAAACGCAGACGCGGTGGATCTCAAGCACCTGGCCACCACGGCCATGCTATTGCTGCGCGATGGGTGTGACCTGCTGGATGTGCTGGGGTGGCGGCTCAGGCCGGCGTAACGGCCCACCCCAGGCCCATGCGCGGGTGAGCGGCTATTTCACCCGCGCACGCCCGGTGCCTGCACCGGTCGTCAGTGGATCAGGGAGCAAGCGCGGGCGCTGGAATTCAGGGCTTTTTCATTCTGATGTGGCCATTTGCCAAAGTTGGAAGGGTTCTTGCAAAGGCAGGCTCCACGGCGCACATGGCGTCAAAAGTTTGCTAAAGGTTTCCCGCAATGTCATTGGATCGCTCTCAGTTAATCAACACCGCACGCAACGGTCTGACCGGTTTGGGTCAGGGGCAATTGGGCGTGCCGTTGTTGTTGCTGGTGATGCTGGCCATGATGATGTTGCCTATTCCGGCATTCCTGCTGGATGTGTTCTTTACCTTCAACATTGCCCTGTCGATTGTGGTGCTGCTGGTCTGTGTGTACGCCTTGCGTCCGCTGGATTTCGCGGTATTCCCGACCATTCTGCTGGTGGCGACACTGATGCGCCTGGCGCTCAACGTGGCGTCGACCCGGGTGGTGATGCTCCACGGTCAAGAGGGGCACGGCGCCGCCGGTAAGGTGATTCAGGCCTTCGGTGAAGTGGTGATCGGCGGCAATTACGTGGTCGGTATCGTGGTGTTCGCGATTTTGATGATCATCAACTTCGTGGTGGTCACCAAGGGCGCCGGGCGTATCTCGGAGGTCAGCGCACGTTTTACCCTCGATGCCATGCCCGGTAAGCAAATGGCCATTGACGCCGACCTCAACGCCGGTTTGATCGATCAGAACCAGGCCAAGGCCCGCCGTCAGGAAGTCGCGCAAGAGGCTGAGTTTTACGGCTCGATGGACGGTGCCAGCAAATTCGTACGCGGCGACGCCATCGCCGGTCTGTTGATTCTGTTCATCAACTTGATCGGTGGCATGGCCGTCGGCATGTTCCAGCACGGCATGTCGTTTGGCGAGGCCGGTAAGGTCTATGCGCTGTTGACCATCGGTGACGGTTTGGTGGCGCAACTGCCTTCGCTGTTGCTGTCCACGGCCGCCGCGATCATGGTGACCCGTGCGTCGGGCTCCGAAGAGATGGGCAAGCAGATCAGCCGCCAGATGTTCGCCTCGCCCAAGGCGCTGGCGGTGTCCGCCGGGTTGATGGCCGTGATGGGCGCCGTGCCCGGCATGCCGCACTTCGCGTTCTTGAGCCTGGCCGCCGTCTCCGGTGGCGTGGCGTATTTGATGTGGAAGAAGCAAAACGTGGTCAAGGCTCAGGCGCTGCAAGAAGTTCAGCGCCAACAGGAACTGCTGCCGTCGCCTGCCCGTGCGCAAGACACCAAAGAGCTGGGCTGGGATGACGTAACCCCCATCGACATGATCGGTCTGGAAGTGGGCTACCGCTTGATCCCGCTGGTGGACCGCAACCAGGGTGGCCAATTGCTGGCGCGGATCAAGGGCGTGCGCAAGAAGCTGTCCCAGGATCTGGGCTTTCTGATGCCGACCGTGCACATCCGCGACAACCTCGACCTGGCGCCCAGCGCCTACCGCTTGACCCTGATGGGGGTGATTCTGGCCGAGGCTGAGATCTACCCCGACCGCGAGCTCGCGATCAACCCCGGTCAGGTGTTCGGCACGTTGAACGGCATTACTGCCAAAGACCCGGCCTTTGGGCTCGAAGCGGTGTGGATCGAAGTCAGCCAGCGCAGTCAGGCGCAATCGCTGGGCTACACCGTGGTGGACGCTAGCACCGTGGTGGCCACGCATTTGAACCAGATCCTCTACAAGCACTCTCATGAGCTGATTGGCCATGAAGAAGTGCAGCAGTTGATGCAGTTGCTGGCCAAAGCCTCGCCTAAACTGGCTGAAGAGTTGGTGCCGGGTGTGCTGAGCCTGTCGCAGCTGCTCAAAGTGTTGCAGGCGCTGTTGGCCGAACAGGTGCCGGTGCGCGACATTCGTAGCATTGCCGAAGCCGTCGCGAACAATGCGCACAAGAGTCAAGATACCGCCGCTTTGGTCGCGGCCGTGCGCGTTGGTTTGTCCCGCGCCATCGTCCAAAGCATTGTAGGCGTTGAGTCTGAGCTGCCAGTTATCACGCTGGAGCCAAGGTTGGAACAAATATTGCTCAATAGTCTGCAGAAGGCAGGGCAAGGTCAGGAAGAGGGCGTTCTGCTGGAGCCGAGCATGGCTGAAAAACTGCAGCGTTCGTTGATCGACGCCGCACAACGCCAAGAGATGCAAGGCAATCCGGTGATCCTGCTGGTGGCCGGCCCGGTCCGCGCGATGCTGTCGCGGTTTGGCCGTTTGGCCGTGCCGAACCTGCATGTGCTGGCGTACCAGGAAATCCCTGACAACAAGCAAGTCACCATCGTTGCGACAGTAGGCCCGAACGGCTGAGGTTTGGTTTATGCAAGTGAAGCGTTTTTTCGCCGCCGATATGCGTCAGGCCATGAAACTGGTTCGTGATGAGCTGGGGGCTGATGCCGCCATTATTGGTAACCGCCGCATTGCCGGCGGTGTCGAGTTGACCGCTGCGCTGGACTACAAATTGTCTGCGCTGGCGCCCCGTGTGCCGAATGTCGAACTTGAAGAAGAGCTGCGCAAGACCCAGTCGCGCATCGTGTCGGCCCAGGCCGAGTTGAGCATGCGTGCCGAGGGCGAGTCGGATGTCAGTCGGCAGTTGTTTGCCGGTCTGCCCCTGACCGCTGCTGAGCCGCTGATTGAGCCGACCTTCGAAGAGCCGCCGCGTCCCGCAGCCCCGGCCGCGCCGAGCATGGATCAACGCGCCTTCGACACCATGCGCTTTGAGCTCAATGGGTTGCGCGAGTTGCTGGAAGTGCAGTTGGGCTCGTTGGCCTGGAATCAGTTGCAAGGCAGCAAACCGGCGCAAGCCAATTTGTGGCGCCGTTTGCAACGCATTGGCTTGTCCGGCCCGCTGGCCCGTGACTTGCTGGAGCAAGTGACCGAAATTGAAGAGCCGCGTCAGGCCTGGCGCATGCTGTTGGCGCATTTGGCCCGCATGATCGCGACCCCTGAAGTCGAGCCGCTCGAAGACGGTGGTGTGATCGCCATGGTCGGCCCGGCCGGCATGGGCAAGACCACCACGCTGGCCAAGCTGGCGGCGCGTTATGTACTCAAGTACGGCGCGCAAAACATCGCGTTGGTGAGCATGGACAGCTACCGGATCGGCGCGCAGGAGCAACTTAAAACCCTGGGCCGGATCCTCAATGTGCCGGTCACGCACTTGGCGCCCGGCCAATCGTTGGGGCAAACCCTGGAGCCGCTGGTGCGCAAGCGCGTGGTGCTGGTGGACACCGCGGGCCTGCAAGCCAGTGACCCGGCGCTGCGCTTGCAGCTCGAAAGCCTGGCGGGGCGCGGCATTAAATCCAAAAACTATCTGGTATTGGCCACCACCAGTCAGAAACAAGTGCTGGCGGCGGCGTACCACAGTTATAAACGTTGCGGGCTGGCCGGTTGCATCCTGACCAAACTGGATGAAACGGCGAGCCTTGGTGAAGTATTGAGTCTGGCCATCAGCCACGAGCTGCCAGTGGCCTATCTCACGGACGGTCCGCGTATCCCGGACGATCTCCATTTGCCGCGTCGTCACCAGTTGGTGAGCCGTGCGGTGAGTGTGCAAATGCAGGAAGAACCCAGCGAAGAGGCCATGGCCGACATGTTCGCTGATATCTACCACAGCCCTTCCAAACGGGTCGGCTGAGGCAGTGATGATTACGTTGGAATGTACCTACATTGATGGTCTGCACATCCTGTTCCCGTTGAGGAACCCGCAGCCAACCTGTGTAGCCGCGTCTAAGTAAGACAAGGTAAAGAAAGATCATGGGCAGCATGCATCCCGTACAGGTGATCGCAGTGACCGGCGGCAAGGGTGGCGTCGGTAAAACTAACGTTTCAGTCAACTTGTCGCTGGCTCTTGCCGAGCTGGGCAGACGAGTGATGTTGCTGGATGCTGACCTGGGGTTGGCAAACGTCGACGTACTGCTGGGGCTGACCCCCAAATACACCCTGGCCGATGTGGTCGAGGGCCGTTGCGAGCTACGCGATGTGCTGCTGCCTGGCCCTGGCGGGATTCGTATCGTGCCGGCGGCGTCGGGCACTCAAAGTATGGTTCACCTGAGTCCGGCCCAGCATGCGGGGCTGATTCAGGCCTTCAGCGAGATCGGTGACAACCTGGACGTGCTGGTGATCGACACGGCCGCCGGGATTGGCGATTCAGTGGTCAGCTTTGTGCGCGCTGCGCAGGAAGTGCTGTTGGTGGTCTGCGACGAACCGACCTCGATCACTGACGCCTATGCGTTGATCAAACTGCTCAACCGGGACTACGGCATGAACCGCTTCCGCGTGCTGGCCAACATGGCGCAGAGCCCGCAGGAAGGGCGCAACCTGTTCGCCAAGCTGACCAAAGTCACCGACCGCTTTCTGGACGTAGCCCTGCAATACGTGGGCGCCGTGCCGTACGACGAAAGTGTGCGCAAGGCTGTGCAAAAGCAGCGCGCTGTGTACGAAGCGTTCCCGCGCTCTAAATGCTCGCTGGCGTTCAAGGCCATTGCGCAGAAAGTTGACACTTGGCCATTGCCTGCCAATCCCCGTGGGCACCTGGAGTTCTTTGTTGAGCGCCTGGTGCAGCAAACCAATGTAGGTACGTCTCCATGACAGCAAGCGGCTATCGCATGTACAGCAAGTCATCGCGCGACAGTCAGTACGAGCTGATCGAACGCTACGCCCCTTTGGTCAAGCGCATTGCCTACCACCTGCTGGCGCGTCTGCCGGCCAGTGTGCAAGTTGAAGATTTGATTCAGGCCGGCATGATCGGCCTGCTCGAAGTCTCGACCAAATACGACGCCAGCAAAGGTGCAAGTTTCGAAACCTACGCGGGTATTCGCATCCGTGGCGCGATGCTTGATGAAGTGCGAAAGGGTGACTGGGCTCCCCGCTCGGTCCACCGCAACACACGCATGGTCAGCGACGCAATTCGGGCAATTGAAGCAAAAACCGGCTGTGACGCTAAAGATCACGAAGTTGCGGCCGAACTCAATTTAAGCCTTGATGATTATTACGCCATTTTGAATGACACCTTGGGCAGCCGCCTGTTCAGCTTCGACGACCTGTTGCAGGACGGCGAGCATGAAGGGCTGCACGAGGACGGCGCCAGTGCGCACCTTGAGCCGTCGCGGGACCTGGAAGACGAGCGTTTCCAGGCTGCGTTGGCCGAAGCGATCGCCAACTTGCCGGAGCGCGAGCGGCTGGTGCTGGCGCTGTACTACGACGAAGAACTCAACCTCAAGGAAATCGGTGAGGTGCTGGGCGTGAGCGAGTCGCGTGTCAGCCAGTTGCACAGCCAGTGTGCCGCGCGTTTGCGCGGGCGCCTGGCGGAATGGCGAGCGCGCTGATACGCCGCCGTCCACACGATTTACCCCCTGTAGCCGCTGCCGCAGGCTGCGATAAGGCCGCAAGACCTTCTGTCACAGACGGTCGCTGCATCCGCGTCGCGGTCGGCGGTGGCGGCTACAGGGTTAAGGTTTACTGAATTGATTGAATGGCGCGCCCAGGTGCTGGGCGCGTTTTAAGACTGCTTGGAGGTCGAATTGGACAAGAATATGAAAATCCTCATCGTTGATGATTTTTCGACGATGCGGCGGATCATTAAAAACCTGCTGCGTGACCTGGGGTTCACCAATACCGTCGAGGCCGATGATGGCACCACGGCGATACCGATCCTCAATCAAGGTCATATCGACTTTCTGGTAACGGACTGGAACATGCCGGGCATGACCGGCATTGATCTGCTGCGCCACGTGCGCGCGGATGAAAAACTCAAGCACATGCCCGTGCTGATGGTGACTGCCGAAGCCAAGCGCGAGCAAATCATCGAAGCGGCGCAAGCCGGTGTTAACGGCTATGTCGTCAAGCCGTTCACTGCCTTGGCACTCAAAGAGAAGATCGAAAAGATCTTCGAACGCATCGGTTGATCGACTCGCCACGGGGGCGTTATGGAGCATAAAGAGGCTAGCCAGGGCGATTTTGAATCGACCTTGAAAAAACATGCTCGCGAGTTGGTCGACAGCCTTGAAAAAGGCCAGTTTGGCGACGCTGTGCAGCTGATTCACGAATTGAACCAGACCCGCGACCGGGGCCTGTACCGCGAAGTCGGCAAGCTGACGCGCGAGCTGCACAGTGCAATCGTCAACTTCCACATTGACCCGCACATGCCGCAAGCCGAAGAAGTGTCGCAGATCACGGATGCCACGGAACGTTTGTCGTATGTTGTGCGTTTAACGGAAGCGGCGGCCAACCGCACCATGGACCTGGTGGAGAACAGCACGCCCGTGGTCAACAGCCTGGGCGCCGAAGCCAAAACCTTGAGTGCGGAGTGGGGGCGCTTCATGCGTCGCGAGCTCAGTGCCGAGGAATTTCGGGATCTGGCGCGCCGGGTTGACGGTTTTCTGACGCGTAGCGAAGAAGAAAGCCACGTGGTCTCCGCCAACCTGAACGATATTTTGTTGGCTCAGGATTACCAGGACCTCACCGGTCAAGTGATCAAACGGGTCACGCAGCTGGTAACCGAAGTTGAAAGCAATCTGCTCAAACTGGTGCTGATGGCCAGTCAGGTTGACCGTTTCGCAGGGATCGAGCATGACCGCGAAGCACTGCGGGCTGAAAATAATCCGCAAAAAAACCTGGCGCAGGGTGAAGGTCCGCAGATTCATGCCGATAAGCGTGATGACGTCGTGTCCGGTCAGGACGATGTAGACGATTTGCTTTCAAGTCTTGGATTCTAAGGAGCACGTACATGAGCTTCGGCGCCGATGAAGAAATCCTTCAGGATTTCCTGGTTGAAGCCGGCGAAATTCTAGAGCAGTTGTCCGAACAACTGGTCGAGCTGGAAAGCCGACCGGATGATGCCGACCTGCTCAATGCAATTTTTCGCGGTTTTCACACTGTAAAAGGGGGCGCCGGCTTCCTCCAGCTCAACGAGCTGGTGGAGTGCTGCCACATCGCCGAGAACGTGTTCGACATCCTGCGCAAGGGTGAACGGCACGTCGATTCGGAGCTGATGGACGTGATCCTGGAAGCGCTGGACGCGGTCAACGGCATGTTCAGTGAAGTGCGCGAACGCGCACCGATCACGGCCGCGACGCCGGAGTTGCTGGCTGCCCTGGCGCGTTTGGCCGAGCCTGCGGCGGCACAAGCTGCCCCGGTGGTTGAGCCAGCCGCCGTGGCGCCTGCGCCGCAACCGGTGGCCGAAGACAGCGGTGACATCACCGATAACGAATTCGAGCTGTTGCTGGACTCGCTGAATGCGGTCAAAGCTGAAGCAGCGGCTGGCGGGTCTGCGGTTGCTGCGGCGCCCGTTACCGCGCCTGGACAGTCGGCTTCATCTGCCCCTGCCAGCGACGAAATTTCTGACGCCGAGTTTGAGTCGTTGCTGGACCAGTTGCACGGCAAAGGTCAGTTTGCACCAGACGCCGTGGCTGCCACGCCTGCGGCTCAACCCGCAGAACCGGCCGCGACTGCCAGTAACGAAATCACCGACGACGAATTCGAAGCGTTGCTCGATCAGTTGCACGGTAAAGGCTCGTTCAGTGCCGATGCGCTGGATGCCTCGGCCTCCGTGGCGCCTGAGGCACCGGCGGCTGCCGCACCGGCCAACCCGGACCACATCACCGATCACGAATTTGAATCGTTGCTCGACGAGTTGCACGGCAAGGGCAAGTTCACCGAAGTCCCCGCCCAGCCTGTCGCGGCCAAACCCGCTGCGGCGCCTGCGGCAGCGGCCGCTGTGGCCAGCAAGCCTGAACCGGCAGCACGCCCGGTCGCCCCGGCCCGCGCGGCAGCGGCCCACCCGGACAAACCGGCCGCCTCGGAAGCGGAAACTACAGTGCGGGTCGACACGGCGCGCCTGGACGACATCATGAACATGGTCGGTGAGTTGGTGCTGGTGCGTAACCGTTTGGTGCGCCTGGGCCTCAACAGCAATGACGAAGCCATGTCCAAGGCGGTCTCCAACCTCGACGTGGTGACCGCAGACCTGCAAACCGCGGTGATGAAGACCCGGATGCAGCCCATCAAGAAAGTGTTCGGTCGCTTCCCGCGACTGGTTCGCGATCTGGCCCGTCAGCTCAAGAAAGAAATCACCCTTGAGCTGGTGGGCGAAGAAACCGACCTGGACAAGAACCTGGTAGAAGCCCTGGCCGACCCGCTGGTTCACTTGGTGCGCAACGCGGTCGACCACGGCTGCGAAACCCCGGAAGAGCGCGAAGCGGCAGGCAAGTCTCGCTGCGGCAAGGTAATCCTTTCGGCCGAACAGGAAGGCGACCACATCCTGCTGTCCATCTCCGATGACGGCAAAGGCATGGACGCCAATATTCTGCGCGGCATTGCCGTGAAGAAAGGCCTGATGGACAAGGACGCCGCCGATCGCCTGAGCGAGTCCGACTGTTACAACCTGATTTTTGCGCCGGGGTTCTCGACCAAAACCGAGATTTCCGACGTGTCGGGCCGTGGCGTGGGCATGGACGTGGTGAAAACCAAAATCGCCCAGCTTAACGGCTCGCTGAACATCTATTCGACCCTGGGCCAGGGTTCGAAGATTGTGATCAAGGTGCCGCTGACCCTGGCGATCATGCCGACCCTGATGGTGATGCTGGGCAATCAGGCCTTCGCCTTCCCGCTGGTCAACGTGAACGAGATTTTCCACCTCGACCTGTCGCGCACCAATGTGGTGGACGGCCAGGAAGTGGTGATTGTGCGCGACAAGGCGCTGCCATTGTTCTACCTCAAGCGCTGGCTGGTGGCGTCGGCTGCCCACGAAGAGCAGCGCGAAGGGCATGTGGTGATTCTGTCGGTGGGCACCCAGCGCATCGGCTTTGTGGTCGATCAGTTGGTCGGTCAGGAAGAAGTGGTCATCAAACCGTTGGGCAAAATGCTCCAGGGCACGCCTGGCATGTCGGGCGCCACCATTACCGGTGATGGCCGTATTGCCTTGATTCTGGATGTTCCGAGCATGCTCAAACGCTACGCCGCACGGCGTATTTGATTCTGGTGGAGCGGGGCGGTTGCGTCCCGCGCCGCCTAACGGAGTGTTTATGGTAGTCAAGGTCCTGGTGGTGGATGATTCCGGTTTTTTCCGCCGCCGTGTCTCGGAGATTCTGTCCGCTGACCCGACGATTCAAGTGATCGGCACCGCCACCAATGGCAAAGAGGCGATTGATCAGGCGCTGGCGCTCAAGCCGGACGTGATCACCATGGACTACGAGATGCCGATGATGGACGGCATCACGGCCGTGCGTCACATCATGCAGAAGTGTCCGACCCCGGTGTTGATGTTCTCTTCCCTGACCCATGAAGGTGCCCGCGTTACGCTGGATGCACTGGACGCCGGGGCAGTGGATTTCCTGCCGAAAAATTTCGAAGACATCTCGCGCAACCCCGAGAAGGTCAAGCAATTGCTGTGCGAGAAGGTGCACACCATCTCGCGCAGCAATCGCCGGTTTTCCGGCTATGGCGCTTCGCAGCCGCCAGCGCCGTCGCCTGCACCACGTCCGGCGGTCAGCGGTTTCGCGCCTGCGGCCACGCCTGCGTCCCCGGCACCGACCCGCACCACGCCGATTGCCAGCCGCAGTGCACCGGCGGCAACCCCGACTTCGCCAGCGCCCAAGCGCAAAGCCTACAAACTGGTAGCGATTGGCACCTCCACGGGTGGGCCTGTGGCCTTGCAACGGGTCCTGACCCAACTACCGGGCAACTTCCCGGCGCCCATCGTGCTGGTGCAACACATGCCTGCAGCGTTCACCAAGGCGTTTGCCGAGCGGCTGGACAAGCTGTGTCGTATCAGTGTGAAAGAAGCCGAAGACGGCGATATGTTGCGTCCGGGCCTTGCGCTACTGGCGCCGGGCGGCAAGCAGATGATGATCGACGGCCGTGGCGCGGTACGCATCCTGCCGGGCGATGAGCGTCTGAATTACAAGCCGTGTGTGGACATCACCTTCGGTTCAGCGGCCAAGTCCTACGGCGACAAAGTGCTGGCAGTGGTGTTGACCGGCATGGGGGCCGACGGCCGTGAAGGCGCGCGCTTGCTCAAGCAGGGCGGCAGCAATGTCTGGGCGCAGGACGAGGCCAGTTGTGTGATTTACGGCATGCCCATGGCCATCGTCAAAGCCAACCTGGCGGATGCGGTGTACAGCCTGGATGACATCGGCAAGCACTTGGTCGAGGCGTGTCACTGATGGATGTACTGAGCCTGATCGGCATCATCATGGCCTTCGTGGCCATCATCGGTGGTAACTACCTCGAAGGCGGCCATCTGGGCGCGCTGGCCAATGGCCCGGCGGCCCTGATTGTGCTGGGTGGCACCATCGGCGCCGCGTTGTTGCAGTCGCCGCTGAGCGCGTTCAAGCGCGCCATGCAAACCGTGGTCTGGATTTTCTTCCCGCCGCACATCGATCTGGCTGGCGGCGTGGACCGCGTCGTCAACTGGAGCCTCACGGCGCGTAAAGAAGGCCTGTTGGGGCTGGAAGGCGTGGCAGATGCCGAACCCGACGATTATTCGCGCAAAGGCTTGCAATTGCTGGTTGATGGCGCTGAGCCCGAAGCCATCCGCAGCATTCTGGAAGTCGATTTCATGACCCAGGAGAGCCGCGATATCGAAGCCGCCAAGGTGTTCGAAAGCATGGGCGGCTATGCGCCGACCATCGGCATCATCGGTGCGGTGATGGGCTTGATCCACGTGATGGGCAATCTGGCCGACCCGACGCAGTTGGGCAGCGGTATCGCCGTGGCCTTCGTTGCCACTATCTATGGCGTGGCCAGTGCCAACCTGATTCTGTTGCCCATTGCCAGCAAGCTGAAGTCGATTGCCATGCGCCAGTCGCGTTACCGCGAAATGTTGCTCGAAGGCATTCTGTCGATCGCTGAAGGCGAGAACCCGCGTTCCATTGAGTTGAAGCTTCAGGGCTTCATGGATTAATGGAGAGTTTGCGCTATGTCCCGTCGCCGTCGGCAGCCTGAAGAACACGTCAATCACGAGCGCTGGCTGGTGTCCTATGCGGACTTCATCACCTTGCTGTTCGCGTTTTTCGTGGTCATGTATTCGATCTCTTCGATCAATGAAGGCAAATACAAAATCATCTCCCAGGCACTGGTGGGGGTGTTCAACGATGCCGAACGCACGATGAAGCCGATCCCGATTGGTGAGGAGCGGCCATTGACCACCCAGCCCGCCAAGCCTCTGGTCAAAGACAGCGAGCAGACGGATGCCGGCATCGGGCAGATCACCAGCGACCCGCTGAAAACCATTGCCGATGACATCACCAACGCGTTTGGCGACTTGATTGCGTCCAACCAGTTGACCGTGCGCGGCAATGAGTTGTGGGTCGAGATCGAGCTCAATTCCAGCTTGCTGTTTGGCAGCGGCGATGCGATGCCCAGCGATGTGGCGTTCAGCATCATCGACAAGGTGGCGGCGATCCTCAAACCGTTCGATAACCCGATCCACGTCGAAGGGTTTACGGACGACTTGCCGATCCGTACGGCGCAGTACCCCACCAACTGGGAACTGTCGTCAGCCCGTTCAGCGAGCATCGTGCGCATGCTCGCCATGCAAGGGGTCAACCCGGCCCGCATGGCGTCGGTGGGCTATGGCGAGTTTCAGCCAGTGGCCAATAACGCCACGCCAGAAGGCCGTGCACTGAACCGGCGGGTGGTGCTGGTGGTCTCGCGCAACCTGGATGTGCGCCGCAGCCTGACCGGCACCGGGAGCGCCCATGCCACGCCGGATGCAGCCTTGAAGCGGGCTGGCACACAAACTGCACCGCCGGTATCAACGCCGCCGGTTCGCGGGAATGCCGTCAATTCTCCGTCGCCGGCCCTTTAACTGAATGCCAATTCTCGGCCAGGGTTTTTTGCCGCCGGGAGGAACACGCTAATGAGAGTCTGGGCAGTAGCCAATCAAAAAGGTGGCGTCGGTAAGACCACCACATCCATTGCTCTGGCCGGTTTGCTGGCCGAGGCGGGCAAGCGCGTGGTGGTGGTCGACCTGGACCCCCACGGCTCGATGACCAGTTACTTCGGTTACGACCCCGATGCCCTTGAGCACAGTAATTACGACCTGTTCCTGCACAAGGGGCAGGTGCCGGAAGGCTTGCCGGGGCAACTGTTGCTGCCGACCAGCCATGACCATATTTCGATACTGCCTTCGAGTACGGCGCTGGCTACGCTGGAGCGCCAGTCGCCGGGCCAGAGCGGTCTGGGGCTGGTGATTGCGCGCGCGCTGGCGCAGCTTTGGCAAGACTACGATTACGCGATCATCGACAGCCCGCCGTTGCTGGGGGTGTTGATGGTGAATGCGCTGGCGGCCAGCCAGCAATTGGTGATTCCGGTGCAGACCGAACATTTGGCGGTCAAGGGCCTGGAGCGCATGGTCAATACGCTGGCAATGATTAACCGCTCGCGCAAGCAGGCGCTTCCGTTCAGCATCGTTCCGACCTTGTTCGACCGACGCACCCAGGCATCCATGAGCACCTTGCGGGTGCTGCGCGATTTGTACCCCGACACCATCTGGCAAGGTTACATCCCGGTGGACACGCGCTTGCGCGATGCCAGCCGGGCGGGCCTGGCACCCTCGCAATTTGACCCCAAGAGCCGTGGCGTGGTTGCGTATCGCGCCTTGCTCAAGCATTTGCTCAGCCGCCAGCTTTCACCGCAGGTGGCCTGAGGTGCCCATGCATTCAAGTAACAAAGTGATGCGGCCGATAACCTTCAAAGGTCACGCAAGCGCGTACGGGATGTGGGTCACGTTATGAAGCAACCTGTAATGATTCCTACGCGTCCGCAATTGGCGTTGCAGTCTTACCTCGACGGTTTGTTGCAAGAGGCCACTGAAGAGCTGTTGCTGGTCGAGCTTGAACCGATCATGCCGGTGCCGGTGCCGGTGCCGGTGCCGGTGCCGGTGCCGTTGGCAGAGCCGGTTGAGCGCGATGATTTTGCCGCCGCCGTGCTCGAAGAGCAGGTGCGCGATGCGGTGCCGTTGCGCACGCCTGAGGTTGTGCCTGCCGAGATTGCGCAGGTGGTCGACACGCAAGGCGCTGTGGCCCAGCCGCTGGTCGAGGTGCACCTGCCCGCCACGCCGGGCGGTAACGCGCCGCTGCGCAGCGACGGACGCCCGGCCTGGGCTGCCGAGCCTTTTGAATGCCTGTTGTTCGATGTGGCAGGGCTGACACTGGCCGTGCCGCTGGTGTGCCTGGGGTCGATTTATTCACTGGCCGGTCGTGAGTTGACGCCATTATTCGGCCAGCCTGAATGGTTTCTCGGCATTCTGCCGAGCCAGAGTGGCAACCTCAAAGTGCTCGACACCGCGCGCTGGGTGATGCCCGACCGCTACCGCGACGATTTCCGCGAAGGTTTGCAGTATGTGATTTCGGTTCAGGGTTACGAATGGGGGCTGGCGGTGCATCAGGTCAGCCGTTCGTTGCGCCTGGACCCCAATGAAATTAAATGGCGCACCCAGCGTGGCCAGCGGCCATGGTTGGCGGGCACCGTGATTGAGCACATGTGCGCGCTGCTGGATGTGTCCGAACTGGCCGAGCTGATCGCCAGCGGCGCGGTCAAGCACATGAGCAAAGCGGCGCCCGTGCCACACACATAACACAACATTAACGACCGGGTCTCGGCGCGGTCAGACAGCACACTCGCCGCTTAAGCGGTATTTAGTCAGGGGTTTGGGGTATGAATCAGTCAAGTGCAAAGGCGTCGTCCGAAGATCCGATCCTGCAATGGGTTACCTTCAAGCTGGACAACGAGACCTACGGCATCAACGTGATGCAGGTCCAGGAAGTGTTGCGCTACACCGAAATCGCACCCGTGCCGGGTGCGCCTTCCTACGTGTTGGGCATCATCAACCTGCGCGGCAACGTGGTGACGGTGATTGACACCCGCCAGCGTTTTGGACTGTTGAACGCCGAGATTACTGACAACACGCGCATCGTGATCATTGAAGCCGACAAGCAAGTGGTCGGGATTCTGGTCGACAGCGTGGCGGAAGTGGTTTACCTGCGCCAGTCTGAGATTGAAACAGCGCCGAACGTGGGCAACGAAGAATCCGCCAAGTTTATCCAGGGCGTGTGCAACAAAAACAACGAACTGTTGATTTTGGTTGAGCTGGACAAAATGATGAGCGAAGAAGAATGGTCGGACCTGGAGAACATCTGATTGATGCTTGAGGGAGCGGTACTCGTCCTGGGCTTGTTGTGGTTGCTGACGGTGTGGATGTTCGTGTCCTACGTTCGCGGCCAGCGCCTGATCGCGGCACAACAGGCCGCAGGGGATGCGCTGCGCGATCAGCGCATCAAGGAACTGGGGCGGCGGCTGGACACTTACCAGAACGGCAGCGTGCAAATGGGCGAAGAATTGCATGAACTGCGCGCCGTGGTGGCACCGTTGCCTGAGAAGTTGACCCAGCTGGAACAGCGCGACCCGACCAGCCTGTCGTTTTCCCAGGCGGCGCGTCTGGTGGGCATGGGTGCCAGCATCGACGAACTGACCGAGTCCTGTGGCTTGACCCAGGCAGAGGCTGAGTTGATGAGCAAGATGCACAAAGGCTAGGCGTTCTGGATCTGGCACAGGTTTGCCCCGCGCTCTGCGGGGCAGGCGTGGGTCATTCGGGGGTGATGTCGCGCTCTTGCATGGGCGGGTTCGAATCAAAGCCAGTCGGAAATTTCCCTTTAAGCTGCCAGGCAAAGGCGATGATTTCAGCCAGTGTGCGGTACAACTCTTGCGGGATGCTGTCCCCCAGCTCCATGCGCGCCAGCAGTTTCACCAGCTCGGCATTCTCGTAAATCGGGACTTCATACTCGCGGGCGAGTTTGAGAATGGCTTCGGCCAGTTCGTCGTCGCCCTTGGCGGTGAGGGTCGGTGCCTGTTTGCCGTCATATTTGAGGGCAATCGCCTGACGCGGCGGGTTCGGTGTGCTCATGCGGTTTCGTCCACCCAGCGTTGTTCCAGTGGCCTGTGGTTGCCCTGAGGCGGTGTGCCCTGATGGCAGTCGAGGTCGGTCACGCTCAGGCCAGCGTCGTTCAGGCGCTGGCGCAAGAGGCCGAGTTGGCTTTCGATCAGGTCTGCGGTGAAGGCGTGTTGCGCCCAGAGTTGCCCCGACAGGTTGCCGCGCAACAGTTGCGCCTGCACGTGCAGCGGCCCGAGCGGGGCGAGGTCGAAGGCGAGTTCCACGCGCCACAGCGCGTCTTTGATTTCGCGGGTTTCACGCTTGTCTTCCGGGGCTTGTTCGGGCGGGTCTTCGCGCTGGAATTTCACTTGCAGTGGCACGATGTCGTGGGCGTTGCGCATGGGGATTTCCAGCTGCCAGGTGGTGAGGACGCCGCCGTCCGGGGTGCGACCGCTTTGTTCCAGACTGGAGAGTTGGTGGCTTTGCAGGCGGGAAATGGCGGCCGCCGCCAGTTTTAACAGGCTTTCGAGGCTGTCTTCACCTTCTGCGCTTTGCAGGGTACGGCCAGGCAGCGGGAAGCCGCCCGGTTGGGGCTTGGCACTGACCTGACCGAGCATGCCCAGGGCGTTGCGCACAAAGGTGGGCATGGCTTGGGCCTGTGCGCTGGCGGCCATGCCGGGGTTGAACGCACTGCTGGACGGAATGCCCGGTGCGATCTGGGCAATCAGGCGCAGCAAGGTGGCTTTGAGGTCGGGGGCCAGGCTTTGCGCTTGGCCGCCCAGCAGCTTGGCCTCAAGAAACCCTCCGCTGTTGAGCAAGGCGTCGCTCAGGCCTTTGCCAGTGCTTAATTGCGCGGGTGTGGGCAAGCTGGCGAGCAGTTTGTCGATGGACGCGCGCACGTCGGCGGGTAACGTGTCGCCGGGCGGCAGTTTTTGCAAGGCCGTCAGCAGCCCATCGAGCGAGCCCTGCGCGCGCTGTTGTGTGACCAGGTGTTGCGCAATCGCCAGTTGATCCTGTCGCCCGCTCAGGGGCACGAACGTGAGACTTTGCTCGCCTTGCACCCGGGCCGTCAGCAGGCTGCCGATGCGCAAGGGGTGCGGGCTGTCCAGTGCCAGGGTGGTGCCGCTCAGCGCGGTGTTGAGCAGGGTCACCAGTGAGCGGTAAAGGGCGGGCTGCCCCGTGGGTTGCGGCACGAGTTGAGTGGTCAGCACTTTGCCTTGCAGCAAGGTGCCTACCGGCAGTTGCCCGGTGTCGAGGCGGGTGAGGGTGGCGACACTGCTGCTCAGTGCCTGCTGCACGCTGATGGCCAGGCTGCCGGAGGTCGGTTGGGTGACAGCCAACTGCGTGCCTTGCGGCAAGGGAAACGGGCTGTTGGCTTGCACATGGGTTTGGCGCCCGCCCGCCAGTGTGAGTTTGAGCAACAGTTGAAACGCGAGGTTGTCCTGCTTGAGCGATAGCACTTCGGCCTGGGCGCTTTGGCCGGGGCCAATCAAGCCATCGAGGGGCTGCAACAATTTCAGCAGTTCACCGCCCACCACGCCTGCACGTGTACCGTTTGCCACGGCGGCTGGGAGCGGAGGAATATTCATGTCGCCTTTCATCGTTACAACCTGTCGAAATTGCCCTCTTTAGAGTAGGACATGGCATGTATAATGCCGCCCCGTCGTTCAGAGGGCAGCAAAACTTCAAAATTGTTTGATCCAGCTCTCTGAAACAGGCCGCAAATGCATTTATCCTGCATCACTTTAACGGCCGCGCCTGAGCCGACTTGAACCGTGAAGGCCTCAATTACGTGACCAGCCCTCTTCTAGAAGCCGTAGCGCTCGCCTGTGAGCGTGACTGGCGGATGTTGTTCGAAGACCTCGAATTGCGTCTGGCCAGCGGTGACATGTTGCAAATCAGCGGCCCCAACGGCAGCGGCAAAACCAGCCTGCTGCGCCTGTTGGCCGGATTGATGCAACCGACGGCGGGTGAAATTCGCCTCAATGGCCAGCCTTTGAGCGGCCAGCGCACTGAACTGGCCAGCAACCTGCTGTGGATCGGGCATGCGGCCGGGATCAAAGACCTGCTGACGGCCGAAGAGAACCTCAACTGGCTGTGTGCCTTGCATCGCCCGGCCTCGCGCGATGCCATTTGGGCCGCGCTGGCCGCCGTGGGCCTCAAAGGCTTCGAGGACGTGCCGTGCCACACCTTATCGGCCGGTCAGCAACGGCGTGTCGCGCTGGCCCGCTTGCACCTCGACAGCCCGCCGCTGTGGATCCTCGACGAACCCTTTACCGCGCTCGACAAACAAGGTGTCGCCCAGCTTGAAGAGCATCTGGCCCGTCACTGTGAGCAGGGCGGCATGGTGGTGCTCACCACGCACCACACCTTGAGCCGCCTGCCTGCCGGGTATCGCGACATAGATTTGGGGCGTTGGGCCGTATGAGTGTGTTTGCTGTGCTGGTGGCGCGCGAGGCGCGCCTGTTATTCCGTCGTCCGGCTGAACTGGCCAACCCGCTGGTGTTCTTCGCCATCGTGATTGCCATGTTCCCGTTGGCGGTCGGACCCGAGACTCAATTGTTGCAAACCTTGTCTCCGGGGCTGCTCTGGGTGGCTGCCCTTTTATCGGTCCTGCTCTCGCTGGACGGGCTTTTCCGCAGCGATTTCGAAGACGGATCGCTGGAGCAGTGGGTCCTTTCGTCGCACCCCCTTGCTCTACTGGTGTTGGCCAAAGTACTGGCACACTGGGCGTTTTCCGGATTGGCGCTGGTGATTCTCTCACCCGTGCTGGCCTTGATGCTGGGGTTGCCGGTGGCGTGTCTGCCGGTATTGCTGATGTCGTTGTTGCTTGGCACGCCGGTCCTGAGTTTGCTCGGTGCCGTCGGCGCTGCACTGACGGTGGGTCTCAAACGGGGCGGTCTGTTGCTCGCGTTGTTGATCCTGCCCCTCTATATCCCGGTGCTGATTCTGGGCAGTGGCGCTTTGCAGGCGGCACTCCAGGGGATGCCCGCGACCGGTTATCTGCTGTGGCTGGGCAGCCTGACGGCCCTGGCAGTAACCCTGACACCGTTTGCGATAGCGGCCGGCCTGAAAATCAGCGTCGGCGAATAATGAGGTCTGGCCATTCATTGGCCAGTAAAGACCCTGGCTGGGATGGCACTCAACCTGCCGTGACCGGCACCGTGATGGAAACAGCGTGATGAACTGGACTTGGTTTCACAAACTCGGCTCGCCCAAATGGTTCTATGCCATCAGCGCACGCCTGCTGCCGTGGTTGAGCATCGCCGCCGTGCTGCTGATCGTAAGTGGTGTGGTGTGGGGGCTGGCCTTCGCGCCACCGGACTACCAGCAAGGCAATAGCTTTCGCATCATCTACATCCATGTGCCCGCCGCGATGCTGGCCCAGTCCTGCTACGTGATGCTGGCGGTCTGCGGCGTGGTGGGCCTGGTATGGAAGATGAAAATCGCCGATGTCGCGTTGCAGGCCGCCGCCCCGGTGGGCGCCTGGATGACCGCGGTGGCGCTGGTGACTGGCGCGGTCTGGGGCAAGCCGACCTGGGGCTCTTGGTGGGTGTGGGATGCGCGCCTGACCTCAATGCTGATCCTGCTGTTTCTGTATTTCGGCCTGATTGCCCTGGGCAATGCCATCACCAATCGTGACAGCGCAGCCAAGGCCTGCGCCGTGCTGGCGATTGTCGGCGTGATCAATATCCCGATCATCAAATACTCGGTGGAGTGGTGGAACACCCTGCACCAGGGGGCGACGTTCACCCTCACCGAAAAACCGGCGATGCCCATGGAAATGTGGCTGCCACTGCTACTGACCGTGGTGGGGTTTTATTGTTTCTTTGGCGCCGTGGTGCTGCTGCGCATGCGTCTGGACGTGCTCAAGCGCGAAGCCCGCACCCATTGGGCCAAAGCTGAAGTGTTGAAAGCGCTGGAGGGTGCGCGATGAGTTTTGCTTCTTTTGGCGACTTTATCGCCATGGGCCATCACGGTGTGTATGTCTGGACCTCTTATGGCATTTGCCTGGCGGTACTGGCGCTGAACGTGGCGTTGCCGATCATGGCGCGTCGGCGTTATCTGCAACAAGAGGCGCGTCGTCTGCGCCGGGAGAACACGAAGTGAATCCGCTGCGTAAAAAACGTTTGATCATCATTCTGGCGATTCTGGTCGGTGTCGGCGCTGCCGTGGCCTTGGCCTTGAGCGCCTTGCAGCAGAACATCAACCTGTTTTATACCCCGACCCAGATTGCCAATGGCGAAGCACCGCTGGACACGCGCATCCGTGCGGGTGGCATGGTGCAGGACGGCTCGCTGAAACGCTCCGGCGATTCGCTGGACGTCGAATTCGTGGTGACCGATTTCAACAAGTCAGTGACCATTCAATACCGCGGCATCCTGCCGGATCTGTTCCGTGAAGGGCAGGGCATCGTGGCGCTGGGCAAGCTCAACGCCCAGGGCGTGGTGGTGGCGGATGAAGTGCTGGCCAAACACGATGAAAAATACATGCCGCCTGAAGTGACCAAGGCGTTGAACGAAAGCGGTCAATCCGCGCCTGCACCGGCCAACGAGGTTAAGTGATGACGTTCGGACTGTTTATTCCGGAATTGGGCCAGTTGGCCATGATTCTGGCACTGTGCATTGCCATCGTGCAGGCCATCGTGCCGCTGCTCGGGGCGTGGCGTGGTGACAAGTTGTGGATGAGTCTGGCGCAGCCAGCGGCCTGGGGCCAGTTCGCCTTTTTGCTGTTTGCCTTTGGCTGCCTGACCTGGTCGTTCATGGCCGATGATTTCTCGGTGGCGTACGTGGCCAGCAACTCCAACAGCGCGCTGCCGTGGTACTACAAATTCAGCGCGGTGTGGGGCGCCCACGAGGGTTCGCTGCTGTTGTGGGCGATGATTCTCGGTGGCTGGACCTTCGCCGTGTCGATCTTCTCGCGCCAGTTGCCGCACGTGATGCTGGCGCGGGTGCTGTCGATCATGGGCATGATCAGCGTCGGTTTCCTGCTGTTTCTGATCCTGACCTCCAACCCGTTCACCCGCCTGCTGCCGCAAATGCCGGCCAACGGCAATGACCTCAACCCGTTGTTGCAAGACATCGGCCTGATCGTGCACCCGCCGATGTTGTACATGGGCTACGTGGGCTTTTCGGTGGCCTTTGCATTTGCTATTGCTGCCTTGCTGGGCGGGCGACTGGATGCAGCCTGGGCGCGCTGGTCGCGGCCGTGGACCATTGTGGCGTGGGCGTTCCTGGGCATCGGCATCACCTTGGGCTCGTGGTGGGCTTATTACGAGCTTGGCTGGGGTGGCTGGTGGTTCTGGGACCCGGTGGAAAACGCCTCGTTCATGCCTTGGCTGGTTGGCACGGCACTGATTCACTCGTTGGCCGTGACTGAAAAACGCGGCGTATTCAAAAGCTGGACCGTGTTGCTGGCCATTGCTGCATTCTCCTTGAGCTTGCTGGGCACGTTCCTGGTGCGTTCGGGTGTGCTGACGTCGGTTCACGCGTTCGCCTCGGACCCTGAGCGCGGGGTATTCATCCTGATCTTCCTGCTGTTTGTGGTGGGCGGCTCGTTGACGCTGTTTGCATTGCGCGCGCCGGTGGTCAAGAGCCAGGTCGGCTTCAACCTGTGGTCCCGTGAAACGCTGTTACTGGGCAACAACCTGATTCTGGTGGTGGCAGCGTCGATGATTCTGTTGGGTACGCTGTACCCGATGGTGCTCGATGCCCTGACTGGCGCCAAGATGTCGGTCGGCCCGCCGTATTTCGATGCGCTGTTTATCCCGTTGATGGCGGTGTTGATGGTGGTGATGGCGGTGGGCGTGCTGGTGCGCTGGAAAGACACGCCGGTCAAGTGGCTGCTGGGCATGCTGACCCCGGTGCTGCTGGGCAGTGCGGCGTTGTCAGCGATTGCCGGTGTGGCGTATGGCGATTTCAACTGGGCAGTCATGACCACCTTTATGCTGGCCTCGTGGGTACTGTTGGCCGGGGTGCGCGACATTGGCGACAAAACCCGCCACAAAGGGCTGTTCAAAGGCCTGCGCAGCCTGACCCGCAGTTATTGGGGCATGCAGATTGCGCACCTGGGCATTGCTGTATGTGCCATTGGCGTGGTGTTGTCGAGCCAGAACAGTGCCGAGCGCGACCTGCGTTTGGCGCCGGGCGAGTCCATGGAGCTGGGCGGTTATCACTTCATTTTTGAAGGTGCCCAGCATTATCAGGGCCCGAACTTCACTTCGGACAAAGGCACCGTGCGCGTGGTGCGCAATGGCAAGGAAGTCAGCGTATTGCACCCGGAAAAACGCCTGTACACCGTGCAGTCGTCGATGATGACTGAGGCCGGTATCGATGCCGGTTTCACCCGCGACCTGTATGTGGCGCTGGGTGAACCCTTGGGTGATGGCGCGTGGGCTGTGCGGGTTCATGTCAAACCGTTTGTGCGCTGGATCTGGCTGGGTGGCTTGCTCACCGGGTTTGGCGGGTTGCTGGCGGCGTTGGATCGCCGTTATCGGGTCAAGGTGAAAAGCCGCGTGCGAGAAGCGCTGGGCATGACAGGAGCCACCGCATGAGACGCTGGTTGATGCTGATTCCGCTGGCCATTTTTCTGGCCATGGCGGGTTTCCTCTATAAAGGGTTGTACTTGGACCCGACCGAGTTGCCGTCAACCCTGATCGGCAAGCCGTTTCCGGCGTTCAGTCTGCCCTCGGTCGAGGGTGACAAAACCCTCACCGAAGCCGACCTCAAAGGCAAGCCGGCACTGGTCAACGTCTGGGCCACGTGGTGCATTTCATGCCGTGTCGAGCACCCGGTGCTGACCAAACTGGCCGCCCAGGGTGTGGTGATCCATGGGGTTAACTACAAGGACGTCAACGCCGATGCGCAAAAGTGGCTCAAGGAATTCCACAACCCGTATCAACTGGACATCAATGACGAAGCCGGTTCGCTAGGTCTGAATTTGGGCGTGTACGGCGCCCCGGAAACGTTCCTGATCGACAGCCAGGGCATCATTCGTCACAAGTTCGTCGGCGTGATCGACGAAACCGTGTGGCGTGAACAACTGGCGGGCAAATACCAGGCGCTGGTCGACGAGGCTAAACCATGAAGCGCTGGTTTGCGGCCCTGGTCTTTGGCCTGACCCTGACAGGGGTGGCCCAGGCGGCCATCGACACCTATGAGTTCAAGAACGACGCCGAGCGCGACCGTTTTCGCGAGTTGACCAAAGAGCTGCGTTGCCCCAAGTGCCAGAATCAGGACATTGCCGATTCGAACGCACCCATTGCCACCGACTTGCGGCGCGAGATTTTCCGCATGCTGGGCGAGGGCAAGGACAACCAGCAAATCATCGACTTCATGGTCGACCGCTACGGCGATTTCGTGCGTTACAAACCGGCGCTGACCGGCAAGACCGCGATCCTGTGGTTCGGGCCGCTGGTCTTGCTGCTGGGCGGGTTTGTGGTCATCGGCGTGATCGTAGGGCGCCGTCGCACCCGCCGCGCCACCCGCACGGACACCCTTTCTGCCGAGGAGCGTCAGCGCCTCGACACTTTGCTGGATAAAACCAAAGATGATTGATTTCTGGCTTGCAGCCGGTTTGCTGCTACTGATCGCCCTCAGCTTTATCTTGATCCCCGTCTTGCGCGCTCGCCGCGCCCAGCGTGAAGAAGACCGCACTGCACTCAACGTCGCGCTGTATCAGGAGCGTGTGGCCGAGTTGCAGGCGCAACGCGATGACGGCGTGTTGACCGACGCGCAATTGGAGGCAGGCCGGGCGGAAGCTGCGCGTGAACTGTTGGCCGACACGGAAGGTGCTGCTCCGGCGCGGGTGTCCAGCCTCGGTAAATTGGTGCCCCTGCTGGCTGCCTTCATGGTGCCGGTGCTGGGCGTGGCGCTGTACATGCATTATGGCGCGAGCGACAAGGTCGAGCTGACCCGTGAGTTTGCCCAGCCGCCGCAGTCCCTTGACGAAATGGTGGCCCGCCTGGAGCGTGCTGCGGTCGCGCAGCCCGAATCGGCCGAAGGCCTGTACTTCCTCGGTCGTGCTTACATGGCGCAAAACCGTCCGGCCGATGCCGCCAAGGTGTTTGAGCGCACCGTAGCGGTGGCCGGTCGCCAGCCTGAACTGCTGGGGCAGTGGGCACAGGCGCAGTACTTTGCCGACAACAAGCAGTGGAGCGACAAGACCCAGGCATTGACCGATGAAGCGCTGAAGGCGGACCCCAAGGAAGTCACCAGCCTTGGGCTGCTGGGCATCGCGGCGTTTGAAGCCAGGCGCTATCAGGAGGCCATTGGCTACTGGCAGCGGCTGATGAACGAACTGCCTGAAGGCGATGCATCCCGCGCCGCCCTGGAAGGCGGCATTCAGAAAGCCCGCGAGCAGTTGCAGGCCAGTGGCGAGAAGGTTGAAGCGGCACCTGTTGCCAAGGCCGAAGTGTCGATCAACGTCAGCGTGGACTTGGCCGACGCGGTGAAAGCCCGTGTGCTGCCCACCGACAGCGTGTTCATTTTCGCCCGTGCCGTGACCGGACCGCCCGCGCCATTGGCGGTCAAGCGGGTGACGGTTGCTGATTTGCCGATCACCGTGGCGCTGGGTGACAGCGACGCGATGATGCCGCAATTGAAACTGTCGAACTTTCCTGAAGTCCAACTGGTTGCGCGCGTCTCTCGTGCTGGCCAACCGACAGCAGGCGAATGGGCCGGGCGCAGCAAACCGCTGTCCAGCAGCACCACTGCGCTGCAACAGCTGATCATCGACAGCCCGGACCAGTAGCCGGTCCACATTGTCCCCGCGGGCACGCGCGCGCATCGCGAAGCACCTGCGCGCCGGCGGGGACAATTAACGACAAGAGAACACCGTATGAGACCGCTTGCCCGCATCACCCTGCTCAGTTTCGCCTTAGGCCTGAGCGCCTGTGCGGTTCATCAGCCTTCGGATCAGCAGGCTCCAACCGCGCCTGCGCGCGTGCCGCAGCCGTCATCGCCCGCGGCAAAGCCGTTGCCCGACATGCCGATTCCCAAGCCGCCAAAACCGCTGCCGCGGACGTCGGCCACTTTTGCTCCGCCACCGGGCGGGCCAAGCCATTGGGATGCGCGTTTGGGGGTGTATGTCTTGGATGCTCAGCCGAACACGTTCTATCGCCAGCGCACGTACTACCGCTGGAGCAACGGCTGGAGCCGTTCTGTCAGCCCGAACGGGCCGTGGGAAGAGACCGACATCAGCGGCGTGCCGCCGGGGTTGAGCCGGCAGTTCAAGTAAGTTGAACGGCGACCTGCACAGGTCGCCGTTTTTTATGGCGCGTCGTTAAAACGCGGCTTTGCCCACCGATGCACCGCCGTCAACGAACAGGGTTTGGCCCGTGATATAGCCACTGTTTTCAGACAGCAAAAACGCAATCGCAGAGGCAATCTCGTGGGGTTGGCCCAGGCGCGCCATGGGTACGCCTGCCAGATAACGGGCTTCGCCTTCGGACCCCGGCGGGTTGTTGGCGCGGAACAGCTCGGTTTCGGTCGGGCCGGGTGCTACGGCGTTGACGGTGATCCCGGTTTGCGCCAGTTCCAGCGACCACGAGCGGGTGAAACTGACCAGCGCGGCCTTGGCTGCCGCATAGGCCGTGCGCTGCGTGATGCCCAGCACGGTCAAGCTGGAAATGTTCACGATACGTCCCCAACCCCGGGTGCGCATGCCTGGCAGCAGGGCTTGAGTGGCTTGTAAAGCCGAATGCAGGTTGACCCGCATGACGTCGTCGAAGGCTTCCAGATCAATCTCGCCCAACGCCTGCGGGCACACCAGCCCGACGTTGTTAACCAGCCCGTCAAATGCAAAGCGTTCGCTCAGTTCGGCCAGGACCTGCGCACTGCGCGCACGGTCCGCCAAGTCCAGCGCCACCAGCGTGCCGGGGAAGGAAGGGTCGTCGGCATGGCGCGCAATGCCGACGACGGTGTGGCCTGCTTCTGACAGATAAATCGCCAGCGCGCGTCCGATTCCTTTACTGGCGGCGGTGATGAGAAAGGTACGTGCGGTCATGCTGAACTCCAGAGTGAAAACTGGCGGGGATAATACCTTGTCACGTGGGGCGCGAGATTCTATGTTGCGGGCTACCCGACCCAGCACCCGTGCGGGCACTGCCATGGGGGTGCGTATTTGACAGGAGTTGCGTGTGAATCAATTCGAATTCAAGCAAGTGGATGTGTTCAGCAGCAGTGCGCTCAAGGGCAACCCCGTGGCCGTGGTGTTAAACGCCGACGGCCTGAGTGATGCACAGATGGCGGACTTTGCCCGCTGGACCAACCTCAGTGAAACCACCTTCGTACTCAAACCGCGCAACCCATTGGCCGATTATCGCTTGCGCATCTTCACCACCCTGCGCGAATTACCCTTTGCCGGGCACCCGACGTTGGGCAGTTGCCATGCCTGGCTTGAAGCCGGGGGGCAGCCCAAGGCACAAGAGATTGTCCAGGAATGCAGCGCCGGCCTGATCGGCATTCGGCGCGAGGCTGGACAACTGGCCTTCAAGGCGCCGCCCTTGTTGCGCAGCGGGCCGGTGGATGAGGCTCTGATGCAGCGCATCTGCTCGGGTTTGCGGATTGAACCGCAGGCGGTGGTGCGCGCGAATTGGGTCGACAATGGGCCGGAATGGGTGGCCATCATGCTGCGCGACCGGGCGCAGGTGCTGGCTTTGGAGCCGGACTACCCGCAACTGTTGGGGCTGGCTTTGGGGGTGATTGCGCCGTGGGACAGCGAGAAGGACGGCGATGACGCTCATTTTGAAGTGCGTGCCTTTATCGCCGGGGACGGTATGCAGGAAGACCCGGTCACCGGCAGCCTGAACGCCGGTCTGGCGCAGTGGCTGATGGCCGAAGGGCTGGCGCCGGAGCGTTATGTGGTGAGCCAGGGCACCGCGATGGCCCGGGCGGGCCGTGTCGCTATTGAGCGCGTCGGTGCAGATATTTGGGTGGGCGGCGCTGCCGTGACGTGCATCTCGGGCCGCCTGGCGCTTTAAGCACAAGGCTTGCAGCACAGGTGCCCGATCAGGCGCCTGTGGCCTTAACGGCACGTTTGGCCTTGGGTTTGCCTGCGGCTGCCTTGCGTTTTTTCTTCCACGGGGGGGCGCCCCCCGCCGGGCTGGCCGGGCCGCGCAGGGTCATTTGCAGGCCGCTGCAACGTTCGATGTGTTTGCTCATCCATGCCGCCTGTTTGGCGACGAAGATGTCGAGGCTCATTTCGCCGCTTTGCACCATGTCTAGCGCTTGTTCCCAGATCGCCGTGGTGCCGGGGTCTGCGATGGCGCGTGGCACGGCGTCGATCAGGCTGAAGGCCGCTGGCGTGGCCGCCAACGCCTTGCCGTTTTTGTTCAGATACCCGCGGTCCAGCAAGCCCTGAATGATCCCGGCGCGGGTGGCTTCGGTGCCGATGCCGGTGGTGTCCTTGAGTTTTTGCTTGAGCAGCGGGTCCTGGACCCACTTGGCGACGTTTTTCATGGCCTTGATCAAGTCGCCTTCGGTGAACGGCTTGGGCGGCTGGGTCCACAGGTCTTTGAGCAGTACGTTCGCCACAGCGCAATCGAGGCCCTCGTTCAGGCGCGGCAACGGCTGAGGTGCCGGGGCTTCGCGGCCCTTGGCAGGGGCGAGGGCTTCAGGCAGGGCGCGCTTCCAGCCCGGTTCGACAATTTGCTTGCCCACCGCTCGCAGCGCATGCCCCGCGCAGTCGAAATCCGCCTGAGTGCGATCGTACTCATGGTTGGGCAGGAATTGCGCCAGATAGCGCGCGCGAATCAATGTGTAGACGGCCCGCTGCTTACCGCTCAGGCGTTCGAGGTTTTTTGCGGCGGCCGTGGGGATGATCCCGTGGTGAGCGCTGACCTTGGCGTCGTTCCATGCCCGAGAACGGCGTTGCGGGTCCAGAAATCCTGCCAGCGGCTGCAAGGCTGGATCGGCCTGCTGCAACGCCCCGAGGATTGAAGCGGCTTCCGCGTGCTGGCTTTGTGGCAGGTAGCCGCAGTCGCTGCGCGGGTAGGTGATGACTTTGTAGGTTTCATACAGTGACTGGGCGATGTCGAGGGTTTCTTGCGCGCCCAGCCCCAATTTCTTGGAACATACTTCTTGCAACGTGCCGAGGTCGAACGGCAGCGGCGCGACTTCACGCATGCGCTCGGTGCGCAGTGAGATCACCCGTGCGGTGCTGGCGTTTTGCATTGCCATGGCGGCTTGCTGCGCGTGGGCCTGATTCAGGCAGCGGTCCTGATCGTCGCAGGTGTCAGGGGCGGCGCGCCATTGCGCGATAAACAGGTGCCCGTCATGGTTGAGTTGCACATCAATGGCCCAGTAGGCGACGGGGATGAAGTCGTTGATGCTGCGGTCGCGGTCCACCACCAGGCGCAAGGTCGGGGTTTGTACGCGGCCAACAGGGAGCACACCCTGGTAGCCCGACTGACGCCCGAGCAGGGTAAACAGGCGGCTCATGTTCATGCCGATCAGCCAATCGGCCCGGGAGCGCCCCAAGGCCGCGTGATACAGGTTGAAGGTCTCGGCGCCGGGCTTGAGCGCGGCCAGTGCCTTGCGGATCGAGGCGTCGTCCAGTGCCGACAGCCACAGACGCTGGATCGGCCCGCGATAGCGGCAGTGTTCGATCAGCTCGCGGGCGATCATTTCGCCTTCACGGTCGGCGTCGGTGGCGATTACCAGCTCCCGGGCTTCGCCCAGCAGGCGCTTGACGGCCTTGAACTGGCTGGCGGTTTTGGGTTTGACGCGCATCTTCCACTGCTGCGGCACGATGGGCAGGTCGGCCAGCACCCAGCGTTTGTAGCGCTCGTCGTAGGCGTCGGGCGGAGCGGTTTCGAGTAAATGACCGATGCACCAGGTGACGGTGGCATTGGGGCCCACCCAGCAGCCGTCACCGCGACGGCTGGCGCCGAGCACGGCCGCAATATCTTTGGCCTGGGAAGGTTTTTCACACAAAAACAGCCGCATCGTTTCACTCGTTCATGCTGCGCAGAAGGTGCACAGCATGGCAGAGATTGAAATCGGGGCAACTGTTTTTACTGTATTTATGTACAGCTCAAGGTGCAGGTGCTGTCGTCGCTGATGAGGCGCGAGGTGTCGATCAATGTCGAAGCCTCGCGTCACCTGACAGCCGTTGCGGCCGTGTCGCATGGGTTAATTGGGCGAGTAGACCTGATCGAACACGCCGCCGTCATTGAAGTAGGTTTTTTGCACCTCGCGCCAGTCGCCGAAGGTTTTCTCCACAGAGAGAAAGTCGACTTTCGGGAAGCGATCGCTGTACTTGGCCAGAATCTCCGGGTTACGTGGGCGCAGGTAGTTTTTAGCTGCGATTTCCTGACCTTCAGGCGACCACAAATACTTCAAATAGGCTTCAGCCACCTCACGCGTGCCTTTTTTGTCGACCACTTTGTCGACCACAGTCACTGGCGGTTCAGCTTCGGCCGAAACGCTGGGGTAAATCACTTCGAACTGGTCGCGGCCAAATTCACGGGCGATCATTTCCGCTTCGTTTTCAAAGGTCACCAGCACGTCGCCGATCTGGTTGGTCATGAAGGTGGTTGTCGCTGCACGGCCGCCGGTGTCCAGAACGGGCACTTGTTTGAACATCTTGCCGAGGAAGGCTCTGGCTTTTGCTTCATCCCCGCCGTTTTTCAGGACATAGCCCCAGGCGGACAGGAAGGTGTAACGGCCATTGCCCGAGGTTTTTGGGTTCGGCACGATCACTTGCACGCCATCCTTGACCAGGTCCGGCCAGTCTTTCAGGGCTTTGGGGTTACCTTTGCGCACAATAAACACGGTGGCCGAGGTGAACGGTGCACTGTTGTTCGGCAAGCGGGTGACCCAATTCTCAGGCACCAGTTTGCCGTTATCGGCCAGAGCATTGATGTCGGTGGCCATGTTCATGGTGATGACGTCAGCGGGCAGCCCGTCGATCACCGAGCGTGCTTGTTTGCTGGAGCCGCCGAACGACATTTGCACCAATTGCTTCCCGTCGTGTTGCGCCTCCCAGTGTTTTTGGAACGCCGGGTTATAGTCTTTGTAGAAATCGCGCATGACGTCGTATGACACGTTCAGCAGCGGCTTGGGAGCGGCTTGGGCGATGCCCATAAACGCCAGGCTGGCGGCGAGCACAGAGGCGCTAAAAAGGTTTTTCACTGCTCATTCCTTGTTGTCGGTGCAAATTGCCAGCAACTATAGCCGCTGACGTTTAGTGCTTAAAAGATTAAAAAAATCAGTGCTTATGCATTTTTGGTAAAAAGTGCATTGCCGCAGCGCGAACAAAAAGACGCCGATTGTTCATGGCGTTCTTTTTTGCAGGTGGGGCAGTTGTGTTTGAGCTGTTCGCCGCGCATGGCGTTGGCCAATTCGGCGGTGAAAATCCCGGTGGGCACAGCGATGATCGAGTAACCGGTGATCATCACCATGGCCGAGATAATTTGCCCGAACGGGGTCTTCGGCACGATATCGCCGAAGCCCACCGTGGTCAGGGTGACGATGGCCCAATAGATGCTGACCGGGATGCTGGTAAAACCGTTTTCAGGCCCCTCCACCACGTACATCAGGGTGCCGAATACTGTGACCAGCGTGGAAACGCTGACCAGAAACACGATGATTTTCTGTTTGCTGCCGCGCAGGGCCGAGAGTAGGTAATTGGCCTGACTCAAGTAGGGCACCAGCTTGAGTACCCGAAAGATTCGCAGCATGCGGATGATGCGAATAATCAACAGATACTGCGCATCGCTGTAATAGATCGCCAGAATTCCCGGCACGATGGCCAGCAAATCCACCAGCCCGTAAAAGCTGAACGCGTAGCGCAGGGGTTTGGGTGAGCAATACAGACGCAGGCCGTATTCCACGGCAAAGACAAACGTAAAACCCCACTCGATGTAGGCCAGCAGGTTGGCGTAATCGCGGTGGATGCTGTCGATACTGTCAAGGATCACCACCACCAGGCTGCACAAAATAATCAGCAGTAATGTGGTGTCGAAACGGCGTCCGGCGGGGGTGTCGGCTTGAAAAACCATCACGTAGAGCCGCTGGCGCCAGTCGTTGTTATTCATGTACGAAGCTCGAATCTCAAAGGTAAGAAGATTCGGGGATTAGCGCTCAATGCGCAACCGTGATTGCTCATTTGCCGGTTTTAAAAGGCGCACGCTGGCGTGTACCAGCCAGCAACTGAGAATAAATGGCGCGGTCAGCGCAGGCAGCCCGAGCGCGGCAAAACCGGGCGTGAGCAGTACGGCAAGCAGGATGCCAGCCAACGGTCGCCAGGGCTGACGCGTGTGCTGGCTCAACGCCAACGCTGCCAGCGCCGGGTTATAGCCCGCCAGTCCGCTTAATGCAGGGGCCGGGTCGTGCTGTAGCAGATGCAACCCCATCCCCGCGAAAGCGCCTGCCAGCGCCCACAGGGCAGCGCGGCGGCTGCTCAGCCACAGCCCGGTCACTATCAACAGGCCAGCGATGGGGGATTGCAGCAGCATGACTTGGCCGATGCCACTCAACAGCCCTTGCGTGAGCGTGAGCCCGCTCAGTTCTGCTACGGGGAGGGTCGCCGTTACGGATGCTGGATTGACGCTGAGCAGCAGCCACCCAAGACCGACGAAAGGCGCCGTATACGCCATGAGGCGATTACCGTCAGGCGCCCGTTTGAGCCATTGATGGACCAGCATGGCGCTCAGTCCGGCACTGGCAATGATTAGCAAGGGCAGCATGGGCGACCACGGCAGTTGATGGCTCAGGAGCAACCCCAGCAACACGCCGTTGTAACTGTAGAGCCCGGCCTGCCGCTCGGGTTTGGGGTAACCGCGCCGTTGTGCGGTCAACAGACCGCTGATCCCGCCCAGCAGCGCGCCACCCAACAGCGCAGGCGCGCCGACCACAATGGCCAGCAAACAGAGCACGCCGCAGAGCGGGTGGCGTTGCAGGAAAATCTGGCTGAAGCCGTTGCACAGGGCCGTCGCCCAATCCGGACACGGCTGGCTGAATGAAGGGGCGTGCATGGTGATGACACACTTCAGAGGGGAAAGAGGTGTGCAGCCGCCGCAGGGGGTGGGCGGCGGCTACAGGGGTGGCGTTACTGCTCGCGGATCGAGAAGTTGGCCATGTGTTCCAGGCCTTTGATCAGCGCCGAGTGATCCCAGTTGCTGCCACCGATGGCAGCGCAGGTGCTGAACACTTGCTGTGCGTTGGCCGTGTTGGGCAAGTTGATCCCCAGTTCGCGGGCGCCTGCCAGGGCCAGGTTCAGGTCCTTCTGGTGCAGGCTGATGCGGAAGCCAGGATCGAAGGTGCCTTTGATCATGCGTTCGCCGTGTACTTCAAGGATTTTGGAAGACGCAAAGCCGCCCATCAGTGCCTCACGGACCTTGGCCGGGTCTGCACCGTTTTTGGCGGCAAACACCAGCGCTTCAGCGACGGCCTGAATGTTCAGGGCCACGATGATCTGGTTGGCCACTTTGGCGGTCTGGCCGTCGCCATTGCCACCCACCAGGGTGATGTTTTTGCCCATGTTTTGCAGCAGGGGCAGGGCGCGCTGGAAGATCTGCTCCTGACCGCCGACCATGATGCTCAGGGTGCCCGCTTTGGCCCCGACTTCACCGCCAGAGACGGGTGCGTCCAGGTAGTACGCGCCTTTGGCAGTGATTTTTTCAGCGAACGCTTTGGTCGCGGTGGGCGAGATCGAACTCATGTCGATCACCACTTTATTCGGGCTCAGGCCTGCCGCGATCCCGTCTTCGCGGAACAGTACGTCTTCCACCTGTGGGGTGTCCGGCACCATGACGATGATGAATTCGGCTTCCTGGGCCACTTCTTTCGGGCTGGCCAGGGCGATGGCGCCTGCAGCCACCAGGTCGGCGGGGGCCGCGCCGTGGTGGGTCGACAGGAACAGGCTGTGGCCAGCCTTTTGCAGGTTGCTGGCCATGGGCGAACCCATGATGCCGGTGCCGATAAATCCGATTTTAGCCATGACAAATCCTCTTGTTTTTATTGGATAAACAGCCGTAGTCGCTGCTGTGGGCTGCCAAGGGGTGTGCAGCAGCCCGTGATACCGAAAGCCTTACACCGCGTTATGCGTCTTGAGCCAGCCCAGCCCGGCTTCGGTGCTGGTTAACGGCTTGTATTCGCAGCCAACCCAGCCTTGATAGCCGATGCGGTCAAGGTGTTCGAACAGGAAGCGGTAGTTGATTTCGCCGGTGCCCGGTTCGTGGCGGCCCGGGTTATCGGCCAATTGGATGTGGTTGATCTGCGGCAGGTGCGTTTGCAGGGTGCGCGCCAAATCACCTTCCATGATTTGCATGTGGTAGATGTCGTATTGCAGGAACAGGTTGGCGCTGCCGACCTTCTCCTGAATGGCCAGCGCCTGACGCGTGTTGTTGAGGTAGAAGCCGGGGATGTCGCGGGTGTTGATGGCTTCCATCACCAGTTTGATGCCCACCGCGTGCAGTTTTTCGGCGGCGTATTTGAGGTTGCTGACGAAGGTTTTTTCAATCAGTGCCTCGTCTATGCCCTGTGGGCGAATGCCTGCCAGGCAGTTGATTTGGTCGTTACCCAGTACTTGGGCGTAGGCGATGGCCAGATCGACCCCGGCGCGAAATTCTTCGACACGGTCCGGCAGGCAGGCAATCCCGCGCTCGCCTTTGGCCCAGTCGCCCGCGGGCAGGTTGAACAGCACCTGGGTCAGTTTGTTGGCATCCAGTTGGGCCTTGATTTCGGCAGAGCTGTAGTCGTACGGAAACAGGTATTCAACGCCGTGGAAACCAGCGTTGGCAGCCGCTTGAAAACGGACAAGAAAATCCTGTTCGGTGAACAGCATGGACAGGTTGGCGGCAAAACGCGGCATGGTGGACTCCTGCAATTTTGGTGTCCCCTCTCCCCGTGGGAGAGGGGCAAGGCTTAACGTTAATCGAGCATCGAAATAGCGGTCGGGGCGTCGTTGCCCACCAGTGCCAGGTCTTCGAACTCGTTCACGGCGTTGATTTCGGTGCCCATGGAAATGTTGGTCACGCGCTCGAGAATAATCTCAACCACCACCGGTACGCGGAACTCTTTGATCATTTCTTGCGCCTGGCGCAGCGCCGGCTGGATCTGGCCCGGCTCGAACACACGCAGCGCCTTGCAGCCCAAACCTTCGGCCACGGCCACATGGTCAACGCCATAACCGTTCAGTTCCGGTGCATTGAGGTTGTCGAACGACAGCTGCACGCAGTAATCCATTTCAAAGCCGCGCTGTGCCTGACGGATCAAGCCCAGGTACGAGTTGTTCACGACTACGTGGATGTAAGGCAGGTTGAACTGCGCGCCCACGGCCAGCTCTTCGATCATGAACTGGAAGTCATAGTCGCCGGAGAGCGCCACGACGTTGCGGTTCGGGTCAGCCTTGACCACGCCCAGCGCAGCCGGAATGGTCCAGCCGAGCGGGCCAGCCTGACCGCAGTTGATCCAGTGGCGCGGCTTGTAGACGTGCAGGAATTGCGCACCGGCAATCTGCGACAAACCGATGGTGCTGACGTAGCAAGTGTCTTTGCCAAATACCTGGTTCATCTCTTCATACACGCGCTGCGGCTTGACCGGCACGTTGTCGAAGTGGGTCTTGCGGTGCAGGGTGGCTTTGCGTTGCTGGCAGTCTTGCAGCCATGCGCTGCGGTTTTTCAGTTTGCCGGCGGCTTTCCACTCGCGGGCTACTTCAAGGAACACGTTGAGGGCTAAACCGGCGTCGGAAACAATGCCCAGATCCGGGGTAAAGACGCGCCCGATTTGCGTCGGCTCGATGTCCACGTGAATGAAGCGGCGGCCTTCGGTGTAGACCTCGACCGAACCGGTGTGGCGGTTGGCCCAACGGTTACCGATGCCCAGCACCACGTCGGATTTGAGCAGGGTCGCGTTGCCGTAGCGGTGCGAGGTTTGCAAGCCGACCATGCCCATCATCAGCGGGTGATCGTCAGCAATCGAGCCCCAGCCCATCAGGGTCGGAATGACCGGAATGCCGGTCAGCTCAGCGAATTCCACCAGCAGTGCGCTGGCGTCGGCATTGATGACGCCGCCGCCGCTGACCAACAGCGGGCGCTCGGCCTGATCGAGCATGGCCAACGCCTTTTCGACCTGCACGCGGGTAGCGCTCGGCTTGGCCAGTGGCAGCGGTTCGTAGGCGTCGATGTCGAACTCGATCTCGGCCATTTGTACATCAAATGGCAGGTCGATCAGCACCGGGCCGGGGCGCCCGGAGCGCATTTCGTAAAAGGCTTTCTGGAAGGCATATGGCACCTGGCCCGGTTCCAGCACGGTGGTTGCCCACTTGGTCACGGGTTTGACGATGCTGGTGATGTCGACCGCCTGGAAATCTTCTTTGTGCATACGGGCGCGGGGGGCCTGACCGGTGATGCACAAAATCGGGATCGAATCGGCCGAGGCGCTGTACAGACCGGTGACCATGTCAGTGCCCGCAGGGCCTGATGTGCCGATGCACACGCCGATATTGCCGGCCTTGGTACGGGTGTAACCCTCGGCCATGTGCGAGGCGCCTTCCACGTGGCGAGCAAGTACGTGATCGATGCCGCCGACCTTTTGCAGGGCCGAGTACAGCGGATTGATGGCGGCGCCCGGGATACCGAATGCGGTATCGACACCTTCGCGACGCATCACCAGAACGGCGGCTTCGATTGCTCTCATTTTGCTCATTGCTTTGTGCCTCTTACGTTTTGTAATTGTATACAAGTGGCTGTGGGCTGAGTGTATTCATCCGCCCCGGTGCAGGTCAATGGCTTTTGTTCAATCAATTGTTGATAGACCGACACCCTTGTATTAGGCAGGTTTAGAGATTTTTAAGGGGAAAGCCGCCAAATAATTGTATACAAGATGAATATTTATTGTGTTCTATTGGTGTTGTCGAGACGTCTTCCAAGACGCCCTAAAGGCTTTCCAATAACAAGACGAAGGACGGCAACCATGAGTGCGTTAACTTTGAAACTGGCGTTAAACCTGGCCACCCAGGCCCTTGCGGCCGGGCGTCAGATCGCGGCTGCGCCGCTGGCGGTGGCGGTGCTTGATGGCGGTGGACATCTGGTGGCGTTGCAACGTGAAGACGGCGCGAGCCTGCTTCGCCCCAGTATTGCCATTGGCAAAGCTTGGGGCGCAATCGCCCTGGGCAAAGGTTCGCGCCTGTTGGCGCTGGATGCGCAGCAGCGGCCAGCGTTTTTTGCGGCACTCAATGGCATGGGCAAAAGTGATGTTGTGCCCGCGCCGGGTGGCGTGTTGATACGCGACGAGCACGGGCAGGTAATTGGCGCGATGGGGATCAGCGGCGATACATCGGACATTGATGAGCAATGCGCGATCAGCGCCATCGAGGCGCAAGGCTTGCGGGCAGATGCAGGGGTGGTGGTCTGACCGGCGTTGTGTAATGGCTGGCGCAGCCTGCGCCAGCCATTAAGGACTGAGCGGTATTAGTCGGGCGTACAGCCTTTGAGCACCAAGCGAATGATGGTCCGGGTCGCCGCCTCGTAGTCGCCGTCGTCGAGTTTGGCTTTGCCGGTGATGGCGGAAATCTGCCAGTCGAAGTCAGCGTAAGTCTGGGTGGCGGCCCATATGCTGAACATCAGGTGGTGCGGGTCGATGGGGGCGATCTGGCCCCGGTCGATCCAGATCTGGATGCATTCGATGTTGTGTTTGGCCTGGGCATTGAGCAACTCGACCTGTTTTTCACTCAGGTGCGGAGCGCCGTGCATGATTTCGCTGGCGAACACCTTGGAGGCAAACGGCAGGTCGCGCGAGATCATGATCTTCGAGCGGATGTAATTGCTCAGGACTTCGTTCGGTTCACCGTCGGCATTGAACGGGGTCGAGGCCCGCAGAATAGGGTCGATGATGCTTTCGAGGACCTCGCGGTAGAGGTTTTCTTTGGATTTGAAGTAGTAATACACATTGGGCTTGGGCACGCCTGCCTTGGCCGCGATGTCGCTGGTTTTGCTGGCGGCGAAACCCTTGTCAGCGAATTCTTCGCTGGCGGCGCGCAAAATCAGCTCTTTATTACGTTCGCGGATGCTGCTCATAAACCCGTATTTCCTTGCCTGCTGGGGCGGTCGGGCATGGTAGCACCGGGCTTGCAAGCGGCTCAAGATTGCCGCTTGAGGGGTGCCACGCGTTATGCTTGACGTCATTCAATTCACAAGGGACTGACACCATGGCAGGCAGCAGTTTGCTGATGTTGCTCGACGACATCGCCGCCGTACTCGATGACGTTGCGCTGATGACAAAAATGGCCGCCAAAAAGACCGCCGGGGTGCTGGGCGATGACCTGGCATTGAACGCGCAGCAAGTCTCCGGCGTGCGGGCTGAACGGGAATTGCCGGTGGTGTGGGCAGTCGCCAAGGGCTCGTTTCGCAACAAGCTGATTCTGGTGCCCGCTGCGCTGGCGATCAGCGCGTTTGCGCCGTGGGCCGTGACGCCGTTGTTGATGGTCGGCGGCGCCTATTTGTGCTTTGAAGGCTTTGAAAAACTGGCGCACAAGTTCTTGCACAGCAAGGGCGCCGATCATCAAGCACGTGCGGCCTTGTCTGACGCTGTGGCCAACCCCGATATCGACTTGGCGGCGTTCGAGAAAGACAAAATCAAAGGCGCGATACGCACCGACTTCATCCTTTTTGACCACCGCCCCCAAATGCACAATACGGCTCTCGCTACTACCTTCTAGCCCCCGCGTTCATTCCTCTGTATCCCACCTCGTTCTCATTACACGTCGCAAAAGAATCGAACACTGCCAGAAATAAGATCCGGTGCCGGAACCGCTTTGGTAGGACACCAAGGTACGTATATGGTATGCCGACTTATTCCAAGCCCAGATCGCAGCCAGCGATACTCATCACCCACTGCCGCTTGGCTCTTTCCCTTCTGCCTCAGGGGATGTGTGATGTGGGGGTTACCACTAATGCGTCATGCGAGTCTCAATACTCCATTCGACTGGATAGTTTCAGGGCCATTCCAACTTATACGGTTAAAAAACCTGCTTTGTTCACCATCGTTTCGGCATGGTGTTGTGAGGTGATCGCGTTTGGCAATATATAGTTAATTAATTAAGTTAAAATTGCTGGTTATATCTGTTGGTCGAAGTTCTAGAAATTGGTCTAAAGCGAAGCGGTTTTTTTCTTGCGATTGTGCGGATCAGTATTTATCGTTCGCGGCATGAATGTTGTAAATGTCAGAACGAAAAGGAAGTTAAAGTTATGTCCGGTGCTATTTTCAAAAGATGGAGATCTTGCAGAGTTGCCAAGTGCGTACTTAAAAGCTAAGTCTGAAACTAATAAGCATGCTCTCCCAGTAATTTTATTGTATGCTGATCACTTAAAAAGTTTTTGTAATTACTTGAAAAGTTTAGATCTTTATCTAGGTTATTCCATAGATGATATTTTATGTGGTATTTCTCGCTCGGTCATAAGTACATATTTAGTCTTGCTCAAAGGGCAGGGGTACGAAACCTCTTATGTAAGGTTGCGAGAAACTATTATAAGCGGAATGTTTGGCTGGCTAGCCTCGTCCGAAGGTGGTCGTGTCAGAAAAAGTAGCGGCTTCGAGAATAAGAAACTAGATACCCCGAAGCCGAAACGGAAAAGACCTAGGTATGTCACTCATGAGCAAGTTTGTAAATTGCTTGGGGGTATGTACTGGGAGTCGCAACGATGCGCTGTTCATACATTGTACGACTTGGGGCTGCGTGTGTCCGAGTTGGTTCGGGTTACTAAGGATGACATAGATGAGCTGGAAAATTTACCAGCTGAGTTAGCGTACCTTCCCCTGACGGTACGAGGAAGTAAAGGGAAGGCGGGAGAAATTAAAGAGCGGACGGTGATAATCACGCGCGCTGTTTACGCAAGGATTAAAAAATACCATAGCTCCGCCCGATACAGATTTGCTGCTTATAAAGGTGTTAAACCTGCTTTTTTGAATACTTTCGGCAAGCCGATGACTATCAAAGGTGTCCAGAAGCTGATAGCGGATGCTGCCAGAAGAGTTGGCTTTAAATCAAAAACAGTAAGCCCGCACCGGTTGAGGCATGGTACAGCTCTCACCTTTTTAACAGGTGAGCTAGGTGACGATCATATCCAAAAGCTTATACTTATCAAAGAGCAGTTTGGTCATGAGCAATTGTCAACAACTAATGTTTATGCCGGGGTCTCTCCGGCGCTATTTGTAGATGAGCTAGGAGTAAGGTATGTAAAGCCGAGATATCTTGAAGCTAAGAAGATTTATGAGTCTACCTACTTGTCGCGTAGTAAAGAGAAGGAATAATTGTGCGCTATTCAGTATTTGAGCATAGTTTGCCTTTGGCGACTTCAGAGGCACCTCTAGCTGAAGTTGCTGCAATTTTTGATGCAAGCATTGCTAGGTATAATGTTCTAGCTACGATATCGACATATAGGGGGGCGAAGGGCCTGGTGATGAACTTTATTGCTTCTGATCCCAGGTTTGCAGGGAAAATAATACGTGTCGGCCATGAGTTTGATCAATATTTTTTGGTTCATCTCAAAAACCATATGGACTTTCAGCCCTATTCTTCATCCTATCGGGCTACAGTGTTGTCTGCTGTACGCGGGGTGCTCTCTTATGCAGTGGTGAATTCGTTTTACGGTTATCGAGGTTTTCTGGATGTGGTTCTTGATCCCACCTTCAGGGAAACTGCCATGCGAAGCTCGTTTTCGGATAATGAGTTTCAGCAATTTGATAAGGCACTTGATGATGAGATCGCCTTTGTTGAAAGCAATTTAATGGCAGGGTACGTTCCGTCAGGCAAAGGAGTGCCACCTGAATTTATCGGTACTCGTTTTGCGCCTGGCTGGAGCGATGATGAGGATAACTTGAAGTGGTGGTTTGAGAATAAGCTAGGCTGTAAAGCATTCGTCCATTCTAAAACAATGAGCAATGCTCAAAAGAAATTTTATTTCGCTGCAAAAAAGCACGGCGGTATAAGAGTTTTATTCCTTCGGTGGGGAGTGATTTTGGGAATTGATGCCTTTGTCATTATACCATTCATGTTCAAGCTAGTTACGTGGACAGGGCTGAATGCAACTCCTGCCCAATCGCTCAAGACAAATGATTACATTAAGTCTCATCCACTGACCGGTAAGCCGTGCATTTATTATTGGAAGCAGAGAGGTCAAGGTGATACTGACCTTCACGAGGGACTCCTGACAGCGCATTTGGAGAAGGTTAGTGCGGAAACAAAAGATGTTATGCCTCTGGAAGAAAAGCAGTCTAGTAATATTGAAAAAATATGGATCCGAGTTCTCGACATCACAAGACCGATCCGGTCTGAGCTGACGGAAAGCGAAGAGGATTACCTCTTCATCTATATGCCCACATACGGGCGTGCAGCGGGGCAAGTCAGAAATTTACTGCAGCCAAATAAATGTATGCACGACTGGTGTCGATACATGGTTGAAAAGTATGACTTGCGAGATGATCGCGGAGACTTGCTAGAGATTAATATATCTCGGCTGCGCCCATCATTGGTGTCGAAGCTTATGAGTGCTGGTGTCGATATCTCTGTGATTCAAGCGATTCTTGGCCACAGTGATGTCATTACAACCATGCGATATATTGATAAGCATAATTTTGCTCCAAAAGCGAGGCGCGAAATTCATAAGTGTCTTTCCAATATTCGAAAGAATAGGGAAGATCAAGTAAGGCAGCCTAAACAAATTGCGGTGGGAAAGACCAATGATCCATCAATCATTTTTACCACCGCGACAGCGTTGTGCCTAGATGTATATAACCCACCAGCTCGAGTAAAGAAGGCAACAGGGTGGATAGAGGGGCAGGCGTGCACAAATTTCAATATGTGCTTGAGATGTTCAAAGGTAGTAATACTGGAGGAGCATCTGCCGAGGCTGCTTGCGATGCGACGTGGGTACAAATTCTCACTTGAGAATGGTGCGGGGGCTACAACGCATCGCGCCGTCCTTATCCAGAATCTGAGTGTTCTTGACGGTATTTTAGGTGAGAACAGTGATTTCTCGCATTCGGTTCTAAGTAAGGCGAATCAGCAGTCTCGAAATCTTGAGGTCTACGTGGATCCTTTTCTGGTAAGAGGCAAATATGAACAAGTCTGAAATTGAATTTTTACTCGAAGAGGCTAGGAAAGGTGGTTGTTGTGAGCTAGCTGCAAAGATTAGGATTTCGTCTGTTTCATTGGTGGGGGAATCTGTCTGGAGTTTTCTAGCGGATGTCAAGGTGCGAGCACGCTCTATTGATCCGACTCGACTGAGGATAAATTGGGCTGAGCGTAAAGTCAGTCCTAGGATTGTTAGCGAATTGCAGACGATCTTTCTTTATTACACGAAGATTCCTACTTGGTTTGGTAGCAAAAAAAATCTCAAGGCGCAAACTATTGTTCCTAGAGCAAAAGTTATTCTCAGGTTATTGGAGAAGCTGTTAGCGGTTACTGATATTTTTGCACTGGATATTTCTTTGGGTGATATCACCGAGGCGGATATTGAAGCTGCCCTCAGAAATTATGCTGGAAATCGGCATGAGCTCAAACCAATTTTGAATTTGGTGTTCAGCGCTGCTGCGGGTCAAATTATTGGCCAAGATATGAAGTTTGATGCCAAAACAAACCTTTTTCTGAAAGGGCTTTTGTCAAAACCAAGGCAAGAACTCGTATCTGCGGATGTGGTAAAAGGGAAGGAGGTGCGATGGCTAACTGATGAGCAATTTGCCGAAGCTAGTTACTCATCGTTGGCGCGAGTGAAGGATTTTTTGCGTCGAATGGGATTGCCGATTTTAAATGAAGATGAGTATGAGTACGCGCCGAGTAACGCAATCGCGAATCACGATATGAAATACTTATTTTCGGAGTATGTAGCTTATCGGGTTGCTGGCGCGGGTGGTCGTCGAAAATCTCATGTCGAAAGAAGGTTGATGCGTAAGGGAGCGTCAATTGGTGAAATTGCGGATTATTTGAGCGAAGTTAATATGGCCTCTCAGTGTGTTGTTGGGCTGTATATTGGTGGCCGTTTTTCTGAGCTCGCTAGCTTGATGATAGGCTGCCGGAGCAAGGTTGATGGTTACAATGTCGTCACTGGTAAGGTGTTTAAAACGAAGTCGGCTGCGGACTTGAGTGATGAAATGTGGGTGGCTATTGATGCCGTTATGGATGCGGTTGAGGCATTAGAGGCACTAGCTCCGATCAAAGCTAGCAGTTATCTTTTCTCACAGAATAATTTGATGACAGGTACTGATATGGAAAATGGGGTGGATGGGAAGCAAGGGTACTCCTACTCCGGTTTTCATGTCGCTATGAAAAAATATTTTTGTAAGATCGATGGTAATGGAACCTTCAATGACTGGGTATTCAACTCACATCAATACAAACATTCTCTTACTCGACAAATGATCAAGGCGAAGCTGGGTATGCCGTATATCAGTTATCAGTTGAAGCATGTGTATGATCAGGCGCTAAATTTGCCTCCTGAGGCTACCATGGCTTATGGCAATAGTGCTGCGTTACTTCAGTCTGGGATGGCGGGCTTCTTTTTGTCGGAATTCAAGAAGGATAAGGTCGAGCAGATTTTTTCCCCTGACTCGGTTATCTCTGGTGGCGGCGCTCATGACTTTAATCAGAGAAGGCAGGATTATTTCGAGGGGATGATAGGCGCTGGTTATACCAAGTTGGAGATTATGGACGAGCTTGGCAGGTTGACCGATGCCGTCTTCGCCAATACCGCACTTGGCTACTGCACTGGCAGAAAATCTGACCCGGGCGGCGCTAAAGATATTCCATGTATCGGTCAACTGCGGTGCAACCCAAATCAATGCAGGAATGCTGTGATCACGGATGAACATATTCCTGGATGGAAAGCTGTGAGAGATCACAACATGGATATGCTTAATGATTCACGGTTCTTCTATGGTAAAGAGCAGTTTGAGAAGGCTATTGCAGAAGCTGATGGGGTGATCGCCTCTCTTAGGGTGAAGTAATTATTATGTCGGCTTTTGATGCAAAAAACTCAGAAGACTTTGAGTTAGTGACTGCGGCAATTATCGCTGCCCTAGCTCAGATCGACAAGAATATAAAGCTTCCTGCTACGCAATCTAGTTTAGCGAAGCTAGGCTCTGTACGTAAACCCAAGAAATACGATTTTCTGTAAAATACACCGCCATTAAAGCCAGGAGGCCAAGATGGC
>NZ_NQKI01000039.1 GCF_002269125.1 Pseudomonas lundensis | reverse complement strand
GCCATCTTGGCCTCCTGGCTTTAATGGCGGTGTATTTTACAGAAAATCGTATTTCTTGGGTTTACGTACAGAGCCTAATACACTTCCTATCACTGATCGCAGGTTTCATCCTGTGCTACCCGGTATTGGCCCATGCCACCGGCCGTGACAACTATTCATTGCTAAGCCGCTCGGGCATCTATTATCAGGAAGCGCCTCTCGATAAGCATCAACGTACCTGGTTGCAGGAAAAGCGCATATTACGGGTGGGTATTTCGTCTCCGGACTACCCGCCTTTTGACATGACCACCAGTGGTCAGGACTACGAAGGGTTTACCGCCGATTACACGGGGCTTTTGTCTCAGGCTCTCAACGTGTCCATCCGGGTTCAACGCTTTACTTCACGAGACCAGGCGATTCAGGCACTCGTGGAAGGCACCATCGATATGCTCGGTACCTCCAATGGCTATGAAGCAGCGAACCCCGACCTGGTCCTGTCCATTCCCTACGCGGTTGACCAGCCTGTACTGGTAAGCCGCGAAGGGGAAAATCGCTCGCTGACCCAAGGTCTGCAAGGCCTGCGCCTGAGCATGGTGTACCACTATTTGCCACTGGAGGATGTCAAAAAGCTGTATCCCAAGGCAATTATCCAGTCCTACCCGTCCTATCAGAATGCAATAAATGCGGTAGCCTTCGATCAGGCCGATGTCTTTCTTGGCGATACAATTTCAACGCACTACATGATCAACAAGGGCTATTTGAAAAACATCAAAATGGCCAATTTCAGCAAGCATGAAGCGTATGGTTTCAGCTTCGCCGTGCACCGCGACAACCCCATGCTGCTCAACATTCTCAATACCACCCTGGCGGCCATCCCCAACAGCGAACGTGAAAGCATCGCCAAGCGTTGGAGCGCAGGTAGCGATATCCTGCTCTCCGACCAAAAACTTCAACTGACCGAGCGGGAAGAGCGCTGGCTGGCCAAACACCCCACGGTCAAGGTCGTGGTCAACGAAACCCTGGCCCCACTCAGCTTTTTCGATGCCGAAGGTAATTTTCGGGGCATTACCGCAGACCTGCTTGAAATGATTCGACTGCGTACCGGATTACGTTTCGAGATCCAGCGAACCCGCAGTCTGGGCAACATGATCGACATGATCCAGCGTCACGAAACCGACATCATTTCAGCGATCAGCCCTTCGTTGTCCCGGGAGAGCCAGCTCCACTTCAGCCGCCCCTACCTCGAAAACTCTTTTGTTCTACTGACTGAAAAAGGCCATGACCACCCCTCAAATCTTGAACAATTAGCCGGTAAGCGTCTTGCACTGACGTTGGGCAATCCACTGACCCATTACCTGAAAAAAGAATTCCCCGACATTACCCTGGTTGAAACCGACGACATTTATCAGGCCACACAGCTATTGGCAAAAGGAAAAGTCGAGGGGGCGGTCAATACGTTGGTCATTGCCAACTACCTGCTGGCTTCCCAGCTTTTTCAGGACCGTTTACAAATCAGCGCCACGATCGGAACCCAACCCGCCACTTTCGCGTTGGCGACCGCCCGTGATGCCAGCGAATTGAGCACCATCCTCGATAAAGCCCTGCTCAGCATTGCTCCCGATGAACTGGGGATTATCAACAGTCGCTGGCGGGGCTATGTCCCAGCTTCTGACAGCTACTGGCGCAATTATCATCGCCTGATTTACCAAGTCATCATCGGTACCACGCTGCTGCTGCTACTGTCGCTGCTCTGGAATGCCTACATGCGCCGTCAGATCCAGCATCGCAAACGGGCGGAGCGCGCGCTAAACGACCAATTCGAGTTCATGCGCGCACTGGTCAATGAGACCCCCCATCCCATTTACGTACGTGACCGTGAAGGCGTACTGAAAACCTGCAACGACAGTTACCTGAAAGCCTTTGCAGCCAAACGCGAGGATGTAATCGGCAAGACAGTCATCAAGTCCCGGCGTGCCATTAGCAATGAACACGAAGCACACGACTTCCAGGCGGACTACCTGCGCGTCATACGCGAAGGCACTCCATTGATCATGGACCGTCAACTGCACTTGGGCGATCAGGCCATCACGATCTATCACTGGATTCTCCCTTACCGGGATTCTCTGGGCGAAGTTCAAGGCATTATCGGGGGCTGGATTGACATCAGTGATCGTCGTCAACTGATGGACGAACTGCGTGCTGCCAAAGAGCGTGCAGATGAGGCCAACCGTGCCAAAAGCACCTTTCTGGCAACCATGAGCCATGAAATCCGTACGCCGATGAACGCTGTCATCGGCCTGTTGGAACTGACGTTAAAACGCGCCGACAAGGGGCAATTGGACCGGCCTTCCATCGAAGTGGCATATAACTCGGCCAAAGACCTGCTGGAGTTGATCGGCGACATCCTTGATATCGCCCGCATCGAATCCGGCCGACTGAATTTGTCTGCAGAACGTGTCAACCTGCGTGAACTGGCCAACGCAGTCATTCGGGTGTTTGACGGTCTGGCACGCCAAAAGAAACTGACCCTGGCCCTTAAGTTCACTCCTGAGCATGAAGCCCCGGATGTACTGATCGACCCGCTGCGTTTCAAACAAATCCTGACCAACCTGATCAGCAATGCCATCAAATTCACTGAACGGGGGCAGGTCACGCTGCAAATGGATGTGCGCCCCACCGAGGTCCCGGACCAGGTGGAGCTTCAACTCAGCGTGCAGGACACCGGCATTGGTATAAATGAAGCCGATCAGGCCCGGCTATTCCGCCCCTTCTCACAAGTTGAAAACTCCGGGCAACTGGCGTTGGGCGGCGCAGGGTTGGGTTTGGTCATCTGCAGAAGCCTGTGCGAAATGATGGGCGGCACGCTGACACTTAGCAGTCAGCCCACTGTGGGGACGCAAGTGAATATCACCCTGAAACTTCCCTCCCTTACGCCCTGCCTGGAACAGGCGGAAAAAGAGCCGGAAGTCGCACAGAGCACCCGTCCGCTAAATGTACTGGTAGTCGATGATCACCCGGCCAATCGCCTGCTGATGTGTCAGCAACTGGGGTTTCTGGGGCATATGTTTACGACCGCGCAGCACGGCGCTGCAGGGTTAGAGCTCTGGAAACAGGGCGTATTTGATGTGGTTATTGCGGACTGCAATATGCCTGTGATGAACGGTTATGACTTGACTCGGGCCATTCGCCATCTCGAGCACGCCGAACAACGCACGCCTTGCGTGATTTTAGGATTTACCGCAAATGCGCAGCCCGAAGAACGCCTCAACTGCCAGGAGGCAGGCATGGACGACTGCATGTTCAAACCCATAAGCCTCACGTTGTTAAGTAAGCGCTTGAACGAACTCAAGCCCGCTTCGAGCGAAGTCGCCTTTAATATCGAAAGTCTTTATGCCCTTTCCGGTTCTGATCCGGTTCGCGTCAAACGCTTGCTTGAAGAGATCCTGCGCAGTAACCGCATCGACCTTGAAGAGCTTCAAAAACTGACGACAAAAGACGGACTGGCACCTTTTTCAGAGTTGGCACATCGCATTAAAGGCGCAGCCCGAATTGTCAGTGCACACCTCTTGATAGCGCAATGCGAGGCCCTTGAGAAGGCCGATCTCAGTACCGTGCATCACTGCTGCAAGCAGGTAATTGATGCCATGGCATCAATGGAGCAAACACTGCTGACTGAACTTGAGAAACTGAACCACTGATTACCCCCTTCCCGCTGTGAACACAAAAAAAGCGCAGGTTATTCGGCCCTACTATGCTTAAGGCGACCTGAAGCTTGTTCACAGCGGAGACTCCTTAATGCCCATGACTGCGCCGGCCAGCAAGCGTCAGTTTCCGCTGCATGTGCACATCAGTGTGATGTTTACGTTGCTGTTGATAGTGCTCGGTGTAGCGCTGGGTATTTTCAATTACTTGCAAACAACGCGAATTATTCTTAACAGCAGCCAACAGTTGTTCCACCAGATCGAACAGGATGTTCAGCAAGATTTACAGCACACCTATCAACCGATTCGTCATGCGCTGAGGCTGCTTTCGCTCAATGCCAATACAGGCATTGAGCGAGCCGAAGACCGGATGGCCTTATTGGAGCCATTTGTCCAGACGCTCAAGGACAATCCTGCCCTGGCGGCGCTGTATGTGGGGGATGCGCAGGGGAATTTTTTTCTGGTTCGTCCGCTGCGGACACAAGCGGCTAAAGACCGTTTGTCTGCCCCACAATCAGCTGCTTACGAAGCTTGGAGCATTCAACGCTCAGACCAGATTAAGCCGCTGTCCCGACACTTTTTCTATGATGAATCCTTGTCATTGGCGGGCCAGCGCGACAACCCCAATGAAACCTACGACCCACGCCAGCGCAGCTGGTTTATCCCCGCCCGGGGTATTAACAACGAAATAACGACCAGCCCCTATCTGTTTTTTTCCACCCGTGAGGTTGGCACCACCCTGTCCGGCCGCGGTTCTGCGAAAGTCGTTATGGGCGCCGATCTGACCCTGTCGCAATTGTCCGCCACGCTTGCCAGACACAAAGTCACGCCGCACACAGAAATAGCCTTGTTCGATCAGGACAACAATGCAATCGCTTACCCTGACTATTCAAAATTGGTCGCGGCTCCAGAATCCTCTCAGTTGCCGAAAGTGGAGCAACTCAGTCCGGCCTTGGGCGCATTGATCACTCGCTCTACCGAGAACACCGCTGAGCTGACGGCAGACCAGCGTCAGTGGATCGTGTCGAGGGCCGGACTTAGCGATGGCGCGCTCAACGGCCTGCACTTGGCCCTGATGGTCCCGAAGGATGAACTGCTCGCCGATGCATACCGGATGCGATGGCAGGGCGCCTTGGTCACACTGGGTATTGTGCTGCTATGCCTGCCCGTGGGTTGGCTGATTTCCCGGTTACTGGTTAAACCGCTGCGCAGGTTGGTGCAAGAGGCCGAAGCCATACGCCGTTTTGACTTTGATTACCCTGCGAGCCCTCATTCACCCGTGCTCGAGATTGACCAACTCGCGTCATCCATGCGTCGAATGAAAGAAACCCTGGCCAGCTTTTTTGAAATCACGGCCAGCTTGTCGGCCCACACCCGCTTTGAGCCGTTACTGCAATCGGTGGTGCTGGAGACCATGAAAATCGCTCAGGCTCAAGCCGGGCTGATTTACCTGACCGACAACGATGGCCCTGAGTTTGCCCTCAAAGACTTGATCATTGGTGATCAGGCCCAAGACTTAGGCATTGTGCAGCGTTCGCCTATACATGCGGATGCGCGCGACTATCCCCAGTGGCTGCGCACACTGCGCCAAGGCAGCGACAGCGTGGTGTGCACGCTCAACCTTGAGCAGTCAGGCGACCTGCGACCCGTCTTGCAAGCACTCGACACCCACAGCGCACACTTACTTGGCATTCGCCTGCACAACCGTCACGGCGAAACCGTCGGCATTCTGGTATTGCTGCTTAACAACAGTGGCTCCAATGAAGACCGGGAGCACCTGCGCGCCGACCGGATCGCCTTCATCCAGGCCGTGTCCGGCGCGGCGGCCGTGTCCATCGAAAGTCAGCGTTTACAGGAGCGGCAAAAGCAACTGCTGGATGCATTCATTCAATTGCTGGCAGGCGCCATCGACGCCAAAAGCCCCTATACCGGCAGCCACTGCCAACGCGTACCGGCCCTGACCCTGATGTTGGCTGAAGCCGCGTCTGCCAGCCAGGCACCTGAATTTGAGGACTACAGCCCCACCGACGAAGAATGGGAGGCGCTGCACATCGCGTCCTGGCTGCATGACTGCGGCAAAGTCACGACTCCCGAGTACGTTGTAGACAAAGCCACCAAACTTGAAACGCTGTACGACCGCATTCATGAGATACGCACCCGTTTTGAAGTACTCAAGCGCGATGCATGGGTCAGTTATTGGCAAGGCCGGGCGTTGGGCGGAAACGATCAGCAATTGACGCAGATCCTTGAAGCAGCCCTGACCGCCCTGGATGACGATTTTGCCTTCGTCGCACATTGCAACATGGGGGGCGAGGCCATGGCCGAGGCCGATCTGCAACGCCTGCAAACCATTGCCCTGCGCACCTGGACGCGCACGCTGGATGATCGTTTAGGGGTGTCATGGGAGGAAAACAAGCGTCAAGCAACGCGTGAGGAACACCCTTTGCCCGTCACCGAACGTTTGTTGGCCGACAAACCGGAACACCTGTTTGAGCGCAACGAATCGGAACGGATTGAACCTGACAATATCTGGGGTTTTCAACTGGACGTTCCTCCCTACAAATTCAATCGTGGCGAGCTGTACAACCTGAGTACAACCCGTGGCACGCTGACCCGCGAAGAGCGCTACATCATCAACAACCACATCGTGCAGACCATTCTCATGCTCAAGCACCTGCCTTTCCCGAGCTATTTGGGCAATATCGCTGAAATCGCGGGCGGCCATCACGAAAAAATGGACGGCACCGGTTATCCGAAACGGCTTAAGCGCGAAGAAATGAGTCTGGCAGCGAGGATGATGGCGATTGCCGATATCTTTGAGGCATTAACCGCTTCGGACCGCCCCTACAAAAAGGGCAAAACATTGAGCGAAGCGCTGAGCATCATGGCAGCCATGTGCCACGACGCTCATATCGACCCGCAACTGTTTGCGTTGTTTATGCACGAACAGATTTTTATGCAATACGCCCGGCGCTTTCTTGAGCCTGAGCAAATTGACGACGTGGATATCGATGCCCTGTTGCGCAAGGCCGGGCTTGCGGCTTAGCAGTCACTTAAACGCAAAAAGATCGCCGCCAGCGCTTCAATGCCGTGTTGATCCTGCTCGGTGAAACGGCCAATACGTGGACTGTCCAGGTCCAGCACGCCAATCAAGCGACCGTCCTTGACCAAAGGCACCACCAGCTCACTGTTCGACGCGCTGTCGCAGGCGATGTGGCCAGGGAACGCATGCACATCGTCAACCCGCTGAGTCTGACGGGTGGCAGCGGCTGCACCGCAGACGCCCCGTCCAAACGGGATGCGGACACAGGCGATCTGGCCCTGAAATGGCCCAAGCACCAGCTCTTCATTGCGATTGAGGTAAAAGCCGGCCCAGTTGAGGTCGTCCAGTTGATGAAACAAAAACGCCGAAAACTGCGAGGCGTTGGCAATAAAGTCACGTTCATCGGCCAGCAGAGATTCCAACTGCGCCTTTAACAAGGTGTAACCGTCCAGGCCTGCGCCTGTGGCGTTCAAATCAATCATTGGTTTGCTCCAGCAATTTCAATCCGACCCAGTAGCGCGCGAACTGATAGGCGCAACGACCATTACGGTTGCCGCGCCCGGTCGCCCAACGCACTGCCAAAATATCCAGCGCTTCATCACGTTGCCACTGCAGACCGGCTTTGGTCGCCAATACGCCGATCCAGTGCTCAACCACGCTCAAGAAATGTTCTTGTGTGAACGGATAAAACGACAGCCACAGACCAAAGCGGTCAGACAACGCAATTTTGTCCTCGACTGCCTCGCTGGGATGCAGTTCTCCGTCCACACGTTTCCAGTGTTCGTTATCGCTTTCGTTCTCCGGCACTAAATGCCGACGGTTGGAAGTGGCGTACAACAGGACGTTTTCTGGCGCCTGCTCCAGCGAGCCGTCCAGCACACTTTTCAGCACGCGGTAATCGCCCTCGCCCGCCTCAAACGACAAGTCATCACAAAACAGTACAAAGCGCTGTTCCAGCCCCTGTAGCGCTTCAACTACCCGCGGAAGATCCGCCAGATGATCGCGCTCGATTTCAATCAGGCGCAACCCTCGTGAGGCGTATTCGGCCAGCAGCGCGCGGATCAGCGAGGATTTGCCCGTACCACGCGAGCCCCACAGCAATGCGTGGTTCGCCGGTAAACCGTCAAGGAATTGTTTGGTATTGCGCCCCAACTGATCGCGCTGTTTATCAATGCCGATCAAGTCGCTCAGGCGCATTTCAAGGCTGACGTCCAGCGCCAGCAAATACCCTGCACGTCCTTCTCGCTGCCAGCGTGCGGCAAGGGCATGCTCCCAGTCCACAGGCTCACGAATCGCTGGCAACAAGGGCTCAATACGCGCAAGCACAGCGTCGGCACGCTCCAGAAAGGCATTCAGTTTAGAATCCACAACATCTCCTCAGACTGATACACAGATTGCGCATTGATGGAACGGCCTGGATATCCATTCCCGAAGTAACCGATACGAGCCAGCAGGATGATCCCGGCACCGCGTGTCGGCTAACCTGTTAATCTCTGGTCCGGCGAAAGGAATGGAAACAGGTGCAGCACCCTATGGATATAAAACTCACCCACCGCCTGTCTTTCAAACAGGCGCGGCTGACAGTGCTGGTCGGCTTTGTACTGGGGACGCTGCTCAGCCTGCTACAAATTGGCATCGATTATGCCAGCGAAAACGCTGCCATCAATCGTGAAATCCAATCCTTGCTTGAGATCAGCCATAACCCGGCCTCACGGATTGCCTACAACCTCGACTCTGAACTGGCGCAAGAGCTCGCGCTGGGGCTCCTGCGCTCACCCGCCATCATTGGCGCGCAGTTGATTGATAACGACAAATCGATGCTGGCCTCGGTGCACGATCAGCCCGAAGACGGCCGCTACCGCACGTTGAGTGACTTTTTGTTCGGCGCCAATCGCTCATTCGATGACCGGCTCTACTTCAATCATCTGCCCGAGCAAAGTGTGGGCGTGCTGCACCTAGAGGTGGACACTTACCCGTTTGGCAGTCGTTTCTTGCACCGTGCAGAAGTGACCCTGCTCACCGGCTTTGCCCGCAGCCTGATTTTGTCCGGGCTGCTGCTCGGGTTGTTTTACGTGATGCTGACCAAGCCTCTGGTACGGGTGATTCGCGACCTGAGTAACAGCAAACCCGGCGATCCCACACAATCGCGTATTGATTGCCCGCCCGGCCATGAGGACGACGAGATCGGGGTGCTGGTCAACGTGGCCAACCAGCAATTTGACGCCCTGGTGCGAGAAATCGAACACCGGCGCAGCGCCGAGAACCGCTTGACCGAGTACCTGGCGCAACTGGAACACATCGTGTCGGCCCGCACCCAGGAGCTCAAGGCGATCAACGCGCGCCTGACGCAGTCCAATGAAGAGCTCGAAACCGCTCGCAGCACGGCGCTGGAGATGGCCCAGGCGCGCTCGGCGTTTCTCGCCAACATGAGCCACGAAATACGCACCCCGCTCAATGGCCTGCTGGGCATGCTGGCCTTGAGCCTGGACAGCCCGTTGAATGCCGAGCAGCACCAGCAACTGTCAATCGCCCACGATTCAGGCAAAGTGCTGGTCGAACTGCTCAATGACATTCTCGACCTGTCGAAATTCGATGCCGGGCAATTGGAGCTCGAACACATTGCGTTTGACCTCGGTGCGCTGGTTGAAGACACCGCCAGCTTGCTGTCCCAGAACGCTGCTCCCAGCGTCGAACTGACTTGCCTGATTGACCCGCACTTCCCGGCACTGGTGATCGGCGACCCGACGCGGGTGCGGCAGATCGTCAGCAATTTGCTGTCCAACGCGTTGAAGTTCACCCGCTTTGGTCGTGTAGATGTACGCCTGCAGGCACAAAACGACCGAGTGCGCATCGAGGTCTGCGACACCGGCATTGGCATTGCCCAAGAAGCCCAGGCCAGAATTTTCAAACCCTTTACCCAGGCTGGCGCGGGTATTACCCGGCAATTCGGCGGCACCGGATTGGGCTTGGCATTGACCAACAGCCTGTGCGAGGTCATGCAAGGACGTCTGACCATCAGCTCAGAAGTCGGTTTTGGCAGCCAGTTCTGCGCCGACCTGCCGCTGCCCTGCCACACGCCGGCCATTTCGCCCACGCCATTGCAGGGCAAGGTCATTGCCGTCACCACTGCCAGCAGCGGCTTGTCTGAGCTGCTTGGCAACCTGTTACCGACCTGGGGCTTGAACTACCGGCGCTTTTCCATCGACGATTCACTGGCAGGCGTTGACCCTGACTTGTTGATCACCGATTGCCCGGAATGCCTGTTTGGTTTGCGCCCCGCTATCAGTGCGCCGATTTTGCTGGTCACGGCCTATGGCAACTTCATGCCCGGCGATCAGGTGAATGCCCTCGCGCCCTTGCAACAAAAGGCCCGTCCACTGTCGCGCAAAGCGCTCTATCAAAGCCTGCTGCACCTGCTGCAAAAAGACGATGACGAAGCCTTGCGCGTGCCTGTCAGCAGTCAGCCAACCGAACATCGCGCGCGAATCCTGCTGGTCGAAGATAACCCCGTCAACCAGTTGGTGGCCAAAGGCATGTTGAGCAAGTTGGGATGCGATGTGGTGGTCGCCGCACACGGTGGCGAAGCCCTGAATCAGCTGGAACAACACGACTTCGACCTGGTGCTGATGGATTGCAACATGCCGGTCATGGATGGTTACGAAGCCAGCCGGCAGATCCGCCAAAGTGAGCGCTGGCCGGACCTGCCGATTGTGGCCCTGACCGCCAATGCCATGCCCGAAGAGCGCGAGCGTTGCCGGGCAGCGGGCATGAACGACTACTTGGCCAAACCCTTCCGCCGCGAAGAGCTTGAGGCGCTGCTGGACACCTGGGTGCCCTTGAAGCCCTGAGAAGTTGGTCGGACGTGAAGCAGCGCTTAGCCCAGCAGCGCTTCTATGTCGGGTTTTAACGCGTTGGGTTTGGTCGGCGGGGCATAACGTTTGATGGTCTGACCGTCGGCGCTGATCAGGAACTTGGTGAAGTTCCACTTGATCGCTGTCGAGCCCAGCAACCCCGGTGCGCGCTTTTTAAGCGCCTTGAACAACGGGTGTGCCTGGGCACCATTGACCTCAATTTTTTTGAACAGCGGGAAACTCACCCCGAAATTGATCTCGCAAAACTGCGAAATGGCCGCCTCGTCCCCCGGCTCCTGTTGCCCGAACTGGTTGCAAGGAAACCCGAGAACCACCAGCCCGCGATCCTTGTACTGCTGCCACAGGGCCTCAAGGCCCTTGTATTGAGGCGTAAACCCGCAGTTGCTGGCGGTATTGACCACCAGCAGCGCTTTGCCGTTGAAGTCGGCCAAGGTTTTTGTTTCACCCGTCAGCGTAGTGCAAGGGATATTCAACACGTTATCGGTCATGACGGAGCCTCGAAAAGTGATGTTCAGTCGCGCGGTACGAGATCCAGACACACCGAGTTGATGCAGTAGCGCAGGCCTGTTGGCGGTGGGCCGTCGGGAAATACATGCCCCAAATGCGCGTCGCACGTGGCGCACACCACTTCGGTGCGAATCATCCCGTGGCTCACGTCACGGATCTCGACCATTGCGCTCTCGCCAATCGGCTCATAGAAACTCGGCCAGCCGCACCCCGAATCAAACTTGGCTTTAGCATCGAACAAAGGCGCATGGCAGCAGATGCAGTGATAAACACCCTCTGTTTTGGTGGCGTTGTACTTGCCTGAGAATGGCCGCTCGGTGCCTTTGAGACGGCATACGTTGTATTGCTCCGGATCGAGCATAGCCTTCCACTCGTCCAGCGTTTTTTCCAACTTCTGCATGGTTATCCCCCTGTCACTGAAAAACCCCCGACCAGTGGCTTTTCCAGGGGTCGGGTGGCACGTATGATTGCGCCTCGTTAAACGCCAGTCTGGCACCCGCGTTATCTGCATTCAAACGGATTGTTGAAGCAACGCGGATTGCCGCTGTGTGAAGACACAGAATTTCCCAGTCAGGCATCACCTCTGACTGGATCGTTCATTTTCGGGATCACATCGCCATGCAGGTCAGCAAATCAAACAAGCTCGCCAACGTCTGTTATGACATTCGCGGCCCAGTGCTCAAGCACGCCAAACGCCTGGAAGAGGAAGGCCATCGCATCCTCAAGCTGAATATCGGCAACCCGGCGCCATTTGGTTTTGAAGCCCCGGATGAAATCCTCCAGGACGTGATCCGCAACCTGCCCACCGCTCAGGGCTATAGCGATTCCAAAGGTTTGTTCAGCGCACGCAAGGCGGTGATGCAGTATTACCAGCAAAAACAGGTAGAAGGCGTCGGTATCGAAGACATCTACTTGGGCAACGGTGTGTCCGAGCTGATCGTGATGTCGCTGCAAGCGCTGCTCAACAACGGTGATGAGGTGCTGGTCCCGGCCCCTGACTACCCGCTGTGGACCGCTGCGGTAACACTGGCAGGCGGCCATCCTGTGCACTACCTGTGCGATGAACAGGCCAACTGGTTCCCGGACCTGGCCGATATCAAGGCCAAGATCACGCCGAACACAAAGGCCATGGTCATCATCAACCCGAACAACCCGACGGGCGCGGTATATTCCAGGGAAGTGTTGCAAGGCATGTTGGAAATCGCACGCCAGCACAACCTCGTCGTGTTCTCCGATGAGATCTACGACAAGATCCTGTACGACGATGCCGTGCACATTTGCACCGCATCGCTGGCCCCTGATGTGCTGTGCCTGACCTTCAACGGTTTGTCCAAATCCTATCGCGTAGCGGGTTTCCGTTCCGGCTGGATCGCCATCTCCGGCCCCAAACACAATGCCCAGAGCTATATCGAAGGCATCGACATGCTGGCCAACATGCGCCTGTGTGCCAACGTACCAAGTCAGCACGCGATCCAGACAGCACTGGGCGGTTATCAGAGCATCAACGATCTGGTCCTGCCAAATGGCCGCTTGCTCGAGCAACGCAACCGTACCTGGGAGCTGCTCAACGACATTCCAGGCGTCAGTTGCGTCAAGCCCATGGGAGCCTTGTACGCATTCCCGCGCATTGACCCAAAAGTCTGCCCGATCCTGAACGATGAGAAGTTCGTCCTGGACTTACTGCTTTCGGAAAAACTGCTGGTGGTGCAAGGCACGGCTTTTAACTGGCCGTGGCCCGATCATTTCCGCGTCGTCACGCTGCCACGGGTCGATGACCTGGAGCAGGCGATCGGAAAAATCGGTAATTTCCTGAAAACTTATCGTCAGTAATTTCCCAACATGCTGTGCGACACATCAAATGTCGTACAGCATGTTTTGTATGAAATATTCTTCATCCGCCACATCCACTCGACTGCTGTCCTCCTCCCCGTACCTCGCTAAAACCGCCATGCCTTGTATTTATTGACCCGAAACCGAATTTTCGCCTCTAAAAAAGTCAATCCGTACTAGGAAACGGCTTTCTTGCAACTAGAATCAGCCTGTAGGACACAGTTTGAAATAGTCACTTGGTTGAATAGCCTGTAACAGCACCTTATATACCCGCATGCGGCACTACCTTAAGACGAGGAGATTCTTACAACCATGATGCGCATTTTGCTGTTTTTGGCCACTAACCTGGCGGTCGTGCTGATTGCCAGCATCACCCTGAGCCTGTTTGGCTTCAACGGGTTCATGGCGGCCAACGGGGTTGATCTGAACCTCAGTCAGCTGTTGGTTTTCTGTGCAGTCTTTGGTTTCGCAGGATCTCTGTTCTCGCTGTTCATTTCCAAATGGATGGCGAAGATGAGCACCAGCACCCAAGTCATCACTCAACCCCGTACCCGCCATGAGCAATGGCTGATGCAAACCGTTGAGCAATTGTCCCGTGAAGCCGGGATAAAAATGCCGGAGGTGGGTATTTTTCCCGCTTATGAGGCCAACGCCTTTGCAACAGGCTGGAACAAGAACGATGCATTGGTTGCTGTCAGCCAAGGTTTGCTGGAGCGCTTTTCACCTGATGAAGTAAAAGCGGTTCTGGCTCACGAAATCGGGCACGTCGCCAACGGCGACATGGTGACCCTGGCGCTGGTGCAAGGGGTGGTGAACACCTTTGTGATGTTCTTCGCCCGCATCATCGGCAACTTTGTGGACAAGGTGATCTTTAAAAACGAAGAAGGCCGTGGCATTGCCTACTACGTGGCGACCATCTTCGCGGAACTGGTTTTGGGCTTCCTGGCCAGCGCCATCGTGATGTGGTTCTCGCGCAAACGTGAATTCCGTGCTGACGAAGCTGGCGCTCACCTTGCAGGTACGGCGGCCATGATCAGTGCCCTGCAACGCCTGCGTTCCGAACAAGGCCTGCCTGTGCATATGCCGGACAGCCTGGCGGCCTTTGGTATCAACGGCGGCATCAAACAAGGGCTGGCCCGTATGTTCATGAGCCACCCGCCGCTGGAAGAGCGTATCGATGCACTGCGTCGCCGCGGCTAACACCGGCGACGAACCCTAAAGGGCGACTTCGGTCGCCCTTTTTCATGTCAGTTTGATGCGCGTCAGGCCGTTTTCTCCAGCCGGTACACACGCTCAACCAACCGGGTCGCACCACCTTTCAAAAACTTCCAGCTTTTACCCAGAATGTCCGGTTGCTCAAGGGTCTCGATTGACCAATGCGCCGTCAACAGATGCTGAACTTCCGGGTCGGGCACTGAAAACGGCGGGCCTTTCATCTCGCTCTGATCGTAATCGAGGGTGATCAACAGGCCCCGGCAACCCACTGGCAAGAGGCTCGTCAAATGGCGCGTGTAGTCCTCTCTCATAGGCGGGGGCAAAGCGATGAGTGCGGCTCGGTCGTAAACACCTGAACAGTCCCCGACCTCCTCAGCACTCAACGCAAAAAAATCACCACACAGCAAAGTCACCGACCCTGCCTCGTAAACACTGAGGCCGCCCCGCTGGCTAACCCTGGGCTTGAGATTATGTTCGCTGAAAAAGGCCTGCACCGCTGCCTCAGACAGCTCAACGCCCAACACCTCATAACCCTGAGCCGCCAACCATGTTAAATCGAGGGTTTTGCCACAGAGCGGCACCAGCACGCGCGCACCGGGCTCAAGGCCGAGGTCTGGCCAATAACGCTCTAAATACGGATTCACGTGCTCCAGGTGAAAGCCAATCTGATTACGCTCCCAACGGTCGTGCCAAAAATCAGCCTGCATGATTCACCTTAAAATTCGATAGATAACCACTAAAACTTATATTGGATGTAGATCATTGATCAGGATGAAGATGACGCATCTTAACCTTGAGGGCCCTCTTCATGCTTCCCAGCCTGTTTATTTCTCATGGCTCGCCGATGCTGGCACTTGAACCCGGCGCCAGTGGGCCCGCCTTGACCCGCTTGGCAGCCGAGCTGCCGCGGCCGAAGGCCATCGTGGTCATGTCTGCACACTGGGAAAGCCCGGAACTGATTGTCAGCAGCGGCGCGGCTCCTGAAACCTGGCATGACTTTGGCGGATTCCCGCCCGCCTTGTTCGCCGTGCAATACCCGGCTCCAGGCGACCCGCAACTGGCAGCCAAGGTAGCGCAACGACTGGCTGACAAAGGGCTGCCCGCCCGGCTGGATCCCCTGCGGCCGTTTGATCACGGCACGTGGGTCCCCCTGTCATTGATGTACCCGCAAGCGGAGATACCCGTGGTACAGGTTTCGCTGCCCAGCCATTTGGGCCCAACCGCTCAAACTGCCATTGGCCGCGCCCTGGCCGATCTACGCGAAGAAGGCATCCTGTTGATCGGCTCCGGCAGCATCACCCACAACTTGCGCGAACTGGACTGGCACGCAGGCCCCGATCATATCGAGCCTTGGGCCAAGGCATTTCGGGACTGGATGATTGAAAAACTCGGGGCTGACGATGAGGCAGCGCTTCACGACTACCGGCGCAACGCCCCCTTTGCCGGGCGCAACCACCCGAGTGATGAACACTTGCTGCCTCTGTTTTTCGCTCGTGGGGCCGGAGGTGCATTTGATGTGGCTCACGAAGGCTGGACGTTGGGTGCGCTGGGCATGGATATTTACCGGTTCGGGTGAAGGCAGGCGATCGACCTGACGCCTGGTACAAATCCCGGCCAAAAAAAATCCCCGAACATGTCGGGGATTTTTTTATCGATCAATCACTGCAGCAGTGATTAATCTTCGCGGTAGCGACGCAGCTTGAGCTGTTTGCCGGCAACACGCGTGTCTTTGAGCTTGGCCAACAGTTTTTCCAGGCCATCTTCCGGCAGTTCTACCAGGCTGAAGCTGTCACGCACCTGGATGCGACCGATTGCTTCACGTGCCAGACCACCCTCGTTGAGGATAGCGCCCAGCAGGTTCTTGGCAGCGATGCCATCACGCGCACCCAGCGCGGTACGGCAACGGGCACGGCCTTCGGCCAATGGAACCGGAGCACGACGCTCACGATCACCACGCTCAGGACGATCACCCGAACGTTCACGCGGCGCGCTGTTAGGCACCAGTGGACGTTCGCGCTCGATGGCAGCCAGGGTCAGGGCTTGACCGTTGGTGGCTTTGCGCAACAGAGCGGCGGCCAGGGCACGCGGGCTGCAACCGATATCGGCAGTCAGGCGATCCAGCAGATCGCCGTGAGTCGATTCGGCATCAGCAACCAGCGGCGCCAGGCTGTTGGTCAGCTTCTTGATGCGGGCATCGAGAACGGCCTGAGCATCCGGCAGGCGAACTTCAGCAACCTTTTGACCGGTTACACGCTCGATCACTTGCAGCATACGACGCTCGCGCGGCGTTACCAGCAACAGCGCACGGCCTTCGCGACCGGCACGGCCAGTACGGCCGATACGGTGAACGTAGGACTCAGGGTCGTACGGCATATCAACGTTGAACACGTGGGTGATACGCGGAACGTCAAGACCACGTGCTGCCACGTCGGTCGCCACAACGATGTCCAGACGGCCATCCTTGAGGGAGTCGATAACGCGCTCACGCTGGTTCTGGGCGATGTCACCGTTCAGCGCAGCGGCTTTGTAGCCTTTGGCTTCCAGGGCACTGGCCAGATCCAGGGTCGCTTGCTTGGTACGCACGAACATGATCAGGGCGTCGAAGTCTTCAACTTCCAGCAGGCTCAATACAGCCGAGGTCTTCTGGTCAGCGTGAACCAACAGGTGAGCCTGTTCGATCGCGGTAACGGTCTGAGTCTTGGTCTGGATCTTCACGTGTTGCGGATCGCGCAGGTGGCGCTCGGCAATGGCACGGATCGACTGCGGCAGGGTTGCAGAGAACAAAACGGTCTGACGGGTCGATGGCAGAGACTTGAAGATCACTTCAAGGTCGTCCATGAAGCCCAGCTTCAACATTTCGTCAGCTTCGTCGAGAACCAGGTGGTTCACGGTTGCCAATACTTTTTCGTCACGGCGCAGGTGGTCGCACAGACGGCCCGGTGTGGCGACAACGATCTGCGCGCCATTCCGGATTGCTTTCAGCTGTGGGCCCATAGGCGCGCCGCCGTAAACGGCTACCACAGTTACGCCAGGCATTTGCTTGGAGTAGGTTTCGAAAGCGGTTGCTACTTGCAGCGCCAACTCACGGGTTGGCGCCAGGATCAGGGCTTGCGGCTCGCGCTTAGCAGGATCGATGCGATGCAGGATCGGCAGGGCGAACGCGGCGGTTTTACCCGTACCGGTTTGCGCCTGACCAATCATGTCGTGACCGGCCATGATGATCGGGATCGATTGCTGCTGAATAGCCGAAGGTTCTTCGTAGCCAGTCGCTGCGACGGCTGCAAGAATGTTCGGATTAAGATTAAAAGCGGCGAAGCCGCCGGTTTCCTGGGTCATGGGTCTGCCTCTAAGTGCATCCGCAAAGACCCATGCTCCAAAGCTGCGCATGCCGTGTAAGACTCAAGAGTCGCCCTGGCTGCTTTGTCGGCGGGGATTTGCGAAAACGTTTAAATGAATGGAGCGTTCAGGGTTGTCCGCGAAACGGACGAGCAGCCGAAGCGTGCTTCGGGAAATGCGACACCTAAACGTGGCCCGGCTAAAGGCCGGCGCGCACTATACCGGATTTATCAAAAAAAAGAAGTGTTTTTTTAAGGAAAAAAGCGCTGTATGCCTCTATAGACCGGGCTTTGAGGATATTTTGAACCGCGAAAAAACGTAAAACCCTTGGCCACTCGGGGCCAAAGGCTAAAACGTTTCATCTTTGCGCTGTTACGTGGCAGGCCGGATGGCCTTGATCAGGGGCTCCAGCGAATACCCCAGCGACGACGCCAGCGCCTGAGCACGCCCTGACACGGCGCCCGGGTCCAGTGTCTGCTCCAGGTCCGCCGGCACCATGAGGATCACGTTGCCCTCCTTCACCGGCAACTCCCAGTAATGGCGATGGTACAGCCCCCGCAACAGGGCCGCCCCCAAGGGCTTGCCATCATCGGTGGCCCACTGGTTAATGATCAGCCACCCGCCCGGATTGAGTTTCTTCTGACAGTTTTCGAGAAACCCCCAGGCCAAATGCCCTGACGCAGGCCCAAGGTCGTTATAGAGGTCAACAAAAATCAGGTCCGCCGACTCGGCACTTTCGAGCAGTTCCAGTGCGTCCCCGATACGGATATACAGCCGGGGGTCATCGTCCAGCCCCAGGTACTCGATGGCCAGACGAGGTACGTCGGGTCGCAATTCAATGGCTTCGACATCTTCGAGGGGCAAGAACTTGAGGCATGCCTGAGTCAGGGTACCTGCGCCCAATCCTAAAAACAGCGCGCTCTCGGGGGCTTCATGGCACAGCGCGCCAATCAGCATGGCGCGGGTGTAGTCATACTCCAGCCAACTGGGATCAGCCGTGAAGACGCAACTTTGCTCGATCGCATTGCCAAATTCGAGGAAGCGGTAATCCTCCACTTCAAGCACCCGAATCATGCCGAAGTCATCATGAACTTCGGCGAGCAGACGCTCAACGCGCTCCTCAGACATTTCCTCTCCTTGCTGCGACCCGGCACAACCCGGGCATCGCACTAAAAAACCACCACTCGGCGCCGAGCAGAAAGGCGCGATTGTCGGCCATAGCAGCGCGACAGGTCACGCACTAATTTGCTGCTACCATGGCCCACCTCACTTCCACATTAGAGTCTGCGATGAGCCAATCCTGGAGCCCCGACAGTTGGCGAGCCCTGCCAATCCAGCAACAACCCATCTACCCTGACCCCGCGCACTTGCTGCGGGTCGAGCAGAGCCTGGCCAGTTATCCGCCGCTGGTCTTTGCAGGCGAGGCACGCGAGTTGCGCCGTCAATTTGCAGAAGTTACACAGGGTCGGGCTTTTCTGCTTCAAGGTGGCGATTGCGCTGAAAGTTTTGCCGAGTTTTCCGCCGCCAAGATTCGCGACACATTCAAAGTGTTACTGCAAATGGCCATCGTCATGACCTTCGCGGCCGGTTGCCCGGTCGTTAAAGTCGGTCGCATGGCCGGCCAGTTCGCCAAACCGCGCTCGGCCAATGATGAAACCCTCAATGGGGTAACGCTCCCGGCCTATCGCGGCGACATCGTGAATGGCATCGGTTTTGATGAAAAAAGCCGCGTTCCGGACCCCGAGCGGCTGGTGCAGGCTTACAACCAGTCCACTGCCACACTGAACCTGCTGCGCGCCTTTGCACAGGGCGGTTTTGCCGACCTGCATCAGGTACACAAATGGAATCTGGACTTCATCGCCAATTCGGCCCTGGCTGAAAAGTACAGCCAACTGGCCACCCGCATTGATGAAACCCTGGCCTTCATGCGCGCCTGCGGCATGGACAGCTCGCCGCAATTGCGCGAAACCAGTTTCTTCACCGCCCACGAGGCGCTGCTGCTCAATTACGAAGAAGCCTTCGTGCGTCGCGACAGCCTGACCAACGATTACTACGATTGTTCGGCTCACATGCTGTGGATCGGTGATCGTACGCGCCAGCTGGACGGCGCTCATGTCGAGTTTTTGCGCGGGGTCCATAACCCGATAGGGGTCAAGGTCGGCCCGAGCATGAATACCGATGACTTGTTGCGGCTGATCGACACCCTCAACCCGAATAACGACCCTGGCCGTCTCAACTTGATCGCGCGCATGGGGGCCGACAAGGTGGGCGATCACTTGCCGCCGTTGATTCGTGCGGTCGAAGGTGCCGGCAAGCAGGTACTCTGGAGCTGCGACCCGATGCATGGCAATACCATCAAGGCCAGCAGCGGTTACAAGACCCGCGACTTTGAACAGATCCTTCGCGAAGTGAAGCACTTCTTCCAGGTGCACCAGGCCGAGGGCAGCTACGCCGGCGGGATTCACATCGAAATGACAGGTCAAAACGTCACCGAGTGCATTGGTGGCGCACGCCCGATCACCGAAGACGGGTTGTCGGACCGCTATCACACCCATTGCGACCCGCGGATGAATGCCGATCAGTCACTGGAGCTGGCGTTTTTGATTGCCGAAACACTCAAGCAAGTCAAACGCTGAAAAAGCGTGCCTGCCACAACGGCCTCGCCCTTCAGCAACGGCACAAGGGTGCATGAAGACCCGTTTATTTGTTAAACGGGTCTTCCCAGAAGTGCCGATTGCTTTCGATTTCAACATCGGCCCGGCTAAGCCCAAGATCCTTGAGCGTCGCGTCACTGATCTTGCGCAAACACGCCCGCTCGCGGGCTAGCTGATGCCACCGAATGATGCGTGCCCACGCTGTTGCAGCCATCTGACCTTTCATCGCTTGAGTCCTCCTTGGGATGGCTCAAGTGTCTGACTGCGCATAAGATCAATCCAACGAATGTTTCTTATGCGAATCATCTCAGAGATTGATGCATGGCTGATTTCCCCAGTATCGACACCGATTTACTGCGCACCTTCGTGGCCATTGCCGATCATGGCGGCTTTACGCGGGCCGCCGACGTGGTCAACCGCACTCAGTCTGCGGTAAGCATGCAAATGAAGCGGCTGGAAGAGGATGTGCTGCAATGTGCGTTGTTTCAGCGCGACGGGCGTACGGTGTCGCTCACCACTGAAGGCCACGTGCTCCTTGGCTATGCGCGGCGCATTCTGAAACTGCACGGTGAGGTCTTTAATACCCTGCGCCAACCACACATGGTGGGCATGATCAAGATCGGCTCACCGGACGATTATGTGATGCGATTTTTGCCCGGGATACTGTCGCGATTCGCTCAGGACTACCCGCTGATCAATGTTGAAGTGCACTGCGAGCCGTCCGCCTTGCTGCTGCAACGCAACGATTTGGACCTGACCATCGTCACCCGCAAGCCTGGATCCGAGAGGGGGCAAATCCTGCGTCAGGAGCGTTTTGTGTGGATGGTGGCGGCGGGTTTCACACCCCATGAACAAACGCCGTTGCCGCTGGCCATGTTCAACACCGAGTGCTTTTGCCGGATTTGGGCCTGCAACGCACTGGATGCAATGCAGCGCGACTACCGGGTCGCTTACACCAGCGCCAGCCTGGCCGCCATCAATGCCGTGGTGAGCACTGGCCTGGCAGTCACCGCACAGCTCGAAAGCCTGTTGACACCCGACTTGCGCATCGTCGGAGAAGCCGAAAATCTGCCGCTGCTGCCAACGGCAAGCATTGTGCTGTTACGCAAACCCAGCGCCCCACCCTCACCGATCATTGAATGTTTTGCTCAATACATCGTCGATGGCTTCAAGCCTTGATGGCCAGCAGCCCCGCACATATCAGCAAAAAACCGCAATACAAACCGCGCAGTACCCGTTCAGGCAAGGCGTGCGCAACCTTGACCCCCCAACTGATACTCAGCAACCCCCCAATGGCCATGGGAATGCCCATCAGCCAGTTCACCTCTTGATGAGCGGCGTAGGTCAGCAGCGTGACACTGGTGCTTGGCGCAGCCAATGCCAGTGACAGCCCTTGCGCCATGATTTGCGAGGTGCCGAAAACGCTGGTCAACACCGGGGCTGCCACCACGGCACCGCCGACGCCGAATAACCCGCCGGTCGTACCCGCCACAGCCCCCAGCACACCAAACCACGGCCAACCATAGCGCGCGCCCTTAGGGTTGTGGCCCACGGTGCCGTACAACTTGATCAGGTTATAAAGCGTAATGGCCAGCAAAAACCCGACAAACCCCCAACGGATGACACGCTGATCCAGGCCCACTGCGAGCATCGCCCCCAGCCACGCAAAACAGAAACTCATGACCACCAGCGGCAATGCCTGACGCCAATCGATGCGATTGCGCTGGTTATAGCGATACAGCGCCACCAAGACATTGGGCACTGACATGACCAAGGCCGTGCCCTGCGCCATCTGTTGATCCAGACCAAACCACAGGCCCAGCACAGGAATGGCAATCAAGCCACCGCCGATGCCGAACAATCCACCCATCGCCCCCAGCGCAACACCCAAAGCGCTGTACATCACAAAATCCATCAACATCGCCAGCCCTCACGTCGAGCGGCCATGCTACCCAGTCCAGGACCTCTGGCAAAGCTCAAAGCCGGGCCTTGCACACGATTTCATGAAGCAAAAAAAACCCGACCTTATGGTCGGGTTTTTTGTCGTGCGGTGAACGCAAGGATTAAACCTTGGCGCGGCCCTTGTAGGAACCACCGTCACGGGTATCGATCTCGATCCAGTCGCCGATTTCAACGAAATCTGCAACGCTCAGCTCGGTACCGTTTTTCAGTTTGGCAGGCTTCATCACTTTGCCCGAGGTATCGCCGCGAGCGGAACCTTCGGTGTAGTCAACCTGACGCACGATAGTGGTCGGCAGCTCAACGGAAACCAGACGGTCTTCGAAGAAAATAGCTTCGCAAACGTCAGTCATGCCTTCTTCGACGAAAGGCAGAACGGCTTCGATGTCTTCAGCGTTCAGCTCGTACATGGTGTAGTCAGTGGTGTCCATGAACGTGTAGGTGTCGCCGGAGATGAAGGACAGGGTCGCTTCTTTACGGTCCAGGATCACGTCGTCCAGCTTGTCGTCAGCGCTGTAAACGATTTCAGTCTTGTAGCCAGTCAGCAGGTTCTTCAGCTTGGTCTTCATGATCGCGCTGTTACGGCCCGACTTGGTGAATTCAGCTTTCTGAACCAACCAAGGGTCGTTTTCGAGCTTGATGACTGTGCCGGGTTTAAGCTCTTTACCAGTTTTCATTGCGAGTATCCGAATTTGGATTGAGATTTACAAAAATCTAGGCCGCGTATCATATCCAATTTCTATAAAACAGTACCAGCGCTTGCGCAAGATCGGCCTGGTTTGCCTGTTGTAGACACCAGCGCTCAGCGTGGGCGGAGAGTTCTACCCAGTGTTCCTGTACATCGTTCCAACTTTTGGTCATGTCTGCGCCCGCATTCCAGGCCAGCCACAAGTCGGTAAATCCCTGCGCGGCAGCCGGTGACAGGCCTTTGACGTATAACGCCAGGAAGGCTTTGAGCTTGACCCAATGGGCATTTTCTTCCTGTTCATAGATATGCCAAAGCAACGGGCGACCTGCCCACTGCGCCCGCACAAACGAGTCCTCACCCCGAACGGCATTGAAGTCACAACTCCACAAGAGGCGGTCGTAGTCTTCCTGCCGGACAAACGGCAAAGCCTGAACAGTCAAACGACCGCGCTGTTCAACGGTCGTGAGCGGTAATGCCTGAACGTCAAGCCAGCGCAATACGTCCGCCATGATTCGCCCTTGCGGAACCAGCAAGTGCGTCGGGTGATCGCCCCTTGACAGGGCTGTCAGCCAACTGGCCAACGCGGTATTTTCGTAAGCAAATAACGTAATCAGGCGCACACCCGGGACGGGGTTGACCCCGAGCGCTTGCAGGAACGCGTGTCGCACCCGCGGATCACGCTCAAAGGCCAGACGCCGAGCCAGTAAGTCGCCTTCGCGCAACAAGCCTCCCGTACCCGTTTCAAAGCCAGGGAAAAAGAACATCCGTTTGAGGCCATCGGGCCGCAGTGAAGGCAAGCCGTGGCACCCCACCACCCAGTCTTCAGCGCTCAGGTATTCAAGATTAATCCACAACGCGGGGCTGACTCGCTCTTTCATGTCGCGCAGATAAGGCTCTGGCAATTTGCAGCCGAACGCCTCGACGACCACATCAGCCACTGCCACCGCAGCCCACTCCTGTGGCCACTGGCGAACATCCACACCCTGCTGCCATTGCTGCCGGGCCGTGGCATCCGCCTCAGGACATAGCGGCACGAACGCCTGCAAATCGTCGACCCATAAGCGCACCGCCATATCATGTTCAGCGGCCAGTTGACGGGCCAGACGCCACGTAACGCCAATGTCGCCGTAGTTATCGACCACACTGCAAAAAATATCCCAGGAGACTTTCATTCCGGGCTCCAACATTCAAAGGACCGATTGTCCGCATAAAACAGCAGGGACAGAAGCGTTATGACGGATTAATCTGCGGAACAGTCGTGCGACAATCGCGGCTCACTCACATCTCGCGCCCGCCCGGAGGCTGCCATGCCCGCTCGTCCGATTGCTCGCCGTCGATTGTCAGTAACCCTCAGCCCGCTTTCACTGATCGGCTGTATTGCCCTTGGGCTTTGGCTCGGGTTTGTAGCGATAGCCTTGACGGGCTGGTTGATCTATCGCGCAGCCGGACCCGCCTCGTTGGCGCCGGTGGCAGCCATCCTTGGCCAGACAACAGCAACGCCCCCGGTGACGGAACTTCCCGCCCCAAGCAATGTGATGTTCGAGCAATATCAGCAAAACCTTTATCAACACGCACAACAGCAACGTCTGGAGCAGGCGCGGGACAGCAACCGCAACGTGTCGAATCCCACCTGCCAGTTTTGGCTACAGCAAGATCAGAACGCACCTACCGACAAAAGCCGCGCCAATGTGCTGCGATTTTGCAATTAACTGAAGATCCGATCGTCCGCCCCTATGAACAAAACCGATGTACACCGCCTGTTACTTGAGAAGCTCGATATTGATCTCGACGTGCTGCAACGTGCGGCTCAGACCGCCTACGAAGCTGCCACCCACGAAGAAAATGTGGCCGAGAACAAGTACGACACCCTCGGGCTTGAAGCCTCTTATCTGGCCACGGGTCAGGCACGTCGGGTTGAGGAAATTCGTCAGGCGCTTAAACGTTGCCAGGCCATGTCGCTGGAGCCCCTGGATCCCGCGCGCGGCATTCAGGTCGGCGCGCTGGTGTGCCTAGAAACAGCAAATGGCAACCCGCAATACCTGTTGCTGGCCCCCGATGCCGCAGGTCTGACACTTAAAGCAAACGGGCAAAACATCACCGTCATCACACCTCGCTCGCCGCTGGGCGCGGCGCTGCTGGGCAAACAGGTCGACGATGAAGTGCAAATCAAGGTAGGCGCTGCGGTACAAACGTTCAGCGTGTGCGCCGCTTTCTAGACAGCCTTGTTAGGCGCGTTATTTCGCGGCAGCCATCAGACGGTTCACTTCACTGCGCACCATGTTGGCGTACTCGGGCGGGGACATGCCGTCCAGCTCGGAACGGACCCACTCAGCCCATTTGCCCTTGCGCTTGGCGCGCTCACCGAACAGGCGCGCCGCATCCCCTTTGGCCTTGCCCAGATTGCTCTGCCAAAGGTCAAACAGACGTGACTTTTCATCTTCAAGCGCAGCACGCTCAGCAAGGGGCTTATTGGCGAGATTGAAGCTCATGAAATGTTCCTGCGGCGTAAATTGGTGTACATCTTACACCTTCAAAAGAAGTGTCTCAGCCAGGTTTTTAACTACGCTGTCAGCTCAATACCGCGTATCCCGCAAAACAGATGCAACTTTTCAGGACGGGATTGACTCCATTACTCATACGCTTTTCACCTGCAAGGAGTACCGCAATGGCTCGAAAAAACGCCGTACAAGCCGCTGAAGACCAGATCAAGGATCAAGCTTTCAGCGAGCTGCAAGAATTGATCGCCGAATCCGAAAAACTGCTAAAAGACAGCGCATCGCTGGTGGGCGAAGAAGGCGAGACCCTGCGTGCGCAGGTTGGCCTGAAGCTTAAACAGGCAATGGACTCGGTCAACAACGTGCGCGAGCGCACCAAGCCGGTGGTCGATGCCACCGAGAACTATATTGGCGGCCATCCATGGCAGACCGTGGCGATTTCCGCCGGTTTCGGCCTGGTAGTTGGCCTGCTGCTGGGCCGTCGCAACTAAGACAGCCAGGGCGCTTCGGCCTCCTCAGAAAACGCAGTCTGTACAAAGCCCTCCGACCTCACGGCGAAGGGCTTTGTTGTTTGCGGCTCGAAAATTTTGACATATTCAGTGACATAGAAGGCTAGCAGTCCTGATACTTCGCGCCACACTCAACGCCGATGAGACAGTCAATGTCCACCTCCCCTGCCCGTCATAAACCTTTAAGTACCGCTCTGATCCTGCTAATGGCCACTGCCACCGGCCTGGCTGTCGCCAGCAATTATTACGCCCAGCCCTTGTTGCACACCATTGCACAAGAACTTGGCTTGAGCATGAGCGGTGCCGGCACCGTCGTGATCACTGCCCAACTGAGTTATGGCGCTGGCCTGTTATTACTTGTGCCGTTGGGCGACCTTTTTGAGCAACGCCGCCTGATCGTCAGCATGACTGTCCTCAGCGCACTGGGCTTGCTCCTTAGCGCCTTCGCCCCGTCACTGACCCTGTTACTGCTGGGCACGGCCATCACTGGTTTATTTTCCGTATCGGCTCAGGTTTTGGTGCCCATGGCCGCCAGCCTGACTGATCCGCAAAGCCGCGGCCGTGTAGTCGGTACGTTAATGAGCGGCCTGCTGCTGGGCATCCTGCTGGCACGTACGGTTGCAGGCGCATTGTCCTCGGCGGGTGACTGGCGCACTATTTATCTGCTCGCCGCAGCACTGATGTTCATCAGTGCCATCGCGTTGTACTGCGCCTTGCCCAATCACCACCAGAGCGCAGGGTTGAGCTACCCGAAACTGCTAGGATCGGTATTTCGCCTGTTTGTCGAAGAACCCGTCTTGCGCCTGCGCGCCCTCTTGGGCCTGCTGACATTCTCACTGTTCGCCTTGTTCTGGACGCCATTGGCCTTTCTGCTGGCAATGCCGCCCTACGGTTATTCAGACGCAGTGATCGGACTGTTCGGCCTGGCTGGCGCTGTGGGTGCTGTGGCGGCCAATTGGGCAGGACGTATGGCTGATCGCGGTAAGGGGCAACAGGCCACCACTGTGGGCTTATTGGTGTTGCTGGCCTGCTGGCTGCCCATGGCATTTGCCGGTAGTTCGCTTGTCGCCCTGTTGATCGGCGTGCTGGCACTGGATTTTGCGGTGCAACTGGTACACGTGAGCAACCAGAACGCCGTGTTTCAAATCCGGCCCGCGGCGCGCAATCGCCTTAATGCCGGCTACATCACGTGCTATTTCATTGGCGGCGCTCTGGGCTCGCTCGCAGGCGCACAAACCTATCCGCTTTACGGCTGGGAAGGCATCGTCATGGTCGGCGCAGTCATCGCGACCCTGACACTCGCCGTGTGGGGTTATGCCCTGCAACGAGAAAGCAAGCTACAGCCTGTCGTATAGGGCGTATTGCAGCACTTTTCATCACCGGATGAAGCCGCTAGGATGCTCCACACCTTGAAAACGGCCTGTCTTAGCAGGTCGTTTTATTGCCCTTAATGGCCCGAGAATACGAATGATCCCTAAAGAATCCCGCAATGAACTCGCCCTGGATACGTTCATCAAAGGGCACCCTGAATTGATCGAGGAAATGAAAGACCTCAGCCAGGAGGATCGCCAGCAACAAATCCTCTGGGCATTTGAAGACGAAGCTCAAAGCCGCGGCCTCGAAGCGTGGGAGCTGGCCCTGGAACTCATCGCCCGATCGCCGGAGGAACTGCTCACCATGCGCCGGGAAGTCCATCAGGAAGTCGCTGAAGCCCTCGACATGAGCTGGGAAGAATACTGCAGCTTAAACGACATCGCCGTTTGAGCGTGATGCCTCCAGTGACGCAGCGATTACCTGATAACCGCTCGTCACTTGGGTAGCACGAACGTGTGCTGTTCACACACCAACATCATGTAGCCCTCCCCACTCTGGAGTCGACCTCATGATGACCTTGATAAAACGCCTTTCTTTCGCCACTGCATTGGGCATTGTGTCCGTCAGCAGCTACGCGGCTTCGTCTTCCACCGGCCCGACCCTTCCCAAAGAGTCCGTCACCCCGCCGGCGACCCAAGGAATTGAACCCAACATCAATCAGGATTCCAAAATCCACAACGATGCAGACACCCCGACGCACCCATCAGTCGACCCACGCATTCAAGGCAACGATGCGGGCCGTCAAGGCGGTATGAACACGGATGGCAATGGCCCGATAGGCGACGGTGGCCGCTCGGTGCAGCCGCGTTCGTCACTGCCCGGGGCGGTCAAGCCGTAATGCGTAATTGAGTGCAATCATTCCAAACGGTACGAAAAGGTAATTGTAAAAAAGAATTTCAAAGGCACCTTGCGGTCTGAGCTATAACGATCACTTAGAGGCCCGCAGATGAAATTCGATACCTTTTCCCAAGGACTTGCCAAACGCGCAGGAAGCCCCAAAACCTTCCAGATCGCGATATTACTCATCGTGATGTGGGCTGTTTCGGGGCCTTTTTTCCATTACAACGATACGTGGCAACTGATCATCAACACGTCCACTACCATCATCACCTTCCTGATGGTGTTCCTCATCCAAAACACCCAGAACCGCGACAACGATGTACTGCATATCAAGATTGATGAACTTCTGCGCGTGACCAAAGAAGCCCAAAATGCCGTGCTCAACCTCGATGCACTGGACACCAAAGAATTGCGTAACATCCGCAAGCAGTACAAACAGATAGGCGAAAACCAAGCGGTTGAAGTGACGTGCACTGAAACCGTTATCACCCCCGCTGACGATAAACCTGAGAGTCGGCCATGAATTCATTGCGCTGACGCGTAACCGCGTCAGCGCAACACGTGTCGGTTAACTGACCGGCTTATCAACATCACCTTTTTGATGCGTAGTAGCCAACTTCTTGGCCATATCGAGATGCATCTCCAGCTTCGGCAAATACTTCTTCGCAAACGCCTTGAGCTGCGGCGACGTTGAATAACGAGCCTGCTGCTTGAACAATGAAATAGCGTCTTCGTGGGTTTTTACCTGGCTGGCCACGTAAGCCACATCAAACGACGCGCCTTCCTGCACTTGCAGCATCATCGACTTGGCCTTGCTCAAAATATCCTCTTGCGCCGCCACCTCCAGCCCTTGCTTCTGAGCAATGCCTTTAAGGTCACGGTTGGCGTCGGTGTAATCCTTGATCACTTCTACGGCATAGCTATTGATATCAACTGACTTGGTTTTCTGAATCGCCATCCGGCTGTTCTCGATTTCTGCAATCCCTGCCGCAGACGCCTCGTCAACAAACTCAGCGGGGCTTGCAGCCACGGCAGAACCTGCCATGAACACGGCACAAGCCAACGCACAGCCAACGACGAAACGTTTAGGGGCACTCAGGGTTTTCATAACATCCTCCAGAAAATGGCAGGTTTATTCCCTGCACTGAATCTGAAGGTGAATGTCGGTAAAGGTTTAGAAAAACCTGTCGGGAACGACGAATGGTAACTCGCCGGGATGTCCGCGACTCTTGATGACTGCATTTGCAACGGCTAAAAACTTTCAATCACCGTTGCCGCCAATGCCTTCGCCCGGTCGAGATTATAGATACGATGAAGAAATACCCATTGCGCTTCAAACAGGTAAACGTACGTTTCCAGGAGCATCTCCTCAAATAAGAAAACAGGGCAACTTAACTCCATCGCTATCTGTTGTATCGGCATGCCAAGTATTTCGCTCATCGGGTACTCAACTGAAGAGGCCGACATCACAACACGCTCGCGCATCTGCGCCACCAGTGCGGTCAACTCAAGAAATGCCCATTGATCTGCAACCTCGCACTGATGCCGGTGCAAAGTCTGACTATACGAACCCTGCACATATAATTGACCTGCAGTCTCAATCTCGGCAACCTTCAGCGGTAATATCCGGTGCAGGGGTAATGGATCCAGCTCTGCACGTTTAAACCGCTTCAATAGCGACTCACACATATTCCCTGACGCCGCTGATAACGCGGCATCTCCTTCGAGTCTTACTATTTTCCAGCGCGTAACCACGCGGACGAATTCATCACCGTTAGCGGTGAATACATGGAAAAACTCCAGTAAAGAATTCGACTGCCTAACCCTGACTTTTTCCAAGGTTGCCGTAAACTCACCAACCTCAAAAAAATCCAAGTGACGAATATAATTAATCTCACATCCGACGACGACCATACTCTGGCAGTGCTCACTCACTTGCTGTGCGATCGACACACCTAAATGTTTAATAAACCAGGTACAAATACCATTCACGCTGTACCCCAGTAAAGCTCGCGCATGAAACTGCACAGGCGTAAATAATGTCGGATCGACAGCATAGGTAGATGAAACACTGCGCTCTGCATTCACTTTAACCTCCCGCAATCGCTGTAAAAATATCGAGCCGATCCTCATTAAGAGTTTCTTTATGAAACTCATCCACTCTTATCTTCTCACCGTTCAACGACACATGAAAATTTCGCTTCATACCCCCTTGACGATCTAAAACCACTTCCTTAAGGGCGGGGTACTGTTCAACCATTTTATAAATGACACCGATCACCGTATTCCGCTCCCCCACATCAATATCCAGGGCACGCTGATAGCTAATAAACCGCGCCAAATTTCCTGATAATTTTATATGCATGATCCCTCCCTACTGATGACAGCGTTGATTGTGCATTTCCATTTCGTGAATTTTCTGAATACCAATATCAACTTTAAGTTTCTCTTGAGGATCAGCACCTGCAATCAAGGATGCAAAATCTCGTTGCGCCCGGCCAATGCCACTACTCTCGGTATATCCCCATCCACCTGTCACATTCAAAGCCAAGGCAGCAATTTTATTCACCGCCTCAACAGCCTGGTATTTTGCGGACGAAGAGACTGAATCCCAATAGGGATCGGACTCCGCTCGGTCTTGCCGATTCAAGGCGTAAAAGACTGACGTTCTGGCAGACTCAAGCAAGATGTACATTTCCCCCACCAAGGCTTGCACATGCTGAAGATCAATCAAGGGGCGCTGATGGCGCACAGTGGTGTGAAGATATGCCAGTGTCGCCTCAATGACTGCGCGCGCCCGCCCTAGAAATAAAGTGGTTTGTAAAGCGCGTCGACAATTGAGGAAGTAACGCTGAGCAAAGCTTAGACCATCCGTTGCAATCAGCAATCGACTCTTATGTACCCTGACATTGACCATTTCCACTGTGGCAATCCCCGTGGAACGGCAGCCGTGCATGGCACGAGGCGTTATTGCAACACCCGGGTCATCAGCGCGCACTAAAAACACCTGGATATCCGCAGTCTCTGCACGGACAAACATTAAAAAAATATCTGCAGTTTCTGCGCCCGTGACAATTGCTTTCAATCCATTTAACACGTAGTACTCAGCACCCTTTTCAGGCACTGCACATGATAAAAATGAAAATGCATCTGCGTTCTCTGTGTAAGCAAACGCGCCCGCTTTTTTTCCCTCTATCAAATCCTTTATATACACGTCATTGATATCAGCACGCTGAACAGCTAATAATGCCGTGATGAATGACATCCTGACAGATATTAGAAAAGGGAAAGAGACGTCCAGAGACAAATAACCTATCTTTTCTAACACGTGCCCCCATGGAGCATATTTCCACCCCAAACCACCCCATGCTTCTGGCAGGTTATAGGTATAAATCCCAAGCCCGGCAAACTTTTGCATTTGCGCGTGTGTAATCACAGCCGATGCCTGATCACGAGCCTCAACTGAAACATTCAATTCAGTATCTATAAGGCATCCGTAAATATCTTTTATATCCTGAGCACCTTGCCACTCTATATTCATCGCAGCTCCTTCCACGGCGAATAGCACAACCTGCCCTTGCGGGCACACAAACAACCAACTTCCAATTTTGGTTCACGACGCACGCAACCCAAGGCCAAGCTTAGGCGACAAAAAAAAATCCGCAACCTTCTTTTTATGCAAATTTTTCTGACACACAACAATCAACACATGGTTCGCCTTAAGCGGCCACACATGCAATCGGCAGCAACCCGAACGACTACAATAAACAAAGCAACCTGAAAAACTGACTTAGAAACACCCCCACAAACACACATACACCATCAAGTTTAAAATAATTTATCACCGTACACATACGCCACCTTCCTGTAAAAATACCCACCACGTCGAAACGCGAGTTTATCCAGATTAATTCAGGTTAATCCATGATAACGCACGGACAGTTACAGCTGATAATGATAGATCGAACCTCCCAAGTGGGCTACATAACAAGGGACAAGGCGAGGAAGTACGTTAATCGCTTATATCACTCAACACGACTCGATAATTACAAACTGCCCATCACATTGATGGCAGGTGTAATAGCCTGATAGTTACAAATAACAATACTGAAAAACCTGTCATGCAGCAGCGTATGTACCGATGGGTGAAAATGATCTGACGCAAGATCAGGCCATAGAAGTTATGACGGTACTAGGCGCCCCCATCAACAGTGAATTGATGTATCTCTTAGGCTTTGCAGCTAGAAATTTGTCGCGGGTACGAACTCATACCCGCGACACCCTCACATCAAAACAACATCCCAAGCGCTTCCGGCGTCCAATTCATAACCACCAACTCACCGATAACCTCAGCCTTCCGCTGCCGCTGATTCGCGGTGCTGTACCGAATATCCACCGTCTCAAAGTGAAAGCCCTCGATCACCCGCCGTATATCCGGGTGATCGTTAATGCTGCCCCTCACCTTGCCTTTACAGCGGCGCATGAAGTCGGCCATCCGCCCATAGTTATCAAACGGAAAGTCCACGCCGTACCCTGCCGCCTGCCAACAAGGCGGGCCCATATAGTGGAAGGTATGGGCCCGGTCATAACGTACGGCGCACTCAAGCCAGGGCAAGTTTTTCTACGTAGGTGAGGCACACCAGCACGAACATGATCCGCCAGCACTACGGGACAAGGATTAACGAGGATGGGCCGGACGTCATCGGCATCCTGCAACACGCCCTGAATATGTAGCCAAAAGTGCTGTTTTAGCCCTGGTATTCAGGGGCAGAACACGGGCAGTTCAGCAGCCCGTATTCCCATGGATGTCCCCAGATCGCCCTTTTCCAGACGCCAGAAACCACAAACCCCCGACTTTCTCTAGGAAAATCAGGGGTTTGTGTTTACTTAATGTGGCGGTGAAGGAGAGATTCGAACTCTCGATACAATTTCTTGTATACACACTTTCCAGGCGTGCTCCTTAAGCCACTCGGACACTTCACCGTATCTCTTCAAACATGTTCTGTCTGTCGAGGCGCGCTAATGTAGTCGAAACCTTTCGATATGACAAATGTTTTTTTCAGAATTTTCATGCGCTTACGCCCATCAGGTTTTTTAAGGCGTCTAAAAGGAAGCATTTCGGCCAATCCCTGTCTGCGCACGTGTCTGCCCGATCCAGCGCAGCACGCCGTCTATATCGAAGAAGCGTTCATAACAGCTGACTCATCAGTCAGTCACGACGCTTTACCTGTCGCACGCAGCTGGGTAACGTCTGCTCCACTTCAATACAAGGAATTGCGCCATGAGTGACCTGATTGCTTATCACCTGGAAGACGGGATTGCCACGCTGACCCTGAGCAACGGCAAGGTCAATGCCATTTCCCCGGAGGTTATCGCCGCCTTTAATGCAGCGCTGGATCGCGCTGAACAAGATCGTGCAGTGGTGATCATCACCGGGCAGCCGGGCATTCTTTCCGGCGGGTATGACTTGAAGGTGATGACGGCCGGTCCTGAACAAGCGGTCAGTCTGGTTACTCAGGGTTCAACCCTGGCGCGCCGACTGTTGGCGCATCCATTCCCTGTGGTGGTGGCCTGTCCGGGTCACGCAGTCGCCAAAGGCGCCTTTCTCTTATTGTCGGTGGATTATCGGATTGGCGTCGACGGCCCGTTCAGCATTGGCCTCAATGAAGTGCAAATCGGCATGACCATGCATCACGCGGGCATTGAGCTGGCCCGTGACCGTCTGCGCAAGTCGGCATTCCATCGCTCGGTGATCAACGGTGAAATGTTTAACCCTCAAACCGCAGTGGATGCAGGCTTCCTCGACAAGGTGGTACAACCCGAGGAGCTACAGGCGGCGGCACTCGAAGCAGCTCGTCAGTTGAAAAAAATCAACATGAAAGCGCACAAGAACACCAAGCTTAAGGTTCGCAAGGCACTGCTGGACACACTCGATAACGCAATCAAACTCGATCAGGCTCACCTGATTTGAGGCTCGGGCATCTCGACTGACCCTGCCGTCGAGATGCCCTTCGTTGTTTCCTACTTGTTTTGGTGATCGTTCCGAAAACGCTCTATCCCGCCCCCACGCCCCCGCGTTGAAACATGTGCTTAAACATCAGCCATCTCCTACATGTATCTGAGTAATTGCCGAATACAGTGCACGTCCGTACACTGCGCCACCTTTTGTTTTGACGAGCCTGTAAATGCTACTTTCGTTCCGTATGTTGTTGATGAGTGTGCATTTTCTGATGGCCGGTGTTCTCGGTGTGTTGCTCGGCCTGTGTCGGCCCTTCAACCCTGACAATAGCCGCCTCTGCGCGCGCCTCTACGCACTACCGTCCAAATGGATCATGGGCTATAAGCTGAAAACCGAAGTCGGCCCACTGATGGATAAGCCGCAAAGCTGCGTCATCATTGCCAACCACCAGTCCAATTACGATTTGTTTGTATTTGGCAATGTCGTGCCTCGCCGCACGGTATGCATCGGTAAAAAAAGCCTGAAATGGGTTCCGCTTTTCGGGCAATTGTTCTGGCTGGCGGGCAACGTCTTGATTGATCGTGGCAATGCGCAGAAAGCGCGTAAATCGATGCTGACCACAGCCCGCACGCTTCAGGAAAAAGACACCTCGATCTGGGTTTTCCCTGAGGGCACTCGGAACTTGGGCAAAACGTTGCTGCCCTTCAAGAAAGGCGCCTTTCAAATGGCGATTACTGCCGGAGTACCGATTGTGCCGGTGTGTGTCAGCACTTACAGCCAACACCTGAAGCTCAACCGCTGGCACAGCGCAGATATACAGATTAGGTCTCTGCCCGCCATCCCGACGTCCGGTTTGACGCTGGACGACATGCCAAGGCTGATGGAAATGTGCCGCGAACAGATGCGCGACTGTATCGAGGCCATGGATCGCGAAGTGATGGCCCAGCAAAGCCAGCACCCATCAGCTCTGCGCGACAGGAAGAGCAAGCAAGCCGCATCCAACCCAAACCTCTGAATGTTTGTTGACTCAAAGTGGAGCATTGCACGCTAAGCTGCATCTTCGTGCCCTAACCCTTTGAAGAAGAAGCGATTAAAACTATGGGGAGAGTTGTTGCTGCCGCGGTGTACAACGCTGGCAAGAAAATCAGCAATATCACGCTCGACGAAGGCAGCGATTGGGCCAAAAAACCCGGTCATTTCGTCTGGATTGGCCTTGAGCAGCCTGACGCACAAGAAATCAGCAATTTGCAGCGCCAGTTCAACCTGCACGAACTGGCCATTGAAGATGCCCTGGAGCAGCACAGCCGCCCCAAACTGGAAACCTTCGGTGACGCGCTGTTTATCGTGATTTATTCACCGATTCGTCATGAGGGCAAACTGGAGTTTGTCGAAACCCATATCTTCGCGGGGAACGGTTACATCATCACCTGCCGCAATGGTCATTCAGCTTCATACAAGGCCGTGCGCCAACGTTGTGAGGCGCGCCCCTTGCTGCTGGATCACGGCGAAGATTTTGTGCTGTATGCGCTATTGGACTTTGTCACTGAAAGCTATCAACCCGTGAGTGAGGCGATTCACGCTGAGATCGAAGCACTTGAAAAAAGCATCATGGGCAACTCGCTTAAAGAGGCGGATATCGTGCATCTGCACAGCCTGCGTCGCGATGTACTGCGATTGCGCCGCTATGTGGCGCCCATGGTGGAAATCAGTGAAGAACTGCAACGCCTGACCTTCCCGTTTATCGACAAGAACATGCGCCCCTATTTTCGGGACGTGCAAATTCATGTCACCCGTCAGATGGAAGACCTTTCGACGCTACGGGACATCGCCAGCCAGACAATTGAAGTGGTTGTGCTGCTGGAGTCTTCAAGGCAAAGCACTGTGCAGCGAAAATTCGCCGCATGGGCGGCGATCCTTGCGTTTCCAACTGCCGTGGCCGGCATTTACGGGATGAACTTCCAGAACATGCCGGAGCTGAGCTGGCATTACGGATACTTTGGGGTGCTGGGGTTTATTGGTGTGGGCGTAACGGCGTTGTGGGCCAGTTTCAAGCGTTCGGGCTGGCTATAAATACGCGGGCAGACAAGTGCCCGCCCACGTCACCTGCGCTCGGCCCTCACACGGTTTGGGATTCAGGCTTGTGCGCCACGAAACGCATCATCCACTCTGCTACGGTCTGACCGTGATGGTCCTTGGCAAGGCTGGCAATGCCCGAGCCGTAGACGTCAGCCCCCAACGCATCCTGACGCAGGTCCAGCAACGCACGAGAGTAGTCGTGAATGAATTCGGGGTGCCCCTGGAAGCACAGCACCTGATCGTTGATGTGGTAGGCGGCAAACGGGCAGAAATCGCTGGACGCAATCACGGTGGCGTTTTCGGGCAATGCGGTGACCTGATCCTGATGACTGATCAGCAATGTCAGGTCTTCCACGGCCGGGCTCATCCACGGTGCCTTGGTTGCCAACGTGTATTGGTGAGTGCCTACGCCCCACCCCTGGCTCGCGCGCTCACTCTTGCCGCCTAACAACAGCGCCAGCAATTGATGGCCGAAGCACACGCCCAGCAACTTGTCGCCACGCTCATAGCGGGTCAGCAAATAACGCTTAAGGGTTTCAATCCACGGGTCAGTAGCAAACGAGTCGGCCTTGCTGCCCGTTACCAGATACGCATCGTAAGCCTCATCATCTGCAGGGTATTCACCCTGCATGACATTGAACACCGTAAATTCTGCGGGAATAGGTTGTTGGGTAAACAGACGCTTAAACATCTGCCCATAGCCCTGGTATTGATCCACAAACTCAGGACGCAGAACGTCGGTTTCCAGAATGCAAATGCGTAACGACATAAAAGTACCTGGCGCGATGAATACAGAAGTGATGAAAACGATGCATAGAGCCTGCCTTGAAACGGTAATTCAAGGCAAGCACTGCACGCGTTGAAACGGTTCCGTAGGCCGCTGGGCGTTGCATGACCTATAGAAAAGGACCGTCCGTCCACGGGCTGACGAACGGTAGCTCACTAAGTACTCTCACCCTTTGATTATCCGTTGCGTCTAGCAACGGGCTATCAGACATAACGCGTGACAGCTAATAGCGTTTTAGAAACGTTCTTCACTTACATGATGTGAAAGGGTTCTAAGCGACGTGGAATACCGGCTCTAAGGTAAACCTGTCAGCCGCAGCGAAACGCAAGGACATGTCGTTACTGTCGCGCGGTGCCGTTTTTCAGGAATAACAATAAAGGCAGATAGCCATGCTCAAGCACACTAAACTCCGCCAGGCTGGACTTATCCTTTTCGCCACAACTTTGCTATTGATTGTGCCGAACCTGACCAAAGTCATCGGCTAGCAGCTCATTATTCAGGCTCCCGCACTTATTTATAGCGGCGACTTTCGAGGTTGGCACTTGTGTGCCAATCTCAATGCTCGTCCAGATGGAGGGAACCCTATGCACCGGTGGTTTGCAGCCGCTCTGCTGCTCATCTGCAGCACCGCTCAGGCAGGCATCATTGACGTCAACCGTGCAGTGGATGAAATCAATGATGGCGCGCTGATTTTGGACCTGCGCACCAACAGCGATTTTGCGGCGGGCAATCTGCATAACTCTTTGCAAGTCGATCTCACCCTGGAAGACGGCACCGGCATTAGCGCAGAAGGTCTCGCCTATCAATTGAGCCTGGTCGTTCTGGACCCCAACAACACCATTGTGATTTACAGTGACACGAACCAACATGCCCTCGAGGCCGAAGATACGCTAATCAAACATGGGTATTTCGGCGTCGTGAACGGCGGCAATTATGAGGAGTTGCGCGATGCACTTTTCGATCACGTCTCGCTGACCGAGAACGTGTTGCCCGGCGACGAACCCACTGACGACGACATTACAGCCATCAATTGAAATTTCTCAGCCTGCTTTTTACCGCCCTATTCAGCCTGCCATCATTTGCCGCCCAACTCAGGCTTGAGCTGGGTGACGTCAGCCGTACATGGCAAACTGCGGAGTTGCTGCAACATCCCGCTGTGCAGGAGGTACGCATTACTGACGATGTGTCGTACAAGCGCGAAATGACTTATCGGGCAATTCCTTTAGCCACACTGCTGGACGGGATCAAGCCTGACGACCATCTGCAAGCTGTCGCACAGGACGGCTTTGCCGCGGAGCTCAGTGCTGCCCCCTTGCTGAATCAACAGGGGGCAAAAGCCTGGCTCGCCATTGAAGACCCTGAACACCCGTGGCCCTCCCTGGGTAAAGGAAAGCCCAGCGCCGGGCCGTTTTATCTGGTCTGGACAGACCCGCAAGCAGGTCATATCAGCCCGGAACAATGGCCGTTTCAAGTCGTACGCTTTACACGTCAGTTGCCGGTAGCCGAGCGTTTCCCGGCCATGCGCCCCGACCCGTCACTGGCGGCCGACGCTCCCGCCAATCACGGCTTTGTTGTTTTTCAAAAGAACTGCATGGCATGCCATCGCCTTAACGGCGCAGGTGACGCCCAGTTTGGCCCTGACTTGAACATGCCTTACAACCCGACCGAATATTTCGGCACGGACTTCCTCACGCGCTACATTCGCGACCCGCAAAGCCTGCGCCATTGGCCTCAAGCCCGCATGCCTGGCTTTTCGCGTGACGTGTTACCCGATGCAGAATTGGCGCAACTCGTCGAGTACCTCAAGCACATGGCCACGCGCAAAGTGTCGACACCTGAGCGCCAGCCATAAGTTTCTGACTATCAACGACATAGGCAGTGATGATTTCACCCGCCGTACCGGTCCGCGGATACTTGCAGCCATTGTCGAACTTCCCTTTAGCCACCCGCCTGCGGTGGCTTTTTTTTGGCGCCTGTAAAGCAAAACGGCCAGCCCGAAGGCCAGCCGTCAGTAACTCGTTTGAATTCAATTCAGAAGGCCACGCACCTCCTGCTTCACGCCCCAGCCTTCAATAATCCCGCCAAGCGGAACCACCACGGCCTCAAAGTTCTGCTCGAAATCACCAATTCCCCCATAGGTGGCGTACATGACTTTGCTCAATTCCAGATTCCAGGCTCCGTCATCACGAACGTTTATTTGCGCATTCAGTGACTCACCACAAAATTTTTCTGCAGCACGACGCGCCCGCTCCTCATCCGGGAAGATGGCGTAAAACTCGATGGGATGAATACGTGAAAAATCAAAACCGCCTTCTTTCATGCGGCGCAGCACATAGCTGCTGAGGTCTTCTTGATGGGCTGTGCTCATGAAACGTCCTCCTCGCAATGGATAGACTTTCAACGCTCCCCGAAATGCAACCGTCAATTCGTTGCGGGGATCAAGCATGTAGCGAACAAGATCAGAGCCAGTCGAACACTTCGCTGGTCTGGCTGCAGATTAGCTCCGTCGCACAGCGCATGCCAAGCGCGGCGTTAAAAAAGAGTGGTTTATAAAAACCGTCCTGGTGCTTGGCTGCCGTCTGACGCCTAACAGATGCGCTGCACAGCGTCAGGCAGCCTGCAGAGTGCTTACTGCTTCTCTGCGCGCTCCTTGAGCGCTTTCAGGGTGTTAAACGGGGCGTCCACGACAAACTTGTTCGCCAACCAAGATGGCACGCTGCCGCCTGGCTCCGTGTGAACCTGATAAGTGACTTCAGTCTGATCGGCCCCTTTGGGGACCATCTTCCAGAAACCATCGACCTGACTCACGCGCACAAAGCCTTTCTCTTCAGGCTGGTACGTGGGCACCCCTTTCAGGTTGCGTGTCACGGTACCGTCAGCCCCGACTGTGGTGGTGACTTCCAGAATGGAGTCGCGCGGCGTCACGGGCCAAGGGGTGCTGAACTGCGTGTACGTCCAGCTCTTGTCGCCTTCGGTTTTAAGCAGCTTTTGCGACTTGCATTCGTGAATCCACTTGCACGCCCCCGCTACGTCTTCCTGCAAACCACGGACCTTGGCGATAGGCGCCTTGATCGTGGTCACACCTTGATAGGCCTTGTATTTCGAATCTTTGACTTCACTAAGCGACACTTTGATGCCGTCTTCATTCTTCGCCACTTGCCAGTTTTCTGCGTGAGCCGCGCTCACCATTAACACGCTCAAGCCACATGCAATTGCTACTCGATGCAACGAACCCATGGTCTTATTCCTTATTGTTGATGGTTTGTTCACTGGACATGAACACACTATGCCGCCGTCACCTGTTCCCACCACCCAATCAGGTTGATGGCTTCTTCCCGCGTGCTGCCACACACCTCGATATCGGCCTTGAACGAACCGCACACGGCGGGCCTTTCAGGACGTCCGAACAAATCGCACAGGTTATCGACCGACAGATGCAGGCAGCGTTCCCCTGCGGGCTTGCCCTCGGGCATGCCGGGGATTGGTGTGCTGATTGAAGGGGCTATACAACAAGCGCCACAGCCTTCACGGCAATTCATGACGTTAGCTCCTTTAACGGGGCAAAGTGCGTTGATGACAAGGGATAGTACTCGCTGGAACGGGCGTTTGAAATTGACCGTTCAGCCGAATGTGCTGATTAATGACAGTGACTGAACAGTCAGTTTAGAAGCCTGTTTTTGGGCATTCGGCACTTATTGTTTGAACTGGAAATCCAGCGCCGCACCTTCGATTTGCCGGTCGCGGGCTTCGTTGCGCAATTGCAGCTCCATTTCATTGCTTAACAAACGACCGTTTAACTGGAACGGGCTGTCTTGTTCGGGCTTCTCACCGAACATGTTTGGCAACAATGGTTTGTGTTTGGGCATGGGGACAGTGCCCAAAGGTTGCAGCTGTTTGACCATCTCGGGCGGCAGGCTCAAATCCAGCTTGGCACTGGGCAAGCGCTTCTTGGCAATTTCGCGGGCCGATTTTGACTTGCTTGCGACAGGCGCGCGTTTCTTGGTAGTTTTTTTTGCACTGGCAGCATGTTTTTCCGGCGATTTGACGGACTGGGTGGCAGGCGGTTGAGGTTGTGTCGCGCCGTGCACCGCGACAGCGCTGAACGCGGTTAACACCCCCACCAACGCCAGTCTCACACAATAGGTCGCTTTCATAACTCCCACAGCTTTAACGATTTAGGGGCCTATGCTCGCGCTTTAGACACACCGTTACAAGTCGCCATTAGGCAAATTGCCATACCTTGATGTCGCATGGCCTTCAGTACAGGCCAGTGGCCTCCTGACACAACTGACTGGCGAGCATCCCCAGCGTCATCAATGCGCGTTCGGCCTCACGGTTCCAGGCTGTGCCGCAATTGAGCCGGATGCAATGGTTGAACTGCTCGGTATTACTGAAGATCAACCCCGGTGCAATGCTGATGCCCTGCTGTAGCGCTCGCACATGCAACTCTTGCGTATTGACCCGGCCCGGCAAGCTAACCCACAGAATGAAGCCGCCGCTGGGTCGGGACATTTGCGTCCCTTCCGGAAAGTACTGCTGAACAGCCAGCTGAAAAGCGCTCAGGTTTTTTCGGTATTCCTGCCGGATATGCCTCAGATGACGGTCATAGCCGCCGTTTTCAAGGTAGGCCGCCACCCCCATCTGCGTCACGCTGCAGGCTGAATGGGTGGTGAAGGTCTGTAAGCGCTGAATTTCAGACTGATATTTGCCCGCGATCATCCAGCCAATGCGCACACCGGGCGATAACGTTTTGGAAAAACTCGAACAGTAGATGACCCGATCCAGCCGGTCATAGGCTTTAAGTGCCTTGGTGCGCCCCACCTCGAACATCAGTTCGCCATAAATATCGTCTTCGACGATCTGGATATCGAAATCAGATGCCAGGCGCAGCAATTGCTTCTGCCGTTCTTCTGGCATGGTGCCACCCAACGGATTGCTCAAGCGCGTGGTCAGGACCAAGGCTTTGATCGACCATTGATTGGCGGCCAATTGCAACGCTTCGAGGCTCATGCCAGTGGCAGGATCACTGGGGATCTCGATCACTTTCAAACCCAGCAAATCAGCCAGCTGCAAAAGCCCGTAATACGTCGGGGATTCAGCAGCGATCAGGTCACCGGGCCGCGTGAGGGTCCGTAATGACATTTGCAGGGCATCGACGCAGCCGTGGGTGATGATCACTTCCGACGGGTCGACGACCACGCCGGCATCTCGCATGCGTATCGCCACCTGACGACGCAACGGCTCAAAACCTGGGCTGAACATGTAACTGAACGCACGCGGGCTGTGGAAGCGCGTGACTTTGGCCAACTGCTGATGCAACGCTCGCACGGGCAAATAATCGACGCTGGGCACCGCAGCACCCAGCGGGAACACACCTTCACGTCGCGATTCAACCAACACTTGCTGGATGATGCTGCTGCGCGTCACTAGACCCGGCCGTTCAACGCGCGCGATATCAGGTGTAGGCGCTGTCAGGGCAGGCGTTTGGTGGACGTAATAGCCTGACTGCGGGCGGGCGCGGATCAACCCTTGATCTTCAAGGTTGGCATACGCCTGCAGCACCGTGGCATGACTGACATTGAGCTGCGAGCTCATTTTGCGCACAGACGGTACGCGCTCGCCGGGCTGATAAACGCCGCGCCGAATATCCTCAGCCAATTGCTGGGCTATACGTTGATAAAGCAAAAGGTTGGTCATGGCACAGCACTCGATGTTCAGGCGTTTTTTTGTTGTGAAGAACAATACCGGAACAGTTTAGAAGTGTACGGGCACAGTTGTCATCCATCTGAGCCGTACAGTGCCGGGCTGGGTGTAACTGTATGGGTACAGACTGAATTTGTACGCCTGTAGTCGCCGCCCGGCAGCGACTACCTGTGATGCCTTGAGGAGAGGGATTAACGGGCGGCGCTCAATTGACCTTTTTCGTCAGAAAACACGATTTCCACACGACGATTCTGCGCCCGACCACGCTCCGTGGCGTTTACATCCACCGGGTATTCGTCGCCATAGCCTTCAACCTGAATCCGTTTTTCATCAATACCCAAGTCAATCAGTACGTCAGCAACGGCTTGAGCACGGTCGCGAGACAACTTGAGGTTATCTTCTTTACCGCCCGTGCTGTCGGTGTAGCCCTCAATGCGCACAACACGCTTGGGGTTCAACTGAAGAAATTGCACCAGTTTGAGCACTGTGCGATTGGCCGAGTTCTTCAGGTCCGCTTCGCCAGTGTCGAACAGTACGTCGCCCAGGGTCATTACCAGGCCACGATCCGATTCGTTGGTCGCCAAGTTCAGGATTTGCTCTTCCAGCCATTGTCCCTGCTGTTGAACACTCAACAGTTTGGCCTCCCGCAAGGCCAGTTGCAGGCGTTGACGTTCCAGTTCAAGTTTGGCGGCGCGCTCCTGATTGAGTACCTGCTGGGTGTGCTCCCGCGCGATATCGCTGTAGCGCTGGCTCAAATAGGCGTAATGGGCAACATCTTCACCACTGCCCCAGTAACTGGACAGACGCTCGGCACGGGCCAGCGATTCACCGGCCCTGATCACGTCTTTGGGCGCGATACGCAACACGTTGGTGTCTTCTTTTACCGACTGAAATTCACTGGCCGCCTGTTGCAGTGCCTGTTCGCTGGCGTGATGCCCCGCACAGCCGGTAAGCCCCGCGCCGGTGATCAGTAACGCACCATACATGACTGACTTAATGCTCATTGGGCCTCCGCCAGTTGTTTGCGCAAACGTGCGATACGCGTGTTGAGCACGCTCAATTGCTCCTGACTTTTGAGCGTCAGCACACGAGCCTCTGCCAGACGCGCATCCAGTTCGGCCTGTTCAGCCTGCATACGGGCATCTTTATAAGCGCTTTCGGTCATCTCGGCCGACGCGCGGGCCAACTTGTCTTCGGCTTGTTTGAGCTCGGCACTGTCGTCGGCATTGGCGCCCACAGCACGGGCTTGTTCCAGCGCCTGCTCGGTCAGACGCATTTGTTCATTCGGCGCAGGATCAGCTGCACAGCCCGCCAAAGCCACAACGGCCAGGGCAGCAAAAAGTGGTCGAATTGTCACTGGGAATTCCTACTGTTTTGGAGCGTTGACCGGCTGTTGCAGCTGGTTTTTCCACCGCTCCAGGTTGCGTTGCAGTGCCGCCTCACTCAGGCCGGACGCCGGCAATTCTGTCATCTTTTTGGCGAGCTGTCCGCGCAACCACGGCTCATTGCAGGCCGAGTCATGGGAAATCGCCAGAAACAGCCCCGGCTGGTCTATTGGCTGCGCATGGGCCAGCACATCGTCACTGATCCCGAGCGTCTGAACGGTGGCCATCCCCGCATAGCGCCCGGCCAGTACGTACTCGACCTGCCCCAGCAGCAACTTCTGGAAGGCTTGAGTCAAGCCGGGTTGTCGCTCCAGCGTAAGCTGGTGCCGGGCAAAGGAGTCGAAAGCTTCAGTCATACGGGCTTTTTCGGAAAGCGCACCGGTATGGCCAAGCAGGTCATCCGGCGTTTCATAAATAAGGGGCGAATCCTTGCGGGTCCAGACCAGGTAGTCATTACGTACCAGCGGCGGGTGAATGTAGTCCTGCGCAGTCAACCCTGCCAGGGTCAGCGGTGCATCCACCAACATGTCCATACGGCCCGTACGGACCTCGTTCTGCGCCTCGGAACGCTTGCCGCCATAGAGCACCTCAACCTTGATACCGAGGTCTTGCGCCACCTGCTGCAACAGGTCGGCACTGGCACCGATCAAATGCACGGGATCGGCCGGGTCGCGCCAGAGGTATGGCGGCGCATCCGGGCTGCCCGTCACGATCAGGCGCTCGCATTTGCCTGCCGCCACTGACACGAGGGGCAGCAAGATCAGCCCCGTCAACCACCCGCTTAAATGCCGCACACCCATGCCTCACACTCCGTTAAGCCAAATCAGACACACTAAAAAGCCCGATCACACAGGCCATGGAGAATTTGCCAGAACACCCGCGTTCCGCCTTTATCCACGGCCCGGATGACCGGGCTCTTTATAAGTGAAGCGACTGGATTAAACCAGCTTCTCCAGCTCAGGTACGGCTTCGAACAAGTCCGCCACCAGGCCGTAATCGGCCACCTGGAAGATCGGCGCTTCTTCGT
>NZ_NQKI01000038.1 GCF_002269125.1 Pseudomonas lundensis | reverse complement strand
TGCATCCATCCTGCGGATCGTCCCATAAACACCTCGATCAAGGTGTTGCGACGACCAGTTGAATCCGCCCAATATGGAAGTCGCCACTTCCGTCAGCGTCTGTGGCGGTACCGCATCAGCCAGAGCATGAGTCGCCGGGGCAATTGTTACGACAACTCACCGATGGAGCGAGTATTTCGCAGCTTGAAAACCGAGTGGATACCTTCAGTGGGTTATATGTCGGTTCAGCAGGCACAACGAGACATCAGTCATTATTTGATGCATCGCTACAACTGGATACGGCCTCATCAATTTAATGGCGGGCTAACGCCGGCTCAGGCCGAGAAAAAACTTAACGTCGTGTCCGGGATTAGTTGACCACTACAACAAGCCCCGGCCACTGCGGCGGATTTACATTCCCAAAGCAAATGGCCAGCGTAGACCGCTGGGGATTCCGACGATGCTGGATCGAGCGATGCAGGCGTTATACCTGCTGGCACTTGAACCGGTGTCTGAGACCACAGCCGACCGAAATTCCTATGGCTTTCGCCCTCACCGTTCCACGGCAGATGCAATCGAGCAATTGTTCGTCAATCTCGGTCGCAAGCATTCTGCGCAGTGGGTCATGGAGGGCGATATAAAGGGATGTTTCGACAACATCAGTCACGACTGGCTGATCACTAACGTCCCGATGGACAAAGTGGTTCTAAGGAAATGGCTGAAAGCGGGATATTTGGAATCCGGTCGATTGAATCCGACAGGGGCGGGAACTCCGCAAGGAGGGATCATCTCGCCCGTATTGGCCAACCTGGCCCTTGATGGACTGGAAAAGGAGTTCGAATCTCGGTTCGGGCAGCGTAATACCAAAGCCAGCTACAAGACCAAGGTCAACTATGTGCGATACGCAGATGATTTCGTCATCACCGGCATCTCGAAAGAGCTGCTGGAAAACGAGGTGAAGCCACTCGTCGAAGCCTTCATGGCCGAGCGGGGGTTGAGCCTTGCGGTGGAGAAAACGTTGTTCACGCATGTATCGGATGGGTTCGATTTCCTCGGTCAGAATATTCGCAAGTACGGTGACAAGCTGCTGATAAAGCCAGCCCACAAGAACGTGAAAGCATTTCTGGCCAAGGTTAAGGCGTTGGTTGAAGCGAACAAAGCGGCACCGGCCAGCCTGTTGATCAAGCAGCTCAATCCAGTTATTCGGGGTTGGGCCAATTATCATCGGCCGATTGTCGCCAAGCAGACCTTCAACTACGTGGATTACAGGATCTGGAAATTGCTATGGCGATGGTGCAGGCGGCGACATCTGAATCGCTGCAAACGTTGGATCAAGGAAAAATACTTCAAGCGCGTGGGAACACGTAGTTGGGTATTCTCCGGGCTACACCCCAGCGGCAAACTGCTCCACTTGTTGTACGCCAGCGATACGCCGATCAAGCGGCACACCAAGATCAAGGCGGAGGCTAACCCATACGCCCCAGAGGACGAGATGTACTTCGAGCAACGGCTGGAATATGCGTGGCGAAGCTCGGACGAGGGGAAGCGGAAGACGCTGACGCTGTGGCTTGGCCAGAGCAAGCGCTGCCCGATGTGCAAGCAGTTGATTACGTTCGAAAGCGGGTGGAACATTCACCATGTTATCGAGCGGCACAAGGGCGGATGCGACGAGCTGGGCAATCTGGTGTTGTTGCATCCCAACTGTCATCGACAGTTACACAGTGCGGCACCGGCTCTTTCAACTGAGAAAGGGCTTACAAAGGCTTGAGCTGTATGCGGGGAAACTCGCACGTACAGTTCTTAGGGGAGGGACGGTCAGTAATGGCCGTTTCTTACCCGACAGCCAGCCTTACCCCGATACGCAAAAGCCCCGCCTGAGTAATCAGGCGGGGCTTTTTATTGCCTCGCGTTTGGGCATGTGGCACACCACGTTGGCCAAGCGGGTGAGTGGCAAACGATGTCGTGCCACTCAAGCCCACCGCTGCGGTCCTTCACCAAGACCGCAGTTATCCGTCGAGTTCAGCGTTTCGTGATCTGCTCAGGCACTGCCTGCACGGGTTTCCAGCTCAATAACTGCTGTTTGTAGCCATAACTGGCAGTTTGGTAGTAGGTGATCGCCCGCTCAATTAACGCATCGGTTGCCGGAGCGCGGGATTCAATACTGTCGGTCAGCGCCTGATCGTGGCGACGCAGGCCCTGACGCGGGCTCAGAATGGCCAGATCTTTGCCATCGAATAAACCTAAATGCTGGTAGTTGCCCACCACCACCCGTGGCGGCAGCGGGTTGTCTTGCAGCAAGTTGCGGCCAAAAAAGGTGGACTGATAGTCCAGGTTCAACAGGCCCAGCAACGTCGGAGCCAAGTCAATCTGGCTGGCCAATTGTGCGCTTTCCCGTGCCTGAATCAGCTTTGGGGCATAGATGAACAAGGGAATCTGGTAATTGCTGATTGGCAGATCTTCTTTACCTGCGCTGCCGGCAGTGTGATCGGCCACAAAGACAAAGATCGTGTTGTCGAACCATGGTTTCTTCCGAGCATCGTTCAGGAATTGGCCGATAGCGTAGTCGGTGTATTTCACCGCACCGTCACGGCCATTGCCTGACTTGATATCGATGCGGTTGTCAGGGTAGGTGTAGGGACGATGGTTTGACGTCGTCATCAATTGCAGCAAGAACGGCTTGTTCTTGGCGAAGTCGGCGTCTGCCAGTTTCAGGGTTTCACGGTACAGATCTTCATCGGCCATGCCCCAAGCGTTTTTGAAGTGAATGTCAGCTTCGTTCACGCTGCTTTGGTCCACCACGCGGTAGCCGTTACCGCTGAAAAACGCGTTCATGTTGTCAAAGTAACCACGGCCGCCATACACAAACACACTGTCATAACCGACGGCGTTGAGTTGCTGGCCCAGGCTGGCGAAGCCGCTTTCCCGTCCTATGCGCTTGACGATGGAACGTCCTGGGGTAGGGGGAATGGCCAAGGTAATGGCTTCCAGGCCGCGATCGGTGCGGGTGCCGGTGGCGTAAAAGTTATTGAAGTACAAGCTCTCTTTGCGCAATTGATCAAGGTTCGGCGTGAGATTGCGATCATCACCGTTGCTGCCCAGGTATTTGGCACTCAAGCTTTCAATGGTCACCAGCACGATATTGGGCTGGATGGGCGAACCGGGGTTGTCGATAGTGCGGCGGATATCCAACGGGTCCTGGCCCACGAAAGTTGCGTTGGGCTCCGTCAACTCGGCGCGTATCTGTTTGGCCACGACCTCGGTAGGCAGGCTGGCATAGAACTGCTGGTAATCGAGTTCGTTGTTGCGAAATGCCGCGAAGAATTGATACGGCCCGTTGCTCGCCAGTTCATGCTGGTAAGCATTGCCACCTTGGCCGCGGGGGCTGTCCTGATTGAGCAGTTGCAGGCTCAGCCCTGCGATTAACAACAAACCGGCCAGGCTAACCGTGCGATCGCGTAAAGCAGGTAATGGCGCATTCATGGCTGCCTTGAAGGGCTTGCGCAGGGCAACGCTCAGGGCGATGGCCACGGCTGCGATGGTGCTGAGCAGGGCGCTAATCGGGTAGGACTCCAGCACGTTATTAAGCACTTCGTCCGAATAAACCAGATAGTCGACGGCGATGAAATTGAAGCGCACGCCGAACTCATCCCAGAACAACCACTCCGCCACGGCGGTGAACAGCATGGCGAATAAACTGACACTCAACAGCCCTTGCAGGAACCAGCGATGTCCGCGTCGGCGCCACAGCGCAGGCGGGCAGAGCAACAGGTAAAGGCCCAGCGGCAACGCGGCATAAGCTAAAAAGCCCAGGTCGTAGAGCAGTCCGATGCCGAATACGGGCAGCCAGTGATTGCCCGCCTCACCCACGTGAGTGGCCAGTAAAACGCCACGAGTGATGAGAAAGGTCGCCAGCCAACAGCCAGTCAACAGAAAGAGATAGCGCATTGGCGCAGTGTGCAGCAGACGCATGGTCGGTTTTCCTTAAACCCGTGGGGTGCGCAAGTCTGCTCAGAGGGCTGTCGGCCACTTGTGAACCGTAAGTGAAAAAAATGTTAAGGGCGTCAGCCGTCAAACTAAATCCTTCGAACGCCTTGTGGCGCTAGCCCTGCGGCGTTGTTCGCACTAAGCTGCGCGGGCCAAGACGGCCGTAACTGCGTACGGAGATAGTGCCCATGCGAATTCTATTGGTTGAAGACAACCGCGATATCCTCGCCAATCTGGCCGATTATCTGGGCCTTAAGGGCTATACCGTCGATTGTGCGCAAGACGGCTTGTCGGGGTTGCACCTGGCGGCCACCGAGCATTACGACCTGATCGTGCTCGACATCATGTTGCCCGGTATCGACGGCTACACTTTGTGCAAACGCCTACGTGAAGATGCCCGTCGTGATACGCCGGTGATCATGCTTACCGCGCGCGATCAACTGGACGACCGTTTGCAAGGTTTCAAGTCGGGAGCCGACGATTACCTGCTCAAGCCGTTCGCACTGTCTGAGCTGGCGGCCCGCATTGAAGCGGTGCTGCGCCGTGCGCAGGGCGGAGGGCGCCGCGAGTTGCAAGTAGCGGATTTGAAATACGACCTCGACACCCTGGAAGTCACCCGTGACGGGCGTTTGCTTAAGCTCAACCCTGTGGGCCTGAAGTTGTTGGCCGTGCTGATGCAGAAAAGCCCCCATGTGTTGCGCCGTGAAGTGCTGGAAGAAGCGTTGTGGGGCGATGATTGCCCGGACAGCGACAGCTTGCGCAGCCATGTTCATCAATTGCGCCAAGTGATCGACAAACCGTTCGACAAGCCGCTGCTGCAAACCGTGCATGGCGTGGGCTACCGCCTCGCCGAGGCGCGCGATGGAGTTTAAGCAAAGCCTCGCCCAGCGAATCATCATTGCTTTTGCGCTGATGAGCGCGCTGGTGGCGGGTACCTTCGCCATGGGCATCGTGGCCACTGTGCATTTGGTGGAAGAGAAGCTCATCTCGGCCGGCCTTGGCGGCGACTTGCAGCGCCTGTTGCTGATGGACAACGTCGCGGACTGGAACCACCGCCCCGAACCCGATCAGCTGTTTTATTACAGTGGCGGTCGCGGCGACTTTGCCTTGCCCAAGGACTTGCGCCATCTGGAACCCGGCTTCCACGAGGTATTCCGCGATCAGCTGTCGTATCACGCCATGGTGGAAGTGGTGGACAGTCGTCGCTACGTGTTGCTGCAAGACCAGAGTGACTTTGAAGAGCGCGAACGGGTGCTGTTTGCCGTGGTGCTGGTGGGCTTTGTGCTGGCACTGGCGCTGGCAGTGTTTCTGGGGTGGGTGCTGGCTCGGCGGGTGATGGCTCCCGTGGTGAGGCTGGCGCGGCAGGTGCGTCATCGCGACCAGCTCCTTGGGCTGGCGCCGCCGCTGGCGCCCGATTACGCGGCTGACGAAGTGGGTGAGCTGGCCGTGGCCTTTGACGCCACGTTGGGCCGACTGCGTGCCACCCTGACGCGTGAGCGGTTGTTTACCAGTGACGTCAGCCATGAGTTGCGTACGCCATTGATGGTGCTGGCCAGTTCCTGCGAGCTGTTGCTCGAAAGTCCGGGCCTGGATCAGCGCAGCCGCTCGCAGGTTGAGCGAATTTCCCGTGCCTGTGAAGAAATGCGTGAACTGGTGCAAACCTTCCTGATGCTGGCGCGTGCGCAGCATGAGGACGCCAGCATGTCGCCAAAGGTCAACCTCTCGACGGTGGCTGAAGGCTTGATCAGTCTGTGGCGCGGGCCAATCGAAGCCAAAGGGCTGGAATTGATCTATCAGCCGGGCGAACCACTCGATACGCTCTACAACGCGACTTTTCTGCATGCGGTGATGGGCAACCTACTGCGCAATGCCTTGCACTACACCGACACGGGTTTCATTCGCCTCACCCTGGAACCCGCCGGGTTTGTGGTGGAAGACAGTGGCGTAGGCATCCCGGAAGAGAAACGTCAGGCGATGTTCCAGCCTTTCGTGCGCGGCAGTGAAAAACGCGGAGAAGGGCTCGGCCTGGGGCTATCCCTGGTGCAGCGAATCTGTGACAGCCAGGGCTGGCGCGTGACGCTGACGACCATGGAGCCCAATGGATGCCGCTTCCGCGTAGAACTTAATCCTTCAGACTAATCCTTCTTTTACGACAGCCTGCGCCCGGCAGGTTGTCGTAAAACGAGCGTTTTTAGTCGTGAAGTGGCCCTGCGCCACCATTTCTAGCCTGTAAAACCTCGCAAACATTGCCGGGTTTACACCACATTTTTTTCACTCGTTGATGACCTGAAGCTCACAGCTGCCTGATTAAGGTGATGGCTACACGCTTCAGGAGAGCCATCATGAGCCCCGCGATCAAACTCAAGTTTTCTGAAAAGTACGACCAGCAGCACGCCTCGGATTATCTGTTAAAGCACCAGAACGGTTTGGCACGCCGCTTGTCCCATGCCCGGGATGAGCAACTGGCTCGCCATGCGCTGGCGTTGGCCGGTGAGCCTGCTGTGGTGCTGGATTTGCCGTGCGGTGCGGGGCGTTTCTGGCCGCTGCTGGCACAAAGACATAATCGCGAAATCATTGGCGCGGACAATTCGGCGTCTATGCTTGATGTGGCTTCAAATGCGCAGCCCGCCTCGGTGGTAAAACGGGTACGCCGTTTGCAGACCTCTGCTTTTGATATCGACCTGCCAGATAACGCAGTCGACAGCATTTTTTGCATGCGCCTGCTCCACCATATCGGTGACGCAAGTCACCGGATGGCTCTATTGCGGGAGTTTCATCGTGTCAGCCGCGACAGTGTGATTATTTCCCTGTGGGTCGATGGCAATTTCAAGGCGTGGAAACGTAAGCGCCTTGAGCATCGGCGCGGCGCTTCAACTGTGCAGGAGGGTTACCAAAATCGGTTTGTGTTACCCGTTGTTACGGTTGAGCAAGAGTTTAAAAAGGCTGGTTTCACCATTCAGAAACATCTGGATTTTATTCCGCTGTACGCGATGTGGCGGGTTTACGTACTACGCAAGAGATAACTCATGACTGTTGATTTTGTACAGCAACCCCCGATGTCCACTGAAGATTGTTTTGAACATTACTGGCGCCAGGAAGGTGAATGGGTTGAAGAGCCCAACCAGCGGCGGGGCGGGGAAAGTGGCGTACAAAGGATTTATGAAGGCGGCAAGTTGCTCTATGCCAAGCGTCAAGTGGGTCATATTTACCGCAGCTGGCGGTACCCGCAGGGACGGCCGACAGTGCTGCGAGAACGTGATGCATTGCTCGGGCTGCGCGAACTTAATGTAAACGTGCCCGAGTTGGTGTTTTGCGGCGCGAAACAGGCGGGCGACAAACAATGGCGTGCCTTGTTGGTCACGGCGTCATTGGACGGCTATATCGAAATTGAAAAATGGTACGCCGCGGGCGGTCGTGAACGGTTCGGTGAAGCCGTACATGAGCGTGTACTGGAAGCAGTCGCACAGAACCTTGCGCGTATGCACCTGGGGCGCTGGCAGCATGGCTGTCTGTATATCAAACACGTTTTTGTGCGGGTCACTGGCACCGCCCAGGCTGCACAGGTAGATGTCGCTCTGCTTGATCTGGAGAAATGCAGGCAACGTCTGACACCTTATAAAGCTGCCTCACACGATCTGAAACAGTTACGACGCCATTCGTCGTGGAGCGATACCGACTGGCGCAAACTCATCTACTTTTACGAAACGGTGTTTGGCAGCGCCATCAAAGGGTTACGGTGATGAAGCGAGAAATTGCACGAGGTTTGTTTTTGCTGGCGGCACTGGCCATTGCGTCAGTGGCGCTGGCCGCCTGGGAGCAGCCCAGGCCACAGGTATTGAGCGCTACCCTCAGTGGCAATCATTGCCCGTTGCCGAGGGTGGCCAAGGTTCAAAACGTGGCCACGCCCGATCATGACCTGCTGTTGTTCATGTTTGGTATGTCCCAGGGTTTACGTCCACAGGGTTGAAAACATGTCAGAGGGCTTGATAGCAGTCGCCGGACCGGCCTTCGGCGACGCTCTCTCCGACAGTTGCTACACCGGGCCTGCGTTACATCACGTGCAGGTGGTTGTCCCAAAGCCCCGCCGGTAGATCCAGCGGTTTGGCAGTCAATTGGGGTTGTCGGCAATCATAGAACCGGCACCGTCCTTGCCCCGAGGTCACTACAAACCCGTCCTTCACAGCCGCTACACCCGCGCAATCTGCTAACGGTGCATCCAGCCGCACCGCGCCACTGTCCAGATCCCAGACAAAGAATCTATTGCCCCTCGGCGCCGTCAATGCCACCAGCCGCAGATCACTGTGCACCGCCACGCTGGCCGTGTAATGGCCCATCGCGCGTAGCTGTTGCTCAGCCACAGGGAAAGGCTCAAATGGCTGGCCCGGGCGCTTGATTGCCAGTAACTCCGACAACTCGTGGGCATCACCCATGAACTGCTGGCAGGCCACCACGGTGCCATCGCTGGCAATACCCAAGTGCCGCACACTGTTCATCTGCTGGCTCAAAGTCTCTTTGCTTAGGAGGGTGCCGTCGCGGTGCATCAGCACCAGGCTGGGTTCCATGGCGTTGAGGTTCATTTCGACACGGCTTTCGGCTTCGGTACGAATTCCGCCGTTGGCCACTACCAGGGTTTCGCCGTCAGGCATCCACGACACTTGATGCGGGCCGACGCCATGGGTCGGGATCTCGCCGCTGTGAATCAGGCGGTCGCCTGCAAAGCGGTAAACCCCCAGCAACCCGCGGCCCGGATCGGTTGTGTCGTTTTCAGTGGCGTAGAGCCATTCACCGTCCTTGTGAATCACGGCGTGGCCATAAAAGTGGCGGTTGGGCAGCGACGTGACGGTTTGCAGCAGTGCCCCGGCCTTGAGGCTGATCAGGTAGCTTTCGGTGCCGGGCCGACGGGCGACGAACAGCGCAATGGGTAACGTCGGGTGGTTGATGATGTCGTGACAGCGTTGCTTGACCTGGGTATTGAACACCTGCGTGCCGTCGAGCGTGTAGCCGACAGCGAAGTGATTGCCGTCCACATCGTCCCGGGCGCTGAGCAACAGCGGGCTTTGGCCTTTCTGTTTGAACAGCGACCAACCGCCCAGCGTGACGGCGCTGAGCAGTAACCCGCCAAGTTTCAGAGCTTGCCTGCGCATCATCGAACCTTCCTTCATTAATCGCCGTCGTTGGCGTTAAAGCCCAATTGGATGCCCAGTGCTTTGGCCAGCTCACCTTCATGCAAGCGGTGAACCACGTTCAAGCTGTCGTAGATCGCATCCAGTTGAGCGCGACCGGCGTCGTCAGCGAGCAGCTCATTGAGCGACCGGGTGTTGTCATTGAACAGTTTGAGCGAGGCCGCATAGGCGGCGTCGATCTTGTCAGCCAGCGGCTTTTGATCGGCAGGCAGCAGGCCGCGCAGGCCCTTGTTATCGACACCGACCCACACCGTCTGCGCCGCAGCGAGGCTGGCGGCCAGGCTCTTGAGCGACGACTCGCTGCGCCATGCGTCTGCCTGGAAGGGCTGCGGGATGCCTTTGCTCTGACGGCCCATCGGGGTGCCGAGTTTTTTCTTCAAGGTGTCGAGTGCCGTGACCTGAACCCGCAACAGGTCAGCGATGGCCTCGTGGGAGTCGGCATAGCGCTGGTTCGGGAACTTGCTCATTTGCGCCAGCATGCCGTCGGTGCTGTTCCAGCTCGCGAGAATCTCTTCGGCCAGTTGCTTCTGACGTTCGCCAATGGCGGTCAACAGGGGGCAGTAACGGGCTTTGGTGGTCTCGTCTGCGAGGTCGATCTTGCTGTCGAACAGGATGTACTCATAGGCGGACAACCCTTGCACCACAACGCTCGACTTGGCCAGCGCAGCCGCATCGATCTGCGGCTGGGCGATCACCAACTGCTCGACCTGACGGCCAACCAGGTTCTTTTTATCGGGCCAGAACTGCACTTGCCACGAGCGGTTGCCTTCAGCCAGCGGCCCGATCAGCAAGGGTTGCAGTTCGGCCCAGGCTTTCTGAGCGTGCAGGAAGTCGGCACGCGCGGTGTCCAGGCTTTCCTTGCCTTGGCAATAAGCCAGAGCACTGACGGCCAGTTGACGGTCAGCGTCTACCCAACGGCTATACGTGGGCAGGATCACCTGTTTGGCGATCGCAGCCGAGGTGACAGCCTGCGGGTCTTGGGGCGCACACGCACCCAAGGCAAGGGCGGCAAGGCTGGTGAACAACAACTTGGGTCGAAACATGTCGGGGTCCCCGATCGTGTAGGCGTTTAAAGAGAATTCAGGAACGCCAGCAACGCAGCGCGCTGCTCGGCATTGAACTGTAAAACCTGCTGGCGCGCCGGTTCGGCCTCGCCGCCATGCCACAGCACGGCCTCGAGCAGATTGCGGGCACGACCGTCATGCAAAAACTGTGTATGGCCACTGACTTTTTGCGTCAAACCAATCCCCCACAGGGGCGGTGTGCGCCACTCGCGACCACTGGCTGTGAACTCGGTCCGGTGGTCGGCCAGGCCTTCGCCCATGTCGTGAAGCAGCAGGTCGCTGTAGGGGTGAATGACCTGATTGGCCAGTTCAGGCTCGGCGGCGTCGTGTGCGGTGGTGAATGTTGGGGTATGGCACGCCACACAGCCAGCTTTGTAGAACAGGTTCTTCCCGGCCAGCACCTGGGGCGCACCGACATCGCGCCGCGCAGGCACGGCGAGGTTGCGGGTATAGAACTCGACCAGACGCAGTATGTTGTCGCTGACTTCGGGCTCGCCATCCGGGCCGTTGCCGTTGGGCGCTTCAAGGCATGCCGTTTGCGACCGGGTGCAATCATCGAAGGGTCTCAACGAGGTGGTGAGCCCCATATCACCAGAAAAGGCGTGAACATTTTGTTGATTGAGGTTCGGTTGGCCGGCTTTCCAGCCGAATCGGCCCAACACCGTTTTTTGTTGCGCGTCATCCCAGACCCAATTGGGACGCCCGGACACTCCGCCCGCCGTGTCGTCTTTGACATTGGCCAGGATCGCCGCTTCGGGAATGGCCTCGAGCAGTCCGAGGCCGATCATGGGCGGGGCAATCCGTGCAGAAAAGCGTGTGTCGGGGTGCATCGGGCCATAACCCAACTGGGTGATCTGCAGGGTGGACTTGCGCAGCTCGACGTGGGTGCCGTCCTTGAACCGGACGGGTACTGTCGTGTATTCGACCCGTACTTTGCCTTCCGGTACGACGCCCGGAACCGACATGTCTTGCAACTGGCCGCCGTAAGTGGGCTCGGGCACGATCCCGGCTTGCTCGATCATCGTGGCAAACGTCGGCTCATTCGGGATCGACAGGCGAACCAGCATCGACACTGAGTTTTTGGCGCCGGGAGCTGGCGGATGGCCGCGACCGTCCTTGATGTGGCAGTTTTGGCAGGCATTGGTGTTGAACAGCGGCCCAAGCCCGTCGCGCGCCGTGGTGGTAGACGGGGCGATTACCCACGGGCTGCGGAAGAAGCTGTTGCCGACACTGAAATCCAGACGCCGACTGGGCGCCAGATTGGCGGATGGCATGGAGAAGGCGTTGTGGTCGGTTTTGCGCACTGTCGTGGTCCCGCCGGAGCGGGCTTCGCCAGGCTCGGGTTTGGTAAAGCGCGGGGCATCATCACAACCGCCCAGGCTCAGGGCCACGAGCAGCAGTGACAGGCGAAGAGGCAACGAAGGCATCAGCGTCCAGTTCTACGAGCAAAATCGAGGGCGCAAAGTTTAGCAGGGAAGGAGAATTGAAATAAGAGGAATTAGCGTTTGGTTTGACGTGCGGCAGTCAATGCGTCTTCTAGCTGGAAAAGGGAGCGGCATAAAGCGTTTCAAGGGTCTGGCGGACAGTAAAAAGGCGACCCGAAGGTCGCCTTATGTCTTGCGCGCAAAGCCTTCGGATCAGAAGTCGTGATCGGCGTTGTCCGGGTTCAGGTCGCTGATGCCCAGTTTGCCTGCTGCCTGTTCGATGGCACCGGTCTGCTTGACCAGAGCGGCGATGGCATCACGCACCACCTGATTGCCGGACTCATTGCCTGCCGCGATCAACTGGTCGTAGTGCTCGCCCTTGGCAGCACGATCCACCATGACCTGAATTTTGGCTTCAGTGTCAGCCAGGTCTGATTTCAGTGTCGCGTCAGCCGCAGGGTCAACCACGACCACCAGTGACGACAGGCTTGGGCCGGTCATTTTAGTGCCGTCGGCGCGCACGTACTCACCCAAGTAGACGTTACGAATGCCTTTGGCATCGTAGAAGTGCGAGTTGTGGGTGTTGTCGCTGAAGCAGTCTTGCTCGTCTTCAGGGGAGTTGGCTTCCAGCGACACTTTCATGCGCTCGCCCGCCAATTCGCCCAACGACAGGCTGCCCATACCGAACAGCATCTTGCGCAAGCCGTTCTGTACTGGCTCGGCTTCCAGCGAGGCGCGGTAGTTGTCGGGCACGTTGGGTGCCCAGTTGCCGACCATTTCGTCCAGGTCGTTAACCAGCAGTTGGGTCACGGCTTTGAGGTAAGCGCGACGACGGTCGTTGTGGCCGCCGGTGGCGCCTTCGCCTTCGAGGTAGTCAGAGGCAGGACGGTTGCCAGCGCCAGGGCCGGTGCCGTTCAGGTCCTGGCCCCACAGCAGGAACTCAATGGCGTGGTAGCCGGTGGCCACGTTGGCTTCCGAGCCACCCAGTTCATTCAGGCTGGCCAATACTTCAGGGGTGATTTCGGTGACGTCGACCTTGTCTTCGCCAACCTGAATTTGGGTGTTGGCGATGATGTTGGCGTTGGCGCCCGGGTTGCCCAGTGCGTGTGCGTAGCTGGCGTCAACGTAGTCGATCAGGCCTTCGTCCAACGGCCAGGCGTTCACCTGACCTTCCCAGTCGTCAATGATGGTATTACCGAAACGGAAGACTTCACTCTGCAAGTACGGCACGCGCGATTCTACCCACGCGGCCTTGGCGGCTTTCAGGGTGTCGTCGTTAGGGTTGGCGAGGAAGGCATCAATGGCGGTTTGCAGTTTTTTTGCGGTGCTTTGAGCGTCGCTGTACACGGCGTGAACCATGTCGGCGTAATGGGCAACCACGGCCTTGGCCGCCGCTTCGTCGATTTTCACAGCGCTGATGTCAGCCGCAGGAGTTGCCTGAGTCGTCGCCGCGGCAGGGGCTGGGGCTGCTGTGTTTTTTTCTTGGTCTTTGTCGCCACAACCGGCGAGTGAAATAGCAATGGCCAGCAAACTGGCGGAGGCCAGAGGCAAACGAATCATGGCGAACATCCTGCTTCGAGAGGTGGGACACGTGTGCGAGTGCACAAAACAATGGCGACATGATGCGAAAGATTTGCATTTTGTGTAAAGGGTTAGCGTTGTAAATATTTCCTATTTACGTCTTTCTAACCCGGTTACACCGCGAATCCTGAAATATGGATTTACATAATGGCGGCATTGTTGCGCTGGCCCTGCTTCAGAAAAATGCTCAACTCCCGCGCTGGCAGAGGTTTGCTGTACAGGTAGCCCTGGCCCTCGTGACAGCCTTCGTTGATGACATACATTTCCTGCTCAACGGTTTCGACACCTTCGGCAATTACCTGCATGCCCAGGCTTCTGCCGAGCTGGATGATGGCCCGCACGATGGTGGCATCGTCGTCGTCGTCAATCAGGTCCTGCACGAAACTCTTGTCGATCTTGATTTTGTCCAGTGGCAAGCTTTTGAGGTAACTGAGCGATGAATACCCGGTACCGAAGTCATCAATGGCGATCAGGGCGCCGGAGCGACGCAGGCTGAGCAGGTGTTGCGCGGCCGTGCTGATGTCTTCCATCAGGTCGGTTTCAGTGACTTCCAGTTCAAGGCTGCGGGGTGGCAAACGATAGATTTGCAGCAGGTTGTTGACCATTCGCGGCAGGTCAGCGTGGTGCAGCTGCACGGTCGACAGATTGACCGCCATGCGCAGCTCGGTGAACCCCTGATCGTGCCATTCGCGCAATTGGCGATAGGCTTGATCCAGTACCCATTCACCAATAGCGATAATGCTGCCGTTTTGCTCGGCCAGCGGGATAAACAAATCCGGCGGCACCATGCCGTGAATGGGGTGCTGCCAGCGCAAGAGCGCTTCAACACCCACGACCTCATGGTCGCTGTAGCGGATCTGCGGCTGGTAAACCAGGTACAACTGGTTACTCTGCAAGGCGTCACGCAGGTCTTTTTCCAGCTCGCGTCGACGGCGCATCTCAGTGTCGACACTGGCGATGTAGAACTGATAGCGGCTGCGCGAACGCGACTTGGCCAGGGTCATGGTTTGTTCGGCTTTTTGCAGCAGTTTTTCGCTGGAGTCGCCGTCTTCAGGGAAGAGCGTGATACCGATGGTTGCCCTCAGCCGGATCGATTGCTCTGCCAGCAGGAACGGGGTTTCGAGGTCGTCGAGAATACTCTGCGCCAGCTCCGCGACCTGATAGGGCTGATCGATATCGGCCTGCACCAGGGCAAATTGGTCACCGCCAAGGCGGGCGAGCGCGCCCAGCCGACCGCTGTGTGCACGCAGCCGGTCAGCCACAGCCATCAGCAGTTGGTCGCCGGTTTGATACCCGTGTTGTTCGTTGATGCTTTTGAAGTCATCCAGCCCCACGCACAACACCGCCACCCGGCGTTGCAGGCGACCGGCATCGAACAGGATCTTGGCGAGCTGGGTTTGCAATTGCTGGCGATTGGGCAGCCCGGTGAGAAAGTCGTACTGCGACATGCGCAGCAACGTGTTTTCGGCTTCGTGGCGCAGGTGGGTATTGCGTTCTATCGACGTCAGTAACTGGTTGGCAGTGTTGATCCAGATGCCCAATTCGTTTTTCTCATGGCCTTTGAGCAACGGCAGCAAATGCTGGCTGGGGCGGTCCGGGTTGATGGTACTCAGGTGCTCGATCATGCGAGACAAGGGCTTGGTCAGCAGCCAGTGATAGATCAGGTACAGCACCAGCCCCATCAACAAGGCGCGTAGGACGCCCGAAATGAAAATAATGCCCGAATTGATCAGAAACCCGTCGCCATAGTTGGCGGTGTCGAGGGTGATGGTCAGGTCGCCGTAGTACTCGCTGTACTGCCCGCGACCCACCAGTGGTGTGACAAATGTGCGCTCCTTGTCCAGGAACACGTCCGTCAGCCAACGACTGGTTGCTTCTCGCAAGGGCCGGGTTTTCTCGGCCAGCGTGGTTTCTTTGGGGTGGCCGATGGAGGCCTGCCGTACCGCGTCGTCCTGAAACAAACCTTCGATGACCTGCATCGCCATCTCCCGGTCCAGGCTGTAGACGGCCTGGGTGGAGGGGTCGCGAAACATGTCGAGGATGCGCTCGGCGTCGTTGTTGATCGACTGCCGGGTCTTGTAGGCGTCGAACACAATTTGCGCGCAGCTCAATACCACCCCGACGATCAGTGCCGAGAGCAACACGATCCGGAGCAACTTGACTGACAAGCTGTTTTTGAGTTCCAGCTTCAAAGAGCGCTTCCTTGTTTCTGGCGGATGATATCAAGTAGCCATGACTGTGGGTAATCCCTCGCGGACACTCTTCGCCTTTAAAACGTTAATCGGTAACGCTGTGCACACTGTGTCGGTCTTGCCGGTGCGGAACTTGAGCACGGAGCGAAGATAATTTCTGTGGTGTGAGTCTAGCTGGCGTGCGCTTTGGGGCCAGCGACGTCGCAACTTTCGCGTGGCGAAAAAAAACCCGGCAATGCCGGGTTTTTTTGTCTGGCGACGTGGTTACGCAGTGAAGGTTTTGCCTTCGAACTGCTCGGCCACGAACCTCCAGTTAACGAGGTTCCAGAACGCTTCAACATACTTAGGACGTACGTTGCGGTAGTCGATGTAGTAAGCGTGTTCCCAAACGTCGCAGGTCAGCAGCGGGGTGTCGCCGCTGGTCAGCGGGTTGCCGGCGCCGATGGTGCTGGCCAGGGCCAGGGAACCGTCAGCTTTTTTCACCAGCCAGCCCCAGCCGGAACCGAAGGTGCCGATGGAGGTTTTGCTGAACTCTTCTTTGAACTTGTCGAACGAGCCAAACGAAGCGTTGATCGCGTCAGCCAGTGCGCCGGTTGGCTGGCCGCCACCGTTTGGCGTCATGCAGTTCCAGTAGAACGTGTGGTTCCACACTTGAGCTGCGTTGTTGAAGATGCCGCCCGAAGAGGTCTTGACGATCTCTTCCAGGGTTTTACCTTCGAATTCTGTACCTGGTACCAGGTTGTTCAGGTTCACGACGTAGGTGTTGTGGTGCTTGTCGTGGTGATATTCCAGGGTTTCTTTGGAGATGTGCGGCTGCAGGGCATCGTGTGCGTACGGCAGTGGCGGCAATTCGAAAGCCATGGTGATTCTCCTAATCAGGTCAGTTGCGATGAGCGCAAGGCCGATCACGGGCGGCCAAACACGCGCCGATGAGTTTTTACTCTTTGTGGCGCAGGGGCAGGATCATAGCACCGGGGTGGCGGCTTAACCACGCAACAACTGTGTGGAATAGAGGTTCCGGCGCGATTGATGAAAAAACTCGATGGTTCTTGCCCGGCCTTGTTTGCCGGGCATTTGATCACCCGACCACGATCAATTGCACGGCCACGGCGTACATCATTACCGCCACCAGCAGGTCGAGAAGACGCCAGGTTCCGGGACGTGCCAGCCACGGTGCCAGCCAGGCCGCGCCAAGGGCCAGGGTGAAAAACCACAACAACGAGGCACTGGCGGCGCCAATCACATAGGCACCGGGCACGCTTTGTTGTGCGCCAAGCGAGCCGATCAGCAGCACGGTGTCGAGGTACACGTGCGGGTTGAGCAATGTGACCGCCAAAGCACTGAGCATAACGGCTTTGAGCGAACGGGCGGTCTGGTTGGCCGAGTGTTCAAGGCTGGAACTCGAAAAAGCGCGACGCAATGCCTGGGTGCCGTACCACAATAGGAACACCGCGCCCCCCCAGCGGGCGACGCTGAGCAGCAGCGGGTTTTGCGCCAGAATCGTGGCCAGCCCAAACACCCCGGCGGCGACGAGCAGGGCGTCGCAGATCACACAGAAGGCGGCGACGGGCAAGTGGTGTTCACGGCGCAGGCTTTGCGCCAGTACAAATGCATTTTGAGTGCCGATGGCCATAATCAGGCCGAACGCGACCAGCAGGCCGTTGAGGTAGCTTTGCCACATAAGAATTACTCATCGAACTACAGCGGGAGAAGAGGTGTGCTGCTGGCTATTCTCGGGGTGTTAGCTGTATAAGAAAAACCAATATTGCTGATCGCTCATTAGGAAAACTGATGTTCGACTATAAATTACTCTCCGCCCTGGCAGCGGTGGTGGAGCAGGCGGGATTTGAACGGGCTGCACAGGTGTTGGGGCTGTCACAATCGGCCATCTCCCAGCGCATCAAACTGCTTGAGGCGCGTATTGGTCAGCCCGTACTAGTGCGTGCCACACCGCCCAGTCCGACTGAAATCGGCCGCCGTTTGCTTAACCATGTCCAGCAAGTGCGCTTGCTGGAGCGCGACCTGCAAAGCAGTGTGCCGGCGCTGGACGACGAAGGGCTGCCGGAGCGTCTACGCATCGCCTTGAATGCTGACAGCCTGGCGACCTGGTGGGCGCCGGCGGTGGGGGATTTTTGCGCGGAGCACCATCTGCTGCTGGATTTGGTGGTCGAGGATCAGACCGTGGGCCTCAAACGCATGCGCGCAGGTGAAGTGGCCGCCTGTTTGTGTGCCAGCGAACGGCCAGTGGCAGGGGCCCGAAGTGTGTTATTGGGGGCCATGCGTTACCGCGCGCTGGCCAGCCCTGCATTCATTGCCCGGCATTTTGTCGATGGCGTACGTGCCGCATTGCTGCCCAAGACCCCGGCCTTGGTGTTTGGCCCGGACGATTTCCTGCAACACCGTTATCTGGCTTTATTGGGCGTAGACGGCGGTTTCGAACACCACTTGTGCCCGTCCTCCGAAGGCTTTATCCGCCTGGCCGAAGCTGGGCTCGGGTGGGGATTGGTGCCTGAATTACAGGTGCGTGAACAACTTGAAAGCGGAACACTGGTAGAGCTTTTGCCAGATAAACCGATCGACGTGCCACTGTACTGGCATCATTGGCGTAATGGTGGACAACTGCTGGGGCAACTGACCGAACATTTATCGCGGTCGGCGTCACGCTGGTTAGTGCCTTTGGCCTGACACCAGGCGTTCAAACAGCAGGCAGCACGCATTAGAGCATTTGGAGCGATTCATGAAGATTCTGGTCACCGGCGCAAGCGGCTTCATTGGCGGACGCTTTGCGCGTTTTGCCCTGGAGCAGGGCTTTGACGTACGGGTCAGCGGGCGTCGTGCCGACGGTGTTGAACACCTGGTGCGGCGTGGGGCTGAATTTATCCCGGGTGATTTGACCGATGGCTTGCTGGTGCGTGACCTGTGCGTCGACATTGACGCCGTGGTGCACTGCGCGGGCGCCGTCAGTGCCTGGGGGCGCACGCAAGACTTGCAGCGTGACAATGTGCTGGTCACCGAAAACGTGGTCGAAGCCTGTTTGAAACAACGTGTGCGGCGGCTGGTGCACTTGTCTTCGGGGTCGCTGTATTTCGACGGTCGCTCGCATGTGGGCCTGACGGAAGAGCAGGTGCCCAAGCGCTTCAGTCATACCTATGCCGTGACCAAACACCTGGCCGAGCAAAAAGTCTTTGGCGCCCAGGAGTTCGGACTGGAAGTGATTGCCTTGCGCGCGCGCATGGTCACGGGTGCTGGCGACATGAGCCTGTTCCCGCGTTTGCTGCAACAGCAGCGCAAAGGGCGTCTGGCGATCATTGGCAACGGCCTGAACAAAGTGGATTTCACCAGCGTGCAAAATCTCAATGAAGCGTTGCTCAGCAGCCTGCTGGCCGCCGGATCTGCCTTGGGCAAGGCGTACAACATCAGTAATGGCGCGCCGATTCCCTTCTGGGACGTGGTCAATTACGTGATGCGGCAAATGAACGTGGCTCAGGTGACGCGGTATCGGGGCTACGCGGCGGCCTACAGCATGAGTGCGCTCAGTGAAGTCGCCTGTAAACTGTGGCCCGGCCAGCCCGAGCCAACGCGCACGCGCCTGCGCACCCAGGAAATGAACAAAGATTTCACCCTCGATATCAGCCGCGCCCGGCATTATCTGGACTACGACCCCAAAGTCTCGCTGTGGGCGGCACTCGATGAATTCTGTGGCTGGTGGAAGGCCCAGGAATCGCCTTACCGTTAACTACCCGTAATACCGATGAACCTGACGAAGGTTCAAGGACGATCAGGGCGTGAGTCTGAGGTTTATACTCGCGCCATTCAGCTTTCACTCAGGTTTTAAATAAGGTTTGCCATGCGTAACGATGCCCGCGACGACTTCGATGATGTCCCGACCCTGCGAGCCACGGTCGACGACCACGATCAACTGCCCCCAACCGCAGCCGCCCGTGAACGCACCACGGTGTATTCGCGCGACACGCCCGTGATCCAAGTCAAAGCCCCCACAACCGCCCCGCTATGGGCACTGCTCGGAGCCGTTCTGCTGGCGTTCGCCGGGCTGGCGTGGTGGAGCTTTCAGCAGTTGTCGATGATGGAGCAACAGCTGGTGGCGACTCAGGAGAGTTTTGCCCGCATCAGCGAAGAAGCCGCAGGCCGTCTGCAGGACATATCGGGCAAAGTGGTGGCCAGTGAGTCCACGATCAACAGCGGCAGCGAAGCCCTGAAATTGCAGATCAAGCAACTCGAAGACAAACTCCTTGAACAGCACCAGCAACAGCAAGGCGCGGTGGCCGGTCAGCAAGGGGAACTGGACAAACGCTTTGAACAGATCAATGCGGCCCTGTTGGCGCAGGTCTCGGCCCAGCAGGCGAGCAACACCCAGTTAAGTACCGAGGTGAAGGCACTGGGCACGGAACTGGCGACCCTTAAAGCCACCGTGGCCGAGCAGGGCAAGCTGGACGCGCAGCTCAAAAGCGTGAGCGCCGACGTGGCCACACTGAAAAAGCAGGGCAATCCGGCTGCTGCCATCCAGCGCCTGGAGCAGGATTTGCTAGTCCTTAAAAGTGAGTTGGAAACCCGCCCGGCCGCCGCCCCGGCTCAAGGCAGCACTGCCGAGTTTGACCTGTTCCGCGGGCAAGTGACGCGCAACATCAACACGTTGCAAAGCCAGATCCAGAACCTGCAAAAGCAAATCAGCGCTAAATAACGCAAGGGCTGCGGGTGCTACGTTGCTTTGTCTTCGCGCCCGCGCAGCACCTGATTGGGCATTGCCAGCGCCGCGCCCAGGCCCAGCAGCGAAAACGCGGCGCTGATGCTGAGCAGATGGCGAAAAGTGATTTGCAGCTCGGCACGCAGGTTGTCCAGCGCCGGGCCTTGCACCGCGTTCAGGCCATCGAGCAGCACATTCCCCGAACTGCCTTCCCCCAGTAGCGGGCGTCCCATGATCGGGGTGCTTAGCGAGTCATGCAGCAACGCCAGCAGCAGTGCTGACATCAAGGCCACTCCCACGGCGCCCCCCAGCGAACGAAACAGGTTGGTGGTACTGGTGGCCACGCCGATATCCTGTTGCGTCACGGAATTTTGCGCGCCCACCAATGAGGTAGGAAATTGCATGCCTGAAGCGATCCCGCTCAATAGCATGAACACCCCGCTCACGGTTTCTGCGCCCGGCGGGCTGTAAGCCATGCCCAAAATGGCGAACGGCATCAGCGCTGCGCCGCCGAGAATCATCGGTTTGTAATACCCGGTCACGGAGGTCATGCGCCCGGCAACATACGCGCCAATGGGCAAACCCATTGCCAGCGGCAACAAGTGCAGTGCCGCACTGTCTGCCCCGGCGCCGGTGATGCTTTGGTAACGCAACGGCATCAACACCACCAGCGAGATGGCCTGAAAGCTCGTGAAAAACACCGTGCACCAGCACAACACGGCAGTGCGATTGGCAAACAAATGCATCGGTAGCAACGGCTCGCGCGCACGGCGTTCGTGCCAGACAAACAACAGCAGGGCAAACACGGCCACGCCCAGCAACATCAGCACGTGGTCGCCGCGCCAGCTGTGCCCCTGACCGACAAACGTAATGCCCAGCAGCAGTGAGGTCAGGCCGACAATCATCAACACCGTGCCCAGGTAATCAATAATTGGCTTGCGCTGCCCAATGGGTAGGCCCACGAGGGTGCGATAGGCAATCCACCACGACACCAGCCCCAGCGGCAGGTTGATCCAAAACACCCAGCGCCACGACAGGTATTGCGTCATGAAGCCGCCCAGCACGGGCCCGGCGACACTGGCTAAGGCGTACATGCCGCTGAAGTAACCCTGATAACGGCCGCGTTCGCGCGGTGGCACGATGTCACCGATGATTGCCTGACTCACCGAGATCATGCCGCCCGCACCAATGCCCTGAATGATCCGCGCCAGTACCAGTTGCTCCATGTTCTGCGCCACTGCGCAAAACAACGACGCCAGGGTGAAGAGCCCCATGCCGAACAGCATCAGGCGGCGTCTGCCGTACAAGTCCCCGAGCTTGCCGTAAATCGGCACGGCCACGGTCATGGCCACCATATAGCCGGAAATCACCCACGCCAGTTGGCTGACATCCTTGAACTGGGCCGAGATGGCAGGCATGGACACGGCAACGATGGTTTGATCCAACGCGCCAAGGAAAATGGCCAGCATCAAGGCCACAAGGATGCTGCGAATGGCGGGTTTGGACGTGGCGGGTTGGTTGAGGCTGGTCATCAATACACCTGTGGGCGCAAAGGCACAGGCGCAGCGGCCTGTGGCGGAATGCCGCCCAGTGTACTGGATAGCTCGCTAACGAACAGGCGCAAAAAAAGGCGCAGTCGTCAGTTCATGAACGGCTGCACCGATTTTTTATCTCAACGCGCTGAATGCTGCATTCAACGAATTGCAATGCTCGCCCTGGCAACTGGCGGTAAATCGAGGGGAGAGGCGGGTTTGCTCAGCGCGGTAACAAGCACTGGCAAACAGTACAGCGGCAGCAAATACAACAAACGCGGTCATGCATCTGGTTTTTGTTTTCGTGGTCATGGCAGTCATCTCCTGATACCTAGACGTCACACTTTTCAGGCTAGTTCAGACCCTCGGACTTGCCACACCAGTTGTACGACTGCACCTGTAAGCCTTCATCCCTCAAACGGACTACTTCTTACAGTCCTTTGTCCCACGATGGCTCGGGGGTAAAGCGCGCCGCCAGAAAGTCCAGCATGCTGCGCAACGCGCTGGGCATGTGTTTGCGCGAGGCGTAGACCGCGTAAATAGTCATCACCCGGGGTTCGGCGTCGGGCAACAAGCGCACCAGATCCCCGCGAAGCACGTGCTCCCCGGCCTGATAGCTGGGCAGCAGTGAAACCCCCGCACCAGACAGTGTGGCGCTGAGCAAGGTGCTGGCTTCGTTGGCGCTGATGTTGCCTTGCACCGGCACCGACACCTCCTCGCCATCACAGGTGAAATGCCACAGGCTTTTGCCGAAATAGGTATGGGTCAGGCAATTGTGCTGGCTCAAGTCATCCACCTGTACGGGCGCCGGATGCTCGCGCAGATACGCGGGCGAAGCACACAGCAGCGAGCGACAAACGGTCAACTTGCGGGCAATCAGGCTGGGGTCCAGCTCCCTGCTGGTGCGAATGGCGAGGTCAATGCGCTCGTCCACCAGGTTTACCGTGCGGTCAAGCATTTGCAGGTCAATGGTCACGCCGGGGTTGAGGCGCACATAGTCGGTCACGGCGGCTGCCAGTTGCGCTTGCCCGAATGACGTACTGACGCTGATGCGCAACAGGCCCCGAGGCGCATCCCCGGCCGTGGTCACGGCGGCCTGCAAATCCTCGGACAGTGTCAGCATCTGTCGACAGCGCGGCAGCGTTTCATTACCGGCAGCAGTGAGGCTCAGTTTGCGCGTGGTGCGATGCAGCAGACGTGCGCCCACCCACGCTTCAAGCTCGGCCAAATAGCGCGACACCACCGGCCGCGACAGGTCCAGGTGATCAGCGGCGGCTGACTGACTGCCGAGGTCGACCACGGTGACAAACACGCGCATTGCATTAAGACGGTCCATGATCTGCCCGGTTTCTGAAACAAACTATGTCGCAGCATCGCATTTTTTAACGCTGATCGGGCTACTAAGCTGTGTTCATCGCCTATAACGGCCTCTTATTCAGGAAACAGCCCATGAATGGATTTTCAACCTTGCGTCGCCTGTTCCTTGGCGTCGTTGCGCTGGGCTTTGCTGCGCAAGCCGCTGCAGCGCCTGCACCCCTCACGCTGGACGTGTACAACCCGGGCGCCGCGGCGATTTTCCCGGTGTCGTCGGTGCTGGTGAGCGGCGACAAAGACGCCATTCTGATCGATGCGAAATTCGGCAAAGCTCAGGCGCAGCACGTGGTGGACAAGATCCGCGCCAGCGGCAAGCACCTGACCACCATCTACATCAGCCACGGCGACCCGGACTACTACTTCGGTCTGCAAACACTGACAGATGCCTTCCCCGACGCCACCGTGCTGGCCTCCGCCCCTACGGTGGAACACATCAACAAAACCAAGGATGCCAAACTGGCATTCTGGGGCCCGCAAATGGGCGTTGATGCCCCCGTAAAATTGATTGTGCCGCAGGTGCTCAACGGCAATAGCTTGCAACTGGAAGGCCGCGATCTGGAGGTGATCGGGCTGAACGGCAAGCAGCCGGACCGCAGCTTTGTGTGGATTCCGTCGCTCAAGGCCGTGGTGGGCGGGGTGGTAGTGGCTGACAACATTCACGTGTGGATGGCTGACACGCAAACGCCTCAGTCCCACAAACAGTGGTTGTCCACCCTCAAGCGCATCGACAGCCTGCAACCCGGCGTTGTGGTGCCTGGCCATTACCTGGGCGAGAACGATCGTTCGATCGATGCCGTGCACTTCACCCGCGATTACATCAAGGCGTTTGATGAAGAGACCCTCAAAGCCAAGGACTCGGCTGAACTGATCGCAGCAATGAAAAAGCGTTACCCGGATCTGGCTGAAGAGTCTTCGCTGGAACTGAGCGCCAAAGTGGCCAAAGGCGAAATGAAGTGGTGATTGAAGCCTTTAGTGAAATCTGTCCATTCCACAGGAGAACCTCATGAGCAAAATTGCAATTATCGGTGCCACCGGACGTGCAGGCAGCCAACTGCTGGAAGAAGCCCTGCGCCGTGGTCATAGCGTGATCGCCATTGCGCGTCACGCCTCAAAAATCGGCCACCGTGAAAACGTGGTCACCCTGGATGTGGATGTCAATGATGCCCATGCCCTGCAAGAAGCGGTTGCAGGCAGTGATGGGGTGTTAAGCGCCGCGCATTTTTCGACCTTGCCCGCTCAGGCCATCATCGAACCGGTGAAAAAGGCAGGCGTGAAGCGCTTGTTGTTTGTGGGGGGCGCGGGTTCGCTGTTACTGCCGGATAACACCCGGGTCATCGACAGCAAGGACTTCCCGGAGGCCTACAAGCCAGAGGCCAGTGCGGGGGGTGTGTATCTGGAAACCTTGCGCAAGGAACAGGACCTGGACTGGACCTTCCTGTCGCCATCGGCCGAATTTGTAGAGGGTCCGCGCACCGGAACATTCCGCTTGGGCAACGACCACCTGCTGATCGGCGATGACGGCAAAAGCTGGATTAGTTTCGCGGACTTCGCCATCGCCATGCTCGATGAAGTCGAGCATCCCGCCCATTCCCGTCAACGTTTCACCGTCGGCTATTGAAGCCGAGGGTACTGGGCCGACGGTGATCGGCATCGACGCGAATCAGTGGCAGCGAACGATGGCCCTATAGGCTCATGCGCAAGCGCGCCAGATCCCGCACCGGCGGCGCGCCAAATTGACGGCTGTACTCGCGGCTGAACTGCGATGGGCTTTCATACCCCACGCGATATCCTGCCGCCGACGCGTCGAGCCCTTCGCAGAGCATCAGGCGCCGGGCCTCGTTGAGGCGCAGCTGCTTCTGGTATTGCAGCGGGCTCATGGCGGTCATGGCTTTGAAACGGTGGTGCAGGGTCGACACGCTCAGGTTGGCTTCACGGGCCAGGTCGTCAATGCGCAACGGTTGCTGGAAATTGCCGTTGAGCCATGAGATCGCACGGCTCACCCGGTGGGTTTGACTGTTTTCGGTAGCAATTTCGTACAGTCGGTAGCCCAAAGGACTGCGCAGCAAGCGGTACAAGATCTCGCGTCGAATCAGCGGCGCGAGCATGGCGATATCGCGGGGCGAGTCCAGCAATCGGGTCAGGCGCAGCAGGGCATCGAGCATGACTTGATCGATGGGTTCGACATACACCCCGCGCCCGGCAGGCCGCGACGGCACGCCAATCGGCCCGGCCTCGCTGATCAGGGTGGAGATTTCCATCGGATCAATATCCAGGCGCAACGCCAGCACCGGACGTTCCGGGGATATTTCCACCACACGGCCACTGATCGGCATTGACACCGACACCACCAGATAATGAAGCGGATCGTAGGCGAAATATTCATCTGCCAGGCGCACCTCCTTGCGCCCTTGGGCGAGGATGCACAGGGCCGGTTGCGGCAAGCTTGGGGAGAAGTCGCTGGACTCGCTGTAACGCGACATGAACAGCGCGTCGACCCCCGTGGCGCAGGTGCCGTCTTCGCGGGTGTGGCGATAAATGAGGTCAGCCAGTTCTACGCGTTTTTCTTCCAGCGCGGCATCGAGTGCGGCCATGGGCGGTTGCAGCGTTGACATGGGGGCGTGTCCTCGTGGCGGCGGCGATGGGGCCATAGCTTAGATTTGTGCAAGCCCAAGGGGTAGCTGATTTCTGCCGCAGCCTTGCCTGATCCTGTCGCGGCCTTCACGGCGGGCGACGAAAGCGTTGTAAACAAGGCGCGGGTTTGCTTGAAACCGCTATACCTGACGCGGTTGCGCAGGATGGCGTGAGGCGGTTGGAACGCTAAGGTTATGCAGAATCGTGCAAGGCCGGGGCAGGAATCGACTAACCGTGCGGCACAGACCCACCGTAAGCTTTGAGCCTCCCCTCACGCCCCTCAGATTTTTGGAGGTCACCATGCCCCAGTCCACTGTTGCCAGTCACACGACCTGGGTTCGTGCCCACGCAGGTTGTTCGGCCCGCGTCGAGGCCTGCCTGAGCCAACTGATTGAGCCCACGCTGCAGATGCCTGGCTGCCTGCACGTTGCGTTGCAGCAATCGCGCAGCGAACCGTTGCTTTGGCATGTCGCAGGGTATTGGCAGGATGAGGCGTCGATGTTGGCGTACTTTAAGTCCCCGCTGATGGAGGTCTACAGCGTGCTGGTGCACACCCGGGTGATCGACCGTCTCGATTTCCAGAGCGGCTGTGACGAGGTCTGGAGCCGTGTGCAGAAACGCGCCGGGTAAGCGGGTAGAATGCCGCCTTTTCACAGGCCGGAATTACACACATGGCGCGTAAAGCATTTGAAAAATTTGAGGCGGTATCGGCGGTGGTGCCTGTAGAACCGGGGGTTTACCACGCAGCGATTGCGGTCAAAGCCTTGTATGAAGGTGGAGCCCCTCGCTTTCACAAAATCTTGCTCGAGCAGACCTTTACCACCGCGACCGCGGCCGATGCCGCCGCCGAGCAACAACTTGCAGCCCTGCAGGGCGTCAATGAAGACGCCGAGCTGGTTTGGTAATCAGGTTGGGCGGTGCATTTTGAACAGGGCTTCGGCGCCTAACTGGAAGTAATCTGCCGGGCCGCCACCACGCAAAATCGGTTCGGCGGCGGCGGTGTCATAGATCCCGTCTTTGAGCAGGTGTTTGGCGATATGCACCGCCACCACCTCGCCGAGAATCAGCCAGCTCGGGACCAATTGCTGGTCGGCGCGTTGCAGTTGCACGATCTGCGTCACTTTGCATTCAAACGACACCGGCGTTTGCGCCACGCGCGGCACGCTCACCACCCGTGAAGCAGCGGTGCTCAGGCCTGCCAATTCAAACTCATTGACGTCGGGCCCGACCATCGCACAGCTCTGGTTCATGGCTTCGGCCAGTGGGCGCGTGGCCAGGTTCCAGACGAATTCACCGGTTTGCTCAATGTTGTTGAGGCTGTCTTTGCGCCCCACGCTGCAAAACCCGATGATCGGAGGAATGTAATTAAAGGCGTTGAAGAAGCTGTAGGGCGCCAGATTGAGACGACCTTCGGCGTCCTGCGATGAAATCCAGCCAATCGGACGCGGCCCGACAATGGCATTGAACGGATCGTGGGGCAGGCCGTGGCCTTTGGAGGGTTCGTAGAAATGGATATCGTCAGGCATCACAAGCATCCGCAAACGACTGAGTTAGAGAGCCCCTATAGTGCTAGGCATTGGCCTCAATGACAAAGCTTGAATCCATTCTCGGGCGTCCCTTTTCAGGGACGCGCCTCGTGCGCTCGTCATCGGCGAGCGCTGATCAACTAAAGCGCGCGCCTTGAGTGCGGTCATAACCATCTTCGGCAAAGCTGGCGGAGTGGGTACGGTCATAGCCATCTGCGGCAAACGTGGCCGAACCGGTGCGGCTGTAACCGTCCTCAGCAAAGCTTGAGGAGTGGGTGCGGTCGTAGCCATCTGCTGCAACAGCGGCCGAGCCGGTGCGGCTGTAGCCGTCTTCAGCAAAGCTCGAAGAGTGGGTACGGTCGTAACCGTCTGCTGCAAACGCATTCAAAGCCAGTACAGAGAGGGTGGTGGCGAGGATCATTCGGGTTTTCATGGTTGTGCTCCTTGTTGCGTGTCTGGGTTGTTGTGTTTCGATAGGTTCAGATTACTCCCATCAAATAGATTAAAAAGCGCAAAAAATAGCGCTTAAATATCTATTTGTTAGATGTATTTGGGCGTTCCTCGAGAATGTCGAGCGCGGCTTCAGGGTCGATTAACCCAAGGCGCCTCAATCATCGGAGCAGAGCTGAATGTAGGAAGGAGTGTGTCGCGTGGGAATTAACTGACAATTAATACGTTTAATTCTTATTTGTGGATGCCTTTTTCATTTGCGCATTACCTATTTTTCACGGGCTGCCGCTCAGGCTTCTCCGGGCATAAAAAGCAGACTCAATAATTGCTTTGTCCCCCTGGAGCGTTGACCCGAATGAATAAACTTCCACAGATCACCCTCGCGTTCTGGGTGATGAAAATCTGCGCCACCACGTTGGGCGAAACCGCCGGTGACTTGCTGTCGATGACCTTGAATGTGGGGTATGCCGTCAGTTCAATGCTGTTGCTCAGTGTGTTTGTCCTGACCTTGCTGACTCAGTTGTTCTCCAAAACCTACAACCCTGTGCTGTATTGGCTGGTGATTCTGTCCACCAGCACGGCAGGCACCACCCTGTCCGACTTCATGGACCGCACATTGGGCCTGGGCTACGCCTCGGGGTCATTGATCCTGGTGTCGATCCTGGTGGCGATTTTTGCGTTGTGGAAATGGAGTGGTGAGTCCCTCAACGTCAACAACGTGCAGACGCCACGGGGTGAGTTGTTCTACTGGATGGCGATTTTGCTCTCCAACACGTTGGGCACTGCATTGGGCGATTACTTGGCAGACGATTCCGGGCTGGGATTTGCGGGCGGAGCGCTGTTTATCGGTGCAACCATCGGGCTGGTGGTACTGGCACGCTACTTCACCCGTATCTCTTCGGTGGTGCTGTTTTGGGTGGCGTTCGTGTTGACGCGGCCGTTCGGCGCGACGTTGGGCGACTTCCTGACCAAACCCCATGAAAAGGGCGGTCTCGATTTCGGTACAGTCGGATCATCGTTGGTGTTGGCGGGGATTTTGGTGGCAATGATTGCCGGTGCTGCCTACGCGAAAAACCGACAAACCCGGCCTGCGGTGGCCGAGTTGTCTTGACCTGAACTCCCCTTGCAGGCGCGCACGTGCGCCTGCAAGGGGGAACAGCTTTTAGTCGGTCTCGATCCGCGAGTGTTTACGCGTGTCTTTCATGGTGGCGTAAACGAACAGCGAGCAAGCGATACAGGCGGTGACGTACCAGTAATAGCCGGTCTCCATGCCCGCGCTTTTGAACCACAGCGCGATGTATTCAGCGGTGCCGCCGAAGATCGACACGGTCAGTGCGTACGGCAGGCCGACGCCTAATGCGCGAATTTCAGTCGGGAACAGTTCCGCTTTCACCACGGCGTTGATCGAGGTGTAGCCACTGACGATGATCAGCGCGGCCATGATCAGGAAGAACGCGCCCCACCAGGTGGTGATGGTGTGCAGCGTGGTCAGGATCGGCACAGTAAACAGGGTGCCCAATACACCGAATGCGATCAGGATCGGACGGCGCCCGACTTTATCCGAGAGCCCGCCTACCAGTGGTTGCAGGCACATGAACAGGAACAGCGTAGCGGCTGAAATAGTGGTGGAGTCGGAGATGCTCATGCCCACCGTGTTCACCAGGTATTTCTGCATGTACGTGGTGTAGGTGTAGAACGCCAGTGTGCCGCCCATGGTCAGGCCAACCACGGTCATCAGCTCTTTTGGGTGACGCAGCAAGGTGCGCATGGCGCTTTCTTTGGGCTTGACCTTGACCTTGTTGAACGACTCGGTCTCTTCCATGCCGCGACGCAAGAACAACGCAACCACCGCACACAGAGCGCCGATCACGAACGGGATGCGCCAGCCCCAGCTGTACAGTTGCTCTTCAGTCAGGGTTTGTTGCAGCACGATCAAAACGCCCAGCGCGATGAGCTGGCCCGAGATCAGGGTCACGTACTGGAAGCTGGAGAAGAAGCCGCGACGTTCCTTGGTGGCCATCTCGCTGAGGTAAGTGGCCGAGGTGCCGTATTCACCACCCACCGACAACCCTTGCAGCAAGCGGGCGAACACCAGCAGGATCGGCGCGCCGACGCCAATGGTTTCATAACCCGGGGACAGGGCGATGATCAGCGAGCCGAAACACATCAGCAGCACCGAGGCCATCAACGCGGCTTTACGGCCTTTGCGGTCCGCGTACAGGCCCATCAGCCAGCCGCCGATCGGGCGCATCAGGAAGCCCACGGCAAAAATCGCGGCGGTGTTGAGCAATTGAGCGGTGGTGTCACCTTTCGGGAAAAACGCCTTGGCGAAGTACAGCGAAAAGGCGGCGTACACGTACCAGTCGTACCACTCGACCATGTTGCCGACGGAACCGCTGAAAATGGATTTGATACGGCTGGAGGTGGTCTTTTCTTTCGGGGTCGCAGGAACCGACCCGGCAGGCAAGGTGCTGGAGTTATCCATTAACTGGATCCTTCTTTTTTTGGTTTTGTTATAGCGCGTCAAAACGCGTGCTTACCGGGACGTAGCAGGAGTTGTGCCAAGATGTAAAGACCCGGTTTACAAGGGCGAAACCCAAGCGGGTGAGCGGAATCTCGCTCAAAACCCAAACGTGATAAGCGGAAATCCGCCTATCGGTGGACGCCTTGGCGCCGCGCTGTTCGAAGCATGTGCAGCGGGTTAGTCGGTGTTTAAGAATGCTTCGCGCACCAGCCCATGACGCTGCATTTTTTCGTTCAGGGTGCGACGCGGCAGTTGCAACTCGGCCATCACCGCTTTGATATCGCCTTTGTGTCGACTCAGCGCGGCGCGCAGGCATTGCGCTTCAAAGGCTTCCTGTTGGGCCACTAACGAGTGGCCGATATCGGGGGCATCCCATTGCGGTTCGCCCAGCCCCAATACCCGCCGTTCCGCTACGTTGGCCAGCTCGCGCACGTTCCCCGGCCAGTCGTGGCTGAGCAAGCAGGTTAACTGCGCGCCACTGAGGGGTTGCACGCTGCGGCCCAGGCGCTCGCCTGCACTGTGGGAGAAAAACGCATACAACAAGGGAATGTCTTCGCGGCGTTCGCGCAAGGGCGGCAGCCGCAACTCGGCCACGGTCAGGCGGTAAGCCAAATCTTCGCGAAAGCGTCCGGCCCGAGCTTCTTCGAGCAGGTCGGGTTTGGTGGCAGCGATGATCCGTAAATCCACCTCAATGCTTTGGTTGGAGCCCAGGCGTTCAAGTTTTTGCTCTTGCAACACCCGCAGCAGTTTCGCTTGTTGGGCCAGTGGCATGCTTTCGATTTCATCGAGGAACAACGTGCCGCCGTCGGCGTATTCCAGCTTGCCGATGCGTTTGCCCTGGGCGCCGGTAAAAGCGCCGCTTTCGTGGCCAAACAGTTCGGCTTCGAACAGTTGCTCGGGGATGGCTGCACAGTTGAGTGCCACAAAGGGCTGGGCGGCACGCGGCCCGCAATCGTGCAGGCAGCGGGCCACTAGCTCTTTACCGCTGCCGGTTTCGCCGCGGATCAGGACGTTGACCGGCAACGGCGCCAACTCCATCACCTGCCTGCGCAAGGTCTGCAGGCTGCGGGACACGCCCAGCAAACGGCGGTCGAGCTGTTCGCGCACATCGACCTGTTCATGCAGGCGGCGGTTTTCCAGTACCAGACGACGTTTCTCCAGCGCGCGGCGCAAGCTGCTGAGCAGGGCTTCGGGGCTAAATGGTTTTTCGAGGAAGTCATACGCGCCTTCACGCATGGCCTCGACCGCCATGGGCACATCGCCATGCCCGGTCAGCAGGATCACCGGCAAGTCGGCATCCAGTTGTTGCAAGCGTTTGAGCAGGGCCAGCCCTCCCATGCCGGGCATGCGCACGTCGCTCACAATTACCCCGGCAAACTGCGCGGGCAAGTGATGCAGGCAATCTTCGGCACAACTGTAGAGTTGCACGTCAAAGCCGCTGAGGCTCAGCCATTGCTCAACTGCGGTTCGAATACTGGCCTCATCATCGACCACGATGACCGAATCAAGCATGTCTCAAGTGTCCTGTGCGATGGGCAACGTCAGTGTGAACAGTGCGCCATCGGCGTGGTTACACGCTGTCAGTCGACCGCCGAGTTCGTGAACGATTGCGTATGACACTGCCAGCCCCAACCCCAAACCGTCGCCCACGGGTTTAGTGGTGAAAAAAGGGTCGAAAATTTTACCCAGATGTTCGTCATCGATCCCGCCACCGCTGTCGCTGACGGTTAAATGCCATAACTGCTGATCGGCTTCGATACGGATCTCCAGGTGCTTGCGCGGTTTGTCGCGCATGGCGTCCAGCGCATTGCGCAGCAGGTTGATCATGACCTGCTCCAGACGAATTGCATCGCCGCGCACCCAGGCCGGACGACTCAGCCGGGTCTGCAGCTCAACCCCTTCGTCTTTCAGACGCGGCTCCACCAACTGCAAAGCCTGATCCACCACGCTGGCCAGATCCAGGCGCTCGCGCAGGCCGCTGGGGCTTTGTCGGGCGTAGGTTTTAAGGTGCCCGGTGAGCGCAGCCATGCGTGTCAGCATGTGCTCCAGAGGCGTAAGGGCTTTATACGCGTCTTCGATGCGGCCATGGTCGAGCAAAAGACGCAAGGTCGCCAACTGCATGCGCTGGGCAGTAAGCGGTTGATTGATCTCATGGGCCAGCGCCGCCGACATTTGCCCCAGCGCCGCGAGTTTGGCCGACTGCACCAGGCCATCTTGGGCGGTGCGCAAGTCCCGCGTGCGGGCTTCGACCAGTTGCTCAAGTTCTTCACGATTGCGTTGGCGCAAACGGCCAATGCGCCAGCGCTGGAACAGGAACAACCCCAGAAACACCAGCGTCAGCCATAAGCCGACGGCCGCCAGTGCTGCATTGCGTTCGTCGTCAGTGGCGGTGGGTGGTTTGCGTAACAAATGCAGGGTCCAGCCTTCGGCTTTCAGAGGCAATGTCCCCCACAGATAATCAGCCGGGCCGTCGGGACCTTCCACGCGGGTCAAGAAGCTGTTGTCTTCAAAGCTGCGCAGGGTGCGGGTCGGCATCAGGGTCAGGGGCTGTTTATCGTACTGTCGGGTCACGGTGATGCTGTCACGGTCACTGTCATTGAGCGTGCGCAGGTGGCGATAACGCCAGCCGGGTTGATTGGCGATAAACACGATGCCTCGTGCATCGCTGACCAGCAGGGTGTCGTTGCCCTGGCTCCATTCGCGCTCCAGTTCGGGAAACTCAAGTTTGACCACAATGGCGCCCAGAAAGCGTCCGTCGGCATCCGTGACGGCGCTGGACAAAAAGTAGCCCGGGATTCCGCTGGTCACGCCCACGGCATAAAACCGGCCGGTACCCTGACTGCGGGTCTGGCTGAAATAGGGGCGGAATCCGTAGTTATGGCCCACGTAACTGTTGGATGTGTTCCAGTTGCTGGCAGCCACCGCCAGCCCGGTGCTGTCGAGCAGTTCCAGCGTGGACGATTGCGCGGCACCGTTGATGCGTTCCAGCTTGCGATTGAGCAGGTCTTGCACGTCTGGGGTGACGTGCCCTGCCAGCGCGGCAATCAGCTCCGGGTCTTGCGCCAGCACGGCGGGCAGGGCGCGGTAACGTTCGATCAGGGTGTGCAGCGAATTGGCATACAAGCTCAGTTGCTCGGGCCCGCGCCGGGCGCTTTCTTCCAATGCATGTTGCCTGGCCTGCTGCATGGCCCAGCCGCCGGCAACCACCGCCCCGGCCAGAATCAATACGGTATACAGCGCCAAACGCAGATAACGGGACGTCACGGGCATAGTGGCAATACGCTCGATTATGGGGCGCAAACCATAGCATGCGGGGCTGTCGGGTCAGTAATGGCGTTTGTGCAAAGGCGCACAAAGCATGACGCAGGTCTATGTCCGGCCGGGGTAATACCCACGCGTGGTTGCATTCGTCAGCGCCTGCGCGGCATTAAATAACTACCGCATGCCACGCTTTGATCCTGTTTAGGGTGCGCTTTTCATTCACGGAAATACCAGACATGCGTTTTTTCTCGAAAGTGCCTGAGCGCGCACCCACATTGCTGTCGGGCAAGCAATGGGCGCAGCAGCAAGCGCTGGCCTTTATGGCGGCTAACATGCAGACCCACTTCGCCGGGTTCGACAAGGCGCAGATCAAACACTACATCGCCTTGCAGCGTGAGGCCCAAGCATCGATCAAGGCTGCCGAAACCGAAAATGCCCGCTTCAGGGAGGCGTTCAAATCCGCTCAGATGGCCCGGTTGAAAGACGCACTGAAAACCCTGACCGGTGATGATGTCGACCCGGAACAGGCCAGAATCTACACCCGCTACCTGGAAACCAAAGAAGGCCGCACCCCCCTGGACCTGCTGAGTGAGTGGCTTGAACCCGCGCCGAAACAGCTGGAGAACCCGCGCAGGTGGCGCCGTGCCCTGGACGAGTCCAAGTTCGTTGAACACGTGCGTTCAATGACGTTGTGGGAAGCCGCTTGTGCCAATTTCGGTTTCACTACCGACTCGATCTTTCTCAAGCCGTTCAGCTTCGTCGAGGCCAGCTTTATCCGTTATGGACCCGCCCGCAAGGCCATGGATGTCAGGGGCTTTATCGCCATTGTGCGTAACCTCGACATGGGCTCGGCATTAGCCCACAGCCTTTTAGACGCTGCGGGGCCTGAAGGCGTATTGAATACGTTGTTGGTTCAAAGTGTCAGGGCCCGTTTTGAGTTTGAGGTGCTCGAGGCCTATCGAAATATGGCGGTCAGTGGGGTCACACGCGTGGCTTACCACCGGTTGCTCAACGTGTTCAATGATGAAATAGCGTGTGAAATTCACCCGGTTTCCATGGCGCGCTCGGCACGAGGGCTGTTTGAACATCGCATGACCATGCCCCTGCTGGTGTTGCATTTCGAAGGCGAAACCGGCGTGTACAGCTATTTCCCGAACCGGCCGGGCGGGGCGCTGCTCTACCATCCGTCAGGGACCGATTTCAAAGCGCATTTTCGGCAGCAACTCAAACAAAGCCATAAGGCAAAGAACCTCGGGTGGTTCGCCGGCCAACTGCCGTTGCCTGCCTTGGGCAGCTTTCAGAAGCTGTTGAGTGATGAACCTCGTCCTGCGGACTTGAGCTGGTTAGCCGGGGCGTTATATGACGGTTTCCATTTAGCGTTCCCGGAGCCCACGCTGGACTCCCTGGTCTTTGACGTTGAGCCGGTGGCGTATCCCCGCCAGAAGCTGGTCGAGGTGTTGAGCCGGTATCAGGTCAACCGTTACACCACCAACCTCAACCTGCTGGCTACCACTCGCTCCGAGGCCGATTGGCAGGCGCTGAAGGAGGCCATGCTGGCTATAGGCCAAGAAGTATTGAGCTTGCTGACGACCCCGGTGCCAGGCGGGGTGACAGGGCTGAATCGGGTGATGCAAGGGGTGGTGTTTGGCTCGCTTGGCTACAGCGTCGTCAAAGGTGTGATCGACGCGAGCCAAGGAGAATCCAGCGAATTCGCCAGTGCTTTGGCCGACACGGCTGATCTGTTACTTAGCGGATGGCTGATCGGACTGGGCGGTAACCTTCATCGCCAGCGCATGAATACGTTGTGGCAACAGTTAGGGGAACCGCGAAAAGTCACGTTTGCTGACGGCAAAACTGAACTGTGGCGCCCCGGTCTGGAGCCCTATACGCAGGTGCAAGCCAGTACGCTGGATAGCCTGACGCCCACAATTGAAGGGATTTACGAGATCAACGACAGGCTGTACGTCAAGGTCTACGAGGGCGACCTGCACCGCGCTGCCGAAATCGTCTACGACCCGGTTGGCAAGCATTACGTGCTCAATACCGCGGATGCCCACGCGTACCGGCCAGCGGTGAAGTTCGATCCGGCCAAGCAGATGTGGCGGCTGGTATTGGACGATGTCGATACCCTCAGTGACGCGCAAATGGTGCAACGCATGCTGCCCTTTGACGCGACGCGCGTCCCGCTCCCGGAAATCGAGCTGATGCTGCGCATTACCGCCACCACGCGTTTGCAACTGGAAGCCGTCTGGCAGGGGCACCCCATGCCGGGGCCTTTGGCGGACGGGGTGCGCCGGTTACGAGTTGAACAGCAGATCAACCACATTATCGAGGTGCTGCCCTTGCGCGCAGAAATGCCCGCCCATGCCGAACCCGCCGTGTTCGCCCTGCTCACCCGGTTGCCACACTGGCCCGCGGATACCGTGCTCAATGTGTTTGATCAGCACGGTGAAAACATGACGTCTTACGGACCGGACGTGCGCCCCGGCCAGGACGTGCACACCATTCAAATCAAACGGCTGGACACGGGCCGTTACGTTGCCCGCGATGATGTGACGCAAGGGGCGGCCAGTGCCGAGCACCTGTTCACATTGATAGTGGATCAGTTGCCAGATGATTCCGTGCTGGGCCGCGAGCACAACCCCGCAGCCGGCAAAATCAGCCGCATTGCCACTATCCGTGAACAGATCGCCCAATTGGCCAAGACGGAACACGCCTTGTTATTTCAGGCGTTAACCGTGCTTGAAGGCCATCAGCGTTCAGACCCGGTGGCCAGCCGCAACCCGGCCAATCAGTTCCTGCCGCGCGTGTGCCCACCTTTTACGACGAGGGCTTCGGCGCTGGTGGCCAAATTACATGGCCTCAATCCCGCGCTGTCCGTTGAGTGCATTGAACAATTGCTGACGCAGCACCCGTTCACTGCCAGTCAGCCCGCTCAAGCGCTGCAGAGCAATCTTCAGCCCATTCCGTTTTCCGAGGCAGCCGATCGCCTCAAAGTAAAGCTGCGTATCGATCAGGCGCTCGACGGGATTTATCACGCCCGCGCCTTTAACCCCGATATAGATCAATGGACCCGTGAATTTGCCAGAGGCTTGCTCAACGACAAACTGGACCGCCATCTGGCGATTACCGAGTATGGCGACCCGCAGAACATCAAACCGTTTATCCCTCTGGGGCCAGACGATACGGCGGTGGAATTGCGCCATTACGGAAACGGTGTCTACGAGGCGTATGACTATCGTAACGGCGGTGTCATCCCGGTGCCTGCTACCCGTGACAGCTTTTACCTGGCGCTGGCGTCGGTTTTACAGCCCCATGAGCGCACGATTCTGGGCATGAGCCATGCGACAGATGCCGAGGGGCTGCGCAAGACCCTGGGGGATGCGATGTCTGCCATGCGACAACCGGCGGGTGAAGTCCGCCTGTGGGACAACTCGGCCAGTCAATTTGTGCAGGACGTGCGGCTGCCCCGCGACCTGAAGGCTGACAGCTTGGGGCTGTACGACCTGAACGGTAAAAAGTACCTGCCGCTTTACGGCTCGGTGTTTCACGTCGAACGCGACCCGGTGCGGCCTAAGTGGCGAATGAAGCACCCCTCCAAGGTCGGGGTCGATGCCCCGGTTCTGGAGCACAACTATGACGGGGCATGGCGGGCCAGCACGGAAAATCCCTTGCAATGGCAAGGGCTGACGCTTTTGCGCCGCTTGCGCGCCGCCCCTGTGTCGTTTGAAGACGCGGTGGGCAAACAGATCCTGCAGGTCAGTCATACGGACGAAGGGGTATTGCGTCAGGTGCACATGAATAATCGGGTAGCTCCGCCGTTGTTGATGGACACCTGGAAACGCTTTGAAATCGAGGCCGAGATTCAGCGCTTCGTCAATTCCATGCAAGAGCACTATTCCCTGCGCACGGCCCGTGCTGACATTCAGCTGTTATTGTTGCAAAGCCTGCCGGGCTGGCCTCGCGATAAAGTCCTGCAAGTGGTGGATGCGCAGGGCAATACCCTGGCCGAGTACGGGGCTGATCTGAGCAGCGAGCTTCCCCGGGTCAGGCTTTCGCGTGAAGAGGCCAGTAATGGCAGCTTGCTGCGAGCGTTGCTGATGCGACTGGACCGGTCGCAGACTCAACAGTTGCTCGGCGAGTACGACCCGATCATTGAGCAGCGCATGCTGGCCCTGGCCAAAAAAATTGGCGCCCATGCCCAGGCGCGTATGCCGGAACTGTTCAAGTCGCTCTACGAAAAAGAGGAGAAAAGCGCTGACCCACATGTGCACGTGTTGCACAAAGGCGCCGATCAACTGCCCCTCAGTGTTATCAAACACCTGCTCAGCCACGCCACCGGCCATGAGAAGACCGAATACCTGGACAAAGGCGATATCGCCCCGCGACTCTCGGAACACATGCTCGCGTCCGCACGTGAGGTGCGCCTGACCCGCGCCTATGAAGGCCTGTACCTGGAGGCCACGGCCACTCCGGACAGTGAAAAGCTCACGTTGCATATGCTGCAAGCTTTGCCTGGCTGGCCTGCGAACGTGGCAATCGAAGTGCGCAGCCAGACAGTCGACGGAGAGAGGCTGGACAGTATCGGTACGGCCGAGCCCGGTCGTTATCGCTTGCTGGTTAAAGAGGAACACGGCTACCGGGCATATTCGCCCGAGGGCCAGCCTTTAAACAGTGTGCCTGAAACGGGCAATAACCTGTTGTCTTCCATCCTGCATGTGCTGAGCGACGAGGAACGCAGTGCGCTCGGGCTTGAGGGGGTTCACGACAACCGGACGCTGGCGGCAAAAATCAGCGAACGGGCTTTTGCCCACCGCGCAAGTGTCAAAACCTTGTTGGGGCTGGACACTGACAAGCCGTGGATGGAACCCGCGATCAAGGTCGATGCCTCGTTTATGGCTTATCCCGTGTACCCGCCTTCCGGGCAAGGGGCGCATTCCAACGATTTGATCCGCAAGACCGTCCTTCTTTATCCCAGGCTAAGTGGCGAAGAGATCAATGGATTTCTGAATGGATTGGGCGAAAACGAGGCCGCTCGGCACCGGGAACTTGAGCGCTTGCGGGTTGAGTATCAGACCACCCGTGAGCAGCTGGAGGCCTGGGCAGCCCAGTCAGTGGTCGCCCAAGGTGCCGACCATGCAGTGCCCAACCCCGAACGCCGCGACATCATGCAGCGGATTTTAAGTGCATGGCGCAAAGAAACCGACAGGGCGTATTCAGACGATGGCCAGTTCCTGGGCTACAGCCTGGACCTTTCCAACCTTCCCGTCGGTGACTTGCCTGCGCTGAGCGGAGATTTCAGTCACGTCGGGGCGTTGTCCATGGACGGCATGCGGCTGTTCAATGGCTCGAATGAGTTTTTGAGTCGTTTTACCGGGCTGCGTTGGCTTTCGATGGCCAACAACCTCTTGCGAACCCTTCCCGCCGCTGCATTGGACCTGACCGGGCTGACGAAACTTAACCTGAGTGGAAATCGCATCGAATTGACGCCTGAGAGTGTGCAAAAACTCAGCGCACTGACCTCGCTCAGGGTGTTGAACCTTAATTTCAACCTCATCGGACAGAGCGCTTTACCGCTGCCGGGGTTCGCGCCGGTGCCCGACGTCACGCACATGAGAGAACTGCGCCAATTGCACCTGCGCGGCAATCAAATGATGGTGTGGCCAACGGGGTTGCTCGGCCTGACAAACATTGAAACGGTGCGCCTGGACTTCAATATGATCACCGTCATCCCGCAAGCGGTGTTCGATGTGCCGGACGCCAGCCCGGTCAACCGCAATACTCACTTGCACGGCAATCCGTTAAACGGCGAAACCCGTGAGCGCATGGCTGAGTATCAGAGGCGTTCAGGCTTGAATTTTGGCGTGCTCCTGCGTCGCAGGCCGGTCGAGGTGCGCGATGACCCGGTGCAGGACGTGGCAGCCTGGTTATCGCGTGACCTGCCACGCAGCGAACGAACCCGCCGAACGCGGCAATGGAACTTGCTTCAACGCGAAGGCCGGGTGGCGGAGGACTTTTTCCGCCTGATCCGCGACATGACCGGGTCCAAGGACTATATGACGTCATCTACCCGGCAGCAGATTCAAGACCGGGTATGGGAGATGATCGACCTGATGCTCGAATCCACGGCACTGCGCCGGGACGTTTTTAACGAAATAAACATGGAAGTGACCTGTGCCGACGGCGTCATGGTCATCTTCGGCAACCTCGAAGTGTTGACCCGGGTCCACAAGGTCGAGCGCACCAGCAATGAGCAAACCATTGCCGCGAACTTGTTAAAACTGGCCAAAGGCATGTTCCGGATGCGTCAGGTGGACCAGCTTGCGAACCAGGACATCAGGGAACGCTACCAGGCAGGTGGCCACCCGGACGATGCAGAAATCCAGCTGTTTTATCGTGTTCACCTGGCCGAAGAGCTCGATCTGCCGACACAAACCCGTGGCATGCACCATGAACAAATTGCCGGGGTCACGCCGTCCAAACTGGACGATGCCAAACACTACATCTTGAGCCTGGAGGCCACGCCTGCGCTGCAATATTCCATCACCCGTGAAAAATTTTGGCGCAGGTTTCTCAAGCGGCAATATGCGCAGCGCTTTACTGCCATTCGCGACGAGTACGATAAAAAATGCGATGCCTTATCCAGCCAAAGCGAACGCCTGGGCGAACAGGAATACATCAGGCTGGGGGAGGCGGCGGCTGAGCACAAACAGGCCCGAGAAGCATTGTTTGATGAGTTGACGCGCTTTGAGCAAGCGGCAGCCAACCGCGAACTGGAAAGCACGACCTTCTGACCGTTACCGCGCACGTGATAATCACCACCGCCCTGACGCCGTCCTGTCAGGACGGAGGTGTGGCAGAGCCGCCGATCAGGCCTTGATGGCAATTGCACTCAGCAACTGACCTTCCCACACTGCAAATTGCCCTTCGATTTCTTTCCCGTGGTGCCACTGCGCCGACAGTTCAGTGAGCAGGCGCAGGCGTGCATGGCCGTCTTTGCTCCAACTGAGGAGCTCGGCATGCTCAAAGTAAAAGCGTTTTTGCACCAGCGGAAACAGCGCCTTGAACAGGCTTTCCTTGAGTGAAAACGTCAACGTGACGAGGAGGGCGAGATCCTCGGCGCAGCCTGCGGCCATGCGCTGCAGCTCATCCGGGGTCAGGATTTCTTTGGCCAGACGCCGGGCGCGCTCGTCACTGAGCAGGTTCTCAAGGTCGATGCCTAACCCTTGCCATTCACTTTTGAGTGCCACCAGCGCGGCGGCCCGGCCGTTGCTGTGGGTGATGGTCCCCGCGATGTGGTCGGGCCACACCGGGGCGCGGTCTTCACCGATGCCGGGCGTAGCGAGGGTGCCATCCAGCTGCAGCACGGCCGCACGCGCGCACAGGCGTCCGGCGAGAAATTCGGTTTGGCGTTTGGCAACAGAGCGTTGAATACTGGCGGGCATTTCGATTGCACTGCACCCAAAGTCGTCAATCGACAGTTGAGCAGGCGTGAAATCGGTACTGCACCATGCACTGCCGGGCAGCGCGTGAGGCAAGGGCCAGTCGGCACGCAACGGGGTGCAGCAGGCGGGCAGGGCGGGGAGTCGAGTCATGCTGCGCATTTTGCCGGGTCCGCGCCGTGCTGGGTAGTCGCTTGAAACGGTTGGGCTATTGTTCAGAGTGTGTTCAGGGCCGCAACGATAGAGTGGCCACGTGTTTAACGCCTTTGGAGGCGCGATCAGGCTTGGGAGAGCGCGATGAAATTGCTGGTGGTTGAAGATGAGGCGCTGTTGCGTCATCACTTGCAAACCCGCCTCAGGGAAGGGGGGCATGTGGTCGAGGCAGTGGCCAATGCCGAGGAAGCGCTGTACCAGGCCGGGCAGTTCAACTACGACCTGGCGATGATTGACCTGGGGCTGCCGGGGCTCGGCGGGCTTGAGCTGATTCGCGAGTTGCGCCAGCGTGGCAAGACGTTCCCGATCCTGATTCTGACGGCCCGCGGCAATTGGCAAGACAAGGTCGAAGGGCTGGCCGCAGGCGCTGACGACTATGTGGTCAAGCCGTTCCAGTTCGAAGAGCTGGAAGCACGCTTGAATGCCTTGTTGCGCCGTTCCAGCGGTTTTACCCAGTCCACCATCGTGGCGGGCGAACTGGTGCTCGACATCAATCGCAAGCAGGCGGTGCTGGAGGGCGAACCACTGGCGCTCACGGCCTATGAATACCGGATTCTGGAATACCTGATGCGCCATCACCAGCAGGTGGTGGCCAAGGACCGACTGATGGAACAGCTGTACCCGGATGACGAGGAGCGTGATCCGAATGTGATCGAGGTGCTGGTCGGGCGCTTGCGACGCAAGTTGGAGGGGGCAAACGGCTTTAAGCCAATCGATACGGTGCGCGGCATGGGGTATCTGTTTACTGAGCGCTGCCGATGATTCGTTCGCTGCGCGTTCGACTGATGCTCGCGGCCACCTTGCTGGCCGTGCTGTTCATGCTGGCGCTGTTACCGGCTATGCAAGGTGCATTCAGTCTGGCGCTCAAGGGCGCCATCGAGCAGCGTTTGGCATCGGATGTAAACACCTTGATTTCGGCGGCACGGGTCGAAAAAAATCACCTAAAAATGCCGGCCTTGCTGCCGGATGAACAATTCAACCTGCCGGACAGTCGCCTGCTCGGCTACATCTATGACCGAGAGGGCCGCCTGGTGTGGCGCTCGCGGGCCACTCAAGAAGAATCCATCAACTACAAGCCGCGCTACGACGGGCGCGGTAACGAGTTCGCAAGTATTCGTGAGGACAGCGGCGAAGAGTTCTTCGTCTATGACGTGGAGGTCAAGCTGCTCGGCGGCAAAAGCGCGGCCTTCAGCTTCGTGGCGTTGCAGCCCATGCGCGAATACAACATCACCCTCGCCGGGTTGCGTGAAAATCTTTACCTGGGATTTGGCGCGGCGTTAGTCGTGTTGCTGGCGCTGCTATGGATTGGATTGACGTGGGGGTTGCGTGCCTTGCGACGTTTAAGTCAGGAACTGGACCAGATCGAAGCTGGCGAGCGTGACAGCCTCAGCGAGCAGCACCCCCGTGAGTTGCTGCGCTTGACCGGCTCCTTGAACCGCTTGCTGCAAAGTGAGCGTGAACAGCGCACCCGCTACCGCGACTCGCTGGATGATCTGGCGCACAGCCTGAAAACCCCGCTGGCGGTGTTGCAGGGCGTCAGTGAAAGCATGGCCCAGCGCCCGCAAGACCGCGAGCAGGCGTGGGTGCTACAAACCCAGATCGAACGCATGAACCAGCAAATCAGCTACCAGTTGCAGCGTGCCAGCCTGCGCAAAAGTGGCCTGGTACGCCATCAGGTGGAACTGATTCCGGTGGTTGAAAGCCTGTGCAACACCCTGGACAAGGTCTACCGCGACAAGCGGGTCAAAGTCAGTTTCGACATTGCTCCCCTCAGTCATGTACCGATCGAGCAAAACGCATTGCTGGAATTGCTCGGCAACCTGCTCGAAAACGCCTACCGCCTGTGTTTGAGCCAAGTACGCATCAGCCTGCACCGCACGGCGGCCGGGATTGACGTGTGCGTGGAAGACGACGGCCCCGGCGTGCCTGCCGATCAACGGGCGCGCATCCTGCAACGCGGCGAACGCCTGGATCGCCAGCATCCGGGGCAGGGGATTGGCCTGGCGGTGGTCAAGGACATCATCGAAAGCTACGACGCGCAGCTGACCCTCGATGATTCGCCTTTGGGCGGCGCGGCATTCCGTATACGTTTTCCAGTCACGTGAAGCAGGCGGAAATCCGCCATCTCTTCCCATCGTTCCCGGCAAATGGGCGGAAACCCGCCAAAGTTGTCCTACAAAAAACTAACTTTAATTTCCTACAAGGCTATGTGCTATCGGGCTTTGAGCGTGTTTTGACAACGTTGGCCCGTGGCTTGCAATAAGTGCGAGAGGTCTGCCGATAGAGCAGCTCGACACAACAAATCCCTCCAAGTACAGGAGGGTTCGCGCTTTAGGCGTTGCCGGTCTCAGATGGAATGATGGCCGAGTGATGCACTTGAGGAACTTTGCAATGACGACTCGTCAGCCACTGTACAAATCCCTGTATGTGCAAGTGATCTTAGCGATCGCTATCGGTATCTTGTTGGGCCACTACTACCCGGAAACCGGTGTAGCACTCAAACCTTTGGGTGACGGCTTTATCAAACTGATCAAGATGGTCATTGCGCCGATCATTTTCTGTACGGTGGTGAGCGGTATCGCCGGTATGCAGAGCATGAAGTCGGTCGGCAAGACCGGCGGTTATGCGCTGCTCTACTTCGAAATCGTATCGACCATTGCCCTGTTGATCGGCCTGGTCGTGGTCAACGTGGTGCAGCCGGGCGCTGGCATGCACATCGACGCGTCTACGCTGGACGCCTCGAAAGTCGCGGCTTATGTGACCGCAGGCGCAGACCAAAGCATCGTCGGCTTCATCCTCAACGTGATCCCTTCCACCATCGTCGGCGCCTTCGCCAACGGTGACATCCTGCAAGTGCTGATGTTCTCGGTGCTGTTCGGATTCGCCCTGCATCGCCTGGGCGCCTACGGCAAGCCGGTGCTGGACTTCATCGACCGTTTCGCCCACGTGATGTTCAACATCATCAACATGATCATGAAGCTGGCCCCGTTGGGTGCACTGGGTGCCATGGCCTTCACCATCGGCGCCTATGGCGTGGGTTCGCTGGTGCAGTTGGGCCAGTTGATGATCTGTTTCTACATCACCTGCGTGCTGTTCGTGCTGGTGGTGCTGGGCGGTATCGCGCGCGCTCACGGTTTCAGCGTGATCAAGCTGATTCGCTACATCCGTGAAGAGCTGCTGATCGTACTGGGCACGTCTTCGTCCGAGTCCGCGCTGCCACGCATGCTGGTGAAAATGGAGCGTCTGGGCGCCAAGAAGTCAGTGGTTGGCCTGGTGATCCCGACCGGTTACTCGTTTAACCTCGACGGTACCTCGATCTACCTGACCATGGCTGCCGTGTTCATCGCGCAAGCCACCGACACGCACATGGACATCACGCACCAGATCACCCTGTTGTTGGTGCTGCTGCTGTCGTCCAAGGGCGCTGCGGGCGTGACCGGTAGTGGTTTTATCGTACTGGCCGCGACCTTGTCGGCGGTAGGCCACCTGCCGGTTGCCGGTCTGGCGCTGATTCTGGGTATTGACCGCTTCATGTCCGAAGCCCGGGCCTTGACCAACCTCGTAGGTAACGCTGTGGCGACCCTGGTGGTTGCCAAGTGGGTCAAAGAGCTGGACGAAGACAAACTGCAAGTTGAACTGGCTTCCGGCGGTCGTCCGCTGGAAGAAACACGTCCGGAAGACGACCTGGGTGTGGCTGAAGGCCCAACGCCCTCGTTGATGAAGTAATCCGCGACGCACTGAAAAACCCATCTTCGGATGGGTTTTTTTATGGTTGTCTGCGATTTGCTAAACCCCCACCTCAAGGTACTCGCTACCTTTCTCAGCGTGTCCATCCTGATAGTGTTTAGTCATCTTCGTGTCTGCGTGGCCCCTGAGCGCCTGGATGTATTCCAGCGGGACATTTAGCTGTTCGTACAGCCATGACCACCAAAGCGCGGATGCCGTAAAGACTGAACGCTCGCCGTTCGGAATAGGTTCGTACGCATTTACCTCGCCTCAGCTTATCTGAAGTTGTTGTTCCATGATTTTGCGAAGACTGAGATTCAGTGTTGTTTGCTTGATTTTTGCTCGCGTTTTTGCGCCTTAAGTTAGCAACGGGGTAGTAAGAATTTGCGAGGGTAAAAACCTGTTAAAAGAGGGCAAGTTTGCGCCCTGACTGACGTTCGAAATAGCCTCAAATCCAACGTCAAGAAAAACACCAACTGCGCAAGAAGTTGCGCACTCAAGTGTGGATAACCGTGTGGATACATTACCACATGACATATAAACCGTGATCTGTAGAGGAGTGCGCAAGAAGTTGCACAGCACTGCGCAACTTATTGCGCACTTTTTAGTGCTTTTTGTTTAAAAAATAATCAACCAAATTCCTTACTTGATGTAACTCCTTGTTTTTAAATGGCTTGATAAAAGTTGGCATGAACTTTGGTTACTCCATTCAGCACTTGACCGGCATTTAGGCCTTTCAAGTCCTTATTTTTCAGCAAGGAGAGCATCAATGGCGACGCCAGCGTAAATGGCGACGCCAGCGTACATGTCCATCACCGGCACCAAACAGGGCCTGATTACTGCCGGTGCATTCACCGCGGATT
>NZ_NQKI01000037.1 GCF_002269125.1 Pseudomonas lundensis | reverse complement strand
CAAGTTTTGCGGCGATGGTCTCATTGGCCTGCGCTATGCGGTGCTTGCGACAATACTTTACGTACAGAGCCTAAGGCCTGTTGCGGGAAGTCATTTTTTGCGTTATCGCGTGCGGTTATAAAGCACGTGTCGAAGGGGAAAAAAAACCGCGATCCGGGATCGCGGTTTTCGGTTACAGGTAATTAGCCTCAGGCTTCGTCCAGCTCAGGCAATGCCGCGTTTATGGGCTTCACGGAGTGTGCTTCGTCATGGCGGCGAATGTACTTCCAGTCGTCCTCATCGATATAAATCCCGTTAGGCCCGCTGCCGCCTTCAAGGTCGATAGCGACGTGAGCGCAGACCTGCGGTTTAACGCTGGCCAGAATCGGCACAAATCCCAGTTGCAAACTGGTTTCCAGTAGCGCGGTCTGGTTTTTTTCGTCGATGTCCGCCGCCTCGTCCAAGTAATACGGCAGGCGAATGCGCCCGGCCAGGTCGCGGTCCATCAAGTGCAACAACAAATACATGTTGGTCAGCGCCTTGATGGTCATGGTGGTGCCGTTGGACGCAGCGCCGTCAATGTCGGTGTGGATCACTGGCTGGCCATTGACCTTGGTGATCTCAAACGCCAGCTCGAACAAGTCCTTGAGGCCCAGCTGGTTATGGTTGGCGGCCACCAGGCGTGCCAAATACTCCTTGGCTTCCTCGTTTTTGTTGTCCTGCTCGGCGCTTTGGCTGAGGTCGAACACCGACAGGGTTTCGCCTTCTTCGTACTGGCCGGCGCTGTGGATAATTTGATCGATGTGCTTGAGCGCTTCCTTATTGGGCGCCAATACGATGCGGAAGCTTTGCAGGTTGGACACCTGGCGCTTGTTGATCTCGCGGTTAAACAGCGCCAGTTGATGCTCAAGGCTGTCGTAGTCACTGCGAATGTTGCGCAAGGTGCGGGCGATGTCGGTGACGGCGGCACGACGTGCCTTGCCCAGGGTCAGCGCTTCTTCGGTACGGTGCGCGTAAGCGTTAATCAGCAGTTGCAGGCGGCGTTCCATGTCGTCTTCGCTGTCGAACTTGGCGACGCCTTTCAAGCGCACTTGGGCATACAGCGCTTCGATCTGGCCGTCACAGCGCAGCAAGCCCTGCCAAGTGTCCTGGTAGTCGTTGAGCAAGGGCAGCAGGTTGTCCATGGTGTCGTCGACCGGGTCCATGAACGGCGTACCGAACGGCAGGTCGGCGGGCAGTAACTGACGGCGACGCAAGCTGTCATCCAGTGTGCGCTGTTTGGCTTCCATGTCGCCCAGTTGACGGGCAACCAGTTGCAGCTTGGCCGACAGCTGCTGAACGCGCTCAGTGAAGGCATCACTGGAGCGTTTCAACTCGTCCTGCGCGGCCTCAGCCTGGGCCAGTTGTTCGAGTTTTTCGCCTTCCTCGGCACTTAACGTCTGGCTGCGGCGGAAATCCTCCAGCGCCTTTTGCGCGTCAAGCACCTGTTGGTAAAGCGACTCGGCTTCGCTCTTGCTCGCTGCCCGATCAGACGTCACGGCCTGCTGGGTTTTAAGCTGCTTGAGCTCTTTGTCCAGACGCTCTTTCTGGTCGCGCAACGCTGCCCGGTCAGCCAGCGCTTGCAAGGCTGGTGGCTCGATGTGGCTCAGGTCGATAGATAACCCCGGCGCTTCAAAGCGCTCGCCCTTGAAGCCGTCGAGGATCATCTCCAATGACTTGACCCACGCGTTGCTGTCGTCCAGCGCAATCCCGTGCTCACCCAGCGGCAGGCTGAACAGGGCGCTGTTGAACAGGCGCATCAGGCGCTCGACGTCCTGCTGGGAAAACTCTTCGCGCAGGCGGGCATAGCTGTTGTTGTCGGCGTGATCTAGTTGCTGCTTGACCGACTTGAGGCGTTTTTCTAGGTCCCGGACCCGTTCGTCCAGGTCTTCGGCACTGAACTGACGCGATTGCGCCAAGGCACCGGCCAGTTCGTCGTGGGCGTCCTTGGCCGCGAGCAATTGCTGCTCCAGCACTTTCACATCATCGACCAGAGCGAAACGGTGCTTGAGCACGGAAAGCTCACCCAGCCAGCGCTGGATACTGGCGATCTCACGCTCCAGGCGCATCAACTCCTGAGTGCTGCTGCGCTGATCGTTTTGCAGTGCGTCTTGCTCATTGCGGTAGTGTTCGGACTGGATCAGCAGCTCTTCTTTGCGTGCTCCGCAATAGTCCTGCCAAGTGCCGAGCAACGAGTCCAGCAGTGGTGACAAGCGATGCAACTTGCCGCGCAGCAGGTCGCGCTGGCGCACCCCGGCCGCCAGCGACTCAACCAATGGCCCGGCACCGACCAGGGCGTTGTAGTCCTGCTCCATGCGACGTACGTCGCGGAAGGCCTCTTCACAAGCGGCAATGTAATCCACACTGCCCGAGCGCAGGCTGTGCTCGAAGGCATCGAGGAACAGCTGCTTGAGTTTGGCGGCGGTGATTTCGCGCATGTGCAACAGGTTGATAAACAGCGCGCGGAAGGTTTTCAGACTTTGCTCGCTGGTAGAACGCAGTGGAATCAGCGTCAGGTCCAGCGGGATCGACGTATGGCCGCCCACCAGCAGACGTCGCAGTTCATCGGGTTTGAGCTCGTAGGCTTTAAGGCCGTTGCGCTCAAGGTTGCTGAACAACTCTTTTTGCCGCAGGCAGGTGTCATCTTTTTGATAGTGCGCCAGATCCAGTTGACCGGCGTAGGCAAAAAACTGGTGCCCGAAACCGCCCCCCGGGCCGCGGCCGACCACCCCAATCACGTGAGGGCCGTGGGGCAACGAGACTTCGACGAGGATGTAGCTGGTGTCGGAAGCAAAGTAGAAGCGACGCGATTGTTCGAGGCTGTACTTGCCGAAGCTCATGTCCGACATGCGCGCCAGAATCGGGAACTGCAAAGCATTGATCGAGGCCGACTTGCCGAGGTTGTTGGCCCCGTACACCGACAGCGGGTGTTCCAGCGGAAACAGCCCGAGGCTGTAACCGGCGGTGTTCAACAAGGCGAAGCGGCGTATTCCGTAGCGTTCCTGGCTCATGCGTCCATCTCCTGTTGCTCGGCGGCAATGGCGCGTGCCAGAGCGGCTTCTTCGTCTGCTTCCTCGACCTCAACAGGGTCGTCCCCCGCCAATACCGGTGTGGGCAAGGGCAAGATGCTGTGCAGGCTGGCGGCCAGATCGCGGTCTTGCTGCACGGACAGGCACACGTCCAGGAAGCGGTGCATGGGCGGCAGAAAGCGATAAATCCCGTTTTCTTCACCCGCGAAGCCGAGTTGGGTCATGCGCCGCATGATCTTCTCTTCCAGCTCGTCCTGGGTCGTGACCTCGGCCTGAACAAACAGGTCGCGGTACTTTTCCAGCAGTGCGGGCAGTTCATCGCGCCCCAGGCTGCCGCCATCGAGCACGGCAATCGGGTCGCGGCCCTGATCGGCCAGGTGCTCGACAATGATGAAGGTGAACAGCGCCAGACGCTGTGCGGTTTTGTTCACCTGCGCGGTGGCGGTGTCGGGAACGAAGTAATAAAAGCCACGGGTATCACACACCAACTCAAAGCCCAGCGCTTTGAACAGCGCGCGGTATTGATCCTGGAAATTCGACAACTGCGCATACAGCTCAGGGTCGCGTCGGCTGACGTGATACCCCTTGAACAGTTCGCGAAAAATCGGTGCCAGTTGGGACAGTTCGGACAGATCAAGATGCATGGAGAGGGCTCGCAGTAGGCTCGGTTGCGTCTTCGCTACGTGACAGCAGGGCGAAAGAGCGCAGGCTGACCATGTGTTCGTGGGTGTGATACTCGCGGCGTTCGAGACGCTCGCGCACGAAGCGTTTTTCTCGCGACAGGCGCGAAAACCAGTACAGCAATTCGTCGGTGTCGCCTTCAGGTTCCTGGGTCAGCAGCCAGCTCATCAAGTCCGGCATGGGGAGCGCATCGCTACAACGGTCCAGCATTTCCTTGACCGTGCGCGGGGCTTTCGGGGCTTCACCGCCTTTTTGGGTTTTGTGCGCTTTGGGGAAGCGCGCCGGTTTGGGTTCAAAACGTGCCAGCGCATACACATACGCTTCGACCTGGCTGGCGCTGCCCAAGAACGTACTTTGAGGGCGGGTGAACATCGGCATCGCCGCTTGCGGTACCGCGTCCAGGCCCTTACGGCGGATGGCGGCAAGTGCCAGCGCCGCGCCGCGGGTCACGGCATTGTGGCGCCGGGCCTCTTCACGTAATGGCAGCAATAACTCACGGGCATGACGCAGGGTCAGTTGAGCACTGGTTTGCATTTCGAGGATGCGCGCGTGGGTACGCAGCAGCATGTCGTCGTCCACCAGATGGCCAAGGCGTTGCTGCTCGCTGAGCATGCGCAGCAGCACGTTTTCGACCTTGCGCACACCTTGCTCAAAGGCGCCGTCGGCGTTGACCAGCTGAATCATCGGCTCGACGTATTCATCCCACGTGGCCAGCACCTCGGCGTAACGCTGGCGCAACGGGATCTGCCGGTCGCTGGTCTTGGCGCGCTCTGCCACGGCCACCAGGGCCTGTTCATCGTTGGCCAGTTTTTTCAGCACATCGCGCACCCGCATATCCAGCAAGCGCAGCTGGCGCGCCAGGTCATTGCCGTCGCGGATGTCGAACGCATCCTGGATATAACCCGCCAGACGCTCCAGATGGCGCAGGTAGGCTTCGATTTCCAGGCACAGGCCGAGGCGGTGCTCACGGCGCAAATAGGCCAGGAAATCATGGATTTGTGCATTGAGCTCGAAGCGGTTCGGGCTTTTGGCGACCGGCACCAGAATGTCGAGTCGGATCCAGCTGTCGAGCACGTTCGTGATGTCTTGCGGGGTGCTGTCCAACTGGTGCGCTGCCAGTTGCAGGCGCAATTCGCTGAGGCTCAACGTGCCTTGGTCGAAGTGTTCGCACAAGGGCTCAAGGAGTGCCCAGTGTTCGGCAAGGGCACGTAAAACGCGCTTGGGTTCGATCATGGGAGGGCCGGTCGATTGGCAATGAAAGGCGGCGATTGTACTGCGCACATCTTCCCTTGGCGATCCGCCTCCCGGATCGCGCGTCCACCGTTTAGCGATCAACTGCGGGCGGGAAGGGCAGAAGGGCGGTAGAATCCCCGTTCTTTAGTTATCCACAGATGGCCGACCCTTGTTGAACGAGTCCCGCCGCCGCGCTTATTTGACTGCCATGCAGGTGGTTACGTGGTTACCCCGCACTGAGTTACCGTTCGCCGCCCCCTCGCGGCCCGAACTGCTGGTGCTCCCCGAGCCGCCCGCAGCACCTGTGATGGCGCCGCCAGCCAACGTGGCAGTGGTGCCGAGCAAACCTGTCGAACGGACGAAGATTGAAGTGCCTCGCCCGTCCGTCGCCCCGCGTGCGACGAGCGTTCCGGTGACTGAAGCCGAAAAACCGCCCGTGGTCGCCAAAGTGGTGCCCCTGCCAGCGCCGCGTTTTGCCTTGCAACTGCTGCGCGCGGGACGCTGCCTGGTGCTGGTGGAGTTACCCACAGGCGGCGCGTTCCAAAGCCGCGATCCGGCTTACCTGTTACTTAAAGACATGCTGCGCGCTGCCGGTTTACCTGACAGCCCGCAAATCATTGGCGAGCCGATTCGCTGGCCTTTGCTGCGCCGTGGCAATGTCGATCAAGGCCCGGAGGCCGCCCGCGAATTTGTGCAGGGTTTCCTGATGGCACGCCTTGAAGACGCAGAATGTGCCTGTTTGTGGCTGATCGGTTTACCGGCCGTGCGCTTTGCGGGCGAAGCCAACGCCGAGGTCTATAACCGCGAACTGGAAATTGAAGGGCTGGGCTGCGTCTGGGCGCTGCCGGGCCTTGAACTCTTAATGGATGAGCCACAACGCAAAGCGGATGTGTGGCAAGCCATGCGCCGGCTGATGGCGCGCTGGAAACCAATCAATGAGTGACGCTGTAACTTTCCGCCCGATGACCGAGGCGGACCTCGATGCGGTGTTGAAAATCGAATATGCCGCTTTCAGCCACCCCTGGACGCGGGGCATCTTCCTCGACGGGCTGGGCAAATATCACATTTGGTTGATGTTCGAAGGCGAGCAACAAGTCGGTCACGGCGTGGTGCAAATCATTCTGGATGAAGCACACCTGCTCAACATCACGGTAAAACCTGAAAGCCAAGGCCGTGGCTTGGGGCTCAAATTGCTGGAACACCTGATGTCGATTGCGTATCAACATGACGCTCGCGAGTGCTTCCTTGAACTGCGCGACAGCAATACGGCTGCGTTCAAGCTGTATGAACGTTATGGTTTCAACGAAATCGGCCGTCGTCGCGACTACTACCCGGCAGTGGGCGGGCGTGAAGATGCAGTGGTCATGGCGTGTACGCTGGTGGATTGATTCACACACCCTGTAGCCGCTGTCGAGCAGCGGCTACAAAAGAGGGACTCACCGTTTTTTGCGGCCCACCGGATCTATATCCGCCAGCTCAGCCTCATCCAGCCCGCGGCCTGCGCCGATCTCGTCTTCATTCACAACGCTCAAATCCCAGTCTGCCGCGCCGCCCTGTTCTTCAAGTGCTTCATATGCATCACGGGCACCGTCTTCGGGCGTTAGCATGTCGGCGTCCAGATCATCCGGGCTCGAATCGCGCCCCGGCAGCGCAGCACCGCTCACTTCCCGATTACGCGGGCGATGAGGGGCAATGTGACGTGCGTATTCCTCATCTGTCACCAAGTCGGTCAGCGGCTCGTGAGTATCTTCGGGATCATCGAAATCCAGCGGCTCAACCGATCCCATGCGGTCTTCGGTGTCGTCGATGTCCAATGGTTCTTCTGCCCCGAACGGGCGACGTGAATCGGTCATGGTAAATCCTCATACTGTGGGGCCTTGATACGGTGGACTGTAGCTAAGCTTGAAGATTCCACCCGATTGACCACTGGATTTGGCATTTGCCCACGTGACCCCGGCCATCGGTCGGCTGTCATACCTGCGCATCAACTCTTGAGGCCTTACCGTATGAACGAACTACAAGACCTGATTGATAACAACGAACGTTGGGCTGATGCGATCAAGCAGGAAGATCCCGAATTTTTTGCCAAACTGGCCCGCCAGCAAACGCCGGAATACCTATGGATTGGTTGTTCGGATGCGCGCGTGCCGGCCAACGAGATCGTCGGCATGTTGCCCGGCGATCTGTTTGTGCACCGTAACGTGGCCAACGTGGTGCTGCACACCGATTTGAACTGCTTGTCGGTGATTCAGTACGCCGTGGATGTATTGAAGGTCAAACACATTCTGGTCACTGGCCACTACGGCTGTGGCGGCGTGCGTGCTTCGATGAAGGACCAGCAATTGGGATTGATCGACGGCTGGCTGCGCTCGATCCGCGACCTGTATTACGAAAACCGTGAAGTGCTGGCGCAGTTGCCTACTGAAGAAGAGCGGGTTGATCGCTTGTGCGAGCTCAATGTGATCCAGCAAGTGGCCAACGTTGGTCATACCAACATTGTGCAAAATGCCTGGCACCGCGGGCAGAGTCTGTCGGTACATGGGTGCATCTACGGGATCAAGGATGGTCGCTGGAAGAGCTTGAACACGACCATCAGCGGTCTGGACCAATTGCCGCCCCAGTACCGTTTGCGGCCAGTTAACCCTGTCTAGTTGTTCCTTGATCCTGCCCCTCTCCCAAAAGGAGAGGGACAGGGCGAGGGTTTTACGGCATCACAGGCGGCAGGTAAGTCAGTGTCGTCCCCAGCGCCCACAGCAAAAATAGCACCAGCGGCGCATGCACCAGCAACTGCACGAACGAAAAGCCGATCAAGTCCCGTGCTTTCAAGCCCAGTACGCCCAACAGCGGCAGCATGTAAAACGGGTTGATCAGATTCGGCAGCGCTTCGGCCGCGTTGTAAATCTGTACCGCCCAGCCCAAGTGGTATTCCAGGTCATTGGCAACTTGCATCACGTAAGGCGCTTCAATAATCCACTTGCCGCCACCCGACGGAATGAAGAAGCCCAGCACTGCGGAGTACACGCCCATCAGGACGGCGTAGGTGTCGTGGGAGGCGATTTGCACAAAAAACGTGGAAATGTGATGCGCCAGGGTTTCGCCGTCAGTGCCTTTGACCACGGTCATCAGGGCTGCAATCGAGCCGTACAGCGGGAACTGGATCAACACCCCGGTGGTGGTTGGCACCGCGCTGGCCACCGCATTCAGAAAGCTGCGCGGGCGCCAGTGAAGCAGTGCACCGAGCATCAGAAACAAAAAATTGTACGTATTGAGACCTGAAATGGCGCTGATCGCCGGTTTGGTCGAGAACTCATGGAACAACCAGCCTGCAGCCAGCAGTACCAGCAAAAGGGTCAGCACCGGGCTGTATTCCAGCCACTCGCCGGGCCGTGTGCGTTCTGGCAACGTGGGCAGGCTGAAGGCCGGATCAACACCGCAGGCCGCCGCATCACGGGCAGATTCCGGTCCTGGCGCCGTGGCGTAGGCAACGATGAGCGACACCACCACCAGCGCCGCCAGCAACACACCGGATTGCCACAGGAAGATGGTTTCAGTGAACGGAATTACCCCGGTAATCGCCAGAATCGAGGGCGGCAAACTCGCCGGGTTGGCTTGTAACTGGGCCGCCGAAGATGACAGGCCCAGCGCCCACACGGCACCCAACCCCAGATAAGCGGCTGCACCGGCGGCGCGGTAGTCCATGCGCAGGTTCGTGCGGCGGGCCAGCGCGCGCACCAGCAACCCGCCGAACACCAACGACAACCCCCAGTTGAGCAACGACGCAACCATCGAAATCAGCGCGACCCAGCACACCGCCTGTCGGCCGTTTTTCGGGACGTGCGCCAGTTTGTCGATGAGTTTGACCGCTGGCGGTGAACTGGCCACCACGTAACCTCCAATCACGACGAAGGCCATTTGCATGGTGAAAGGGATCAGGCTCCAAAACCCGTCTCCGAACGCCATCGCGGCATCGGTGGGTTTGGCACCCATCGCCATGGTGGCCAGCGCCACGGTGATCACGGCGACGGCGGCAAACACCCAGGAATCAGGGAACCAGCGTTCTGCCCAATTGGAGCAGCGCAGGGCAAAGCGGGCATAACGGCTGGATTCAATCTCAGCGGCCATGGGAACTACCTCGTTTTTCTTATGATTATGGTGACGCCTCGCGCAGCCTTTTTTGTTTCAAGGCATCAATGGCGACGGCGCACACAGTAAATCAATCCGGGGGAATTTCCGATGGGCAGACGCTTTGAACCCTCGCAACCGGTCTACAGTCACTGCCTGTACGCGGCAATCCTGCCGTGGTGAAACGACCATGACAACATGGAGTTCACGATGAAAGAGCAAACGTGTGATTGTCCGACCTGTCATTGCAAAGTCGGTACTCAAGGGGTAGAGCGGGACGGTAAACATTACTGCTGCAAGGCGTGCGCCGATCATCATCCTGACGGCCAGGGGTGTGCATCATCCAGTGGTTGCCATTGCGGCGAAAAACGCTAAATGAGCTGAGTGCAGACCCGCGCAGTCGTGGACTGCGCGTTTGCGCGGTTGCCTCTCATGTTGAAGCCAGGCGCCACTTGACGTTGGCAATGCCTTTTCTCTCCATTTGCGCACGATCCAGCTTTTTAGCCGCTTCACGCTCATTGCGGGCAATACGTTCAACGCCTGCATCACACCCCGCCCAGTACCAGGCCGTGACATTGTCCAGCGCGGCATGGCGGATGATGAATGACTTGGGCTTGCCATGCAGCGTGTAATCAATAATGAATAATTTTGCCGAGTTCATGATTCAGATAGATCTCCCTGTATTGAATAAGTGAGTCTCTGGCGTTCAAAAAATTCACTCAAAATGAGCGCCGGATCACTGGGTCCGTTGCTATCAATCGTCTGATTGATGTGGATCCATAAAAAGGCTGAATTTATTTGATGGCCGGTCGTCTCACTGGCTCCAGAAAATCGGCTTGGCGCCGATCTCGTTCTACGCAGACATCCCTTTCATCAGGTACTCCATGTTTAACAAACGCTTGAAGCAAGAGCTATCGGCTCTTCGTGAAGAATTGTCCAGCCTCCAGCAAGTCAAGGAGAGTCTGGACAGTGAAATGCTGGTGCTCTCGCTTGGAGCGGACGGACGGATCGAGACCGCCAACCACAACTTTACCCAAGAAATGCTCTACGCCAACTGTTCGCTGGTTGGGCGACACATTGACGACCTGGTGCCCGTATACCTGAAAAATGACGAGCATTACCGCCGGTTCAAAACAGCGATGACCCGCAACGAGCATTTCAGCGGCACCGTGCGGTTGCTACGCGGTGATGGGCAGGAGGCGTGGCTGCGCTCGATCATGCAGCCGATTCTGGATTCCAGCGGCCGTGTGCTGCGGATTTCAATTTTCTCCAGCGACCTGACGCGCACCATCGAAGCTTCCCGCGATCATGAAAACCTGATGAGTGCGCTATTGCGCTCCACAGCCGTGATCGAGTTCAACCTCAAGGGTGAAGTCCTGACCGCCAATGATCGCTTTCTGCAAGGCATGGGTTACACCCTGGCGCAGATTCAGGGCAAGCACCACCGTATGTTCTGCACACCTCAGGAGCAGGGCAGCGAGGCGTATCAGGCGTTCTGGAAGCGGCTGAATGCCGGTGAATTTGTTGCCGGTCGTTTCCAGCGTATCGACAGTCATGGTCGTGATGTCTGGCTCGAGGCCTCGTACAACCCGGTGCGGGACGCGAATAACACGCTGTACAAAGTGGTCAAATTCGCCACGGTGATTACCGATCAGATCCATCAGGAACAAGCGGTTTCCGAGGCCGCCAGCATTGCTTACAGCACCTCCTTGCAAACGGATGAAAGCGCCCAGCGCGGCACTAAAGTCGTGACCCAGGCGGTCGAGGTGATGCGCGACCTGGCCAAACACATGCAGCAGGCAGGCAATGGCATTGAGGCGTTGAACGATCAGTCGCAGGTAATTGGCAGCATCGTCAAAACCATCAGCGGCATTGCTGAGCAAACCAATTTGCTGGCGCTTAATGCGGCCATTGAAGCCGCCCGCGCGGGTGAGCAAGGGCGCGGCTTTGCGGTGGTGGCAGACGAAGTGCGGCAATTGGCATCGCGCACCAGCAAGGCCACTGAAGAGATCATCAACGTGGTGCGTCAAAACCAGGACATGGCCCGTGATGCCGTGACCTTGATGGCCGACGGCAAGCTGCAAGCGGAAGAAGGGTTGGCGCTGGCGGCGGAGGCGGGCACGGTAATTGTCGAGATTCAGGACGGCGCCCAGAAAGTAGTGGATGCAGTCGGACAATTTGCAAATCAACTGTCGACCTAAGCATTGACGTGCGAGGGTTGCACCTAAGAAAAGTAACCCTCGGGTGACTGAAAAAGTACTGGTGGGAGTAAACTCTGCGCTTTCCAAAGGAGTTTCTATGAGTCTCTACCAGTCGAGCATTCTGGCTAAACCTATCCCTTCGCAAGCGCGTTACCTGTTTTTCGCCCTCAAGTCAGTAGAAGCATTGCCGGCTGCACTCGACGTTCTGTCGCAGTGGGTGGACGGCAAAAGCGTGGTGGCGGGGTTTGGCTCGCCGCTGGTAATGGCGTTGGGGGCAAAAGTCCAAGGCTTGCGCGTCTTCCCGGCACTCAATGCCATGGTTGAAAACCCGTCGACCCAGCACGCCCTCTGGTTGTGGCTGTTGGGCGATGACCGTGGGGAGCTGCTGCACCGCAGCCAAAAAATCGAGACTGCGCTGGCGTCTGCTTTCAACCTGCTGCAAGTGACTGAAGGTTTCCGCTACGGCACCGACCGCGACCTGACCGGCTACGAAGACGGCACGGAAAACCCTGTTGACGACGCGGCGGTCGAGGCCGCCATCGTCGCCAATGCTGGCGCGGGACTGGACGGTGGCAGCTTTGTGGCCATCCAGCAGTGGCAGCATGACTTGAACGGTTTTGCGGCATTGCCCCGCGAAGAGCAAGACAACATCATGGGCCGTCGCATGAGCGACAACGAGGAACTGGACGACGCGCCGGCGTCCGCCCACGTCAAGCGCACTGCACAAGAAAGCTTCACGCCTGAGGCCTTTATCGTACGTCGCTCCATGCCCTGGACTGAAAACGGCAAATCCGGCCTGATGTTTGTCGCCTTCGGTCGCACCCTCAACGCCTTTGAAGTGCAACTGCGCCGCATGAGCGGCATGGAAGACGGCATCGTCGATGGCCTGTACCGCTACAGCCGCCCGCTCAATGGCGGTTATTACTGGTGCCCGCCGCTCAATGATGGCCGTTTGGATTTGAGCGCGCTTCACCCCGCCTAAGCGCGTTGTCGCTGGCAAGGGACGCGGCCCTGCCAAGCTTGTCAGCGACATTTTTTTGGATGTTTCAGGAATCGTCTGATTATTTTCAAGCATTCTGCCGCTTAGGCTGGCGGTATGAAATCGACCCCTCAAGCTGCCAGAAAGCTGCTTTATTTATTTGCCGCAGGCCTGATCATCACGGTTATTGCCGGTTCGTTACTCTATTTGCGCGCTGTGTTTAACCAAGAGGTCTCTCAGCGTCGCAGTTTTATGAACGAGGCGGTGTTTCACGCCCAAGATTTTTTCGTCAGCCGCCAGACGTTACTCAAAAGTCTGGTGCTCACCGCTGTGCCTGATACAGCCGGGCACGAGCCCTTCATCAGTGTTGCCCCGGAAGAAGAGAAAAAAATCAGTCTTGGCAGTGAGTCTGACCACTGGAGTCTGTGGTTGACCCAACGGATGATGGACTACTTACGCGCAAGTAAAGTTAATCTGTTGTATGTGCCGCAAACTGAAGACCCTCAAGTTGTGCGCTTGTTTGATGTTTCAAGCAACTCGGGGGTTGTGCCCAAGGCAGTCTTGCAACGATTGGTGGATGTGGGCAGCCAGTGGTATTCACTGAGCGATGAGCTGTGGCTGACGGATACAAAAAAGCTGGACTCGGCTTTTTATTTGTTCGCTCGACTGGATGAGCGCAACCACGCCTCAGGGTGGTTGGGCATTGAGGTTCAGGTGCCTGATCTTGTAGCGGCGTTGGGCAGTGAAAACGCTGGCGATTTCATGTTGCTGGACGGTCAGGGTCAAATCATTTTCACTAATGCTGCGCAATCCACGTTGGTGGAGTCATTGCATAGCTTGCCTCCCCCAAATTCCTTTGGATTCATCGGAAGTCGATGGTTGCCGGACAGTCTGGCGATCAGCAAGAAACTCGGCTATTCAGGTTGGCAAATTGTTTACGCTGTCGATATACACGCTTTGCTGACGGTCTTGGTTTGGCCTTTGATTACTTGCGTACTGCTGTGTATCGCCGTGTGCATCGCTTTGCGTCTGCTCATACGGCGTATTGATCTGCGACTGATTACACCGGGTGAAAATCGTATTCAGGCACTGATTGAAAGTGAGGCATTCAACCGGGCTGTGCTGCAAGTGGCTCCGGTCGCCCTGTGTGTGATTCGCCGCACAGATGGCACCGTCGTGCTGGAAAACTCCCTCTCGCAACAGTGGTTGGGGCATGGCGGGGAACGAAGCAAACAGTGCCATGGTTGGATTTTTCGTGCGTTCGATCAGCAAGACGCGAGCAACAGCGATGAGGTTGAGATGGAAGATGGCCGGCTGCTGTACCTCGCGTTTGCCCCAACCCGTTATAACGGTCAGGACGTGTTGATTTGTGCCTTCAGCGATATCAGTGCGCGCAAGCAGATTGAGGTGACGCTGGAGCGTGCCCGGCAGTTGGCTGATCGTGCCAATGAAGCCAAGACGTTATTTCTGGCTACCATGAGCCATGAAATTCGCACCCCGTTGTATGGCGTCTTAGGCACGCTCGAGCTGCTGGCGCGCACGGAGCTCAATGAGCAGCAAGATAACTACCTAAAAGCCATCGAGCGATCTTCCGGCAATCTCTTGCAACTGATATGTGACGTGCTGGATGTATCACGCATTGAGGCGGGGCAATTGCAACTGGAACTCAACACCTTCAGCCCGATGGAGCTAATTGAAGAAGTGATCCAGGGCTATAGCGGCGCCGCGCAAGCGAAAGGGTTGCAACTGTTTGCCCTGATTGACTCGACAGTGCCCGAATGGCTCAGCGGAGATGTCTCTCGCATTCGTCAGATCCTCAATAACTTGCTCAACAATGCGCTGAAATTTACTGACAACGGCAAAATTGTCCTGCGGCTAAAAATGGACAGCCGTGATGATGAGCGCGTGCACTTGAGTTGGCAGGTTTCAGATACCGGCAAAGGCATAGCCTTAGAAGAGCAGGCTCAGCTGTTCGAACCTTTCTATCAAGCGGACTCGGCCAAGAATGTCGTTGCCGGAACCGGTCTTGGCTTATCCATCTGCAAGCGTCTCATGCACTTGATGAACGGCAGCATGCGCTTGGTCAGCGAACCCGGCTTGGGCAGTAGCTTTACCCTGCATCTGCCCTTGGAACAGGTCCGAGATGCAAAGCATGTCAGCCCTTTGGGCGAACTGGCACCCAATGTGGTGTATGTGGTGTCGCAACTGCGTGAAGTGGCTGAGTGTTATTGCGGCTGGCTGCGGCGTTGGGGCGCGCGTGCTCACTTGGGCCTTCCCAGACCAGGGGATGTACTTGACGGTGCTGTGTTGTTGGAGCTGCATCCGGGAGGTGCTCAACAGATGCTAGAACCCGGTTGGACAGGTCCGGTTGTAGTGGCTGCCAGCGACTTTTCGTCTATGTCGAGCTTGCCCGACATGTGTTGGCATGCCGACCTTAACAGCCTGCAAGACGTTTACCGGGCGATGGCTAAAGCCCAGGGAACGAGGATGGAGACACTTCTTGAAGCAGGCGCTGCCAAGCAAGAACTCAAACTGGGTTTAAGAATTCTGGTGGCCGAGGACAATGTGATTAATCAACTGATTTTGCGAGATCAACTTGAAGAGCTTGGCTGCACAGTGACCTTGGCCAGTGATGGTCTTGAGGCCTTGGAGTTATGGCAGGAAGCCACATTCGATTTGATACTGACTGACGTCAACATGCCCAGAATGAACGGCTATGAGCTGGCAGCGCAGTTAAGGGCCATGAAAGTGGCACTGCCCATTATTGGCGCGACGGCCAATGCCATGCGCGACGAGGGTGAGCGCTGTCTTAGCGCCGGAATGGACCACTGTTTGATCAAGCCTTTTACGCTGCACACCTTATACAACTGTCTTCAGCACTTCTAAAGGAGGGGCCAGTGAAGCCCTATCGTGTCTTGGTCGTCGAGGATCATCCTTTTCAGCATGAGTATTTACTGAATGTTTTCAGTGAGGTCGGCGGCTTTCAAGTTGACACCGTATGGGACGGAGATGAGGCGTTGGAAAGCCTCACACGTCGTGACTATGACCTGCTACTGACAGATCTACTGATGCCTGTAATGGATGGCGTGCAACTTATCCAGAAAATTGCCGCCCTGAAAAAACGGCCTGCACTGGCGTTGATGAGCGCATCGTCGCGCCGAATGTTAATTAGCGCGGGCTTGGCCGCAAAAAATTTAGGCATGTCGGTGGTCGGTCTGATCTCAAAACCTGTCGAGCTCAATGCCGTCATGCGGCTGAAGGAGCGGATGGCGATTTTTCGTGGAAACGGTGAAGTCGACCCCGCGTTGGCGATAGAAGTTGATCCTCAAAGCATTGTTCGGGCAATGGACAGTGATCAAATTCAGGCCTGGTTCCAACCCAAAAAGTCTCTGCACGACGGTAATATCCTCAGCGCCGAAGCCTTGGTCCGCTGGGTTCATCCGCAGGCGGGTTTATTACTGCCCAAAGACTTTCTATCGCTATTGATAAAAGAGGGGCTGGAAGAACCGCTGTTATGGCTAATGTTGAAGAAAACCTTGCAAGCGCAAAGAGAATGGCGCCGGCAGGGTTGGGATATTCCGGTTTCGATCAATTTGCCGACGCATTTGCTCGATGACCACGACCTGGCTGATCGCTTGCGTGACTATGTGATAGCCGATGGTGGCGAGCCGCGTAGCATCGTGTTTGAGCTGATGGAAAGCTCCATCACAGAAGAGCTCAGCAATTATTATGCGGGGGCTTGTCGCTTGCGCATGATGGGCTTTGGATTGGCTCAAGATGATTTCGGTAAAGGCTTTAGTTCCTACTTCAACCTGGTTTCCACGCCGTTCAGTGAACTCAAGATAGACCGTTCGCTGGTGCATGGCTGTGTTGAGAATGAGAACTTGGCCTCCGCTTTGCGCAGTCTGGTTGAATTAAGTCAAAAATTAGGCCTGACCGTGGTCGCTGAAGGTGTCGAAACCCAAGCCGAACTTGCTTTTCTAAGACGTATCGGCTGTGATCAAGCTCAAGGTTTTCTGATCTGCGGGGCGGTGTCCTGCGCTGATTTTGGAACTCTTTTATTCGAAGATAGCTCCAAGCCATCATGGGAATAACGCCAGGCAAAGCCTGATTTATACAGCGTTGGGTCACGTCTTTTTACTCTGATAAAACCATGTACGACGGTTCAGAGAATCACACGATCATCGTTTTTTGCTGGCTTTAGGCGCGCGGGCCAAGCTGATTGTCATAACCGTTCATGCGCTCCAGGTTCGTGATGTGTACTTCTATTCAAGCCTTGTTCAGTGCTCGCTCGATTGGCTGGCTGAACACTGACTCAGCGTTGAATCCACACAGCGATATATAGCAGTGCGTCATTCGTTTGGAGCCAGGCAATGCGCGAATTAAAGGCAGTAATTGCCGATGATCACCCGGTGGTTCTTCTGGGTCTTCGGGAGGTGATTCAACGTGATGAGCGCTTCGGATTGGTAGGTGAAGCGCTCAACTCATCGGCATTGGTCCGTCTGTTGGTCTTGCACCAACCGGACGTAGTAATCACCGATTTCAACATGCCAGGTGACGATACTTACGGCGATGGTTTGCCATTGATTGAGTACATCGTTGAGCATTTTCCAACGGTGAAAATCCTGGTGCTGACGATGGTCAGCAATCAATTGATCATTTCGCGGCTGCTGGAAATGGGTGTGGTCGGCGTCATCGCCAAGAATCACATCCATGAGGAAATCGGCAAAGCTCTGAATGCCTTGGTCAATGGCCGGCCTTATACAACCCCGATGGCTCAACCCACATCAGTGCTGGCTAACGCTAAAGTCATTGATGAGCGATTTTCCAATCTTTCGCCGCGCGAGGTCGAGGTGTTAAGGCTGTTTGTAGCTGGCAATAGCGTGAGCGAGATTGCACGCCTGTTGAGTCGCAGCGTTAAAACCGTCAGTACCCAGAAGGTCTCTGCCATGCACAAACTGGAAGTGCTCAACGATCATGCGCTGCTCACTTACTGCATTAAGGCCGATCCCTTTGAGTCATAAAGGTCTTTAGTGGCCGTTAATAGCGATCTGTTTTTCAAGGACTGGAGTTATATACGTCATGCCGCAAATGAGAGTCTTATTGGCCGACGATCACCCGATTGTTTTGATGGGCGTGCGCGAGATCATTGAGCGCGATGCGCGTTTTAAAGTGGTCGGCGAAGCCACGAATTCATCCGAGTTGATCGATAGGGTTTCTGAGCTGCGTCCTAACGTCATCATTACCGACTACAACATGCCGGGCGATGAGCAATACGGAGACGGAACCCGATTGGTGGAATACTTGCGTCGGCATTTCCCCGAGCCACGGGTGTTGATTCTTACGGTTATCTCCAATCCGCAGATTTTGACCTGGCTGTATGAGTTAGGCATCAGCGGGGTCATTTCAAAAAACGCCGGGCTGGAGCAAATTCTGGTAGCACTGGATGCCTTTTATCGAGAAGGCCACTATCAACTCGGGCCGAATGACCCAAACTCAAGCGCTGAAACCGATGTGATTTCGCAAAGGCTCAGTCAGTTGTCGGTCAAGGAGTTTGAGGTGCTGCGTTTGTTTGCCTCAGGTATGAGCGTGAGTGAAGTGGCGCAGAGTCTGAATCGCAGCATCAAGACCATCAGCACCCTGAAAATCTCAAGCATGCGCAAGCTTGATGTGGACAGTGATCAGGCCCTGTTGATTCTGTGCATCAAGGCCAATTTATTTGCCTGATTTACCGGTAAATAATTTCCATCAATAACGTTGAACTGTAACTGCCGATGGCGGGCAGTTCATCGCCTGTCTTCACCGGCCTGACCGACAGCTTAAGTTTGAGCAGCGTGTCTTCAACGGGGAAGCTCAATTGCTCGTCGAACGTCATGCTCAGCAGTTTGGCGGCGCTTGTCATGTCAGTAAGGCGTGTTTTCAAGCCCAGTTTGTCGAGGGTCGTGCGCAAAGTGTTGCTATCAAAAGAACCGTTGCCTGCGCTGAATCTTAGGAGCACCTGGCTGCCTTCGACGCACTGAAAATCAAGGGCCACATCAGTCCATTCAGTAGTGTCCGAGTGCAACGAATTAAGGTTTACCTTGGGTATTTCCACACTTTGCGAGGCCGGAAAGCTGGCCGTGCAAGGGGGCTTTGTCAGCGTGCCCTTGATATCCAGTGAAGGGGCGTCTGCGGCACAGCTGGTTGAACTAAAGCTCGGTACAAATACAACCAGCAGTGATAGCCATAGGCTCATTCGGGCGATCATGTTCATATCACAAGTAGTCGATATTAATGACGGCGGATGCCGAGAAATCGCCTTCTGAGAGCGTGCCTCGACTGATTAACTTAGCTTTCATGCTCAAGTCCACAGCACCGTTGAGGTTGGAAACATTCTTTTTCGTGCCTTTCACGTTGATGGCTGTGCTGTCATTTTTCCAGAACAGTGAATAACCCAAGTTGGTTCGGCCAGCGGACCCGACCGTATCGGTTAGCGCTGTGGCCGCCGTGACACTAATGTTCAAACCCGAGTTGGGCGGGCACGTCAGGGTGATGGGCACATCTATTTGAGGCGCACTGTCCACTTGGTCATAACGCAGCGAGCCGAAATCGGCAGTCAGGACCTTATTACTCGTTAACGTGCAGGGTGGTCGTGTTAGCGTGCCTTTGATAGTAAGTTCGCTCCTGTCGCTGGCCGCGAACGCAGCGTTAGATGCAAGCACGCCTAGTAGTGAGAGCGCTATCAGTTGTTTGTTCATGTTCTGTTCCTAAGGTGGTCGGCTGGCAGGGGCGGCGAGCAAAAGTGCTACAAGTATTCAATACTGATGACGCTAGAAGCGCTGAATGCTCCCTCGGAGACTGTGCCCAGCGCCGTCAGTTTGGCTTTCATGCTTAAGTCGACAGTCCCACTCTGGTTGGTCAGAGAGCGTTTTTCGCCTGTAACGTTGACTGCTGAGTTATTGCCTTTCCAGTACATCAAATAAGCCAGATTGGCTTTGCCCGCAGAAGCCTGTGTCGTTGAACCCTGAAATACACTGGAGGCCTTGACGCTGATGCTCAGTGCCGAGTTGGCCGGGCAGGTCAGGGTGACAGGGATGTCGACCATAGGCGCCGCCGTAATTTGATCGGCGCGCATCGTTCCGAAGTTAACCGTGAGTGTTTTACTGCTGGTCAATGTGCATGGCGGCCGTGTGAGCGTACCGCTGACATTCACGGTGACGGTGTCTGTGGCGGCGTTGACCGATGTGCAGGCCGTACCAACGATAAGTGCTGCGGCCAGCAAAGCGTTTAATCTCATGGTCGAGCTCCTGGGCCTGTTCAGCGATAGGTGATGTTGAGGGTGTATTGACTGGTGAAATTACCGGTCGGGGATACGCTGGTATTCAATCGCGGACGAAAGCCCACACCGATGGTGTTGGCGCCTGTTGCCAGCGATAACGTACGCGGACTATTGAAGGTGACGGCCGTGCCGGTGTCAGCCCAGGTAGCTGCCATCGAAAGCCCGGCCAGCGTGGTTGCTGAAACGCCGGCGCTACCACTGATTGCCGCTTGGGTTGGCACCAGCGTGGCTGTGGCTTGAGTGCCTCTGATGCAGTTCATCGTAACGTTGGCCACTTGCTGGGAAGAGGCAAAGTCGTTGCTGTTGAGCGTGCCGAACGACAGATTCAAAGTTTTAGCCGAACCCAGGGAGCAGGCAGGCTGGATCACCTTGAAACTGAGAATCACGGTCTGAAGGTAGTCGCCCCAAGCTTCGTAACCCCGAATTGAGGTGTCCGTCAGCGATACGCTGACCATGTAATTGCCCGGTGTGGTTGGGGCGGTTCCAGAAAGCAGAACGTTGTAAGAAAAGGTGTTGCCCACGAACAACTGAACACAGCTTGACGGCATGCAAACGCTGGTCGCGGTGCCGATAGGCAGTTCAGGTACCATTAAGCCCGAGTTGGTATGGAACACCTGAACTTTGCTGCCTCTGCCCACGTTATAGAACTGGCTGTGCTGCAGCGATGCACCATAGGGATACCAGCGCGTGACTCGGCAATTGGCCGTCATATTGGCGGTATAGGTTTGTCCGGGTGTCAGATCGCCCAGTTCAATAACGCCTGTGGTACCCGTTGCCGTGCAGTTAAGGTTGTTTTCAATCAAAGCAAACGCTTGCTGGCTGGCAAACATGAGAAGCATGCTCAGCAGCAGCAAGCTGCCCTTTACCCAGCGTGGGTAAAGAGGTCGAACTGTCGAGTTATTCATCGGGTGTACCTTGGGGTGCTGCTGGCGTTACCAGCTTGGTATCGCAACGGATTTGCAGTTGTCCGATGCCCGTTTCTGAAAGGTCATAGGTACTCAGATCCAAAGCCTTGGAGCACCACGGCTGACCGTTAACATTGATTAGCAGTCGCGCTTTGTCTGGCACACCTGTCATGAATACCCGGCCTTTATCTGCCACCATGGCCGTGCTCAGCAAGACGCCATTTAGGTCAAAAAGCTGAGACTCGGCGGCAAAAGGAGCAGGCTTGCCATCGCTGGAACTCACGCTTATCAACAGCCGACGGCCGTTGTGGGTCTCAAAGTTGGCGAGCACAAAGGCGCCGCGATTAGGCGTGACTTCCTGAACCAGATTCGCAATGTCGGTGTTGTCCGACAATGAGTCGGTGTTCAGGGATATCTTGTTTTTACGGTAAGGCTGGGCGGATGGAATGACCGTGTAGCCGCTGCTATTGGTTTTGATCCCGCTTTTTGTCAGTACGCCGACGTTTGCGGCACCCGGTGTGGCGACAATAATGTTGGTTTCGCCTAATGGCTGGGTGAACATCACCGTGTCACGCGTAGCCACGATCGCGCCCTCTACGCCGTAATCCGACTGGCTGGAGTTTTGATCCCTGTTGTAAGCACCATGCCAAATGGCGTTCGCAGCGTTGTAACGGGCCGCAATCGAACTGCCGAGCACGCGGTCGTCGTCATTGATCTGTTGATTGATGCCCACGTTGTATGACAGCGAATCGTCCTGAAATTGAGAGCCGCTGAAGGTCGCATTACGGCTGGCATTGCCGGCCGAGTCCTGGTTCGTACTCAGACCAATGCGGCTGGTACTGCCAGGGTTGCCGAACGGAATACTGACACTCAATGACAGGCTACGAACGTCATCACCGGTACCGCTGTTCTGTGCCAGTCCCAAGTTGTATGAAGCGCTGCCAACACTGAAGCTGTAGCCCACTTGAATGGAGGTATTGCTTTGGGCCCGGTTCCAGTAATCGGTTTTGGTCAGGTTGGCGTACAGACCGCCATAAGCCCCCAACTGTTGCGAGACGTTAGCGGTAAAGCTGCTTTTCATGTGGCCACCTAAATAAGGTGAAAAAGCACCGCTGTTGCTCAAGGTTTCATCGACATAGGGCGTCAGCGTGTTATTGGCGCGTGCATCAATTGCCTCGTTAAAACTGTAATAACCGCTGGTGGAGTAGCGGTAGCCCACCAGACTGAAACTGGTATCCGTAATGTCGATGGACTTGGAGTAGCGAAAGCGGTACGACTGGCCCGACAGCGTTTTGGCGTCCGTGCCGATGTCATCGCTGATGGCGTGAGTCACGTCCAGCGAAATGGCACCGAAACCGGCGAAGTCATGGGCGAACCCTATGAGCGCTGATTTGTACTGCTGACTGACAATGCTGCCGCCGAACATGGTGGTGCCTTCGGTCAGCCCGCGGCGGTAAGTGCCCTGAACAAAACTCGGTTTTTGCGAGTTCAGGGTGCCATCTGCCGGGCGATATTGGCCCGCAGTGACGCTGTAGCTTTGCTGGCCTTCGCGCAACATATAGGGCACAGACGAGAACGACTGGATGTACACCTGGCGTTCGCCATTGGGGCCTTCGACGGTGACTTCTATATCACCGTTGCTGGACGTCGAGTACAGGCCTTTAAGCGCAAATGGCCCAGAGGGCACCCACTGTTCGCTGATGACGTAGCCGCGCTGGCGCAAGGTGACCAATGAGCGGCCGTTGGCCACGCCGCGGATAACCGGTGCAAAGTTGCGGGCATCATCGGGCAGCATGTCCAAGTCAGTAGCAATGCTCGCGCCGCGATAAGAGATCGTGTCAAACAGATCGCTGTCGGTAGCGCTTTCGCCGAGCGTGGCGATGGCCATCATATTGCCCAGGTCGCGCTGGACATAGGTGTCCACCGATTTCCAGTTGCCGTCGACGTTGGTGCCTTTTTGCCACGTCGAGAAGTTGCGAAAGCGCCAGGCTCCGCTGTTGAATCCGCTGTGGACACTGCCGAACTGGGATTGACGCTTGCCGGTCTGGTTGTCGTAGTTGCTACCGGAAAAGCTGTAATTGGAAAACGCTACCTGCTCGCCGTCATTCCAGTTCTTACGACGGATTTCGAACGGCACTTCGCCGATAAAGGCCTGCGGTACTTGCAGGTTCAGACGCTGCGTATTGAAGTCATAGTCGTAGGTAACGCCGGTCAGCTCGCGGTTGAAGTACACGCAGTTGTCGCCACTGATGTCGGCGTCTTTCAGGCGCGCGGGATCAATGCCCAACTCCGTCAGGGCCTGAAGGCTGAAGCAAGGAAACAGGCCATTAGGGGTTGATACCTGACTGGCTGTTTCGCGAATAAAGTTCATGTCCCGTTGCTCGATCAGTCGGTCGTCCACTGACAGATCGATACGGTAAATGCCGGGCAGTTGGCCCTGGCTCATGGCTTTTACTTGTTCGGCCACTTCGGCTGACGCGTTGCCGCCACCAATTTCCAAAAAGGAGGAGTCGAAGCTGTAATCAGCATGCACGGCGGTCGCGGTAAGGCCGACAGCACTGAGGCTGACACTGCTCCAGCTTTTTACTCGGCGCGCGAAGGCGCACATGCGCTCTCGCAGCATGAGGAGGTCCTTCTATTCGGCTAATCATTCAGGGATTAATGAAGGGTGATGGGTGTTGCTTGGACGGTGCTGCCATATTCATTGATGTAGGAGAGTTGCAGCGTGTCGCTATTTTTTAGCGGTATCGTCGTGGTAACGGTGCTGCCCGGCTTGATCACCTCAGGCATGCCTTTGCTGGCGCTGTTGTTGATCTGTAAATCACTGACGACTACGTTAAAACCCGATGGGTTTTGTACGGTCAACTTTCCGCCTTCTGCATGCCACTGCAGGTTTTTCACCGCCTCCTCAAGAGAGCCTTGCAGGCCTGCGGGGCGGTAAAACAGTTTGATGGTGGTTTTGAGTGCAATCTGCAAAACGTTCTGATTGCTTTGCTCGGTGCTCTTGGCCGGGATCGCTTTAACATTCAGCAAAAACAGGCTTTCTTTGTCGGTCGGCAGTTTTTGTGCATTGGTCGCGATGATGCGCAGGATGTTCTGGCCCTTGGCGTCCAGACGGAACAAGGGCGGGGTGATGATGAATTCATCCGCACTGTCGTCTCGATTTTCGTAAGGGCTGACCCATGACTGCACCAGGTACGGCACGCCGTCTTCACCTGAGTTGGACAGAGAAAGGTTGGCTTCCTTTTCTTTGCTTTGGTAAATGACCCGGGTGGCGCCCACATTGACGCCCGCCTGAACGTGCGGCAGCCAAAAGCCTGCCGCCAAAGCCAAAATGGCTGCAACTTTTAAACGCATGTAGATGTCCTCTATTCAACGCCAGAGCCCGTGTAAAACCACGAGCTCAGGCGTTAAAAAAACGCGTTACTTGTAAGTAACGTCGAAGGTAGCCAGCGCGTTGACGGTACCTGTACCGATACCGCGGGTATCAGGAGCGCCATCAGCACCTGGGGTGTCAGCAACAAGACGTACGTAGGACGCCGTGAAGTCGAAGGTGTTGGATTGAGGGCGCAGCACGTAATCGGTACTTGCGGTGTTCAAAGGCAGTTTGTCACCGGTGCGGGCGTCTGCAATCTGGATGCCGATGCCTTTGACCTGGTTCGTACCGACCATACCGAGTACGGTTGCATCCGTTGCAGACTGTTGGCCGCTGAACTTGATGGACGCGTTTTTCAGCGTCGAGCCGCTGCAGTTTTCCAGAGAGATCGAGAACGGCGTGTCACCGGCAGTCGCGCCAACAGTGTTGGCGAAGTCAGCGATACGGACCTGGCCCATATCAACCGACTTCTTCACGCTTTCACTGTTAATGGTGCAAGCGTTATCGTTGACAACACCGGTGAATTCAACCTGGCCATCAGCTGCTTGCGCAGTCGCTGCAGCCATGGCGATCAGCAGGGTTGAACCGCATAGGGCAGTGTATTTGCCGATTGTTTGAAACATGAGAGATACCCTCTACAAAAGTTATGTGTCATATCCATTTTTAACAGTCCCCCCTGTTCACGGCTGGCCGCAGCAGGTGGTGCATAGCATGCAATGAGTGGGGTACAGCCCCTATCAGACGATTCCTGTTTTTAGGACGCTTAACATTTTTGGGCTCAAGTGCCCCTGAAAGGCTCTCTCATGAAACAAGCAAAATTACACCTCGGTGCGCTGGCACTGAGCTCTCTGAGGCTCAACAAGCTGCTGCTCGTGCTGACCGGGCTGGCCCTGTTGCTGGTGAGCATGAGTTATTGGGCGGTTGACAGGGTGTTGAATGAAGAGCGCGAGAAGACTGACTTCCACTTTGCTCGGCTGATGGAGAACATCCATGAACATGAAGCTTTTTTACGCAGTGCCGCAGAGAGCTATGGCCGAGGCAGTGAAAACTTGTGGGTGGACAGTAATCCGCGTTCGCACATCGAGTTGATGCGCCAAGGCGATGAGCGTTTGTATCAGAACCGCGACACAGCCAAATCACTGCCTTTCACCGTCAGTCAGCGAGATAAGTTCACCCCCGATGAAATGGCCGGGGTCTACTCGTTTGGCGTGCAATTAACCGATCTTTTTGCAGCGTACTGGTCCGATTCCTATTCTGCGGCGCCGCAAGTATTTGTCTTTTCACCGGTTGATCAGTTCACCATTGCGGTGCCCGGTATTGACGGCGCGCGGCAGTTTCCGCGGCTGCAAAAGAACAACTTTTTTGATGTAACCAAGCGTTTATATGACCAACTGATACCCCATAGTGGTTCGCTCAATAACAACCATTTGATGTGGATGCGAGCCCCGGTCGGTCTTATCTCAACGCACAAGTACATCGTGGGAGCTATTGGTGTCGATCTTTCTCATCACTTTCTACCCGCACCGCAAGATGATGATGGCGTCATTCTCACGGCCTTGCTGGATGTCAGTGATATCAGTGACCTTGAACGTTTATTGATGCGGCCGACCAAAAGCAGCCTGACGTTGATTTCGCCAGCCGGTGACGTTCTGTTGGGAGATGTTCAGGATGTGCAAGACCTGCCGTTAGGGCTGAGTTTTGCTTCCGACGGCTTGCACTTTAAATTGAGTTCGGGAGGGGACGCCCCCTGGACAGGCCTGTACGCCATCAGCTACCAGAACTTCTTTGGTTATGCTAAATGGCCACTGCTGGGGGCTGTGGGGCTGTTCTTGCTGTTTGCGTTGATTGGCTGGCGTGTTAATCGTTGGTACCGCTTGCAGATGATTGAGCCCGCGCAGCGTGCCAATCAGTCCTTGGCTGAAAGCGAAGAGTTCAACCGGGTCATGCTTGACAATGCGCCTGTGGGTTTATGCGTTGTGCAGCGCGGCACCGGTATCGTATTACTGGAGAATCAGCGTGCTCAGCAATGGCAAGGCACTCCTGAGCTGATTGCGTTGCTCAAGCGTGATTACGCCAATCGCGAGCCCGGTGAGGTTCAGCTTGAGGTTGCCGGTCGCTATCTTCAGGTGTGTTTTGCATTCACCCGTTACAAAGGCAGTGACGTAGTGCTCTGCGGCTTCAACGACATCACCCGGCATGTCGATGATGCCAACATGATGGAACAGGCGCGTCGCTCGGCCGATGAAGCCAGTAAAGCCAAAACCCTTTTTCTGGCCACCATGAGTCATGAAATTCGCACGCCTCTGTATGGCGTGCTCGGTAATCTTGAACTGCTTGAAATGACCCCCCTGAGCGAGCGTCAGCAGGAGTACCTGCAAACAATTCAGCGTTCCTCGGCGGTGTTGTTTCAACTCATCAGCGATGTCTTGGATGTGTCCAAGATTGAGTCCGGGCAAATGGCCGTCGAACCTAAACCCTTTAGCCCGCTAGATGTATTTGAAGACGCTGTGCGCAGCTATGCCGCGGCGGCAAACAATAAAAACCTGAACATGTTTGCCTGTGCGGACGTCTCCTTACCGCCTCTGGTGTGCGGTGATGCTGTTCGAATCCGGCAAATCATCAACAACTTGCTGAGTAACGCCATCAAGTTCACGGACTTTGGGCGGGTGGTCCTACGCCTGAAAGTTACCAATCTTGAGCGCGACCATGTCTCGCTGCAGTGGCAAGTCTCCGACACCGGGTGCGGAATCAGCGAGCAGCAACTGCCGAAACTGTTTAAGCCTTTTTCTCAAGTGGGTGATAGCGCGCTTGCGGGCGGCGCGGGGTTGGGGTTGTCGATCTGCGCTCGACTCAGTGAAATGATGGGCGCCAATCTGCGGGTGGTCAGTGAGCCGGGGCTCGGCAGCAGTTTCTCACTGCACATACGCCTGCCGATCATTGCAGGTGTGTTGGCCAACAGTGCGGACATTGATCTCAAGGGGGTAAATGTAAGTGTGCGTGCGCCGCTCAAGGACCTTGGCCAGAGCCTGGTCGAATGGCTCAGCCATTGGGGCGCGCGTGCGCAGGCGTTGCCAGTTACGGGCACGGGCATTGAGGACAGTGAAGTTGTGCTGCTGGACGTCGAGCCGGACTCGTTGAACACACAGCCGTGGCCGGGTCAGTGTGTGGTGGGCACGTGGACTGCAACGAGTCAGCCGCGAAGGACGGACCGCGGCTGGGAAGTCAATGCTTATGATATTCGCGCGATTGCCCGCACCTTGATGCAGGTGGCTCAAGGCACCGCGACTGAAGTGCTCGCCAGCGAGTCTCAATCCGGCTCAAGTTTGGGCTTGAGTGTGTTGGTCGCAGAAGACAATCCTGTTAACCGAGAGGTTCTCAAGGAGCAACTGGAGGCACTGGGTGTTCGGGTAACATTGGCCGAAGATGGTGAACAGGCCTTGCTGCGTTGGGGTGAGTCTGAGTTTGATGCGGTGATAACCGACGTCAACATGCCCAAGCTCGATGGTTATCTGCTGACGCAACGCTTGCGTGAATTGGACGCCGACGTACCGATTATTGGCGTGACCGCAAACGCCTTGCGTGAGGAGGGGGAGCACTGCCTCAAGGTCGGGATGAACGCCTGGTTAGTCAAACCCTTGAACCTCGACACGTTACGTCAGATCTTGACCGCCTTCGTTCGACAACCTGTTGCGGTAGCTCCGCAAGTAGTGAAAGAAGAAACGTCGGATGCATCGCCAGATGACGACCTTGAAGGCTGGATAACACTTTCCCCCGCCATGCATCGTCTGTTTGTCGCGACCATGCAAGAGGATCTGGCGCAGGCCGAATATGCTTTGCAAGCTTCCGATACTTCAACGCTGGTCAGCTACCTGCATCGAATCAACGGATCATTGGCCACGGTAGGAGCAAAAGATTTAGCCGCCGCGTGCAGCGTCTGTGAAATAACTCTGCTGCATCAACCGTTGAATTCAGAGTCAGCCAGTGCGGTAGAAGCATTGTTGAAGCGGCTGCACCGGGTTGTGCTCAGGATGGCCATTTAATTCAGGCAGTCGTGATCCTGGAGTTAAAACCGTTTTCCAGGTTTACGTGTGCTTCACATGAGGACGTGGCGTTGCAGAGCGCCACAACTGCTATACGGGGGCGTGTGCCACAAGGGCAGTAAAGGAGAGTTTGTCTCGCGATCTTTTGATCTTTGAACATTTCACGTAATGAGGTCACACGAGACAAGATTATCGCCAGACACAAAAAAGCCCGCACTAGGCGGGCTTTTTCGTTGGTTTCATTTCATCTTTCGATGATCTGAAACCGGTGTTTGGTGGCTACACAGGGACTTGAACCCCGGACCCCAGCATTATGAATGCTATGCTCTAACCAACTGAGCTATGTAGCCAATGGCGCGCATTATTCCTTCGAGCCGGGCATGTGTCAAGCAAATATCTAAAAAAAATCTTTGTTCAATCAACCGCTTAAGGATTTACGGGGTTTGGATGGCAATATCCTGTTAAAAAATGGCACATTGACCGGCCTGCAAGTGCGCATTCACCTGATGTACGGAAAGTCTCATGGCCCTTAGCAATGCTCAAACAACAACGACTGCCTCACAAACACCTCAAACCAGCCCGCTGGTGCTACGCATTATTGGTGCGGTGGCGCTGGCGCATCTGATTAATGACTTGATTCAAGCCGTCCTGCCTTCGATCTACCCGATGCTCAAGGCCAAATATGACCTGACCTTCACCCAGATCGGCCTGATTACCCTGACGTTTCAAATGACGGCATCGCTGTTGCAGCCTTGGGTCGGTTATTACACCGACCGCCATCCTAACCCGTTGCTATTGCCAGCAGGCATGGTGTGCACGCTGGTGGGGATTTTAATGCTGTCACAAGTCGGCAGTTTCCCGTTGATCCTCTTGGCCGCCGCGCTAGTGGGCATCGGGTCGTCGACCTTTCACCCGGAGGCTTCGCGGGTCGCGCGTCTGGCCTCGGGCGGGCGCTATGGCTTTGCTCAATCCACGTTTCAGGTAGGCGGTAATGCCGGTTCGGCGTTCGGTCCATTGCTTGCCGCATCGATCATCATTCCGTTCGGGCAAGGCAATGTGGCCTGGTTTGGCCTGTTTGCATTGTTCGCCGTTGGCTTGCTGTATGCGATCAGCCGCTGGTATCGCAGCCACTTGAATCTGTTCAAGCTCAAAGCCGGGCAAAAGGCTACCCACGGCTTGTCTAAAAAACGGGTGTTGAGCGCGTTGGTGGTGTTGGGGCTGCTGGTGTTTTCCAAGTATTTCTACATGGCGAGCCTGACCAGCTATTACACCTTCTTCCTGATCGAGAAATTCGGCGTCTCCATTGCCAACTCGCAGATGTACTTGTTCCTGTTCCTTGGAGCAGTCGCGGCGGGTACGTTCTTTGGGGGGCCGATTGGCGACCGCATCGGCCGTAAAGCCGTGATCTGGTTCTCGATTCTGGGCGTGGCACCGTTCACCCTGCTGCTGCCCTATGCGGACCTGTTCTGGACCAGCGTATTGAGCGTCGTCATCGGTTTTATCCTGGCGTCGGCGTTTTCGGCGATTGTGGTGTATGCCCAAGAGTTGGTGCCAGGGAACGTGGGCATGATCGCCGGTATCTTCTTTGGCCTGATGTTTGGTTTTGGCGGGATTGGTGCCGCGCTGCTGGGGCATCTGGCAGATATTCACGGTATTGAGTACGTGTATACCCTGTGTTCGTACCTGCCGCTGCTGGGTGTACTAGCGATATTTTTGCCGCGTACCCGAAAAGCCTGAGCGGCGAAGCAAGCCTCTGTACCGGTGCTTAAGGGGCAAGCTTTTCGCTTTGAGTCGTAAAACCAAACGTCAGGAGAGCGCTTTCAACGGTGCTCAAGTGCTGCATGCACAGTTGCCAGGGGCCCGACACTGCATCTGCGACATCGTCGGGCGCCACGGGCAGCAACACTGGGCGCTCATTGTCACTGGCGATCGCTGCACAGCCCGATGCCACGCTCGCCAGCCGCTCGTGCAATGACGCAGGCGGCGATCCCTGCTCCTTGCGCAAGGCATCGGCAAAGGCTTCTGCAAACAGCAGCGAGCTGGCGTACAGGCGTACGGCATGACGCTCGTAACGGCTGGCGATATCTTTGACCTCCCGCGATACAAAGCGTCCGCGCAACGTCCAGCGCGCAGTATTGCGGGCGCTACTGATGCCTGTTTCGAGCGCGATGAGGCTGTCGTGGGCCGCAGAGAAAATCAGCACGGCATTTTTGGCTTTGTTGGCGTCGTTCTCTTCCAGCGATTGCAGGTTTTTACTGAACCCTCTGGCCAGCTTTTCCAGCAAATCCTTGGCCGAGCTATCAATGATTCCTATGGGGTTAGGGGTCAGGAGGATTTGACTGAACACCAACCCCACGCCGGCGCCGACCAACACATCCAGCATGCGAACAAACCCGGCGCTTTCAGGCCCGACAGCGAGCATCAGGACGGCGGAAACCCCCGCCTGGATCGGCACTACCGCCCCCAAGCCATAGAGCGCCGCGATGGCGATGGCCGAAAACGTGGCAAACCCGATACGCAGCAACGGGTAGCCGTCAGGCAGCCAGAGCGCCGCTTCGCCCACGATGATCCCGGTGGCGACACCCACCATCAGTCCTACGGCTTGTTTGCCGTGGCTGGGCAGCCCGGGTGCCAGGCAGACGACGGCGCTGATGGCGGCAAATACCGGATGCTCATGCCCAAACAAATGCTTGGCCAGAACCCATGCCAGCGCGGCGGCGATAGCCGAAGCCAGTGCATCACGCCACCCTGAAGACCAGCGGGATTTGATTTTCTCGACCAGCGAATCGATGTAGCGACTCAGGAAGTTGGGGCGGGTAATCATTCAGGCTCCCAATGTTGATTGACCGTGGTGATAACCATAGACCTTAGCGGGCGGGTAGGGTGCGCGAAGGAACTTGAATCAATTGCGGGGCCAAAAAAAACCGCGCCTGAGCGCGGTTTTTATACGTGTAATGGTTACACGTTGAAACGGAAGTGCAGAACGTCACCGTCTTTGACGATGTAGTCCTTGCCTTCAAGACGCCATTTGCCAGCAGTCTTGGCGCCAGCCTCACCCTTGTACTGGATGAAATCGTCGTAGGCGATGACTTCGGCGCGGATGAAACCTTTTTCGAAGTCGGTGTGAATCACTGCGGCGGCCTGCGGGGCCGTTGCGCCCACTTTCACAGTCCAGGCGCGTACTTCTTTAACGCCAGCCGTGAAGTAGGTTTGCAGGTTCAGCATCTGGTAACCGGCGCGGATAACACGGTTCAAGCCTGGCTCTTCGAGGCCCAGCGCTTCCAGGAACATGTCCTTTTCTTCGCCTTCTTCCAGCTCGGCAATTTCAGCTTCGATCTTGTTGCAGACCGGAACTACCATTGCACCTTCTTCTTCGGCTATGGCCATGACCACGTCGAGGAACGGGTTGTTCTCAAAGCCGTCTTCAGCCACGTTGGCGATGTACATCACCGGCTTGGTGGTCAGCAGGTGGAAGCCACGGATGATGGCTTTTTCGTCTGCGGACATGTTCTTGATCAGGCTGCGGGCTGGTTTGCCTTCGGTGAAGTGGGCGATCAGCTGTTCAAGCAGGGCTTTTTGAGCCACGGCTTCTTTGTCGCCGCCTTTGGCGTTGCGCGCCACTTTCTGCAACTGTTTTTCGCAGCTGTCGAGGTCAGCGAAGATCAGTTCAAGGTCAATGATTTCGATGTCGCGTTTCGGGTCAACGCTGTTGGAAACGTGGATCACGTTTTCATCTTCAAAGCAGCGGACAACGTGAGCGATTGCATCGGTCTCGCGGATGTTGGCCAGGAACTTGTTACCCAGGCCTTCACCTTTGGAGGCGCCCGCTACCAGGCCTGCAATATCGACGAATTCCATGGTGGTCGGCAGCACGCGCTCCGGGTTCACAATGGCAGCCAGTGCGTCCAGACGCGAATCGGGCATCGGCACGATGCCGGTGTTAGGCTCGATCGTGCAGAAGGGGAAGTTCTCAGCCGCAATACCGGATTTGGTCAGGGCGTTGAACAGGGTGGACTTGCCGACGTTAGGCAGGCCGACGATGCCGCAGTTGAATCCCATGGTGTTTCCCCTCGGATAAAGAGTCAGGCCTTCTGGCTGTGCAGGTTTTTCATCGCACGGTTCCATTCCCCGGCGAGGATATCCGGCAGCACGCCGAGGGCAAAATCGATGCTGGCATCCAGCTTTTCCTGTTCGGCGCGCGGCGCGCGACCCAGGACAAAATTGGAGACCATGCTGGCGACGCCTGGGTGGCCAATGCCGAGCCGCAGACGGTAGAAATTATTGTTGTTCCCCAGTTGCGCGATGATGTCGCGCAGCCCGTTGTGACCTCCGTGGCCGCCACCCAGTTTAAGCTTGGCAACGCCTGGCGGGAGATCGAGTTCGTCGTGGGCCACCAATATGGATTCGGGTGCAATACGGTAGAAACCGGCAAGCGCCGCAACGGCTTGGCCGCTTCGGTTCATATAGGTGGTGGGAATCAACAGACGAACATCCTGACCCTGATGGCTGAATCGCCCGGTCAGGCCAAAATACTTGCGGTCCGCAACGAGGTTGACCCCGTGTGCCGACGCGAGACGCTCAACAAAAAGGGCCCCTGCGTTATGCCGGGTCTGTTCGTATTCGGTGCCTGGATTTCCCAGGCCAACGATCAGTTTTATGGCGGTCACGACAAGGGCCCTTCTATGGAGTTGTGGATAACATCACCGCTGGCAGTAGCGGCGAAAACGGACAAAAATGCGGGTTTACATGAGTAAACTTCGCGATCTTGTCCGCTTTACTCGCTGCGTGTTAGCTCGCGATGTTCCTCAAAACTCCAGACAGAGTAATGAATTACTCTGCTTCAGCTTCTGGTGCAACACGTGGAGCGTGAACGTTGGCTACTGCCAGGTCGTTACCGTGTGCCAGTGCTACGAACTCAACGCCTTTAGGAGCGGTGATGTCCGACAGGTGAATGATCGAGCCGACTTCGGCGTTAGCCAGGTCAACTTCGATGAATTCAGGCAGGTCTTTTGGCAGGCAGGAAACTTCGATTTCAGCAACAACGTGCGAGATCTCGCCGCCTTTCTTGATCGGAGCAGCTTCACCAACGAAGTGAACTGGAACGATTGCAGTCAGCTTCTGACCGGCAACAACGCGTACGAAGTCAGCGTGCATCACGTGGCCTTTGGCCGGGTGACGCTGCAGAGCTTTGATGATTACGTTTTGCTTGGTGCCGCCAACAGTCAGTTCGATAACGTGGCTGTAAGCCGCTTCGTTTTCGAGCAGCTTGGCAACTTCTTTAGCCAGCAGGCTGATGGATTCAGGGGCTTTTTCGCCACCGTAAACTACAGCTGGAACCAGGCTTGCGAGACGACGCAGGCGGCGGCTCGCACCTTTCCCCAGGTCGGAACGCACTTCAGCATTCAGAGTAAATTCGTTCATGTTGTATCTCCAAAATAACCACATCCGGCCTAGCGTTTGCGACCAGCGCTATGGACGGTATGGGCAAAAAAGCCCCGCCCCAACAGGCTGTTGGGGCGGGGCGCTTTTCGTCAACGAGACATTCGTGAAGGGCAGGGCCCTTATCGGAACATCGCGCTGATCGATTCTTCGTTGCTGATGCGGCGAACCGCTTCAGCCACAACCGGTGCGATATCCAATTGACGGATACGCGAACAGGCTTGTGCGGCTGCGGACAGCGGAATGGTGTTGGTCACCACCAGCTCGTCCAGCATGGAATTTTCGATATTCTCGATTGCCCGACCCGACAGCACAGGGTGTGTGCAGTAGGCGAACACTTTGGCAGCGCCATGCTCTTTCAAGGCTTTAGCCGCGTGGCACAAAGTGCCGGCGGTATCGACCATGTCATCAACCAGAATGCAGGTACGCCCTTCGACATCACCAATGATATGCATCACTTCCGAGTGATTGGCTTTCTCACGGCGTTTGTCGATGATACCCAGATCAACGCCCAGGGATTTGGCAACAGCACGTGCACGCACGACGCCGCCGATATCCGGGGACACGATCATAAGGTTTTCAAAGCGCTGATCTTCGATGTCATCCACCAATACTGGGGAGCCATAGATGTTATCTACAGGAATATCGAAGAAACCCTGGATTTGGTCAGCATGCAAATCAACCGTGAGAACACGGTCAATGCCGACAACGGTAAGCATGTCAGCAACAACTTTTGCGCTGATAGCCACACGTGCGGAACGCGGACGGCGATCCTGACGGGCATAACCAAAGTAAGGAATAACAGCAGTAATACGAGTCGCTGAGGAGCGGCGGAAGGCATCAGCCATCACGACGAGTTCCATCAGGTTATCGTTGGTCGGAGCACAAGTCGGCTGAATGATGAAAACGTCTTTACCGCGGACATTTTCATTAATCTCAGCGGTAATCTCGCCGTCGGAAAACTTACCGACAGAAATGTCACCGAGTGGGATATGCAGCTGACGTACGACACGCCGAGCCAGATCGGGGTTAGCGTTCCCCGTAAAGACCATCATCTTGGACACGCGCAGTACCTGAAGGCTGAGGGTAACCTGGATGAGTATAAGAAATGGCAGGGGCGGCTGGATTCGAACCAACGCATGGCAGGATCAAAACCTGCTGCCTTACCGCTTGGCGACGCCCCTGTATCTGTTGCTACGAGTACCGTGTACCCGTTTCCTTTGACAGATCTTGTAGTCTTCGGTGCAACATCGAAACGTTGCTTCCTTTGGCTACAAACCCTGTAAGGGTGTCTGCAAGAAGGTGCAGGACTTTATCAGCATCTGCTTCGTTTGGGAAGGCCCCAAATATACAACTTCCAGTTCCAGTTAATTTTGCTTCGGTATATTTACCTAACAAATTCAAAGCCTTACGTACATCTGGGTAAAGCTCCGTTACTACTGCTTCGCAGTCGTTTCGGCTGTTTCCCTTGGGGACGGGGCGCACTTTAATGGGCAAAGAGTCACGTGTCAACAAAGGATGCGAAAAAATTTCTGCTGTGCTTACAGAGACTTGCGGGACCAGTACGACATACCACGGCTCTTCGGGGTATTCGGGTGACAGGATCTCACCAACGCCTTCGGCAAATGCTGCGTGCCCCCGAACGAAAACTGGCACGTCCGCGCCCAGGCTTAGCCCCAGCGTTGCGAGCTTGTCCAGGCTCCAGCCCAGATTCCAAAGGTGGTTAAGGCCCAGCAATGTCGTCGCGGCATTGGAGCTTCCGCCACCGATTCCACCGCCCATGGGGAGAATTTTTTTGATGCGGATATCAATACCCAGCGTGCAACCGGATTGTGCCTGAAGGTGTCGAGCCGCTTTCACAATCAGGTTTTGATCGTGCGGCACGCCTGCAAACTCAGTGAGGAGGTGAATTTGTCCGTCCTCTCGCACTGAAAACGTCATTTCATCGCCATAGTCGAGGAATTGAAACAGCGTTTGCAGTTCGTGATAGCCATCTTCGCGGCGGCCGAGAATATGCAGCATCAAATTTAATTTTGCCGGGGAGGGCAAAATTAATGGATCGTTTTGCATGTCATTGTCCCAACTGACGGGGTTGCCAATCTTTCACCACCAGGGTGACGTCTAAATCAGTTCCGTGCAGTTTTACCCGCTCCGGGAGCCAGAAGCCATTTTGCTCAACGTAGCTCAGGTATTCGATTTTCCAGCCGTCCTGTTCCAGTTCGCCCAGGCGGCTGTCTGCATTCAAGGCTACGCGACTCTTGCTACCCGGTGCTGGCAAGCCGCGAACCCACCACACCAGGTGCGACACTGGCAAGCTCCAGCCCAGTTGTTCGCCGAGTAGCTCCTCAGGGGATGCGGCATCGTATCGGCCCTGATTGGCCACTTCCAGCGTGACTTTGCCCGGGCGCCCGGTCAGGCGTGCCGCGCCACGGCCGAGTGGGCCGGACAAGCGAATGTCGTAATAATCCTGGCGTTGCAGCCAGAACAGTGTGGCGCTGCCCGAGTCTTTCGGGGCGCGGATGCCGACTTTGCCGTTGATCTGCCAACCGTCGAGCTGGGTCAGATGCTGTTTGTGTTCGGCCCACAGTGCGGGGCTGCCATGGCCTTCGACCGATTCGCGGGCGCCAAACATCGAACAACCGGCCAGCAAGGCGATCAGGCTAAAGGCGATAAGGTGTCGCAGGTTGCGATAAAGCATGATTTAGAGAGTCTCGGATCCGGTCAAACGCAAAACGGTTTTGCGCAGGATAGGGCTTTCTGGGTTGTCTTTAAGGAACTTGGCCCAGACTTGCCTGGCTTCACGCTGTTTGCCGTTGGCCCAAAGCACTTCCCCCAGATGAGCAGCGACTTCTTGGTCCGGGAAGCGATCCAGCGCTTGGCGCAATAACTGCTCGGCTTCATTCAAATTGCCGAGGCGGTAATTTACCCAGCCCAGGCTGTCGAGCACGGCAGGATCGTCGGGGTTGATGTCATAAGCCTGTTGAATCAGCGCTTTGGCTTCGGCGTAACGTGTTGTCCGATCTGACAGGGTGTAACCCAGTGCGTTCAATGCCATGGCATTGTCAGGTTCGCGGGCGATGATGGCGCGCAGGTCCTTCTCCAACTGGGGCAGGTCGTTGCGCTTCTCGGCCAACATGGCGCGCGAGTAGAGCAAATTCAGGTCATCCGGGTATTGTTTCAGCGCTTGTTGCAGGACATCCCAGGCGCGGTTTGTCTGATTGTTCGCACTCAGCGTTTCTGCTTCGATCAAAAACAGCTGAATAGCGTAATCAGGTTGCTCGTCGCGGGCCGCCGCCAATTTGGCAGAGGCTTCCGTACCCCGACCGTGGTTAATCAGGATATCGGCCTGACGCAACTGGGCGGGCAAGTAGTCATTGCCGGGGCCAACCTGAGCATACTCAATCAACGCGCCTTGCGGATCGTTGCGTTCTTCAGCGATACGGCCGAGGTTCAGGTGGGCGGAGTCCACGTGGCTGTCGCGTTCGATCAGTTCTTGCAGATAGCCTTCAGCTTCGTTCCAGGCTTTGCCCTCGAGGCACACCAGCGCCAGGGAAAAGCGCAGCTCATCGTCTTCAGGGTATTGCTGAACCAGGCTGGCAAATTGCGCCTTTGCCTCATCCATACGGTTTTGCTCAACCAGTGCGCGTGCGTAGGTGAGGGCCAGGCGCTTGTCATCCGGGTATTGCTGGATGCTTTTTTTCAATAACGGCAGGGCTTCATCGCCGCGATTGAGGCTTTGCAGGATCCGGGCACGCAACAGCACGGGTGCGACTTCACCGGCTTGCGGCGGATTTTTCTCAAGTAATTTGAGCGCGCCTTCTGCGTCTCCATCCTGCTGCATCAGCAAGGCTTTACCGAAAATCAGCTGGCCGTTATCCGGATGCCGGGCGAGCAGGTTGTCGAAGCTTTTCAACATGCCACTGCGGGTTTCGGGGTCTGATTCAGAAGCCGACAACGCTAAAAAGTCGAAGTGAGTATCGCCTTTGGCTTGCAGGACCTTTTCCATGTACACAATGGAATCGTCGTAACGGCCGTTGCGCGCCAGTTGAATGGCGGCGGCGCGTTGGGCTTCAAGGTCGTCCGGGGCGTTTTTGGCCCAGATCAGCGACGTGTCGAGTGCGGCCTGATCGGCGCCCAGATACTCGGCGATGCGAAATGCGCGCTCGGAGATACCCGGGTCCTGCGTATTGATGGCCTGGGTCACGTAGTTGCCCAGCGCAATGTCCAGACGATTACGTTGCCCCGCCAGTTCGGCACTCAACAGGCTGTACAGTGTGTCTTCGCTGAAAGAACTGTAGACCTTTGGCTTTTCGGGCGCGGAAGTGGCGTCTTCAAGCGCGGACGATTCATCCGGCGACGTGGGAGCCAAGGCCTGGCAGCCACTGAGGAAGACGAGAGCAAGGAGCAACGCGGAGGATCTATTCATATAAGAGAAGGGCGACTTACCTGCGGTCGGGGCATCATGACACATGCGAAAGGGCAAACCTAACGGCTGCGACTATCGATATCAGGATGCACATGATGGCTAATTGGGCGTCAACAGACCTTAACTATAGAGACAATAGTCAGCAATGGTTGTTCTCAATCTGACGAAGTAGGACAATTGCCGGCTTCTCGTCATCATCAGCGATCTTGAATGGCCTTCCTTGCACTCGGTATTAACCACAAGACTGCTTCAGTAGACGTCCGCGAGCGCGTGGCTTTTACCCCGGAGCAGTTGGTTGAGGCCTTGCAGCAGCTCTGCCGACTGACCGACAGTCGTGAAGCTGCGATCCTCTCAACCTGCAATCGCAGTGAGCTGTATATAGAGCAAGACCAGATTTCAGCCGATACCGTCCTGAAATGGCTGGCCGATTATCATCAGCTCGACCTTGAAGAATTGAAGTCGTGCGCCTACATCCATGAAGACGATGCTGCCGTTCGTCACATGATGCGTGTGGCCGCTGGCCTTGACTCACTGGTGCTGGGCGAGCCGCAAATTCTCGGCCAGTTGAAGTCGGCGTATGCCGTGGCGCGCGAAGCGGGCACCGTCGGGCCGTTGCTGGGGCGTCTGTTTCAAGCCACCTTCAACTCGGCCAAGCAAGTGCGCACCGACACGGCCATCGGCGAAAACCCGGTTTCCGTGGCGTTTGCCGCGGTCAGTCTGGCCAAGCAGATCTTCAGTGACTTGCAGCGCAGCCAGGCATTGCTGATAGGGGCTGGCGAAACCATAACCCTGGTTGCCCGCCACCTGCATGACTTGGGGGTGAAACGTATCGTGGTTGCTAACCGTACGCTGGAGCGCGCCAGTCTGTTGGCCGAACAATTCGGCGCGCATGCTGTGTTGTTGTCGGACATTCCTCAAGAGCTGGTGCACAGCGACATCGTCATCAGTTCTACGGCCAGTCAGTTGCCAATTCTTGGCAAAGGCGCGGTTGAAAGTGCGCTGAAGCTGCGCAAGCACAAACCGATCTTTATGGTCGACATTGCTGTTCCTCGCGATATCGAACCAGAAGTCGGCGAGTTGGACGACGTTTACCTCTACACCGTCGACGACCTGCACGAAGTGGTGGCTGAAAACCTCAAGAGCCGTCAGGGCGCGGCGCAAGCCGCGGAAGAACTGGTCAGCATCGGCGCCGAAGAATTCATGGTGCGTTTGCGTGAGTTGGCGGCAGTGGATGTGCTCAAGGCCTACCGTCAGCAAGGGGAGCGCCTGCGCGATGAAGAGCTGCAAAAAGCGTTAAAAATGCTCGCCAATGGCGGTAACCCTGAAGATGTGCTGGCCCAATTGGCTCGCGGTCTGACCAATAAGTTGCTGCACGCTCCCAGCGTGCAGTTGAAAAAGCTTTCCGCCGAAGGCCGCCTTGATGCGCTGGCCATGGCCCAAGAACTTTTTGCCCTCGGTGAGGGCTCATCGGATAGCTCTGCGGATAAAAAATCGTAATGAAAGCGTCACTGCTTAATAAGCTGGACATCCTCCAGGACCGTTTTGAGGAACTGACCGCATTGCTTGGCGATGGCGAAGTCATCTCGGATCAAACCAAATTCCGTGCGTATTCCAAGGAATACGCCGAAGTTGAGCCCATAGTTGGTGCGTACGGCCAATGGCTAAAAGTTCAGGGCGACCTGGAAGGCGCTCAAGCATTGCTCAAAGACAGCGACCCCGACATGCGTGAAATGGCGGTCGAGGAAGTGCGCGAAGCCAAAGAGCGACTGATTGAACTCGAAGGTGACTTGCAGCGCATGTTGTTGCCCAAGGATCCGAACGACGGACGTAACGTCTTCCTTGAAATCCGGGCGGGCACCGGCGGCGATGAAGCCGCGATTTTCGCTGGCGATCTGTTTCGTATGTATTCCCGCTACGCCGAGCGGCGTGGCTGGCGGCTGGAAATTCTGTCGGAAAACCCGGGTGAGCATGGCGGCTATAAAGAAGTCATTGCGCGGGTTGAAGGCGAGAACGTGTACGGCAAGCTGAAGTTTGAGTCAGGCGTTCACCGTGTGCAGCGCGTCCCGGCGACAGAATCCCAAGGGCGTATTCACACCTCGGCCTGCACTGTCGCGGTATTGCCTGAGCCTGATGAGCAAGAAGCCATCGAGATCAACCCGGCCGATTTGCGCGTCGACACCTACCGTTCTTCGGGCGCAGGTGGGCAGCACGTAAACAAAACGGACTCCGCTATCCGCATCACGCACTTGCCGTCGGGCATTGTGGTGGAGTGTCAGGAAGAACGCTCCCAGCATAAAAACCGTGCGCGGGCGATGTCGTGGCTTTCAGCTAAATTGAATGACCAGCAAACCAGTGCCGCAGCCAATGCGATTGCCAGTGAACGCAAACTGCTGGTGGGGTCGGGGGATCGCTCCGAGCGTATTCGCACCTACAATTTTGCCCAAGGGCGAGTGACTGACCATCGCGTCAACCTCACCTTGTACTCACTGGATGAAGTGCTCGCTGGTGGCGTTGAAGCTGTGATCGAACCGTTGTTAGCGGAATATCAGGCTGACCAACTGACAGCCCTGGGTGAATAAATGACCGTTATTGCCAGCTTGTTGCGCGCCGCCCAATTGCCCGATTCGCCGACTGCACGTCTGGATGCAGAGCTGTTGTTGGCCGCAGCCTTGGGCAAGTCGCGCAGTTACTTGCACACATGGCCCGAGAAAATTGTCAGCAGCGAAGCCGCACTGACCTTTGCCGACTTCCTGCAACGCCGCCGCGGGGGCGAACCCGTGGCCTACATTCTGGGGCAGCAAGGTTTCTGGAAGCTCGACCTGGAAGTTGCGCCGCACACCTTGATCCCGCGTCCGGATACCGAATTGCTGGTGGAGACGGCCCTGCAATTGCTGCCTGCAACCCCGGCCAGCGTGCTGGATCTCGGTACTGGCAGCGGCGCCATTGCCTTGGCACTGGCCAGTGAACGTCCGGCATGGAAGGTCACTGCCGTTGATCGTATCCTCGAAGCCGTAGCCCTGGCAGAGCGCAACCGGCAACGGCTTGCTTTGAATAATGTCAGCGTGCTCAACAGCCATTGGTTCAGCGCGTTGGCAGGCCACCGATTTGATCTGATCATCAGCAACCCGCCCTACATTGCGGTCGGGGATGTGCATCTGGATGAAGGGGACGTGCGTTTCGAACCCGAAAGTGCGCTGGTTGCCGGTGCTGACGGGCTGGATGATATTCGCGAGATTGTCGCTGCGGCCCCGCAACACCTGAATGCCGGTGGATGGTTAATGCTTGAGCATGGTTATGACCAGGCGTCTGCTGTGCGTAATCTGTTGCAAGGCGCAGGCTTCGTGGAGGTTGCCAGCCGCAAGGACCTGGGGAGCCACGAACGCATTACGCTGGGCCGCCTGCCGTGCTGACCGATCTGGAACTGTTGCGCTACAGCCGACAGATTCTGCTGCCACAGGTCGATATCGAGGGCCAGCTGGCGCTCAAAAACAGCCGTGCGCTCATCGTCGGGCTTGGCGGGTTGGGCTCGCCGGTGGCGTTGTACCTGGCCGCCGCGGGAGTGGGCGAGTTGCATTTGGCCGATTTCGACAGCGTCGATGTGACCAACTTGCAACGCCAGATTTTGCACGACACGGCCAGCGTCGGTGAGAGCAAGGTTGACTCCGCCCTGAAGCGGCTTGCTGCGATCAACCCGGACCTCACACTGATTGCCCATCGCGCGGCACTGGACGAAGACTCACTGGCTGATGCGGTCGCTGCCGTGGACCTGGTGCTCGACTGTTGCGATAACTTTGGCACCCGTGAGGCGGTTAACCGGGCCTGTGTTGCCGCGCGCAAACCGCTGGTCAGCGGTGCGGCCATCCGCCTGGAAGGTCAGTTGTCGGTATTCGATTCGCGCCAGCCCGCCAGCCCTTGTTACCACTGTTTGTACGGGCACGGCAGCGACGATGAATTGACCTGCAGCGAAGCAGGCGTTATCGGCCCGCTGGTGGGCTTGGTCGGCAGTTTGCAGGCCCTCGAAGCCTTGAAGCTGCTGGCTGGCTTTGGTGAGCCGCTGGTCGGTCGCTTGTTGTTGATTGATGCCATGGGAACGCATTTCCGCGAGTTGCGGGTCAAGCGTGACCCCGCTTGCAGCGTATGCGGTTCAGCCCATGAGTGAAGCACCGATTGGCGTCTTCGACTCGGGTGTCGGCGGGTTGTCAGTGCTAAACGAGATTCGCGCTTTACTGCCCAATGAATCGCTGTTGTACGTCGGTGATTGCGGGCATATTCCGTATGGCGAGAAATCCCCGGAATTTATTCGTCAACGTTGTGCGGTTATTGCTGACTTCTTCCAGCAGCAGGGCGCCAAAGCCATCGTATTGGCCTGCAATACCGCCACCGTCGCTGGGGTGGCAGACTTGCGCCAACACTTCCCGCAGTGGCCAATTGTTGGCATGGAACCGGCTGTCAAACCCGCAGCGGCCGCCACGCGCACAGGTGTTGTGGGCGTCCTGGCCACCACTGGCACCTTGCAGAGCGCAAAATTTGCCGCGTTGCTGGATCGGTTTGCCAGCGATGTCGGCGTTATCACCCAGCCTTGCCCCGGTCTGGTGGAATTGATCGAAACGGGTGACCTGCACAGCGATGTCTTGCGCACACTGTTGTGCGGCTATGTCGAGCCGCTGCTCGCGGCGGGGTGCGACACGATCATCCTGGGGTGTACCCACTATCCCTTCCTCAAGCCTCTGCTCAGCCAAATGCTCCCCCCCTCGATCATCCTCATTGACACCGGTGCGGCTGTAGCCCGTCAACTGCAGCGTTTACTCGGTGAACGTGGGCTGTTGGCGACAGGGCCGGCTCAAGAAACCCAGTTTTGGACGAGCGCTTCACCTGAACAGATGAGAAATATCCTACCCGCGTTGTGGAATAAGTCTGGCGTTGTGCGAAGCTTCGCCCTGTAAAAAATGTGTGTCCGTTCAAATGGGTTGAACTTTCACGTTGTGATTGGATTCATAACGCCTGCCTGATGGGGCACACAACCAATGACCTATGCATACGAAAATAGGATTTTCTTATGAAGCGCTTTTTAGGCTTGGCTGCTTTTGCAGCAACTGTTCTGGGGCACAGTTATACGGCACAAGCGGCCGGTATCGAGTTTGGGGTAGGGCACACAAGCCAGTCGAGCATGACCTATCGCTTGGGCTTGAAGTCCGATTGGGACAAGAGCTGGCTACAAAGTGATGTCGGTCGTCTGACCGGCTATTGGGATGGCGCTTACACGTACTGGGATGGCAAAAAGTCATCCAGCAGTAACAGCCTGTCGTTCTCACCTGTCTTTGTGTACGAGTTTGCCGGTGAAACGGTGAAACCTTATATCGAAGCGGGGATCGGCATGGCCTTGTTCTCCAAGACCGAAGTGGAAGAACAAAAGCTGGGCACGGCTTTCCAGTTTGAAGACCGCATTGGTGTTGGCTTGCGCTTTAACGGCGGTCATGAAGTCGGGATTCGTGCGACGCATTACTCCAACGCCGGGCTTTCCAACACCAATGACGGGGTGGAGAGCTACGCCCTGCATTACACAATGCCGCTGTAACGTTAGCGATACGCGGTGGCAATGCCTTGACGCTCGTTAAGGCATTCGACCTCGCCCATTTCGAACTCGCGGCAAATCAGCGGGCGCTTTTCGTAAATGGTGCACATCATGGTGTTGCGGTCCAGGGCTGCACACCAGCCATCGCCCAGGCGCAACATCACTTCGCCGCCCCAGTCATCCGTGTCGATAAAGCGCTCGGGCACACCCGTGTCGGTGATCAGCATCACTTCGAGTTGGCAGCAGCACGCCGCGCATGTTGAACATGTGACGGCGGGTTCGGTAATTTCAGTCAGCGGGATGGTGGTCATAGGCGCGCAGTGTAAGGCAGTGCCGCATCAAGGTGTGAAAGAGCTGATAGCTGCACTTATCTTGCCGGGTGTGAAAATTTACCTGCCAGCCATTGCAGGGTCGGGAACAACCCGCCCCATAGCAGACCTAGCCCGATCAGGGTTGGCCACAGGCCTAACGGAAACGCCACCGCACCCAGCCGCTGCCCCGCGTAATACGAAAGAGGGCCTGACACGGCGCCCAGTACGGCGCACAGCCAGACCGGTTTCGCGGTCCACGCCAGGCAATGATTCAACGTTGTGGCCAGCAAAGCCCACAGCATAATCAACCAGAACGGGATGATCCTCCCGGGACTGTCGAATGCAAACACGCCCGCGTTCAACAGGACGCTGTCGATGACGCTGCCCAGCGCGCACACCAGCAACACCAGGCGGATGTCCGCTTTTATCCACAGCACTTGAATGGCCAAGGCTGCGGCTGCCAGCAGTAGCCAGCCGCTGTAGCCGCCCAGTACACAGGCAAACCAGCCGACTTGAAACAGCGCGGCGTTGGCCAGTGTCTTGTTAAGCATCGAGTCGACCCAGCAGCGGCTGGATCGTGGCGCCCGGTTTGGCCAACAGCAATTGTGCGGTGCCAATGCTGCGCTCCAGAAAGCCGCCTTCGCAGTAGCACAGGTAAAACTCCCACAGCCGCAGGAAGTAGTCGTCGTAGCCCAGCTCAGTCAAACGGCCATGGGCACGTCGAAAGTTGTCACGCCACAGGTGCAGGGTTTTGGCGTAATGCAGGCCGAAGTCTTCCATGTGCATCAAGTTCATGTCGGTGTCATGACCGACGATTTCGAGCATTTTCTGCACGCTGGGCAAGGCGCCGCCGGGGAAAATATAGCGCTGGATAAAGTCCACGCTGCGTTTTGCCTGCTCATAACGTTGTTCGCGGATGGTGATCGCTTGCAACAGCATCAAACCGTGGGGCTTTAGCAAGTGCGAACACTGTTTGAAGTAGCTGGGCAAGAAGCGATGACCGACAGCCTCGATCATTTCGATGGACACCAACTTGTCGTATTGCCCTGTCAGATCGCGGTAATCCTCAAGCAGCAGTGTCACCTGATCTTGTAGGCCAAGTGCATTGATCCGAGTAAGGGTGTAGTCGTACTGCGCCTTGGACAATGTGGTGGTAGTGACCTTGCACCCGTATTGCTGCGCGGCAAACAACGCCATGCTGCCCCAGCCGGTGCCGATTTCCAGTAAGTGGTCGTCGGCCGTCAGCCCGAGTTTCTGGCAGATACGCTCCAGTTTATTAAGCTGCGCCTGCTCCAGCGTGTCTTCGGCCGTCAGGAACTGTGCGGCGGAATACATCATGGTCGGGTCGAGAAACTGCTCGAACATCTCGTTGCCCAGGTCGTAATGCGCCGCAATGTTTTTTTGCGACCCTTTGCGTGTGTTGCGATTGATCCAGTGCAGGCCTCGAATGAATGGGCGGCCCAGACGTGCCAAACCACCTTCCATGGCATCCAGCACGTCCAGATTGCTGACCAGTACACGGATCACTTTTGTGAGGTCTGGCGAGCTCCAATAGCCATGTATAAAGGCTTCGCCGGCGCCGATGGAACCGTTGCTGGCGATCATGCCCCACACGCTGGCGTCATGAATGTGAACCTCGGCCACAAGCCCTGCGCCATGGTCGCCGAATGTCCGGCGCTCGCCTTTTTCGACGACGGTCAAATGGCCGTTTTTCAGCTGGTCCAGTTGACGGATCACCCCGCGGCGCAATAACGCGCTGGTCAGGTTATGGGTACTCGACAATGAAGGTTTACTCACCAGGCTAGGGCTTTTCATGGCGTTGTTCCTTGTTATGCGCAGCAGCAATGCGAAAGGCGCCATCGGCGGCCTGATGGGAAAAAATCGGTGTTCGTTTGAGAAATAACCGTACGGCTTGCCAGTAAATCGCCGCGCACGTCTTGGCAGTCATCCACGGGAACTGGCGCAAGTAGCGATGCAGCCCCGCACGGTCCAACGACGTACGTTGTAGATTGAGGGTGGCATCAAACAGCTTTAGCTCACCTTGCCAGTCAGCCATGTGCACGCCGAGACGCGCATCGGGCGCACTGAAGCTCATGCGGTATTGCACATCGCGCGGTAAAAACGGCGAAACATGGAAGGCCTTGGCCACGGCGACGTGCTGAAAACCGTCTCCTTGTGCCGGGAGTACATAGTGATAGCGTTCGCGCCAGGGCGTATTGGTCACTTCGCACAAGACAGCAGCCAGTGCGCCGTCAGCCTCAAAGCAGTAAAAAAAACTCACCGGGTTGAACGAAAGCCCCCAGCTGCGCGGTTGCGTGAGCAGGCGAATTGCGCCTTGTGGGGTGTGCCCCAACGCGATACCGACTTGTTGGCGCACCGCGTCGATCAGGCGCATGCCTGACTGGGTGTAGGTTTTCAGGTAATCGGTTTCGCGGAAAGAGAATGGCGCCAGTCGGCTTTTTCCAGCCAGCGTGGACAGCCCGAATACCGCGTCCTGTTCATCCAGATCGAGATTGTAGTGGTCTAATGAAACCGGACACTCATTTAGGCGAGAATGCTCGCCATATCGAGGTGTCAGATGACCAAGCAAC
>NZ_NQKI01000036.1 GCF_002269125.1 Pseudomonas lundensis | reverse complement strand
CGTTTTGAGCAAATAGCGCTGCGTGCCGTGCAAATTACGACTTGCCGCCGCCGCGCAGCAAGTTGATCGGAGCATCCTTAACGGGATCAACGTTCATGGCTGATGCCAAGCCTGAACGGATTTACACACAGGCGTTCGGCTTAACGATCGGCGCGCATGGTATCACTTCATTTAAAGCGGGTCGCCTTTGACATGGGTTAAATGGCATTTTGCACAGCATGGTTAGTTGCGCATTACAGGTTTTGCCTGTGCGCTTAAATAGGAAATAAGTCGATAGCTTAGTTGGCCCTTAGATGCAAACGCCTGAACCGCGCTGACAGTCTGATATCAGAATTAACTTACAGGATAGTCGACATGTAATGTATTCACGGCGCAGGACGTTTTAATGCGTCATTGAAGACGTGGACCGGGATAAGGCATCGGGGATGCGAGGCTAACCGAGTGGCGGCGGGGCCGTTCGCATGGCTTCGACCTGTTCGGTGAACGACGTGATCAGCATCTCTTGCTCACTGTCATCGAGGCTCAGTTGGCCTGTAGTGGGGTCTATCAGTTCAACCTGCCATGCCAGCAGGCTAAAGCAGTCTTTGAGGATTTCAACCGCTTGGTCGTGCAGGGTACCCAGGTTTCTTGCCTGCCTGAGCAGGGTGCGCAGGGTTCGGCAAAAGCCCGCAATGGGGGCAATGGTCAATGCTTTGGCACGCTTCTCCAGCCTGGAGAGGGTATTGACCATGCAGTCGATCGCGTCCTCGTCATTGTGAATCAATCGCAAGTGGGTCAGGCATTCTTCTGCGGTGGTCAATAACACCTGGGCTTCGATTAAAAAGTCGGCTAGCGCTAATGGCCGGTCATTGCCATTGAACATGCTTATTCTCACTCTTCTGGAACGCCTTTTAAGTAATGTCCGGGCTCATCGTGCAAAAGCCCTCAATGAGCATGGCAACTGGATCAGCGTTTTGGGTGACTTTAAGTGCAACTTTTTGGGTGTGAGTAATGGGTGCGTTCACATAGAAAGTTTTAAAGCGTTGTGTGCCGATATGTAAAACCCGGCACAAGACAGCGCTGTTTCAGTAATAAAAAGTTCCTGCGGTGATTCATATAATGCGAAGGGGGTCACAATAATGGCAATCGAATAGCACGAATATCAGGTCGCTCCTGAGCACTGCTCAGGGAATCCCTTAGGGGGAAGCAAGGGGGAGAGTTGCGAGGGGAGGTCGGACGAAAGACGAAACCGATAATGGCACTGGATGATGTTAAAGTGCCACCACTTTTATGAGGCAGATTTTCGCAGGGGGTCAAGCTCGCGTTTTTTCTGCCGATAACGCTAGACATTCAGTACCCACGCCCAGGAGTTATTCATGGCCGGCATTCTCGACGCGGTAGACCAGCGCACCCAGTTGGTCGGTGAAAACCGACTGGAAATTCTCATGTTCCGTCTGGCGGGTCGGCAGCTGTTCGCGATCAACGTGTTCAAGGTGCAAGAGGTTCTGCAATTACCCAAATTGACCTTGATGCCGCAGCGACACCCGTTTGTGTGTGGTGTGGTGAATCTGCGTGGCCAAACCCTGCCAGTGATTGACTTGTCGCAGGCCATCGGTATGCGCCCTCTGGTGCCTGGCCCTGACAGTACGATCATCGTGACCGAGTACAACCGTTCGGTTCAGGCATTTCTTGTGGGCGGAGTGGACCGCATCGTCAACATGAACTGGGAAGCCATATTGCCCCCGCCCACCAGCGCCGGTCGCCAGCATTACTTGACGGCCATCAGTAAGGTCGATGAGCAACTGGTCGAGATCATTGACGTTGAGAAAGTGCTGGCGGAGATCGTGCCGTACAGCGCCAAGGTCTCGCGCGAGAAGCTCGAAGACCCGATCCTGGAGCATGCGCGTGGCCGGGAAGTGCTGTTGGTCGATGACTCGAAAGTCGCCCTGTCTCAACTGCGCGAAACCCTTTCGCAGTTGGGGGTCAAGATGCACGTGGCCAGCGATGGTCTCAAGGCACTGAACATGCTCAAGGGGTGGGCAGACGCCGGGCAGGTCATGACCGACAAACTGTTGATGATCTTTACCGATGCCGAAATGCCCGAGATGGATGGTTATCGCCTGACCACCGAAATTCGTAACGATCCGCGCCTGCGGGGGCTGTACGTGGTGCTCCACACCTCGCTGTCGGGCAGCTTCAACGAATCCATGGTCAAGAAGGTTGGCTGTGACAATTTCCTGTCCAAATTCCAGCCGGACAAACTGGTGGATGTGGTGCGCCAGCGCCTGATGCTGGATCAAGTACCTGCCTGATTCTTTGCACGCGGGATCGGCTCGTATACTGTGGCGTTTTTAATCCGCAGGGAGCTGATCCATGCTGCATCTAAGTTCGATTTACCGATTCCCGCTCAAGTCCGGCAAAGGCGAAAGCTTGTCTCAGGTGCGCCTGGACAAACTGGGTGTGGAGGGTGATCGACGCTGGATGCTGGTGGATGAAGCCTCCGGGCGCTTTTTGACCCAGCGCTCCCACCCGCAGATGAGCCAACTCTCTGCCTTGTGGAATGCCAATGGCGGCCTGACGTTGACGACCGAAGGTTTTGAGGCGCTGGACGTGCCGTTGCCGCAGGCCGACAGTGACCTGCGCGGTGTGACCATCTGGCGCGATACGTTGCGTGTGCCCGATGCAGGCGACGAGGCGGCGCAGTGGTTGAGCCGCTTTATCAACCAGAGCGTGCGACTGGTGCATGTGCCGCTGGAGCGAGCGCGGACCACCGAAGCCGGTTATGGCCGCGATGATGACAAAGTGGCGTTCGCCGATGGTTACCCGTTGTTGCTCATAGGTCAGGCATCGCTCGACGACCTTTCACACAAGGTCAATCGAACGTTAGAGATGCTGCGTTTTCGCCCCAACCTCGTGGTGTCCGGCAGTGAAGCGTTTGCCGAAGATGGTTGGAAACGGGTGCGCATTGGCGAGGTGGAGTTTCGCGTGGTCAAGTCATGCTCGCGTTGCATCCTGACCACTATCGATCCCCAGACCGGCGTGCGTGACGAGCAGCGTGAGCCGTTGCAAACCCTGATGAGCTACCGCAAGCAGGAAGGCGGCACGATGTTTGGGCAGAACCTGGTGAACGACAGCCATGGCCTGCTGGAAGTCGGCATGCCGGTCACCGTGCTGGAATAAAGCGCGGCACTTGCAGGTGCGCGCGCACCTGCAAGGTGTTACCCACGATCACTGATCGTCAAAATACCGCTCATGCCAGTCCACCAGAGGTTGAGGCACGTTGAGTTTCTGGCCGTAGATCACCGAGTACGACAAAACGTTCTGCACGTATTGGCGGGTTTCGTCGAAGGGAATACTTTCAATCCACACGTCGAAGCCCAGGTGGTTGGCGCCCCGTAGCCATTGGCGAACACGCCCCGGCCCTGCGTTATATGCCGCTGAAGCCAATACCCGGTTGCCGTTGAACTGGCCATGCACCTGACTCAGGTAGGCTGCACCCAGTTGGATGTTCTTGTCCGGGTTCAGCACTTGTTGGGGCGATGCCAGCGGAATGCTGAATTTTCTGGCAGTTTCTTTTGCTGTGGCCGGCATCAATTGCATCAAACCGCTCGCGCCTACGCCGGAACGTGCGTCATCCATAAAAGCACTTTCCTGACGGGTAATGGCGAACACCCAACTTGAATGCAAACCGCGCACTTTGGCCTCGCGCACCAGTGTGTCGCGGTGCGCCATCGGAAAGCGGATGTCCAGATCGTCCCAGTACTGAGCCTGACTGATGGTGCGGATGGCCGGGAAATACCATTTGCGGTCGTAGGCTAATTTAGCTTGCGCCACCATTTCGTCGCGGTTGAAGTGACGACTCACGTAATACCACTCACGACGGCCATCCACGATTTGCCCGCGGTCATGGAACTCGAGTGCACGCTGCACGCCGGGTGTGTTGCGCACTTTGTTGATCAGTTGCGGGCTGAGCACGAGCGGTTTGTTGTTGAGCTGATAAGGGGTCTGCGCCCGATCGGCTGCCAGGAAGCCGTAGAAATCACGTTCGCGGGCGACATTTTTGAACAGCACTTGCGCTTGCGGATTTTTCGGTTCGGCCAGCTCCAGGCTGCGCGCCTGCCAGTAACGCCAGCGGTTGCTGGTCGCCAAGTCCTGCGGCAATTGGCGGGTCAGTTGATAGGCATCTTCCCAGCGAGCCAGGCGCAACAGCAGGCGCAGGCGCCATTCGGTGACGGTGTTGTCGCGCAGCTCGGGGTCATATTTAGTCATGATGTCCAGGCCACGGCTGTCATACCGGCGGGCGAACGTCAGACCAATCTCACGGGCGATGGCGACCTTTTCATCCCGCGAGAAGTGCATGTTGGTGGCGTATGTATCGAGCAGTGCTGCCGCTTTTTCAGGGTCCTGTCGCGCTAAACGACGCAGGCCCAGTCCCACGGCATCAGACATGGCTTCACTGGCGGGCAGAAAACGCGAGGGTTGACTGAGAAGATCAGGCTTTTGCGCCACGTCAATCATCACTTTGGCTTGTGGTCCCAGCGTGTTGAGGCCATTGGCCAGTGTCGTGGCCAAGCCGTAATTGCGTGCTTCAGCCGCCAACTTCACGCGCTGCCACCGCTTTTGTTCGGTCAGTTGACCTTCAGCGGCCCACTGGCTGAACAGGGCGTCGCATGCCGCCGGTTGTGCTTTGCCCACCAGCCAGAGTTTTTCCGCGCTGGCGTAGCCTTCGGCCTTCTGGTTGTGCGCCAGTTGGTACTGGCCATTAAGGCAGTCAAGCTCGGTGAAGTTGAGCTTGGGGTCGTAATATTTGGCAAAGGTCGCCCAGTCGCCGCGATCAGCCAGCCAGCGCAACCAACGCAGTTTCATCCAGTTGGCTTGCGGCAGATCGCCATGCGCCGCCAAGAACTGCTCAATTTCAGCGTTACTGGCGCTTTTCAAGCGGGCGGTGAGTTCGTCGTACGCCAGGTACGGTGTCAGCGGATAGCTGCGCAGGGCGTCGGCATTTCGGAAATAGGGGCCGGAGTCGCCTTTGGCCAAAGCGCGCTTGGCCTCGTCGTACAGCTGGCGTTGTTGGGTCAAGTCGGCGGCCTGTGCGGCTTGCACGGCGCAACTGGTGAGAAGCAGGCAGGATAAAAAGTTGAAGAGACGACTGCGCATGGGGCTTCCGTACAGATGAAAAACGCGGCGTGTGCAGGGCGGGCCCGGCACTGATTGAGTCGTAGCTTAGCCTTTTGCCAGCAGCGCGTGAACGCCTTGCAGGCCCAGCGGTGAAACTTGCGACTAAATGGAGCTGCGAGCAGGGGCAACAATAAATAGCCGGCCGCCTGAGGGCGCAAATCAGGTAGAATGCGCGCCCAGTTTTTGGAGAAGCTCATGACCCTGCTCAAATTCAGCGATGTGTCCCTTGCTTTCGGCTCTACGCCGTTGTTGGACAAGGTGTCCTGGCAGATCGCCCGTGGAGAGCGGGTGTGCATCATCGGCCGCAACGGCACCGGCAAGTCCAGCATGATGAAGCTGGTAAAAGGTGATCAAAAGCCTGACGACGGCTCTGTCTGGCGCGCACCCGGCCTCAAGATTGGCGAATTGCCGCAAGAGTTGCCGGTTGCCGACGGACGGACCGTGTTCGATGTTGTGGCCGAGGGCCTCGACGGTGTGGGCGAGCTGCTGGCTCAGTACCATCACCTCAGCCAGAACATCGTCACCGATGCCGACCTGGACAAGCTGATGCACGTCCAGCAAGACCTTGAAGCCCGTGATGGCTGGCGCTTGCAGCAATTGGTCGACAGCACCCTGAGCCGCCTGCAATTGCCGGCGGACAAAACCCTGGCCGAATTATCCGGCGGCTGGCGTCGTCGCGTTCTGCTGGCGCAAGCACTGGTGTCCGAACCGGACCTGCTGCTGCTCGACGAACCGACCAACCACCTGGATATCGGCGCCATCGCCTGGCTGGAAGAAGCCCTCAAGGACTTCCAGGGCGCTGTGCTGTTTATTACCCACGACCGTTCCTTCCTGCAAAATCTGGCCACCCGGATTCTGGAACTGGACCGTGGCGGTCTGATTGACTGGAACGGCGACTACGCGAGCTTCCTGGTCCACAAGGAAGCCTCCCTGGCGGCGGAAGAAACCGCAAACGCGCTGTTCGACAAGCGCCTGGCCCAGGAAGAAGTGTGGATTCGTCAGGGCATCAAGGCGCGTCGCACCCGTAACGAAGGCCGTGTACGTGCCCTCAAGGCCCTGCGTGTTGAACGCAGCGAGCGCCGTGAGCGCACCGGTAAGGCCAACATCCAGCTGGACACCGCCGACAAGTCCGGCAAGCAAGTGATGGTGCTGGAAAACGTCAGTTTCGCGCACCCGGAAGGTCCGTTCCTGATCAAGGACTTCTCCATGGTGTTGCAACGCGGCGACCGCATCGGTCTGCTGGGCGCCAACGGTACGGGCAAAACGACACTGCTCAAGTTGATGCTGGGCGGCTTGCAGCCTACCAACGGCAAGGTGGAAGAGGGGACGCGCATCGACGTGGCGTACTTCGACCAGTTGCGTCACCAGTTGGACCTGGAAAAAACCGTGATCGATAACGTGGCCGAAGGTCGCGACTTTATCGATATCGATGGTCAAAGCCGCCACGTCCTGAGCTACCTGGGTGATTTCCTGTTCAGCCCGCAGCGTGCCCGCACGCCGGTCAAGGCGCTGTCAGGCGGCGAGCGTGCGCGCTTGCTGCTGGCCAAGTTGTTCAGCAAGCCTGCCAATCTGCTGGTGCTCGATGAGCCGACCAACGACCTCGACGTCGAAACCCTCGAGCTGCTGGAAGAGGTGTTGCTGACCTTCAAGGGCACGGTATTGATGGTCAGTCACGACCGGGCATTCCTCGACAACGTGGTTACCAGCACGCTGGTCTTTGAAGGCGAAGGCAAGGTGCGTGAATACGTGGGCGGTTATCAGGACTGGCTGCGTCAAGGCGGCTCGCCGCGCTTGCTTGGTGTGACTGAAAGCAAATCCGGCAAGGCTGACCTGAACTCTGCCGTTGTCACGGCCGCCGCAGCGCCAGCTCAGGCTGCTCCGGCCCCTGCTCCGGCGAAAAAGAAGCTGAGCTACAAGCTGCAGCGCGAACTGGAAGCGCTCCCTGGCGAGATCGATGCCAAAGAGCAGGCGATTGCTGCCGTGGAAGCTGAAATGGCTGACGCAGGCTTCTATCAGCGTCCTGCTGCACAAACGGCTGAAGTGATTGCCAAGCTCGAAACGTTGCAAGCTGAACTCGAGCAACTGGTTGAACGTTGGGCTGAGCTGGATGCCTGATTGAGCAGTCGCTGAACTGAAAAAGCCCGGCCTTTTTAATCAAAAGGTCGGGCTTTTTTGCTGTGGAGGGTGGTGCTCAATCGGTTTTTTTGAGGCTGACAGCCAATACGTCGCACGGCGCGCCATGCAGCACGTCATTGGCGGTGGAGCCGAGCAGCAGCGCCAGGCCGTGGCGGCCGTGGCTGCCGACCACGATCAGGTCGCAGCCATGATCTTTGGCGAAACCATGGATTTCTTGGCGGGGTTGGCCGTACGCCAGCTTGCAGTTGTCTTTTGTGAGTTGCGGATAGATATCGATCAGCCGGTCGAGGCGTTCTTTGGCCTGATCAAACTGTTGCTGCTGCAACTGCGACAGGTCCATGGGCACGTCGCCCCCAAAGGCCATGGCCATGGGTTCGACGATGTGGATCAGGGACAGCTTCGCGCCGTTGGCTTCAGCGCTGGCGCTGGCACGGTAAATCACCGGGTCGCACTCTTCAGTCAGGTCTACGGCAACCAAAATGTGCGTGTAGGGTTTGGGTGTGGACATGTGAGGCGCTCCTGTAAACAGTAATTGGCGATGAGTATGGCCCTTTTGCAGAGCCTTGGTTCAAGTCAGGGTCAATGCATTAATTTGAAGGCAGTGAGAGTACACATATGACGGTATGGATAGTGGTGTCAATCCTGGCGCTGATTTTGAGTCCGCTTGCCTGGCTGCGTCCTTCGCGTCGCCAAAGCGGGCGTATGGCGCTGCGTATGGAGGCGCGTCGTATGGGGTTGGCCATGCAATTGACGCCTCAGCAATGGCCGCATTGGCTGGAGCCCGAGCCGCCCGGCTCGTGCGCGCAGTTTCATCGTCCGCGGCGCGGCAGTGACCCTGATGTGTGGTGTTATTGGCAATCTGCGCCGGGAATCTGGGTCAATCAATGGCGTGAAGTCTGTACAGACGAGCGCTTGCTGGCGCAGTTTCGCAAGTTGCCAGCGAACGTTTACAAGGTTGAAGCAGGCAAGCAAATGATTGCGCTGTATTGGGGCGAGAAGGGCGAATCGCAGGTGTTAGTGGCGATCGACGAAACGCTTAAAGCCCTTGCCTGAGCAGGCGGCAACTGCCCCGAGCCTGCGTGCGTGACAGCAGCGCCTGCCGTTCGCAGGCGACCAGGAACTGACTGACAGGTCGTTTTGTCATCGTTGTTTCGGACAATTGACAAGCGCACGCTTTTCCGTGAAGGTGTCGACACCCAAATCAAACGGGCGTATGAATCGAGTGTTTGCCACACAAGCAGCATTCGCATAACCCCGAATATCGCGTTGGCGGGTGTGCCTGGTGGATTGGCGTTAGCATTGACGGTGTCGTCATTGCCAGCCAGACGCTAGCGTCCGACGTGTACTGTTCAGCTTCCATATCCTGGAGATCAGTTGATGATTTACGAAGGTAAAGCCATCACGGTTACGGCTCTTGAAAGTGGCATCGTCGAACTGAAGTTCGACCTCAAGGGTGAGTCCGTCAACAAGTTCAACCGTCTAACCCTGAACGAATTGCGTCAGGCAGTCGATGCGATCAAGGCAGATGCTTCGGTCAAGGGCGTTATTGTTTCCAGTGGCAAAGACGTCTTTATCGTCGGCGCGGACATCACCGAATTCGTCGAAAACTTCAAGTTGCCGGATGCCGAGCTGATTGCTGGCAACCTCGAAGCCAACAAGATCTTCAGTGACTTCGAAGACCTCAATGTTCCAACCGTAGCAGCCATCAACGGTATTGCACTGGGCGGTGGTCTGGAAATGTGCCTGGCGGCGGATTTCCGTGTGATGGCCGACAGCGCAAAAATCGGTCTGCCGGAAGTCAAGCTCGGCATCTACCCGGGCTTCGGCGGCACTGTTCGCTTGCCGCGCCTGATTGGTGTGGACAACGCTGTTGAGTGGATCGCGTCCGGCAAAGAAAACCGTGCTGAAGATGCCTTGAAAGTCGGTGCCGTTGACGCTGTAGTGACAGCCGATAAGCTGGGCGCCGCAGCATTGGACCTGATCAAGCGTGCCATTAGCGGCGAGCTGGACTACAAGGCCAAGCGTCAGCCAAAACTTGAGAAGCTCAAGCTGAACGCCATCGAGCAAATGATGGCATTCGAAACCGCTAAAGGTTTCGTGGCCGGTCAGGCCGGTCCAAACTACCCGGCACCGGTTGAAGCGATTAAAACTATCCAGAAGGCTGCGAACTTCGGTCGCGATAAAGCGCTGGAAGTTGAAGCGGCAGGTTTTGCAAAACTGGCTAAAACCTCAGCATCGCAATGCCTGATCGGGTTGTTCCTGAACGATCAGGAGCTGAAGAAAAAAGCCAAGATCCACGACAAGATCGCCAAAGACGTGAAGCAGGCTGCCGTTCTGGGCGCAGGCATCATGGGCGGCGGTATTGCCTATCAGTCGGCCTCCAAGGGCACGCCGATCCTGATGAAAGACATCAACGAGCACGGCATCGAGCAAGGGTTGGCGGAAGCCGCCAAGTTGCTGGTGGGCCGCGTTGATAAAGGCCGTATGACGCCAGCCAAAATGGCTGAAGTGCTCAATGGCATTCGTCCTACTCTGTCCTACGGTGATTTCGGTCACGTGGACCTGGTGGTTGAAGCAGTCGTTGAAAACCCGAAGGTCAAACAAGCGGTGCTGGCTGAAGTTGAAGATCACGTCAAGGAAGATGCCATTCTGGCGTCGAACACCTCGACCATTTCCATCAGCCTGTTGGCAAAAGCCCTCAAGCGTCCGGAAAACTTCGTCGGCATGCACTTCTTTAACCCGGTGCACATGATGCCGTTGGTTGAAGTGATTCGTGGCGAGAAATCCAGCGATCTGGCCGTAGCCACTACGGTTGCCTACGCCAAGAAAATGGGTAAAAACCCGATCGTCGTTAACGACTGCCCGGGCTTTTTGGTCAACCGTGTGCTGTTCCCATACTTCGGCGGCTTCGCCAAGCTGGTCAGCGCTGGCGTCGACTTCGTGCGCATCGACAAGGTCATGGAAAAATTCGGCTGGCCAATGGGCCCGGCGTACCTGATGGACGTGGTCGGCATCGACACTGGCCACCATGGTCGCGACGTGATGGCGGAAGGTTTTCCGGACCGTATGAAAGACGACCGTCGTTCAGCGATTGATGCGCTGTACGAAGCCAAGCGCCTGGGTCAGAAAAACGGTAAGGGTTTCTACGCTTACGAGGCTGACAAGCGCGGCAAGCAGAAGAAAATCGTGGACTCAAGTGTGCTTGAGGTGCTCAAGCCGATCGTTTATGAACAGCGCGATGTCACCGACGAAGACATCATCAACTGGATGATGATCCCGCTGTGCCTTGAAACCGTGCGTTGCCTGGAAGACGGCATCGTTGAAACCGCAGCCGAGGCCGACATGGGCCTGGTGTACGGTATCGGTTTCCCTCCATTCCGTGGCGGCGCCCTGCGTTACATCGACTCGGTCGGTGTTGCAGAGTTCGTGGCCCTGGCTGATCAGTACGCTGAACTGGGCGCGCTGTACCACCCGACTGCGAAGCTGCGTGAAATGGCCAAAAACGGCCAGAGCTTCTTCGGTTAAGCGCCCCATTAGAGTGAGAGTGAAATTATGAGCTTGAATCCTAGAGACGTGGTGATTGTAGACTTCGGTCGCACCCCGATGGGCCGCTCCAAGGGTGGCATGCACCGCAACACCCGTGCTGAAGACATGTCTGCGCACCTGATCAGCAAAGTGCTGGAGCGCAACAGCAAGGTTGACCCGAACGAAGTAGAAGATGTGATTTGGGGCTGTGTTAACCAGACCCTGGAGCAAGGCTGGAACATCGCGCGCATGGCGTCGTTGATGACCCAGATCCCGCACACCTCGGCTGCCCAGACCGTGAGCCGCCTGTGCGGTTCATCCATGAGCGCTTTGCACACCGCTGCGCAAGCCATCATGACCGGTAACGGTGACGTATTTGTGGTGGGCGGCGTCGAGCACATGGGTCACGTGAGCATGATGCATGGTGTCGATCCCAACCCGCATATGTCGCTGTATGCGGCAAAGGCGTCGGGCATGATGGGCCTGACCGCTGAAATGCTGGGCAAGATGCACGGTATCACTCGCGAACAACAGGATGCTTTCGGCGTTCGTTCGCACCAGTTGGCCCACAAGGCGACGATTGAAGGCAAGTTCAAAGACGAAATCATCCCGATGCAGGGATATGACGAAAATGGCTTCCTGAAAACCTTCGACTACGATGAGACCATTCGTCCGGAAACAACCATGGAAAGCCTGGCGGCGTTGAAACCTGCGTTCAACCCTAAGGGCGGCACTGTTACCGCCGGTACCTCGTCGCAAATCACCGATGGTGCTTCGTGCATGATCGTGATGTCGGCTCAGCGTGCAAAAGACCTTGGTCTGGAGCCGCTGGCGGTGATTCGTTCGATGGCCGTTGCAGGTGTTGATCCGGCAATTATGGGTTATGGTCCGGTTCCAGCGACGCAAAAAGCCTTGAAGCGCGCGGGCTTGAGCATGGCTGATATTGACTTCATCGAGCTCAATGAAGCATTCGCTGCACAGGCTCTGCCAGTGCTGAAAGATTTGAAAGTGCTCGACAAGATGAATGAGAAGGTTAACCTGCATGGCGGCGCCATCGCTCTGGGTCATCCATTTGGATGCTCAGGTGCGCGTATCTCCGGCACCTTGCTCAATGTAATGAAACAAAATGGCGGCACCTTCGGGTTGTCCACCATGTGCATTGGTCTTGGCCAGGGCATAGCAACTGTCTTCGAACGCGTCTAAGCGTTGCGTTGACAGAAGCCGGGGCCAAGTGCCCCGGTTTTTGTTTTTATGACTTTTTAATCGTTATGAGCTTTAATTTTTTTATCCGTAAAAAAGGTGTTGCAACATGCCGCTACAACCTGGCCTCTATCAACATTACAAAGGGCCACACTATCGGGTATTCAATGTGGCTCGCCATTCTGAAACCGAAGAAGAAGTGGTGTTTTACCAAGCCCTGTATGGGGATTTCGGTTTTTGGGTGCGCCCATTGAGCATGTTTTTGGAAACGGTCGAAGTGGATGGCGAGCAGGTACCGCGCTTTGCACTGATTGAGGCCGAACCCAGTCTTTTTCCCCGGCCATAAGTGGGCGTGGCGCAGCACCCCGCGCTTGACCTCACCTTGTTGCCACTATATATAGCGGTGCCGCGTCAGGCGCGAACCGCCTTTCACTTCTAGAATTCAGGAATTTTCTGATCCATGGGCAAATCGCTGGTCATTGTGGAATCCCCGGCTAAGGCCAAGACCATCAACAAGTACTTGGGTAACGAGTACGTGGTGAAGTCGAGTATCGGCCATATCCGAGACCTGCCCACCAGCGGTTCGGCTAGCGCCAGCAAAGAACCGGCTGCCAAGCGTGGCAAGGCCGCGGCGGGCGAAGCGCCGGCTTTGTCGCCGAAAGAGAAAGCTCAAAAGCAGCTGATCTCACGCATGGGCGTCGATCCGGAGCACGGCTGGAAAGCCAAGTACGAGATCCTTCCCGGAAAGGAAAAGGTCATCGAGGAGCTGCGCCGGCTCGCCAAGGATGCTGACACCATCTATCTCGCAACCGACTTGGATCGCGAGGGGGAGGCCATTGCATGGCACCTGCGCGAAGCCATCGGTGGTGATGACAGTCGCTACAAGCGCGTGGTGTTTAACGAGATCACCAAAAAGGCTATTCAGGAAGCGTTCTCCAAACCGGGCGAACTCGACATCAACCGTGTCAACGCCCAGCAAGCGCGCCGTTTTCTCGATCGCGTGGTGGGCTATATGGTTTCGCCGTTGCTGTGGGCAAAAATTGCCCGTGGCTTGTCGGCAGGTCGTGTGCAATCGGTGGCCGTGAAGCTGGTAGTCGAGCGTGAGCGCGAAATTCGGGCATTCAACCCTGAAGAATACTGGGAAGTTCATGCGGACCTTGGCACGGCCAAAGGCGCAAAAGTGCGCTTCGATGTGGCCCGCGAAAAAGGCGAGGCCTTCAAACCGCTGAACGAAGCCCAGGCCATGGCCGCGCTGGAGAAGCTCAAGGCGTCCAGCTACACCATCGCCAAGCGTGAAGACAAACCGACCAGCAGCAAGCCGTCGGCACCGTTCATTACCTCCACCCTGCAACAGGCCGCGAGCAATCGCCTGGGCTTCGGGGTGAAGAAAACCATGATGATGGCCCAGCGCTTGTACGAAGCGGGCTACATCACGTATATGCGTACCGACTCCACCAACCTGTCGGCGGATGCGGTTGAAATGGCCCGCACCTACATTGAAGGTGAGTTCGGCGCGTCCTATCTGCCGCCAGCCCCTAACGTGTACAGCAGCAAGGAAGGCGCACAAGAGGCTCACGAAGCGATTCGTCCTTCTGACGTGAACATGCACCCGAGCAAGCTGTCAGGCATGGAGCGGGACGCTGAGCGCCTTTACGAGCTGATCTGGCGCCAGTTTGTGGCGTGTCAGATGCTGCCGGCCAAATACCTGTCTACTACCGTGAGCGTGGCGGCCGGTGATTTTGAGTTGCGTGCCAAAGGTCGCATCCTGAAGTTTGACGGTTACACCCGTGTCATGCCGCAAATTGCCAAGCCGGGCGACGACGATGTGTTGCCTGATATGGCTCAGGGTGACGTGCTGAAGCTGATCAATCTCGATCCTACCCAGCATTTCACCAAGCCCCCGGCCCGCTACTCCGAAGCCAGCCTGGTCAAAGAGATGGAAAAACGTGGCATTGGTCGTCCATCGACCTATGCGGCAATCATTTCGACCATTCAGGATCGCGGCTATGTGGCCTTGCACAATCGCCGTTTTTACTCCGAAAAAATGGGCGATATCGTTACCGAGCGTTTGTCCGAGAGTTTCTCTGACCTGATGGACTACGGCTTCACCGCCGGCATGGAAGAAAACCTCGATGACGTGGCTCAGGGTGAGCGCGACTGGAAGAACGTGCTGGACGAGTTCTACGGCAGCTTCAAGAAGAAACTTGAGGTGGCGGCTGACCCGGACAGTGGCATGCGTGCCAACCAGCCGGTGATGACCGACATTCCGTGCAAGGAATGTGGGCGTCCGATGCAGATCCGTACGGCATCGACCGGTGTATTCCTCGGTTGCTCGGGTTATAGCCTGCCGCCGAAAGAGCGTTGCAAGGCCACCGTGAACTTGGTCCCTGGCGATGAGATCGCAGCCGACGATGAGGGCGAGTCGGAGTCGCGTGTTTTGCTGGGCAAGCACCGTTGCCCGATTTGCAGTACCGCAATGGATGCTTACCTGCTGGATGAGAAGCACAAGCTGCACATCTGTGGTAACAACCCGGATTGCGCTGGCTACGAAATCGAAGAGGGCAGCTACCGCATCAAGGGCTATGAAGGCCCGAGCCTGGAATGTGACAAGTGTGGCAGCGAGATGCAGCTCAAGACCGGTCGTTTCGGCAAGTTCTTCGGCTGCACCAATGCGCAGTGCAAAAACACCCGCAAGCTGCTGAAAAGCGGTGAAGCGGCGCCGCCGAAAATGGACCCGGTGAAAATGCCGGAGCTAAAGTGCGAGAAGGTAAACGACACCTACATTCTGCGTGATGGTGCTTCGGGGTTGTTCCTGGCAGCCAGCCAGTTCCCGAAAAACCGTGAGACCCGTGCGCCGCTGGTGATTGAAATCATCCCGCACAAGGATGAGATCGATCCGAAGTATCACTTCTTGTGCGAAGCGCCGAAGAAAGACCCCGATGGTCGACCTGCTGTGATCCGCTACAGCCGTAAAACCAAAGAGCAGTACGTGCAAACTGAGGTGGACGGCAAGCCGACAGGCTGGCGTGCGTTTTACGACGGCTCCAGCTGGAAGGTTGAAGACAAGCGCAAAGAAAAAGACGCGTGATAAGTTGCTGAACGACTGAAAAACCGCGCGATGGCATCATGCCTCGCGCGGTTTTTTTTTGGCTCAGGGGTTGAGGTCTACGGTAGGTAAGGTGGCTGATGCGTTCTCACGACGACTTCGTGGTCGGACGCCTGGCGCGGCGCATTCATAGCGCCACCCTCTTGCGCCTGTCACCTCATTTCCCGGAGACTGCTCAGCCTGCCCTCATCCTTTTGCTGTGGAGTGCCTTTATGGCTCACGAACTCTATACCCGCACCAATCAGAAAATCTATTTTGCGGGCCTGGCGCTGGAAACCATGAACAAAGCACTGCAAGGTGGGGCCATGAACGCGCAGGCATTGCTGCAGGCAGAGCGCGAATCAGCGGTATTTCACTTGTATGGCGCGTTGCTCGGTTTATGTCATGAAATTGCAGGTTTCTATCGATTGCCGCAGGCCCATGCCAATCGTGTGGAGTTGTTGCTAACTCAAGAGGTGCTGGACGCTAAAGCTATTCCAGAGCTTGCGGAGATGGTTGAGCTGGCAAGATCGCCGGGCACTTGGCTGGCGCAATTGGTGGCAGCGCATGCAGCCCTGTATCAAACGTTGCAGGCGCCTAAAAAGATCAAGGCCGATGTGTTTCAACCCTTGATTGAAGTTGTCAGTGTGGAAGGCGACGGGCCGGAAACGCTCAGTCGCGACACCCTGGAAGAATGGCGTCAAAACCTTAAGAAAATGGCCATACGCTTTCGCGATGGACTCAATGAGTGCTAAAAGTCGGGTTCGAAACTGTACGGTCATTCATCAGGACGTCATTAAAGCGTCATAGAACGTGGCAAATTTCTGAAGGATGACTGATATAATCCCGCGCTTTCGTGGAGAACCAACTTTTATGCCAACGTCCTTTCTAGAAATTGTCGAATTGCCTGACGGCCGTATCGAGTTGCGCCGGGCTGAGGACGAGGGGTCTTTGGTGACGCTGAACTTCTCCGAAGATGCCAAGGCCTTTCTTCAGGGGCAGCATGTTGAAGTGGCAAAAGCCATGTTGAGTGTTGGTGTGCAAATGGCGGGGCGGCTGGCCGAGGGCGAGCTGGAAAAAGAGGATGAAGGACCGCGCATCCTTCACTAAGTGTTTCTGGTTGAACCTCTAAACGGCTGGCTTCTGTGTCCTGTAGAAGCCCCGTGCTGCTCGCGTCTGGTTAGCCCAATCGAATATTCAGGCTTTGCCCTTGACCCATCAGCGCTGAGCCGATCAATTGTTGGCGAGCCGTGCTATTGAGCGGGTTTATCCAGCTCACCACCGTGTGGCTACGGCCCAGGCGCAGCGCTTCGCAAGTCAATTGCAAGGCGCTCTTGTTGCCGTTGGGTTGGAGCAGCAAGATGCGTTCGCGGTTCAGTCCGGCATCACGCAGCCAGGTTTGTGTCAGGCTGGCCGGTGGTGCGATCAGTGTCAGCCAGCGCTCATCTTGTTGCTCGCTGAGTTCGCGAAGCATGGGGGCCAGCAGGCTCAAGCAGTTCTCGGCAGCGCCGCGTAGCGACAGTTCACTGAAAACTTCAGGTTCTGCGCGCCAAGGTGAATCAAGCACGGTCTTGATCGTGGCTGGCATGGGTTGAGCCATGAATGCCTCGAATAAAGGGAGTTGTGCGGGTAGCGATGTGTGCGGGAACTGCATGACGCCTCCTTATTAACGGCGAATAACGCCGACACTCAGGCCTTCGATAACCAGCTCCTGCTCTTTGAGGTTGACCTCAATGGGCGCGAAATCGGGGTTTTCGGCGATCAGCCAGACCTTGCTGCCTTCTCGCTTGAATCGCTTGACCGTTACTTCGTCATCAATACGTGCAACCACAATTTGCCCGTTTCTGGCCTCGCGGCACGTGTGAACAGCAAGCAGGTCGCCATCAAAGATGCCAACGTCCTTCATACTCATGCCCTGGACGCGCAATAAGTAGTCGGCCCGCGGATGGAAGAAGGTCGGGTTGATGTTGCAGGATTCTTCAACGTGTTCCTGCGCCAGTATGGGAGCGCCAGCCGCCACTCGACCGATGATGGGCAGGGTGGACTCGTCGGCGCTGGCCTCGAAACCGGGAATCCGTATGCCCCGTGAGGCCCCCGGCGTCATTTCGATGGCGCCCTTGCGGGCCAGGGCCTTGAGGTGTTCCTCGGCGGCATTGGGCGACTTGAAGCCCAGCTCCTGTGCAATTTCGGCACGGGTGGGCGGGTATCCGTTGTCATCCAGGCAGCGTTTGATAAAGGCCAGGATCTCAGCTTGGCGTGGCGTCAGTTTTAGCATATTGATCGCTCTGTCTTTTTATACAGTGACTGGGATTATATACAGTGAAGGCTCATTGGCAATGCTCCATTTTTAACCGTCCGCTGGACGGTCGTCGATGAGCAATGAGGCGGCTACTTTATCAGCACAGGCCACGTCGTCCGAGGCTGTGGTTAAATGCGGGACTGGCCGGTCGCAAAAAGAATGCCCACCTTGACTTTTAACAAACTGAAACGTATGTTTCAAACAACTGTTTAAGTGTTTGTCAGCCGGAGTAGACATGGCCCAGTCGGAAACCGTTGAACGTATCCTTGATGCTGCCGAGCAGCTGTTCGCGGAAAAAGGTTTTGCCGAGACTTCATTGCGGCTGATTACCAGCAAGGCCGGGGTTAACCTGGCAGCTGTGAATTACCATTTCGGGTCCAAGAAAGCGCTGATTCAGGCAGTTTTTTCGCGTTTCCTCGGGCCTTTCTGCGCCAACCTCGATCGTGAACTGGAGCGGCGTCAGGCCAAACCGGACAATCGTCCCGAGCTCGAAGAGTTGCTGGAAATGTTGGTGGAGCAAGCGCTGGTGATTCAGCCGCGCAGCGGCAACGACCTGTCCATTTTCATGCGTTTGCTGGGTTTGGCGTTCAGTCAGAGTCAGGGGCATTTGCGCCGTTATCTTGAAGACATGTATGGCAAGGTCTTTCGCCGCTACATGCTGCTGGTCAATGAGGCTGCGCCGCAAATCCCGCCGATTGAACTGTTTTGGCGTGTGCACTTCATGCTGGGTGCGGCTGCGTTCAGCATGTCCGGGATCAAGGCGCTGCGGGCAATTGCCGAAACCGACTTCGGTGTTAACACCTCGATTGAGCAAGTCATGCGCTTGATGGTGCCTTTTCTGGCCGCTGGCATGCGTGCGGAAAGCGGCGTGCTCGATCCGGCGATGGCGGCGGCGCAAATGCGTCCGCGCAACAAATCTTCTCAGGCCAGCCCCAAGGTTTGACCTGGCGCGGGTGGGCGAGGCTGCGCAGTTCCGCTAAGCTTGCCGCCATGCTCATTCCCGCCTTGTTTCCCTGTGTCCTCTTTACGGCTGCTGCCAACACTGCTGGCGCGCGCGCCGCTGTCTGCGTGCGGGACCAGGAAGCAAGCGCACTTTCTTTGAAGGAATACCCATGAGTTCTGCCTTGCAAGGCTCCTTGATGGTGGACGTCGCCGGCACTTGGCTGACGGCCGACGACCGACACCTGTTACGCCAGCCTGAAGTGGGCGGCCTGATTATTTTTGCGCGTAACATTGAGCACCCGCGTCAGGTGCGTGAGCTGTGTGCTTCGATTCGGGCCATTCGCCCCGACCTGCTGCTGGCGGTGGATCAGGAAGGCGGGCGGGTTCAACGCTTACGCCAGGGGTTCGTCCGATTGCCCGCTATGCGCGCTATCGCGGATAACCCCAATGCAGAGTACCTGGCCGAGCAGTGTGGCTGGATCATGGCTACCGAAGTCCTGGCCGTTGGCCTGGATTTGAGCTTCGCGCCGGTGCTGGACCTGGATTACCAACGCAGCGCCGTGGTCGGCAGCCGCTCATTTGAGGGCGATCCAGAGCGCGCTGCAGCCTTGGCCGGCGCTTTCATCCGTGGGATGAACGACGCTGGCATGGCCGCCACGGGTAAGCATTTCCCGGGGCACGGGTGGGCAGAAGCCGATTCCCACGTGGCCATTCCTGTCGATGAGCGCAGCCTTGAACAGATCCGCAGCCACGACCTGGTGCCGTTCGCACGTTTGAGCCGGCAGTTGGCGGCGGTCATGCCCGCTCATGTGATCTATCCCAATGTTGACAGCCAGCCTGCGGGCTTTTCCCGTCGCTGGTTGCAAGACATCCTGCGCGGCGAGTTGGGCTTTGATGGCGTCATTTTCAGTGATGACTTGTCAATGGCCGGTGCCCATGTGGTGGGGGATGCGGCCAGCCGGATCGAAGCCGCCTTGTCGGCTGGCTGTGACATGGGGTTGGTATGCAATGACCGGGCTGCGGCTGAATTGGCCCTCACGGCGGCCCAGCGCCTGAAGGTCACGCCTTCGGCCCGCATTGCACGCATGCGCAGTCAGGCCTTCGCCAGCACGGACTACCGCCAGGACCCGCGTTGGCAGGTGGCGATTGGTGCGCTCAAAGATGCTCAGTTGATTGATTAAAGGATCGCGTTGATGACGGTTTACGCAATTATTGGTGGCACAGGCCTGACCCAGCTTGAAGGATTGACCATTACGCGCTCATTGGCGCTGGATACCCCGTATGGCCCGACGTCAGCCGACATTCAGATCGGCGAATTCGCGGGACGTGAAGTGATGTTTCTGGCGCGCCACGGCCACCCGCATCGGGTCCCGCCCCATCAGGTGAACTACCGTGCAAACATCTGGGCGTTGAAACAGGCCGGTGCGCAGGCCATTTTGGCTGTTAATGCCGTAGGCGGGATCCATATGGCCATGGGCACCGGGCATTTTTGCGTACCCCACCAAGTGATTGATTACACCAGCGGTCGTGAACACACGTTTTTTGCGGGTGATCTGGAGCATGTGACGCACATTGACTTCAGCTATCCCTACACGCAATCCCTGCGTGAGCACTTGATTGACGCACTGGCTGTCGAGGGTTGTTCCTACAGTTCTCATGGTGTGTATGCAGCAACCCAAGGGCCGCGTCTTGAGACAGTGGCCGAAATTGCCCGGCTTGAGCGTGACGGCTGTGACATTGTCGGCATGACCGGCATGCCAGAGGCGGCACTGGCCCGTGAGCTGGAACTCGAATACGCCTGCCTGGCGTTGGTCGTAAACCCGGCAGCGGGCAAGTCCACGGCGATTATTACCATGGCCGAAATCGAACAGGCCCTGCACGACGGCATGGGTAAGGTCAAAGCGACGCTGGCACGTGTGCTGGCAGGGTAATCCCTTTCACCGTTGTAGCCGCCAGACGGAGCTTCGCGCTGTTTGTCAGCGGCTACAGGGTTGGGGTTGGGCTTAACGCTTTTCGTTTTTGGGTGGCAGGGGCGCGAACAGGGCTTCGATATCGTCGTCCTGCAACTTCCAGTCTCCCGCAATACGGCCGTCCAAAACGCCTGCGGCCAAATCCGATTTTTCCTGCTGCAAGTGCTGGATTTTCTCTTCTACGGTACCGCGGGCAATCATCTTGTACACAAACACCGGTTTTTCTTGCCCGATGCGATAGGCGCGGTCGGTGGCCTGGTTCTCGGCCGCCGGGTTCCACCACGGGTCGTAATGAATCACGGTGTCCGCTTCGGTCAGGTTCAAGCCCACGCCTCCGGCCTTGAGGCTGATCAGGAAAATCTGCAGTTTGCCGCTCTGAAAGTCTTTGACGGGGGTACGTCGGTCCCGCGTTTGACCGGTGAGCAGGGCATAGGCAATGTTGCGCTTCTTCAATTCCGCTTCGATCAGCCCGAGCATCGAGGTGAATTGCGAAAACAGAAGAATGCGCCGGCCCTCTGCGAACAACGCGTCAAGCATCACCATCAAGCTGTCGAGCTTGCCCGACGTACTGCCTTTTTTCGGCGGGTTATCACTCACAAGCCGCAAGTCGCAGCACACCTGACGTAGCTTGAGCAGCGCTTCAAGAATGATGATCTGGCTGCGCCCGACCCCTTTGCGGGTGATTTCATCGCGCACTTTCTTGTCCATCGCCAGGCGCATGGTTTCGTATACATCCCGCTGCGCCTCGTTCAGATCAACCCACTGGATGATCTCGGTCTTGGGCGGCAGCTCGGTGGCGACCTGCTCTTTGGTGCGGCGCAGCAGAAACGGTTTGATGCGTGCGTTCAAGTGTTGCAAGCGCTCATCGTTGCCCTGGCGCTCGATCGGCACCCGATAGTCGCGATTGAAGGCTTTGACATCCCCCAACCAGCCGGGCAGCAAAAAGTGAAACAGCGCCCACAGCTCCCCAAGATGGTTTTCCAGTGGCGTGCCACTCAGGCACAGACGTTGCCGGGCCACCAGTTCGCGCGCGGCCTGGGAAGCCTTGCTGTTCGGGTTTTTGATGTACTGCGCTTCGTCGAGGATCAGGATGTGCAGCGGCACCTTGGCCAACAGGTCAATGTCTTTGGGCAACAACGCATAGGTGGTCAGGATCAGGTCGTATTCGTTGAGGTGTTCGTAGTGTTTTTTGCGGCTGGCCCCATACAGCGCCAGCACCTTGAGCTGAGGTGTGAAGTGCGTGGCTTCGTCCATCCAGTTCGGGATCAGGCTGGTGGGCATCACCACCATGGCCGGACGGTCCAGTCTTCCTGCGTGTTTTTCACACAGAATATGCGCCAGGGTTTGCAGGGTTTTACCCAGTCCCATGTCATCCGCAAGAATCCCGCCCACCTCAAGCTGGCGTAGCGACTGCATCCAGCTCAGGCCTTCCAGTTGGTAGGGGCGCAAGGTGGCATTGAGCCCCTGTGGTGGCTCCACGCTGAAATCCTTGATGTCGCGCAAACGCTGAGCGAACCCGCGAATCTGTTCGCCGCCCTCCCAGCGCAGCGGTAGAGCGTCCAGTGCATTGAGCCGTGGCGCGTCTGCGCTTTTGATGCGCAACGTTGTGGCGCCCGGTTCGCCCAGGTAAAACTCACCCAACGTGGCCAGCACGGGCTTCAGACGTCCGTAGGGCAGGGCGACTTGCAGCGGTACTTGGGTGCTGTTGGGGATGGCGGGGATGTTCACCAGAATCAGTTCGTCATCTCGGCGTTTGGCCAGTTTTTCCGGACTGAGAATCTCGGTGTGCGAGCGCATCAGGTTCAGCAGGATCGGTAGCAGGCTCAGGCGCTGGCCATTGACGATAATCCCCAGTTCCAGGTCGAACCAGTCACGTTCCGGCGCTTCGTCGACGTTGGCATACCAGTCTTCGACAGGGCTCAAGTCAAAGCCGAAATGCTCGTCAATCTGTAACTCCCAGCCCTTGTCACGCAAGCTGTTCATCTGATTGAGGGTGAAGTTCAGCCAGGCACTGTCGTTGACCAGTTCAAACAGTTCACCGGCGCTTTCAGGCAGGGCTTTGCTCTGACGGGTAGCGATTTTGAAGCCGAGGGCACGCAGTTGCTCGCGGCAGGCATGTTCTGTTTCCGGGTGACGCTTGATGCGCAGGACGTGGTCATCCTGGCGAATCAGCACGTCTGCGTTTTTCTGTCCCGAAACGTACTGTTCCAAGTATTTGAAAGACAGTGCGGCACGGTGCTGGATGTAACGCTGCATTTTGCCGTTGCGCGGCTCGAACGCACTGAACTCAGCACTGGCCAGCCATAAGCGCGGCACCGGTTGCACGTCGTCTATCAGTTGTTCGGGCAGGTTGGCAGGGCGACGCGAGTCGAGCACGGCTTGCAGTTTTTCCAGAAGCTCGGCGTCCTGGGCAGCAGCAGGGTAGTTCAAAGTGTCTTCAATCTTCAGTAGTACGGCCGCTGTGTGCTTGCAGTTGGTGCGCACAGGGCAGGTGCAATTCGCGCTCACCAGCAGCAACGAGCCTTTGGCAGACTCGCGCAATTCGATGGTCTGGCGGTAAGGGTTTTCGCCTGAGCCCTGACAGCTGGACGTGATCAGGCTGTCACCGATCTGGGCGATTCTGACGCGATTTTCCCGGGCGTAGCGACGGCCACGCTCAAGGGTTTGCTCTTTAAACCGACTGACCCAGGTTGGCGCCAGCGGTTTGGTCAGTCGGGGTGTCGAGTTCAGGGGCATGTGGACTTCATTGTGCGGGCCCCATCAGGAAGGCTTCGGTGTCAGGCGCTCAAATAGCGCCTCGATGGTGTTGAAGCGTTCATCCGGGCGTTCCATGGGCACCATGAACTTGAACAGCGTCGCGCCTTCAAACTTGTAGCGATTGGGTTGGCCCTGAATCAGTTTGATCAGTACCAGCGGATCGACCGGCGTGTCGGCGGCAAACTCAATGCGCCCGCCTTGCGGCCCGGCATCCACTTTTTTGATACCCAGTTGCTCGGCGTGCAGCTTGAGCAAGGTAATGCGCACCAGATTTTTGGTCGGTTCCGGGAGCAGTCCGAAGCGGTCGATCATCTCGACCTGCAAGTCCTTCAAGCCCTCTTCGTCGGTCGCTGAAGCGATGCGCTTGTACAGGATCAGCCGCGCATGCACATCTGGCAGGTACGACTCGGGAATCAGCGCTGGCACGCGCAGGTTGATCTCCGGGCCACCGCCCAACGGCTGGTCGAGGTTCGGTTGTTCGCCCTTGCGGATCGACTTGACGGCGCGTTCGAGCATTTCCATGTACAGGGTGAAACCCACGGCCTGGATCTGCCCACTTTGACCGTCGCCCAACAGCTCACCGGCGCCCCGGATTTCCAGGTCGTTGGTGGCCAGTACAAAGCCGGCACCCAGGTCCTGGGTATTGGCGATGGCCTCCAGGCGCTTTTGCGCGTCCCCGGTAATTTGCTGGCGTGGCGGGGTCAACAGGTATGCGTAAGCCTGGTGGTGACTGCGACCCACACGGCCGCGCAACTGGTGCAATTGCGCCAGGCCGAACTTGTCGGCGCGTTCGATGATGATTGTGTTCGCACTGGGCACGTCGATGCCAGTCTCGATGATGGTCGAAGCGATCAGTACGTTGAAACGTTTGTGATAGAAGTCGCTCATCACTTGTTCGAGTTCACGCTCGCGCATCTGGCCGTGACCGATGCCGATACGGGCTTCGGGAACGAGTTCAGCCAGATCGGCCGCACATTTCTCGATGGTCTTTACATCGTTGTGCAGGTAGTAAACCTGCCCGCCGCGCAGCAGTTCACGCAGCAGGGCTTCTTTGACCGTGCTGTTGTTTTGCTCCATGACGAACGTGCGCACCGACAGCCGGCGGGCGGGCGGTGTGGCAATGATCGACAAGTCGCGCATGCCCGAAACCGCCATGTTCAGCGTGCGCGGGATCGGCGTGGCGGTGAGGGTCAGGATGTCGACTTCGCTGCGCAGGGCCTTGAGCTGTTCTTTCTGACGAACGCCGAACCGGTGTTCTTCGTCAATGATGACCAGCCCGAGGTTTTTGATTTTGACGTCGTCTTGCAGCAGTTTGTGGGTGCCGATCACGATGTCGATCTTGCCCTCGGCCAGATCGGCCACGGCCGCATTGATCTCTTTTGCCGATTTGAAGCGACTCATGACTTCTACCCGCACTGGCCAGTCGGCGAATCGGTCGCGGAAGCTGTTGTAGTGTTGCTGCGCCAGCAGGGTGGTCGGGACCAGAATGGCAACCTGACGTCCGCCATGTACGGCGATAAACGCCGCGCGCATGGCCACTTCGGTCTTGCCGAAGCCCACGTCGCCACACACCAGCCGGTCCATCGGCTTGGGCGCGAGCATGTCAGCGCGTACCGCTTCAATGGCCGTCTGCTGATCGGGCGTCTCTTCAAACGGGAAACCCGCGCTGAAGGTTGCGTAGTCGGCTTTCGGATCGTCGAACGCATAGCCTTCGCGGGCGGCGCGACGGGCATAAATGTCGAGCAGCTCGGCGGCCACGTCACGAACTTGTTCGGCCGCTTTGCGTTTGGCTTTTTGCCAGGTTTCGGAGCCCAGTCGGTGCAGTGGCGCCAGCTCGTCATCACTGCCGGTGTAGCGTGCGATCAGGTGCAGGTTGGCCACGGGCACATAAAGTTTGGCGCCTTCGGCGTACTCGAGGGTCAGGAATTCGGCCACCTGATTGTCGACTTCAAGCGTCGCCAAGCCTTGATAGCGGCCTACGCCATGGTCGATGTGAACCACTGGCGCGCCTTCGCGCAGCTCGGTCAGGTTTTTGATGACGGCGTCGTTGTTGGCATCGGCGCGTTTTTCACGGCGGCGGCGCTGCATCACCCGCTGGCCGAACAGCGGGCTCTCGGCAATCAGGGCCAGTGCCGGATCGTCCAGCAACAAGCCTTCATCGAGCGGGGCAATAGTGATTGCCAGGCGGTGTTTGCTGGACACGAAGTCCGGCCAACTGTCGACGGTTTTGGGGCGCAGCTTCAATCGCTCGAGCAGCTCCAGCAACACTTCGCGGCGACCGGCGGACTCGGCCGTGAACAGCACGCGGCCTTCAAATTGTTCAAGAAACCCGGAGAGGGCTGCCAGCGGCTGATTGGCCTTGGCCTCGATGGCAAGATTGGGCAATGGCTGCGCTGGGAAGCGTTCGCGGCTGCTGCCGGTGTCCAGATCATCCTGACTGGCGACCACCCGCGGCCAGCTCTTCAGGCGGGCAAAGCAGTCTTCGACCGGCAGGAACAGTTCGGCCGGCGGCAATAAAGGACGGGAAGGATCAACCCGACGCTCTTCGTAGCGGTTGCGCACGTCGGACCAGAAGTTCTCGGCGGCTTGTTCGATACCGGGCAGCGAAAACACCTGAGTGTCGCCGGGCAGGTAATCGAACAGGGTGGAGGTTTCATCGAAGAACAGCGGCAGGTAGTACTCGATACCAGCTGGTGTAATCCCGCTGCTTAAATCCTGAAAGATAGGGCAGCGTCGGAAGTCGACGTCGAAACGTTCGCGGAACCGTGCTTTGAAACGCGTCACGGCATCCTTCTGCAGGGGGAACTCCCGTGCGGGAAGCAAGCGAACCGAATCGACCTTGTCGATGGAGCGCTGATTCTCTGGATCGAAGGTGCGCAAGGTTTCGATTTCGTCGTCGAACAGGTCGATCCTGTAAGGCAGCTTGCTGCCCATGGGAAACAAGTCGATCAGTGCGCCGCGTACGGCGAACTCCCCGTGCTCGTAAACCGTATCGACACAGCGATAGCCGCTGGCCTCCAGGCGGGTACGCATCTGCTCGACATCCAGCTTTTGGCCAATGTCCAGCACCAGGCTGCTGCCAAGTAGAAACTTGGTCGGCGCCAGGCGGTGTAGGGCAGTGGTGATCGGCACTACCAAAACGCCATGATCCAGCTCCGGCAAGCGGTAAAGGCTGGCGATGCGCTGGGAAATGATGTCCTGATGCGGCGAGAACAGGTCGTAGGGCAGGGTTTCCCAGTCCGGGAAGTGCAAGACCGGCAGTTCGGGCGCAAAGAACCTCAATTCTTGCTCAAGGCGCTCGGCGCTTTGGCTGTCTGCGGTCAGAAGCAGGGTGAAGCGCTTGGCGGCGCTGGCCGCCTCGGCAATTGCGAGGCTCAGGGCGGCACCGGGCAGGTTGCCCCAGTGCTGTTTGCCTGCCGTAGCAGGAAGTTTGGGTAGTCGCAGGACGGGCACGGAAGGTTGAGCTCCAAGCGTTGCGGCAAAGAGGTCGATTGTAACGGGCCTGGGGGCTGGCTGTCAGTTGTCGTCTTAAGTGGCGCGGCAAATCCTTCGGGTAAACAGCAAAATGCAGCCCGTGACCCCTTGCCACGCCCCTAAAACGCACGGGAAAAACGCGGATAGCGATTTTTTTCACCTGTAAATATTGAGGCTTAATCGTTTCAGTCAAGCCTCATGACAGGCGCACATTGCCCATGGCCAGAGCCGGCGGCATAATGTAGCCCCTTTTTTCAGCCCCTACATGTGGAAGGTTCCCGTGACTCAGAAGCCCGACCAGTGTCTTGGTGAATGGATCGACCGTGAAGCACTCGCAGAAGCGATGATTCCGCTGATTGGTCAGCTCTACCGCAATAACAACGTGGTGAGCTCGATCTATGGCCGCAGCCTGATCAACCGTTCAGTCATTGCGATTCTCAAAGCTCACCGCTTTGCGCGTCATCGCCAGTCCGATGACATCGAATTGTCCGTGCACGAAACTTTCCCGCTGCTCAAAGCGATGAGCGAACTCAAGCTGGGTGCTGCTTCGGTAGACCTGGGCAAGCTGGCCGTCAAGTTCAAGGCCGAAGGCAATGGCCGTACCGCCGAACAGTTCGTGCGTGAAGAGCTGGCCGACGTGGTAGGTCAGCAAAACGCCGAAGCCCGTAAAGGCACCGACGTCGTGCTGTACGGTTTTGGCCGTATCGGTCGCCTGCTGGCGCGCATCCTGATCGAAAAAACCGGCGGCGGCGACGGTCTGCGCTTGCGTGCGATTGTTGTGCGCAAAGGTGCCGATAATGATCTGGTCAAGCGTGCCAGTCTGTTGCGTCGTGACTCGGTGCATGGCCCGTTCGACGGCACCATCGTGGTGGACGAAGAAAACAACACCATCACCGCTAACGGTAACCTGATTCAGGTGATCTACGCGAAGAACCCGACTGAGGTGGACTACACCCAGTACGGCATTCAAAACGCATTGCTGGTGGACAACACCGGTGTATGGCGTGACGCCGACGGTCTGGGCCAGCACCTGGCGTGCCCTGGCGTAGATCGCGTGGTCCTGACGGCGCCTGGCAAAGGCAAACTCAAGAACATCGTTCACGGCATCAACCACGGTGAAATCACCGCTGACGACAAAATCATTTCGGCTGCTTCTTGCACCACCAACGCCATTGTGCCGGTGCTTAAAGCTGTGAATGACAAGTTCGGCATTGTGAACGGTCACGTTGAAACGGTTCACTCGTACACCAACGACCAGAACCTGATCGACAACTTCCACAAGGGCGACCGCCGTGGCCGTTCGGCTGCGCTGAACATGGTCATCACCGAGACCGGCGCTGCCACGGCTGCCGCCAAGGCGCTGCCTGAGCTGGCTGGCAAGCTGACCGGTAACGCGATCCGCGTGCCGACGCCAAACGTGTCAATGGCCATCCTCAACCTGAACCTTGAGAAGCCGGCCACTCGTGAAGAAATGAACGAGTACCTGCGTCACATGGCGCTGCACTCCGAACTGCACAAGCAGATCGACTTCGTCAGCTCGCAGGAAGTGGTTTCCACTGACTTCGTTGGCTCGCGTCATGCGGGTGTAGTTGATGCCGAAGCCACTATCTGCAACGACAACCGCGTTGTGCTGTACGTGTGGTACGACAACGAGTTCGGTTACAGCTGCCAGGTAGTGCGCGTGATGGAAGACATGGCCGGGGTTAACCCGCCAGCGTTCCCGCGCTAAGCGTCTGCTGCAAGTGAAAACGCCCCGACTGGTTCGGGGCGTTTTTGTTTCTGCTCTGTAACGTTTACAGAGGTGTCACGCGTTGCCCGCCACAGCCGATTTGGCTGTGCGCAGTTCATGCGTGTTGCCACGAAACAGCACAACGGTCGCAATCAGCCCAAGCACCGCCGCCCCGGTCAGCCACAGGCCCGGGGCTGCCTTGTTGTCCAATACGTGGATCAAATAGGTGCACGCTGCCGGGGTGAACCCACCGAAGGTTGCGGTCGCCAGGCTATAAGCCAGCGAGAAGCCAGTGGTTCGTACTTCCACCGGCATGATTTCGGTGAGTGCCACCACCATCGCGCCGTTGTACGAGCTGTACAGGAACGACAGCCACAGTTCGACGATCAGCAAATGGCTGAAGCTCGGGTTGGCCACCAGCCATGACAGCGATGGGTAGGCGGTCAGAATCGCGAGAAGGGTCGCACCCAGCAGTAAGGGTTTGCGCCCGATCTTGTCAGACAGTGAGCCCATCACCGGTAGCCAGAAGAAGTTGGAGGCACCGATACAGACCGTCACCAACAGCGCATCAAAATCTGACAGATTCAGCTCTGCTTTCCCGAAGGTCGGGGTGTAGGCCGTGATCAGGTAAAACGACACAGTGGTCATCACCACCAGCGCCATACCGCCCAGTACCAGTCCAAAGTTCTGACTGATTGAACGAATGATTTCCCGCAGGGTTGGGCGATGTTCGCGAGCTTCAAATTCTGGCGTTTCTTCCATTGAGCGGCGAATGACAAAGATCACCGGCACAATCAGGCAGCCCAGCAAAAATGGAATACGCCAGCCCCATTCGCCCATGTCTTGTGGGCTAAGCCAGTGATTCAAGCCGACACCAAGCAGCCCGGCAAAGACCACGGCGGCTTGCTGGCTGGCGGACTGCCAGCTGACAAAAAAGCCTTTGCGGCCCGGTGTGGCAATTTCTGACAAGTACACCGAGACGCCACCCAGCTCTACACCTGCGGAGAACCCTTGTAACAGGCGGCCCAACAGCACCAGCAGCGGCGCAGCTACGCCCAGCGTGGCGTAACCCGGTACACAGGCAATCAGCACTGTACCCATGGCCATCAGGGCGAGGGTGATGATCAGGCCTTTGCGTCGGCCATGGCGGTCAATGTAGGCGCCGAGGAAGATCGCACCCAGCGGGCGCATCAAGAAGCCAGCGCCGAACGTGGCCAGCGCGAGCATCAAGGAGGCGAAGGCGCTATTACTTGGAAAGAATGTGTTGGCAATGGCCGTGGCATAAAAGCCAAAGACCATGAAATCGAACATTTCGAGGAAGTTACCGCTGACAACGCGAAAAATCGCCTTGCCTTTACCTGCACTGGAGGCCATCAGAAATCACCCGCTGTTATCTGTTTTATGCGTATCCATGTTTTTAGTCGTCCACACTGCCTGTTCCGGGGCTGCGCCGGTCAGCAAAACAGTTTTGTAACCATATGTGTATCAAAATGTGTAGGCAACTAATGATGTGACTACCGATTGTTCACGGGGTTTGTGCCAGGAGTGTTTGGCGCAGTGTTTCGGGCAACCCTTCAGGGGCGAGCCAAATGCCCAGGTACGCTTTGGCAAGCGCCCTGTCTTTGGTGTTGAAGATGACCTGGCCATTGCGTTCAAGGTTCAGGCCCCGAACGGGGTCGTAATCCAGTGCATAGCGGTCACCGCGTTGGATATTGGCGAAGCTGCCTTGCAGTTTCTTTAATCCCGGGTCGAGGGCGCTGAGTGTGGCAGGGGAGTGTTGGCGCTTGAGAATGGCAGCAGAGGCCGTGGTGATGTCGCTGTGATCAAGGTCGCGCAAATAAAACAGTTCAAGGCGCACGTCACGCAGCTGTTCATAGGCGCGTTGGGGGCTGAGGTTGGCAGGCGTAAACAGTGCTGCAGCGTAGATGTCGGCCCACAGGTAGGTCAGCACGATTTGACCTTTGCGTTGCAGGGTTTGAGAACCATCTTGAAGCTGGGTGGGAAAATTCGCCTCCTTGATCGGTTTTGTCTCGTCTGCCAAGCAGTTAATGCTGTTCATCAACAACAGAGCGATCAATAGCGGGCGCATGAGGGGGCTCTCTGAATGATTAAATGGGACCAGTGGCGCGGGACTGCGATCAAGGCAAAGGGGCCTGCGGCGTTTACATTTCACGCAGCCCGTTTCTGTACCTTGAAGAGAGTTAAGGCCACTTCTCGATGTAGTGAACACAAAATTAGCCTACGACGAGACCAAGGGTTAATGTTCGCCGCGTTCAGGCTTCTATAGACTGTGCCCCACGTTTTGATCCTTCATGGCGCCGGCCGCGTCATGATTTAGCCGCAGGCGCCTGAAAATGCGCCGCGGCCCGTTCTGAGGAGTACGCATGGCTGTCTACAACTACGACGTAGTGGTACTGGGTTCCGGCCCGGCAGGAGAAGGTGCGGCAATGAACGCCGCTAAAGCAGGGCGCAAGGTGGCGATGGTCGACAGCCGGCGTCAGGTCGGCGGCAACTGCACACACTTGGGCACCATCCCGTCCAAGGCGTTGCGTCACTCGGTCCGGCAGATCATGCAGTTCAACACCAACCCGATGTTTCGGGCGATCGGTGAACCTCGCTGGTTTTCCTTCCCGGATGTGCTGAAAAGCGCCGAGAAGGTGATTTCCAAGCAAGTGACCTCTCGCACCGGTTACTACGCCCGTAACCGTGTGGACCTGTTCTTCGGCACTGGCAGTTTTACCGACGAGCAAACCATTGAAGTGGTCTGCGCCAATGGTGTAGTTGAAACGCTGATGGCCAAGCAGATCATCATTGCTACCGGTTCGCGCCCATATCGCCCGGCCGATATCGATTTCACCCACTCGCGCATCTACGACAGCGACACCATCCTCAGCCTGGGTCACACCCCGCGCAAGCTGATCGTCTACGGTGCTGGCGTGATCGGTTGTGAATACGCGTCGATCTTCAGTGGTCTGGGCGTACTGGTTGAGCTGGTGGATAACCGCGAGCAACTGCTGAGCTTCCTTGATTCCGAGATCTCGCAGGCGCTGAGCTACCACTTCAGCAACAACAACATCACCGTGCGTCACAACGAAGAGTACGAGCGTGTTGAAGGCGTCGAGAATGGCGTGATCCTGCACCTCAAGTCGGGCAAGAAGATCAAGGCCGATGCCTTGCTCTGGTGCAACGGCCGTACTGGCAACACTGATCAGCTGGGGCTGGAGAACATTGGCATCAAACCCAATGGTCGCGGCCAGATCAGCGTGGATGAGAACTACCGCACTGTGGTGCCCAACATCTACGCGGCAGGCGATGTGATTGGCTGGCCGAGCCTGGCCAGTGCGGCGCACGACCAGGGCCGCTCGGCTGCGGGCAGCATCGTGGACAATGGCAGCTGGCGTTTCGTGAATGACGTGCCGACCGGCATTTACACCATTCCGGAGATCAGCTCGATCGGCAAGAACGAGCAAGAGCTGACCCAGGCTAAAGTGCCTTACGAAGTGGGCAAGGCGTTCTTCAAGGGCATGGCGCGTGCGCAGATTGCAGGCGAGCCGCAAGGCATGCTGAAAATCCTGTTCCACCGCGAAACCTTGCAAGTACTGGGCGTACATTGCTTCGGCTATCAGGCATCGGAGATCGTGCACATCGGTCAGGCGATCATGAATCAGCCGGGCGAGCTCAATACCCTGAAGTACTTCGTCAATACCACGTTTAACTACCCGACCATGGCTGAAGCCTATCGGGTAGCGGCTTACGACGGCCTTAACCGGCTTTTTTAAGCGGCTCCGGCCGGTGGCCTGAGCCGGCCGGGGAGACCGATTTCAGCCATTCCCGAGGGTGGCAGTGGCCAAACCGGGAAAGTCTGTAATCAGGCTATCTACGCCGAAATCAGCGAGTCTGCGCATCAATGCAGGCTCGTTGACTGTCCATACCGACACATGCAAACCCTGACGCTGGGCTTTTTCCAGGCGCTCCGGGGTGCAGAGTGTCCAGTTCAATGCCAGCATCTCGCAGCCATAGTTTTGCGCGACCTTCAACGGGTCGAGCCAGGCGTACTCTGCAACCAGTCCGCGGGACAAGTCCGGTGTCAGCTCGATAGCAGCCCTGAGCACTTCACGGGAACTTGAGGTCACGGTGACTTTATCCATCAGGCCGTGGCGCTGGGCCATGTCGCGAATCGCCAGTACGGTGGTCGCCGCTCGCGTGCGTGACGCGCTTTTGACTTCCAGCTGCCAGTGTTCGAAGTCGCATTTTTCAAACAGTTCTTCGAGTCGTGGAATCGGACACGGATGCACCCAGCCAGGGCCGCCTTTGCGTGCGTCATAGGTCGCCAGGTCCGCTGCGGTGTGTTCGATCACCTTGCCGCGTCGGTCGGTAGTGCGCTTGAGCGTCGGGTCGTGGATCACCATCAGCTCACCGTCCTTGGACAGGTGCAGGTCGAGTTCGCAGCGGCGCACGCCGTGCTTGAGGCATTGCTCAAAGCTGGCGAGGGTGTTTTCGGGTGCTTCGCCTTTGGCGCCGCGATGGCCATAAATCAGGGTCACAATTGCTCCTTAATACACAATTCACAGCGTTGGGACGCGCTTACTCTTCTTCGGCTGCTTCGTTTTGTTCTCGGGCCAGACGGCGTGCCTGAGCCTGTTTCTGCAATATGTAACGGGCCAGCAACTGGCGCTGTGCGTCGGTGATGGCTTCGAACTCGGTGCCTATCTCGAATTGGCCGCTGCGCGGGGTGCAATGCGTGACCTTGGCGCGCAACAGCAGCCCCAACGCTTGCGGCATCAACACCAGTTTGATTGAGAGGTGGGTACCCGGTGAATAGGCGTTTGCATGCTGGAACTCGATACCACCTTCGGAAAGCTTGACCGGTTGCAGTTCGCCGATCTTGCCCAGTACGGTCTGCGCGACCACCTGGCTAAGCAGGTCAACCCGTTTGTTCAGGGTTTTGAGGTAACTGGAGAGGGTGCGGTCGCGTTCGCTGATCTGGCGCAGCAGGTGCTGCGACTCGAATTCACTCAGGTGTAACTCACTGAGTAAATTGAATAAAGGCGAAGCATCCTGCAACACTTCAGTGCTCGCGGCTTGAGGTGCCGACAGCGGGGTTATTTCCAGTGCGATCACATCATCGATACGGTAGTATTCGCGGCGATCTGCTTCATCTAATGTCGACATGGCGAACCCATGGTGGCGGCTGTGGTCTGAGTGTAAAGCTGCTTATCAGGCCCCGCCACAAGGACGTCTTCTTTTCCCTCGAACAAGCCCCGACATGTTCAGACCTCTCTTCGTATTTATCGGCACGCGTTATACCCGTGCAAAGCGTCGCAATCATTTTGTGTCGTTCATTTCTCTGACTTCAATGATCGGACTCGCCCTTGGCGTGATCGTGATGATTGTGGTGTTGTCGGTGATGAACGGCTTCGATCATGAGATGCGCACCCGTGTGCTGGGCATGGTGCCCCACGCGACCATTGTCGGCGACCAGCCGATCAGTGACTGGCAGTCGTTGGCCGCTCAGGTCAGGCAGAACCCGAAGGTGGAGGCGGTTGCGCCGTACACCCAGATGCAGGGCCTGCTGACCCATGACGGTAACGTGCAAAAGGTCCTGCTCAATGCGATCGATCCCGCGCAAGAACGCAAGGTGTCGATCATTGACCGGTTCATGTTGCAAGGTCAGCTCGACTCACTGGCGCCCGGCGGCTTCGGCATCATCATTGGCGACAAGGCGGCGAAAAAGCTCGGCGTGGCGGTTGGCGACAAACTGACGTTTGTGGCCCCGGAAGTCACGGTGACCCCGGCAGGTATGTTTCCGCGCATGAAGCGGTTCACGGTGCAGGGCATTTTCCATGTGGGCGCCGGTGAAATCGACGGCTATCTGGGCATTACTAACCTGCAGGATCTGGCGCGTTTGCAGCGCTGGAAGCCAGACCAGGTGCAAGGTTTGCGCCTGAAGTTCGACGACCTGTTCCAGGCACCTCGCACGGCGTGGGAAATCGCACAAAAGCTGGGCGATGACCGTTATTACGCACGTGACTGGACCCGCACCCACGGTAACCTGTATCAGGCCATCCGCATGGAAAAAGCCATGATCGGTCTGCTCCTGTTGCTGATTGTGGCCGTGGCGGCCTTCAACATCATTTCCACGCTGGTCATGGTGGTGAACGACAAGAAGGGCGACATCGCGATCCTGCGTACGCTGGGCGCTACGCCGGGCACGATCATGGCCATTTTTATGGTGCAGGGCACCGTGATCGGCGTGGTCGGCACTGCCATTGGCGCGGTGCTGGGCATGCTGGCAGCCTTGAATGTGAGCGCGGCGATCGCGGCCCTTGAAGGGCTGATCGGCCACAAGTTTCTGAACGCCGACGTGTATTTCATCGACTACCTGCCGTCGCAATTGCAGATGCAGGACGTGTTGATGGTCTGTGGCGCGGCATTGGTTCTGAGTTTCCTCGCGACCTTGTACCCGGCCTGGCGTGCTGCGCGCACCCAGCCTGCGCAGGCGCTTCGTTATGAGTGAGTTGGGCATGAAAGAACAAGCAGTGTTGAGTTGCCGCGACCTGGGCAAGTCCTACGAGGAAGGCCCGGAGTCGGTGGTGGTGTTGTCGGGCCTGCAACTTGAGTTGCACCCGGGTGAGCGCGTAGCCATCGTCGGCACGTCGGGTTCGGGCAAAAGTACCTTGCTTAATTTGCTCGGTGGCCTCGACACGCCGTCCTCCGGCAGTGTGTGGCTGGCGGGTGAAGAACTGTCGGCGCTGGGCGAGAAGGCCCGTGGCCAATTGCGTAACCGTTCATTGGGTTTCGTGTACCAGTTTCACCATTTGCTGCCCGAGTTCACGGCGCTGGAAAACGTGTGCATGCCGTTGTTGATCGGCAAGACATCGATTCCTGAAGCGCGGGAGCGGGCCACGGCACTGTTGACCCGTGTCGGCCTGAGCCACCGTCTGGAGCACAAGCCGGCCGAGTTGTCCGGTGGTGAGCGCCAACGCGTGGCCATTGCTCGTGCGCTGGTCAACAAGCCCGGGCTGGTGATGCTCGATGAGCCGACCGGCAACCTCGACGCCCACACCGCGCAAGGCATTCAGGACCTGATGCTCGAACTCAGTACCTCGATGCGCACTGCGTTCCTGGTGGTGACTCACGACATGAACCTGGCCCGTCAGATGGATCGTGTGCTGCACCTTCAAGAAGGTCGCCTGACCACGATTTAATCGGCCAAAACCCGGCGCCCTGACCGGTGCCGGGTCTTTTATTTTTTTACGGTGCCCGCGAATGTTCAGACCGTTATCGATTTTTATCGGCACGCGCTATACCCGCGCCAAGCGCCGCAATCGTTTTGTTTCGTTCATCTCCATGACTTCAATGATTGGCCTCGCCCTGGGCGTGCTGGCGATGATCGTGGTGCTGTCGGTGATGAACGGTTTTCAGCGTGAAATGAGTAACCGCATCCTCGGCATGGTGCCCCATGCCACCATCATTGGCGTAAAGCCCATTGATGACTGGCGCCCGGTGGCCGAAGCCGCCATGAAAAATCCAGAGGTCACGGCGGCGGTGCCGTTCACCGAGATGGAAGGGATGCTGTCCTACAAGGGGGCTATGCAGCCTATCCAGATCAGCGGCGTGGACCCGGCACGGGAAGGCGAGGTGTCCATCGTGACCCGGCACATCGTGCAGGGGCGCATGGAAGACTTGAAACCCGGCGAATTTGGCGTGGTATTGGGTGATATTACCGCGCGCCGTTTCCGCTTGGGCGTGGGCGACAAGATCACGTTGATCGTGCCGGAAGCCAGCACCGCGCCGGGTGGCATCACCCCGCGCCTGCAACGCTTGAATGTGGTGGGGATCTTCAAAGTGGGCGCCGAACTGGATGGCTCGATGGGGCTGATCCACGTCGCCGACGCAGCCACCATGCAACGCTGGGAGCCGAATCAGGTACAGAGCGTGCGCCTGGCGGTCAAGGACCTGTATGCCGCGCCGAGCGTCTCGGCTGAAGTAGCCGCCGGGTTAGGTGACGGCTACCGCGCGGATGACTGGACGCACACCCAGGGCAGTCTATTCAGCGCCATGAAAATGGAAAAAACCATGATTGGTCTGCTGTTGTTGATGATTGTGGCCGTGGCCGCGTTCAACATCATCGCAACCTTGATCATGGTGGTGAATGACAAGGGCGCTGACATCGCGATCTTGCGCACCATCGGCGCCACGCCGCGTCAGATCATGGCCATTTTTATGGTGCAAGGCACGGTGATCGGCATTGTCGGCACCCTGATCGGTGGCGTGCTGGGCGTGATTGCCGCACTGAATGTCAGTGCGCTTGTGGGTTGGATGGAGCGGGTTTCGGGGCAGCACATCTTTAGTTCTGACGTTTACTTCGTCAGCAACCTGCCGTCCGAGTTGCAGGGCGCAGACGTGCTGCTGATTTGCACGGCGGGCTTTGTGCTGAGCTTCCTCGCGACGTTGTACCCGGCGTACCGCGCGGCGAAAATCCAGCCGGCCCACGCCCTGCGTTACTCCTGATCCTCGTACGTGTGCGCAGGCTGCTTGCTTGATGATCGAAGCATCGCAGCCTGCGACAGCGCCTACACCGACTGCGGCCTGACCGGCAGTTCAATCACAAACCGCGTCATCCCTTCCTGTGACTCACACCCAATCTGCCCGCCATGGGCGCGAATGATCGATTGGGTGATTGCCAGCCCCAAACCTGCATGCTCACTGCTGCCTTCCCGGCGTGCCGGGTCCGCCCGGTAAAACCGGTCGAACAGGCGTGGCAGTAACGCTGCCGGGATGCCGGGTCCAGTGTTTTCAAGGGTGATACGCACGCTTTGTGCTGACGGCGTCATGCGCACCCGGATCTCGCCGCCTGCGGGCGTGTAGCGCAAGGCGTTATCCAGCAGGTTGGACAGGGCCCGGCGCAGCATGCTGCGATCGCCTGCCAAGTGGCCGCTGCCTTCGTGGGTCAACTGAATGTGCGACTCTTCTGCCAGCAACGCATAAAACTCCAGCAAGGCTTCCACCTCTTGTGCAAGGTCCAGCGGTTCGCGCCTGGGTGTCAGCAGGCCGTGGTCGGCTTTGGCCAGGTACAGCATGTCGTTGACCAGCTGTGCCATCCATTGCAGCTCTTCGAGGTTGCTGTGCAGGGCTTCGCGGTAGGCATCAATGTCGCGCGGCCGTGTCAGCGTGACTTGGGTGTGGGTCAGCAGGTTGGAGAGCGGTGTGCGCAGCTCGTGTGCAATATCGGCGGAGAAGGCCGACAGGCGCTGAAATGACGCGTCAAGCCGCTCCAGCATGGCATTGAAAGCACGCGCCAAATCTGCAAGCTCCGTAGGCATTTGCGCTTCGGGCAAGCGTGAATTTAGCGAATCAGCCGAGACGCTGGCCGCAATAGCGCTCATGCGGCGCAATGGACGCAAGCCACTGCGCGCGGCCCATGCGCCCAAGATTGCCGTGGCCAGCGCTGAGAGGCCGACGGTCATCCAGATCAAGCGTTGCATGCGCTGCAAGAAATGTTGGTGATGGGTGATATCTAGCAGCAACGTCAAGCGTGGCGCGTCCGGGGATTCCGGCTGGGGATTGAGTACGCGATAATCGGTGCCGTTTATTTGCAGGCTGCCCAGTCCGGGTGAGGTGGGCAAATCGTTGGGCAGCCGGGATGAGCTGTCGAACCATACGTGACCGTCCGGGCCACGTACGCGAATGCTCAGATCGGGCTGATGACTCAAGTCTTGCAGCAACACCGGTAAACGCAGGGAGAACTGGTCCAGAGTGCTGACCCCGTGCAGCGTGCTGCGCAGTCCGGCAAGCCGGGCTTCCATCAGTTGCTGATCCAGTTCAACGAAATGCACCTCGCTGGCGCGTCCGAACAGCACCCCGGCGAACAGCGACACCACCGCCGTGCAACCCGCGAACAGCAGCGCCAGACGACTGCTCAGCGACAGACGACGCATCACGGCGTGCGCTCTTCGAGCACGTAACCCATGCCGCGCACGGTGTGGATCAGCTTTTGTTCGTGGCTGTCATCGATTTTCAGGCGCAGACGGCGGATGGCGACTTCGATGACATTGGTGTCGCTGTCGAAATTCATGTCCCACACCTGAGAGGCAATCAGCGATTTGGGCAGCACTTCACCCTGACGCCTGAGCAGCAACTCCAACAGTGAGAACTCCTTGGCAGTGAGGTCGATGCGCTGGCCGTTGCGTTCGACACGGCGGCGGATCAAGTCCAGACGCAGGTCGGCCAGTTGCAGGCTGGTTTCTTGGGGGGTACTGCTGCCTCGCCGCATGAGGCTGCGCACGCGTGCCAACAGCTCGGAAAAGGCAAAGGGCTTGACCAGGTAATCGTCGGCCCCCAGTTCCAAGCCATGAACGCGGTCTTCGACAGCATCACGGGCGGTGAGAAACAGCACAGGCATGTCCAGCCCGGCGCTGCGCACCGCTTGCAGGATTTGCCAGCCATCGCGTCCGGGGAGCATCACATCGAGGATCAACAGCGCATAGTCGCCGGTCAGGGCGAGGTGCTGACCGGTAATACCGTCAGCAGCCAGCTCGGTGATGAAACCCGCCTCGCTCAAGCCCTGACGCAGGTATTGCCCGGTTTTGGGCTGGTCTTCAACAATCAGCAGTTTCATGGGCGACCTATTAAAAAAATACCTCAGCCTTATACAGCGGTGCTTGCGGCGAAGGGTAATCCTGACAAAGTTGTAATCTTGCGGTCAGTTGACTGCCAGTGCCGAGGCTTAAAGTGGGGGGGGGGTATTCGAATAGTAGCCTTCTGGAGTTCCCATGACCCGACGTAATCGTGTAGCCCTTGCGGCATGTGTGCTGGCATTCAGTGTCTCGGCCGGTGCTTCACCGAGCAGTCATTCTGAGATCGGCCAGCCTGCTCCGGCTGCCAGCGCGACACGCACGGTCAATATTGAAATGACTGATCTGGCATTTTCGCCCAAGACCCTGAATGTAAAGCCGGGTGAAACTGTGCGTTTTGTGCTGGTGAATAAGGGGCAGCTGCTGCATGAATTCAACCTGGGCGATGCGGCGATGCATGCCGAGCATCAGAAAGAAATGCTCAAGATGCAGCAAAGCGGGGCGATGACCACCACGGGCATGAACCACTCGGGTATGGATCACTCGGGTATGGATCACTCGGGAATGGACCATGGCGCGATGGGGCAGGGTTCGATGTCGATGACCGGGATGGTCCACGATGACCCCAACAGCGTGCTGGTTGAGCCAGGTAAAACCGCAGAGCTGACCTGGACATTCAGCGATGCTCGCGACCTTGAATTTGCCTGCAATGTGCCCGGTCACTATCAGGCAGGCATGGTCGGGACGCTCAAAGTGGCGCCTTAAATCGTGAAGTTCATCTGCGGGCGCTGAAAGCCGGGCGTAAACCCGATAGAATTACCGGGTTTTTCTAGCCAGGTTTTTTGTCATGCATCCCGCAGCCGAACATTCGCCGCTGGGCAAGTCCAGTGAATACATCAGCACCTACACCCCGTCCCTGCTATTCCCCATCCCGCGAGCTGCGAAATGGGCAGAGCTGGGGCTGAGCGCCGAAACGCTGCCTTATGTCGGGGTGGATTACTGGACGTGCTTCGAGCTGTCCTGGCTATTGCCGTCGGGTAAACCAGTCGTTGCCATTGGCGAGTTTTGTTTCGCCGCCGATTCGCCCAACATTGTGGAATCCAAGTCCTTCAAGTTGTACCTCAACTCCCTCAACCAGACCGTGTTTACGGATACATCAAGCCTGCTTGAGACCCTGACATCCGACTTGTCAGAAGCTTCGGGCAAGCCTGTCATCGTTCGCGTACGGACGTTGGATGAAGTGCAAGCTGATGGCGTAGGTGTTTTGCCGGGTGTGTGCATCGACGGGCTGGACATCACAGTCAGTGACTATGCGCAGCCGCGTCCTGAGCTTTTGGAGTGCGATGATTCGCAGGTGATTGAGGAAAGCGTTTACAGCCATTTGCTCAAATCCAACTGCCCGGTGACCAGTCAGCCCGATTGGGGCACCGTGGTGGTGCAATACCGTGGCGCTGCGCTGGATCACGCCAGTCTGCTGGCGTATCTGGTGAGCTTCCGCCAGCACTCCGACTTCCATGAACAGTGCGTTGAGCGGATTTTTCTCGACCTGCAACGCCTGCTCAAGCCCGAGAAGCTAACCGTGTATGCACGTTACGTGCGTCGCGGCGGGTTGGACATCAACCCGTACCGTTCTACTGAAACGGTCGAGTTCAACAACGTGCGCCTGGTGCGTCAGTAAGGACCATTACCCGCAGGAGCAGGCTAGCGCCTGCGGGTTATCTGGCGTCAGGCGTTATTCAGCGCCTTGGCTCGTTCCAGCACGGCTTCAACGTGACCGGGAACCTTCACGCCACGCCATTCGTGACGCAACACGCCTTCTTTGTCGATCAGGAAGGTACTGCGGTCGACGCCCAGGTATTCCTTGCCATAGAGCTTTTTCAGCTTGATCACGTCAAACAACTGGCACAGGGCTTCGTCCTTGTCGCTCAGCAGCTCGAACGGGAAGCCTTGCTTGGCCTTGAAGTTTTCGTGTGATTTCAGGCTGTCTCGTGAAACGCCAAAAATGTCGGTATTGGCCGCCTGAAAATCGGCGTAATGGTCGCGAAACCCCTGACCTTCGGTGGTGCAGCCCGGCGTGCTGTCTTTGGGGTAAAAGTAAATCACCACCTGCTTGCCTTTGAGGTCCGACAGTTTGACGGTTTTCTCACTGGTGGCCGCGATCTGGAAGTCGCTGACGGGTTGATCAATTGCAACAGCCATGGGTCGCTCCTTACATCGGGTTCTGTGGGCGCCAAGGTTCAATTAGCGCATCCAGGTTCAGCGCGTCGGCAAAATCAAGGAACTGATCGCGCAGCCAGCTGATTTGCACGCCTGCCGGCAAGGTCACGGTAAACGTGGCGTTGAGCATGGTGCCGCCGGTTTGCGGGGCTTGGTAGGTGTCGCAGGTCAGGTTTTCGAGTTCGACGTTGTGGTCGATGAAGAACTGGCACAGCTCATTGATGATGTCCGGGCGATACGCCGAACTGACATACGCCACGTAAGGCAAGGCTTGCGGGCGGGTTTCGAGCGCTGCACTGCGGATCACGTTGACGGTGAATGCGTGTTTTTTGGCCAGTGTTGGCAAACCGGCCTCAAGGCGCGCCAGGGCATCCCAGCTGCCGGTGACTTCCAGTACCAGTGCGCTGCACTCGCCGTGGCGCGTCAGGCGCGAAGTCACGACAGCGCAGCGGTTCTCATGGCTGGCACGGCACAGGACGTTGGTCAGCTCCATTGGGTTGGCGCCAAGGGCACTGATGACAAGGAATTGTTCGCGAACTGTGGGGGTGGACATTCAGCCTTCCTAAAACGATGAGTGGTCGGTACGGTCGGTGCACGCGCTGTCAGGGACCGCTGAATAGAGCGCGACTTGCTCGCACACAGTGGCCGTCACACAAGGTTTGGAAAATTGCAAACCTGGCACGGCGGCGTTTGGGTGGGGCTTTGAGCGCGATATAAAGAGCCGTAAAACAGGCCCGCGTGCACATCAGTACCAATCAAAGGCTGAAGGGTAGCGAAAAGCAGCGCGAAGGGGAATGCTCATCGGGCGCGCTGTTGCTTGTGCAAGGGTCAAGGCGCCAGTACCATTACGGCTCTCTTTTTCCGGCAGGAGCGGTTGCATGATTGCGGGCAGTATGGTGGCACTGGTCACACCTATGGATGCACAAGGTCGCCTGGATTGGGACGCTCTGAGCAAACTGGTGGACTTTCACCTGCAAGAGGGCACCAACGCCATTGTTGCCGTTGGCACTACAGGTGAATCGGCAACGCTGGATGTGAACGAACACATCGAAGTGATTCGTCACGTTGTCAAACAAGTCGCAGGGCGTATTCCGGTCATCGCCGGTACGGGCGCCAACTCGACCCGTGAGGCGATCGAGCTGACCACCAATGCGAAAGCGGCAGGTGCAGATGCTTGCCTGCTGGTCACGCCTTACTACAACAAGCCAACGCAAGAAGGCTTGTATCAGCACTTCAAAGCCATCGCTGAAGCGGTCGACATCCCGCAGATCCTCTACAACGTTCCGGGTCGTACCGCGTGCGACATGCTGCCTGCCACGGTAGTGCGCCTGTCGACGGTGCCGAACATCATCGGCATCAAGGAAGCCACAGGCGACCTGCAGCGCGCGAAGGACATCCTGGCCGGCGTCAACAAAGATTTCCTGGTGTACTCCGGTGACGACGCTACGGCTGTTGAGCTGATGCTGCTAGGCGGCAAAGGCAATATTTCCGTGACCGCCAACGTAGCCCCGCGCGCCATGAGCGACCTGTGTGCTGCCGCGATTGCGGGTGATGCCGTCAAGGCACGTGGCATTCACGAAAAGCTGATGCCGCTCAATAAAACCCTGTTTATCGAATCCAACCCTATCCCCGTGAAGTGGGCGCTGCATGAGATGGGCATGATGCCGGACGGTATCCGTCTGCCGCTCACCTGGCTCAGCGAAGCCTGCCACGAACCGCTGCGTCAGGCCCTGCGCCAGTCCGGCGTATTGGTTTAATTGAGGAAGCACTACGCATGAAGCGATTGGCCGGACTTTCCGCACTAGCCGTGATTATTTCCAGCACCAGCGGTTGCGGTTGGCTGTGGGGTCCAGAGGGTTATTTCCGGGACCGTGGCAGTGACTATCTGGAGGCGCAACAAACGGCGCCAATGCAATTGCCGCCGGGTGTGCAGACTGACAAGCGCCTTGTGCCGCTGTTGCCGATCCCGAGCAACGTGCCGGATGACAACGTTAAGGGCGAATTTGAAGTACCGCGTCCGCAGCCTTTGTTGGCTACCACCAGCGCCAGCGATTTCAGCCTGCAAAAAAGCGGCGACAGCCGCTGGTTAATGGCGCAGCGTTCTCCATCTGAAGTCTGGCCGCTGGCCGTTCAGTTCTTCCAGGACAACGGCTTCCGTATTGATGAACAGCGCCCGCAAACCGGCGAGTTCACCACCACGTGGCAGGGCGCCAGCGAATTGTCCTCCCCGATGGCCCGTCACCTGGGCAGCAGTGGTCTGGCCGCAGACAGCGAAACCCGTCTGCGGGTCCGCATCGAGCCTGGCGTGCAGCGCAATACCAGCGAAATCTATGTGGTCAGTGCCAACCGCCCTGCGGGCAGCACGGCCAATGTTGATTTCACTAACCGTTCAGTCAACACCGGTCTGGATGCAGCGCTGGTTAACGAAATGCTGGTCAGCATGAGCCGCAGCGCCGACAAGGGCGGTACGGTGTCACTACTGGCGGCCCGCGATTTCGACACGCCGACCCGTGTGACCCTGAACGAAGATGGCAGCGGCAACCCGGTGCTGACCCTCAACGAAGACCTCGACCGTGCGTGGTCCAGCGTGGGCCGTGCGCTGGAGCAGGGCGAATGGCGTGTGGAAGATATCAACCGCACGTTGGGTTTGTACTACATCAACCTCGCTGAAAAAGCCCAGAAAAAAGACGATAAGCCTGGTTTCTTCGCCGGTATGTTTGGCAGTAAGCCCGACAAGGAAGAAGTCGAAGCCCGCGCCGAGCGCTATCAGGTTCGCCTGAGCAAGGTGGGCGACGCGGTGCAAGTGACGGTCGAAGAAAACATCAATACCGTCGCGTCGCCAGAAGTGGCACGCAAAGTGTTGAGCGTGATCCAGGACAACTTGGGCTGATCCTATGCGTTTTGCCGTTCTCGGCAGTGGTAGCCAAGGGAATGGCACGCTGATAGCCAGCGACAGCACCTATGTATTGGTTGATTGCGGTTTCTCCCTGCGGGAAACCGAACGCCGCCTGGTTCGGTTGGGCGTTAGCCCACACCAACTGAGCGCGATTCTGGTAACCCACGAACATGCCGATCACGTGCATGGCGTGGGTTTACTGTCTCGGCGTTACAATTTGCCGGTTTATATGAGCCGTGGCACCCAGCGCGGGATGCGCAAACCCCTTGAGCCTGCCGGTTATGTGGCGGGTGGCGAAACGTTGCAGATTGGTGCGTTGAATATCAGCGTTACCCGGGTCGCCCACGATGCACAGGAGCCAACGCAATACGTATTCAGTGATGGTCAACGGCGTTTCGGTTTGTTGACTGACCTGGGGTCCTATTGCGACGGCATACTGCACAGCTATCGTGATCTGGATGCGTTGATAATTGAGTCCAACCACTGTCGCGACATGCTTGCCCGTGGCCACTACCCGTACTTTCTCAAGCAGCGGGTGGGCGGTCAGGAAGGACATTTGAACAACCATCAGGCTGCAAACCTGGTGGCCGAGTTGGGCTGGAAAGACCTGCAACATCTGGTGCTGGCCCACCTGAGCAGCAAGAACAACCTGCCGCAGCTGGCCCGGCAATGTTTCGTCGACACCCTTGGGTGCGACCCGGACTGGCTGCAACTGGCCGATCAAGATTCAGGGCTAGACTGGCGCACAATCGCCTAGCCCACCTACTTAGCATGCGGAGCCCATCATGGAAAAACGTGAAGAACTCTATCGCGGTAAAGCGAAATCGGTTTACAAGACTGACGACGCCAACCGCTTGATCCTGCTGTTCCGCAACGACACCTCGGCGTTCGACGGCAAGCGCATCGAGCAGCTCGATCGCAAAGGCATGGTGAACAACAAGTTCAACGCCTTCATCATGCAGAAACTCGAAGAAGCCGGCGTGCCGACCCAATTCGACAAACTGCTGGGCGACAACGAATGCCTGGTGAAAAAGCTCGACATGATCCCGGTTGAGTGCGTCGTGCGTAACTATGCGGCGGGCAGCCTGGTCAAGCGCCTGGGCGTTGAAGAGGGCATGAAACTCAACCCTTACACTTTCGAACTGTTCCTCAAAGACGACGCCAAAGGCGACCCGTTCATCAACGAATCCCACGTAGTGGCGTTTGGTTGGGGTACGGCCGAGCAACTGGTGCGCATGAAAGAGCTGTCGCTCAAAGTCAACGAGGTGCTGAGCAAGCTGTTTGACGACGCCGGCCTGATGCTGGTCGACTTCAAACTCGAATTCGGCGTGTTCCATGACGGGTCGATCGTACTGGGCGACGAGTTCAGCCCGGACGGCTGCCGTCTGTGGGACAAAGCCACCGGCAAGAAGATGGACAAAGACCGTTTCCGTCAGGGGTTGGGCGACGTCATCGAAGCCTACGAAGAAGTGGCAAACCGCCTGGGTGTTCCGCTTTAAGCAGTAAAAACGCGCAAGCATCTGATAGCACGCAGTTTTTTTGAAAATAAGGTTTGCCTGAATCAAAAGTGCTGTTATGATGCGCGCCGTTGGAGAGATGCCAGAGTGGCCGAATGGGACGGATTCGAAATCCGTTGTACTGGCGACAGTACCTAGGGTTCGAATCCCTATCTCTCCGCCATTATTGAATACGACTAAGCCCCTGAAATGTTTGAACATTTCAGGGGCTTTTTCGTTTCCGGGATTTGATGAAAGGACATTCTCGAACCACTGGCGGCCAGCGTACCTGCACCGTACGGCTTCTAGATCACGTCAGATAAAGACAGTCCCGCCCAGCACTTGAGCATCAGTACCCCCCATGACTGATGCTGCCCAGAGGGGTGGATTTGCGAGTCCCGTCTCAAAAAAATGTTGACCTCGATGTGCCTGACAATCATAGAAATGTCATTCACGGCCGTTTGGGCGAGTCCTTGTTTAAGTAACAGCGGCTGGAACAGTTCGATGTCACGCGTGCTGATGTCTACGGTCCTTGATTCACCGATTTTTTTCTCGACGTAAAGCGCTTGGCTTGTGCCGTTGGTCGCTGTGTTTGAGCCTCGCAGGGCTTCCATCCAATCTTTGAAGTCTGTTCTGCTCAGTACCAACAGAGCCTTTGCCGAGGGGGGGAGGCGCTGTCGTTATGCCTACCCAAATGCCCCTGATTTTTAGCTCTGCTCAATGACTATTTTGAGGGCTAAAAACAGCCTGTTTTTAAACTGAACAGACTTTTAAAAATCGCGTTTCTGAAGTTTCTCATTTTTCGCGACTGCGCAAGAAGTTGCGCACTCAAGTGTGGATAACCGTGTGGATACATTGCCACATGACATATAAACCGTGATCTGTAGACGAGTGCGCAAGAAGTTGCACAGTACTGCGCAACTTCTTGCGCACTTTTTAGGGTTTTTTGTTTAAAAAATAATCAACCAAATTCCTTACTTGATGTAACTCCTTGTTTTTAAATGGCTTGATAAAAGTTGGCATGAACTTTGGTTACTCCATTCAGCACTTGACCGGCATTTAGGCCTTTCAAGTCCTTATTTTTCAGCAAGGAGAGCATCAATGGCGACGCCAGCGTACATGTCCATCACCGGCACCAAACAGGGCCTGATTACTGCCGGTGCATTCACCGCGGATT
>NZ_NQKI01000035.1 GCF_002269125.1 Pseudomonas lundensis | reverse complement strand
CCATCTTGGCCTCCTGGCTTTAATGGCGGTGTATTTTACAGAAAATCGTATTTCTTGGGTTTACGTACAGAGCCTAGAGCAACGGAGTGGGACAATCCACAGATCCTGTGGATAAGTCAGTGGACAACCCCCTTTTGCCCTCGTCAAACCCCCACAGGGCGGGGGTCAGGGTCAAACTGACGATTTTTTCACCAATTAAAAAAAACGATGTTTTTCATTGACTTAAATTTGCGAAACAGGCTAAGCGCCTGCGTGGCTTTCTGCCTGCAGTGCGTTTATATGACGCACTGCAAATGTGCACAAGTTCACACTCAGCAGCAGGAATGGACTCAAAACGTACTGAAATCTGTAGGACTGCGACCCCACTGGGTTCGTCATTCAAAGGCGTTCGCTAACCCTTGTACCCCTGCCCTATCGAGTGGCATTTTGACAAAAACCGACTAACGGCTCACGGCCGCACTTCAGCAGGCACAGAAAGTATTTTGGCTAGCACAGTTGCGTTTATTTTTTCAAGCCGTTAGTATCCGCAGCGTTAGTACCAAGCTGAAAGTCAATTCGGGCCGAACAAATCCCCCAGCCACCTTCCCTAAAGAGAAGCCACGCTGATACACACGGGATCGACCCCCTCGATGGTTTCCAGGTAAATCTTGCGACGATACGGCCTTTGAACAAACACAAAGGGTATCGCCAAGCGCTTTTACTCTGACAGAACCAACCTGCCAATTGATCAGGATCTTCACCCCGAGCACGGAACCTTAGCTCTTGTTGTGATTGCCTGCCCTCCTAAGTACCTACCTGCCAGCCCAAGCGCCACATACTTAAATGCGCTCCAACTGGCGGCTTTGTTCCAGTCAGGTTCTTCGTCACGCCAAAGATGGCTCGACGTCACTGGAACGTTTTAACGTTGCACGGATCATATCCGTGTCATTTGCAGGAACACCTAATAACTATGTCTACTCAAATCCATACTCAGGATGCCATTCGCACCCTAACCAACGCCTTCGCTCCTATGAACTGCCTGATTATGGCCGCTCGCAAAGGCTGCTTTAGCTTCACACTGGTCAACGAACACGGCATCGCACGTCACAGCGAACGCCTGTACCCGGATCAATATTCCAGCGCAGAACCCCTGCAAGCTGTGATTGACCGGACACGTCAGGCATTGATCGCCTGACAACGCGCCCAGCGTCTATACAACAAGCCCTGCTCCAATAGTGGGGCTTTTTGTTGTCTTGAATTTAAGAAATATACCGCATTATTTAATTACTTGCGGGTATATAGCTACAGCCTAGATGCTGCAAATGTTTTAAAAACAGTCCGTTACAGCAAAGATATGACACTACACTTCAACTCAAGCGGTTCATTCCGCTTCCGGCGAACCCTACCGACTCATCGCTGCCAAGCGCCTGGGTGTAGCCGGCCAATTTCAGGCTTCGAGGTTGCCATGGGTATTGCTGCCAGGGAGTTGAGACTTTACGTGATCCGGCCAACGCTTCTTTATTTAGGCATGAACAATCCTGATGCAGAGGCGTTGTTGCTGGGCATTGCTGCAAGTCAGTCCAACTTGGGCTCCGCACTCCACGACCGACGCGGGCATGGTCTTTACAGTATTCGTGAACCTCGACACGCCGCGCTGTGGGATGACTACCTCGCACATGACCCGGATCTGGCAAGCCTTGTAAGGGGGCTCGCCAGTCAACACGCTTTTTTATGCAGTCCTCACCTCGAGCTAACTGTAAATTTGCGTTACGCCACCGCAATCGCATGGATGTTGATTGAAGAGCAAAAAGCCATCATCCCGAAAACCAACGATGTAGTGGGCATGGCCAAAGTTTGGCGCCAAGTCTTTGAGCCACAAGGACGTTTACGTGACTTCGCTCATGCTTGGCGCATCTGCGTTACACATCTCAACCAGGTGGCCTGAGATTTCCAACCGCCTTAACAACTAGAAAAAGACCTAAAACCGGTAGGATTGTCCTACAAAACAACGCTATCTCCTGCGATTTGGCCTATAGCGCTTAAACAAAAATGTTGGTAGCTTTCCACCCGGTGATCAAAAGGAGTTCTAATAATGAAAAAAGTAATGCTCAAGACCACACTTAGCCTCGCCGTCACTTTGGCTTCCAGCCAGATTTTCGCCAGTGGCTTCGCCCTCAACGAACAAAGCGTCAGCGGTATGGGGACCGGTTTCGCAGGTCGTTCGTCTCAAGCGGATGATGCAAGCACCGTATTTGGTAACCCTGCCGGTATGTCCCGCCTACAAGGTCAGCAAGTGACCGGTGGCGTTGCAGTCATTGACGCAACAACCGATATCAAAGATGCGCGAGGTAATGCCCGGGGAACCAACAAAGGTGACATGGTTCCCTTCACCGGTGTTCCAATGGGTTTCTACACGAACCGCATCAATGATCAGTGGGCTGTAGGTTTCGGTGTATACGCGCCCTTTGGCCTCGCCACTGAATATGAAAAAAGCTTCCAGGGTCGCGCTTTCGGCAGTACTAGCGACGTTGCAGTTGTCACCTTCCAACCGACCGTCAGCTACGCGTTCAATGACAAGGTGTCGATCGGTTTCGGTCCAACCATCAACCGCATTGCCGGCAAACTGGAATCCGATCTTGCATTGGTACCAGGAACACCTGAAGCCCATGTAAAGATCAAAGGTGATGACACCGCTCTGGGATGGAACGCCGGTATTTTGGTGCAAGCCACTGACACTACCCGTGTCGGCCTGACCTACCACTCCAAAGTCAGCTACAAGCTCAAAGGCCACACCGACATTGAAGCGGGCGCGGGTACTCCGCCTCAATTGCTGAAAAGCAACCGCTATGATGCTTCGTTGTCGATCGACACCCCTGAATCCTGGGATCTGTCCGTCACACAAGACCTGTCTGATGCTTGGAAAGTCTATGCCGGTTCTACCTGGACACGTTGGAGCCGCCTGAAAGACATAACCGTTAAAAACGAAGGCGTTACGGTTGCCAACGCAGGTCCGGGCGGCGCTCAGGCGTTCACCACCATCAAAGAAGAGCAAAACTGGCATGACACTTGGGCTTACGCCATCGGTACGTCTTATCAGTTGAACAAACAGTGGATTGTGCGTACCGGTCTGACATGGGACCAGTCGCCTACCAACAACACCAACCGTTCGCCACGTATTCCTACCGGTGACCGGACAATCTTCAGCCTGGGTGCTGGCTACGCAATCACTGACGACCTGACTATTGACGTGGCTTACTCTTACCTCAAAGAAGAGTCCGTGAAAGTCAACGACGCGAAGGGCATCAACCGTTACAGCGCCAAATATGAAAACAGCGCAAACGGCTTTGCAGTGGGTGCAACCTACAAGTTCTAATTCGCGACGAACCTCACGGTTCATCTGCTGAATTAAAAAATCCCCGCCTCGGTGACGAGCGCGGGGATTTTTTATTGGCCGTTAATCAGGGTTTTGAAGCAATGGCCTTTTCGATCGCCTCGATCAGCTCCGGACTGTCGGGCTTTGTCAGGCTGGAAAAGTTGGCAATCACATTGCCCTGACGGTCCACCACGTATTTATAGAAGTTCCACTTTGGCGCGCTGCTTTGCTCAGCCAGCACTTTGAAGAGGTGCGTTGCATCTGCCCCACGAACTTTCTGCGGATTGGTCATGGTGAACGTCACGCCGTAGTTCACGTAACACACCTTGGCAGTCTCTTCCCCATCCTTGGCCTCTTGCTTGAAGTCATCCGAGGGCACGCCAATCAGCTCAAGCCCCTGATCCTTATAGCGTTGATTCAACGCTTCAAGCCCTTTGAATTGGGGCGCGAACCCGCAGAAACTTGCGGTATTGACAATGACCAGCGGCTTTCCGGCAAAGCGTTGGCACAAGTCGATGGACTCTTTTGATCGCAACTTGGGCAACGAACCTTCGAGCAGCGGCGGGCATTGTGCCGCCCAAACAGGTCCTGCACACGCCAACAACAGTACGGGCATCGCAATCCAGCGCTTGAGCATCATTGGTGTCCTTTTAAAAAATACAGGCCCTGAACTTACGCGCCCGGCCCATGAACTAGCAAGTAGCCATGCCCAGTTGCAGCAACGCCAGTCCACCCTGATGCCAGCCCCACCATGCCAGAGCGATAAGGGCCGACCCCGCACCCAAGCCACCCAGCCAGATCCAGGTTGAACTCACACCCCACGCTCCTGCAATTGCAAACGCGCAACGGGCCGCTCGCGCACCGGTAAATTAAGGGCCGCCGCCAACAGGCTCAAAACAATCGAAACCTGCCAGATCAAGTCATAACTCCCGGTTTGATCGTAGACCACACCGCCGAGCCAGCCACCCAAAAATGCCCCCAACTGGTGGAACAGAAAAACGATGCCGCCCAGCATCGACAGGTTACGCACACCAAACAGTGTCGCTACCGTACCGTTGGTCAGGGGCACCGTCGACAGCCACAAAAAACCCATGGCCATACCGAACAAGTAAGCACTGAACTGCGTAACCGGCGCCCACAAGAACAGCACGATGACCACCGCCCGCGCTAAATAGAGGCCGGTCAACAAGCGTGGCTTGGACATCCGCCCGCCCAGCCAACCTGCCGTGTAGGTGCCAAAGATATTGAACAGACCGATCAGTGCCAGCACAGACGTACCGACAGTCGCAGGCAGATGCTGATCAACCAGATAGGCCGGCAAATGAATGCCGATAAAGACCACCTGAAAACCGCAGACGAAAAAACCAAAGGCCAAAAGCCAGAACCCCGAGTGGCTGCACGCCTCGTGCAACGCTTGTTTGAGGGTCTGTTCGCCGCCCAGTGCGGGCATGGGGCGATCTTTGAGCATGCTCACCAGCGGCACGATCAGCGCAACCAACAGGCCTAACACCAATAAGGCCGTTGACCAACCGAGCCAGCCGATCAGCCCCAGCGTGCCAGGCAGCATGGCGAACTGCCCGAAGGAACCTGCTGCGCTGGCGATCCCCATGCCCATGCTGCGCTTTTCAGGCGGCAAGGCACGCCCTACGACACCGAGGATCACGGAGAACGAAGTGCCCGACAGGCCAATCCCGATCAGCAGCCCTGCGCTCAATGACAGCGACAGCGGCGAATCGGACATCCCCATCATGACCAGACCCACCGCGTATAGCACGCCGCCGACGATCACGACCTTGGCCGCGCCAAACCGGTCCGCCAGCGCCCCGGTGAAAGGCTGCGCCAAGCCCCAAATCAAATTTTGCAAAGCGATAGCGAACGCAAAGACTTCTCGGCCCCAGCCGAACTGCGCACTCATCGGCGGCAGAAACAGGCCGAAGCCATGCCTCACGCCCAAGGACAGCGCCAAGATCAGCGCGCTGCCCAGCAAGACCCAACCGCTATTACGCCACACCGTTGTCATTTTTATTCTCCGGGAGCGGGTATAAACCCTTTGAAGACACGCGACTTACCCTTAGTCAGTGCCTGCCAATTCGTTCAACAGTTCTAAAAGTTGGGCGCGTCGCGCGTCACCCAAGCGGTCCATCAAGCGTTGCTGCGCGCGCTCCCACGCGGGCAGGGCCGCAGCAAGACGCTCATTACCCGCCTCGGTCAGGCACACCAGTCGGTTACGCTGATCAGCGCCTTCAGAGAGCTTCACCAACCCCATCCCCTCAAGCACCCGCAAATTGCGGCCCAGCGTGCTGCGGTCCAGCCCCATCGCTTCGGCAAGGCTGGAAATGCTCGGTCGGTCCATACGCTTGAGGTTGCAGAGCAGTGAATACTGGGCAACGTTGATCCCCAAGCCATCCAGGGCGCCGTCGTAATGCCTGCTGACGCCACGCGCCGCACGCCGCAGGTTGGTGCATAAACACTGGGTTGGTAACATTTTGTATGTATATACCCGCAATAAAAGAGTTACAAGAATAAAACCTTAGCCGCTGTGGAAGCCTAAGCCAGCCCGAAATACGCCGCGACTGCCCCGGCGGCTCATTCCCGTTCAAAACGGTGGCTACCCGATCAGGGCCAGACCGACCAATACCCACACCTCAAGCAACTCCAGTAGCGCGCCGGCGGTATCGCCGGTGGTGCCGCCCAATCGACGCATCATCATTCGGCGCAACCACGCAAACCCGATGATGGCCAAGACCAGCGACCACACGCCACTCATCCCCCCCAGCAGCACACCAACCAACGCGCTGACGCCCAGCACCCACCAGCCTGTCGAGCGCGGCAAATGATCGGCCAGCGCCTGCCCCAGCCCACCGGCGCGCACATAAGGTGTGGTCAAAAACACACCCAGCAACGCACTGCGCCCGATCAGCGGCACAATCAGCAACGCCACGTACTGTTGCTGCTCGATCATCGCCAGCAAGGCAGAGAACTTAAGCAGCAGCACCAACACCAAGACCACCACGGCAATCGGGCCGCTGCGTGGGTCTTTCATGATGGTCAGCGTGCGCTCGCGATCACCAAACCCGCCCAACCACGCATCAGCGCTGTCCGCCAGGCCGTCCAGGTGCAACCCGCCGCTGAACAGCACCCACACCGTTAGCAGCAGGGCGGCATGTAACATGAGCGGCGCGCCTGACAAGCACACGTTCACGCCCCACAAAACAGCGCCCAACAGCAGGCCCACCAGCGGGTAATACAGGAGCGAACGGCCGGTTTCCCGAGGTGACGGCATACCGGGCAACCGCACCGGCAAACTGCTCAAAAATTGCAAGGCAATCCAGAACGGCCCCCTCATGCGCTCACCTCATGCAACTCACCCTCAGCGCTCACTTGCACGTGCAGCAAGGCGCCGTGGGGCACCGCGACGTTCAGCAACTGTTCGCGGGGCAAGCCGCGAGCTTGAGCCAATAACCGTTTGATCACACCACCGTGGCAAACCACCAGCACTTTTTGACCCGCGTACTGGTGTTGCAGCCGCAGAACCGCTGCCATCACACGCTCGGCAAACTCCAGCACCGGCTCCCCTTCAGGCGGGGTAAAGGCATACGGGTCTGACCAGAACAAGCCCAACGCCTCAGCATCGGTTTCCATTAAGGCCGCCGCGCTCTGCCCTTCCCACACGCCAAAGTGCAACTCCTGAAGATCCTTGTCGAGGGTCAACGGCAGGTCCAGGGACGCAGCCAGATCCTGCGCAAACAGGCGGCAGCGCTGTAATGGCGAGCTGACAATCCGCTCCCACGGCCCCTGTCCCTGAACCGCCTCGCGCATTTGCGACCAGCCCAGTTCGGTCAGCGCATCGTCCAGACTGCCGCGCAGGCCACCGCCCAGTTCGGTTTCCCCATGGCGCAACAGGTCCAGGCGCACAATCATGCCGGGCGATCCGCCACGGCTGCTTCGGCAAACGTCGCCATTTGCCCATGCAGGTCACAGGCCAGCCGCAGCAACGGCACCGCCAGTGCCGCCCCGCTGCCTTCGCCCAGCCGTAGGCCAAGATCAAGCAGAGGCTCTGCTGCGAGGCTCTCGAGCACGTGACGATGCCCCTGTTCGGCTCCGCGATGGCTGAAGACCATCCATTGACGGCACTCGGGATTCAAACGCACGGCAACCATCGCCGCGACCGTACAGATAAAGCCATCCACCAACGCCACAAGCCCTTCTTGGGCGCAGGCCACATACGCGCCCGCCAGCGCGGCGATTTCAAAACCACCGAGACGGAATAACGTTTGCAGCGGATCGTCCAGCCAGCCAGCATGGAACGCCAACGCCTGCTCAATTACCCGTGCTTTGTGGCTGACGCCCGCAGCGTCCAGCCCTGTACCGGGGCCCGTCAACAACGATGCCGGGCATTGAAGCAACGCGCTGGCCACCGCACTGGCGGAGGCGGTGTTGCCAATACCCATTTCGCCGCCGATAAACAGTTCCCCACCGTCCTCACGGGCCCGTATCACGCTGTCGCGCCCTGCTTGCAAGGCCTTCAGGCCTTGTGCGTCCGTCATGGCCGGCCCCGTGGCGAAGTTCGCCGTGCCCGCCCCCAATTGCAAATGACGGACACCCGCCAGATCGAGCATCGGCGTGACCGTCCCCAGGTCAACCACGTCCAGTTGCGCGCCCAATTGCCGTGCCAGCACACTGATCGCCGCACCGCCACTGACAAAATTGTGCAGCATTTGCCCGGTCACGGCTTGTGGGTACGCTGAAACACCCTCGGCCACCACCCCGTGATCTCCGGCGAAAAGGGCGATCCATAACTGATCGACACGCGGTTTGACCCGCCCTTGCAGCCCGGCCAGTTGAATCGCCAGGGTTTCGAGCTGCCCCAGTGAACCAGCAGGTTTGGTCAATTGCTGTTGACGCTCGGCAGCTGCCTTTTGTACGTCACGGTCAAGGGATTTACACGGGCGCAGCCACCACGGCGTGTTCATAAGGCAGTTCCTTTCAACGTCAGGGGCAAGCCTGCGACGGTCAACACAACCCGCTCACAGCGCTCGGCCAAAGCTTGATGCAGCCAACCGGCTTCATCGACATAACGGCGCGTCAACTCGCCCAGCGGCACGACACCCATTCCGGTTTCATTGCTGACAAAAATGATCTCTCCCGGCAGCGCTGTCAGGCACGCCAGCAAGGCATCACGCTCAGCGATCAGGCGTTGCGGGTCTTCGAGCATCAACAGGTTGGTCAACCACAACGTCAAGCAGTCCACCAGCAGGCATGTATCGGCACGGGCACTTTCGCGCAGCACGCGGGCCAATGCCAACGGCTCTTCAATCAACCCCCAATCGGCAGGACGCCGCTCGCGGTGGTGACGAACACGGTCATTCATCTCCAGGTCAAGCGGTTGGCTGGTGGCGATGTAGGTCACCGCGCACCCCGAGCCGGCTGCCAGCGTTTCTGCCAGACGGCTCTTACCCGAACGGGCACCGCCCAAAATCAGTTGCAGCATGTTCATGAACCTCTAAAAAATCAGCCTGCGGCAGCGATCACCGGGTTATTCAAGCCCGCACAGCTGGCGCAAGCGGTCGGTGTCCAAATGGTTTTCCACCAGATCAGCCAACCGCTCAATATCGCGCTCACGCAGCGCGTGGTAGTCCACAGACTGGACGTTGCGCAGGCCGGCCCAGCGCAGCAGGGCACTGCACGCTGCGGGCGACTCGAACAGGCCATGCACGTAAGTCCCGATGATTTGCCCGTCTGCGCTAAGCGCGCCATCGCATCGGCCGTCTTCGAGCCGCACCGCGGGCTGTTCAAGGGCTGGCCCGCTGGTTACCCCGGCGTGAATCTCATAACCACTGACCTCGGCGTTTTCCAGCGCAAGCCGCCCGCGGACATTACGCAGTTGTTTTTCAGCTTCCAGCTGCGTGCTAAACGCCAACAGGCCCAGCCCGTCGCTGGAACCCGGCGCGTCTTCGAGGCCCAGCGGGTCGTGTACCTGTTCGCCAAGCATTTGCAAGCCACCGCAAATCCCCAACACCCGGCCGCCATAGCGCAAATGCCGCTCAATGACCGCGTCCCAGCCATTGGCGCGCAGGTAGTCCAAGTCACTGCGCACGCTTTTGGAACCCGGCAGGATGATCAGGTCGGCGGCTGGAATCGACTGGCCCGGCCCGACAAACTGCACATCCACTTGGGGATGCAAACGCAGCGGGTCAAAATCGGTGTGGTTGCTGATGCGCGGCAGCACCGGCACCACCACCTTCAGCACATGCCCCTCTTTACTGATCTGACGCTGATCGATGCCGTCTTCGGCTTCAAGGTGCAGGTCCATCACATAAGGAAGCACTCCGATCACCGGCTTGCCCGTCCGTTGCTCCAGCCAGTCGAGCCCCGGTTGCAGCAATGCGATATCGCCGCGAAAACGGTTAATGATAAAACCCTGAACCCGTGCCTGTTCGCTTTCCGACAGCAGTTCGAGGGTGCCGACCAAATGGGCGAAAACGCCGCCGCGATTGATGTCGGCAATCAGAATCACCGGGCAATCCACCGCTTCGGCAAAGCCCATGTTGGCAATGTCGCCTGCGCGTAAATTGATCTCGGCCGGCGACCCCGCGCCTTCGACCATCACCACGGGATAGGCCGCACTCAGACGTGCATGGGAGGCCAGCACAGCCTCCATCGCGATGGTTTTGTAATCGTGATAAGCCACCGCGTTCATGCTGGTCACGGCACGCCCGTGAATGATCACTTGCGAGCCGGTGTCGCTGTTGGGTTTGAGCAATACCGGGTTCATGTCGGTGTGCGGCGCCAGCCCGGCAGCCTGCGCCTGAACGGCCTGGGCGCGACCGATCTCGCCGCCCTCAGCTGTCACCGCACTGTTGAGCGCCATGTTCTGCGGCTTGAAAGGCACCACACGCACGCCTTGACGGGTCAACCAACGGCACAACGCCGTTACCAATGTACTTTTGCCCGCATCGGACGTGGTGCCTTGCACCATCAACGTGCTCATGGGATTTCCTTGGTGTAAGCCTGCAAAGCCAGGTCCAGCTTCAGCCAATGGGCCTCCTCGGCGGGAAGGCCAAAACGCAGGCTGCTGTTATGGGCAAACAGGCGCAGGAGTATGCCGCGCCGGGCCATGAAGTCGTAGAGGTGCTCAGCGTGCGGGGTGATCAGCCACTGAAACAGTGCACAGCCGCCCTGTGCAGGCAACCCGTACTGACTGAGCATCGCCACCAGACGCTGGCTGGCCTGCTCGCTGCGCTGGCGTTGCCGGGCATGCGCCTCGGTGTCGAGCAGGCACGCTTGCCCCAGCACCCGCGTCGGTCCGCTGACAGCCCACGGGCCGACGTGCTCAGCGAGCAACTTGAGCAGCTTGAGTTCCGCCAGCACAAAGCCAAGACGCACCCCCGCCAGCCCGAAAAACTTGCCGAACGAACGCAGCACAATCAGGCCGGTACGCTGGCTCTGCGGCGCCAGGCTCAACTCAGGGGTGTTGTCCATGAACGCTTCGTCCACCACCAGCCAGCCGCCGCGCTGTACCAGGCGCGCATGCCAGTCCAGCAACCGTTCGGGTGACAGGCTCAGGCCCGTCGGATTATTGGGGTTGACCACCACCAGCACGTCCAGCGTGTCGAGATAAAAATCGACTTCCTGCTCCAGGATTTCGCGCACGATGTGCCCGTTGCGGCGCCAGGCCTCTGCATGCTCGGCATAACACGGCGACAGCACGCCGACCTTGCCACTGCGACGCAGACGGGGCAGCAACTGGATCGCACATTGCGAACCCGGCACAGGCAAGACTTCAGGGGCGCCGTAATAGCTGCACGCGGCCTGTTCAAGACCGTCATCGGTTTCGGGCAAGCGCGCCCAGGCCCGCTCGGGAATAACAGGGATTGTGAAGGGCCAGGGCGCCAGACCGCTGGACAGGTCCAGCCAGTCAGCTTCGGCAATCCCGTATTGCAGGGCTGCCTGTCGCAAACGTCCACCGTGCTCAAGCATAAAACTCACTCCCGACACACAGAATCAGCAGCCACAGCCACACGCCACGCTGCACCAATTGCCAGCCGCGCCCGATGGAATCGGCGTCGGCGGGCGGGCCTTCACCCAACTGCGGGCGCTCGTGCAATTCACCGTGGTAAATCGCCGGGCCACCCAGTGCGACCCCCAGCGCGCCAGCACCGGCCGCCATGACCGGGCCCGCGTTGGGGCTGTCCCAGTGCGGCGCCTGCGTTCGCCAACACTGCATGGCGAGCCGAGTTTTGCCCAGCAGTGCGTAGGTCAGGGCGACCAGACGCGCAGGCACGTAGTTAAGCAAATCGTCGATGCGCGCAGCAGCCCAGCCAAAACGTTCGAACCGTTCAGTGCGATAGCCCCACATGGCATCGAGGGTATTACTCAAACGATAGAGCACCACGCCGGGAGCACCCGCCACGACAAACCAGAAAATCGCTGCAAACACCGCGTCGCTGCCGTTTTCCAGCACCGACTCGGTGGCGGCCCGCGCCACTTCGGTCGAGTCCAGTTCGCTGGTCTGGCGGCTGACCAGATAACCCACACGGGTGCGGGCGTGATCCAGATCCTGACTGCGCAACGCCTCAGCCACAGGTTGCACGTGTTCGCCAAGGCTGCGCATGCCCAGCGCGCAATACAGCGCCAGAATGTCCACCAGCCAACCGATATAAGGCAGCCATGACAACGCCGTGGCCAAAATCGTCAACGGAATCACGGCCAACACCCAAGCGGTCACGCCGTGACTGCGCCAGCCACGTCCACCGGAATTAAAACGCTGTTCGATGCGGTCTGCCATACGGCCGAACGCAACCAGCGGATGCCAGCGTTTGGGCTCACCCAGCAATGCGTCCAACGCCACCCCGGCGACGCACAGCAACGCCACACTCATGGGCTCACCCCCCAATAGTTCTCGTACACCAATTCGTTGAGAGGACGCGCCTGCGCCCACCCTTCCAGCACCAGCATAGGCGCCGGATAAAACGCCTCGACCGGCCCCAGGCACAACACCGCCAACGGTTTTGCGCCGGCAGGCAGGCCCAGCAGATCCGCCAGTGCTTGCGGCTCGAACAACGACACCCAGCCCATGCCCAACCCTTCAACCCGGGCCGCCAGCCACAGGTTTTGAATGGCACAGGACAACGACGCCATGTCCATCTCCGGCAACGTGCGGCGCCCGAAAATATGCTTCTCGCGATCGTCCATTAATGCGGCAACCAGCACTTCGGCGCAGTCGTTGATGCCTTCGACCTTAAGGGTCATGAATTCATCAGAACGCTCGCCCAGCGCTTGGGCGGTGCGTACACGCTCCTCTTCCACCAGCGCCTGAACCTTGGCGCGCAGTTCACGGTTGGTGATGCGGATAAACCGCCACGGCTGCATCAAACCCACGCTGGGGGCTTGGTGCGCCGCTTCGAGCAAGCGGGCCAGCAGTTCGGGGGCGACCGTTCCCCCACTGAAATGGCGCATATCGCGGCGCTCGGCGATGGCGCGATACACCGCTGCGCGCTCTTGGGAACTGAATGCGTTGTCGCTCATGGCACCTTCACAGCACAGGGCGCGAACAGCGCAGCCACGGCCTTGGGATTGGAGGGAAAGTAAAAGTGCACATAAGACGCCGTCATACGGCCTTCGCGATACACCGCTTCGGCACCGCGCCCCCCGTTAGGGCTCAGGCCGCGGGCAATGGGTTGCAGCTCAGTGCTGGTCAGCGAGTGGTGATAGGTATGACCGCGCAGCAGGCCTTCGGGCATGTCAACAGCTTGCAACGCCAGTGCCGCGAGACGCTTTTGCATGGTTGCCTCCCCCGCCAGCACGCCCACCAATTCAGCACGCTGGCCGTCGACATCCGTCAAGGCATCGAGCAGGTACAGCATGCCGCCACACTCCGCCAGTAACGGCTTGCCTGCAGCGTGGTGAGCGCGAATCGCGTCGAGCATCGCGTGGTTACGCGACAGCTCAAGGTGATGCAACTCCGGGTAGCCTCCCGGCAAATACAGGCTGTGCGCCGCAGGAAGCTGCGTGTCGCGGATCGGCGAAAAGAACAGCAGCTCAGCGCCCATGTCGCGCAGTAAAGCCAAGCTCGCGCCGTATGTAAAAGCGAACGCTTCATCCCGCGCCACGGCAATCCGGACGCCCGCCAACAATGGCTCGACCTTTACCGGCTCGGGCGCCGCGAACTCAACAGCGGGTGGCAGCGCTACCTCGCAGGTGCTGGCGAGGGCGTCGGCGGCCGCATCCAGGCGTGCGTCCAGGTCATTCAACTCGCTGGCCTGCACCAGCCCCAAGTGACGACTGGGCAATTCGATGCCGGTTTCCCGGGACAGCGCGCCATACCAGCGCAACCCTTCGGTCAAACTGCCTTCAAGCAATTGCGCGTGACGCACCGTACCCACCCGATTGGCCAACACCCCGGCAAAGGGCAGGTCCGGCTGATACCGCGCAAGCCCTAGCGCCAAGGCGCCGAAGGTTTGAGCCATTGCGGTGCCATCAATCACGCCCAGTACCGGCACCCCGAAGTGACGCGCCAGGTCAGCGCTGGACGGCGTGCCATCAAACAGCCCCATCACCCCTTCAATGAGGATCAGGTCTGCCTCACCCGCGGCGTCCCACAGCAGACGTCGACTTTCCTGCGCGCCCACCATCCACAAATCGACCTGATACACCGGCGCACCGCTGGCACGCTCCAGAATCATCGGGTCGAGGAAATCCGGGCCACATTTAAACACCCGCACCTTGCGCCCCTGATTGCGGTGCAGTCGGGCCAAAGCGGCGGTAACGGTGGTCTTGCCCTGACCGGAAGCCGGCGCGGCGATCAACACCGCCGGGCAATGACGCGACTCTCTCATGCTTGAACACTCACAGTTCGATGCCTTTCTGGGCTTTGATGCCGGCCTGGAAAGCGTGTTTAACCACATTCATTTCCGTCACGGTGTCGGCCAGATCAATCATTTCAGGTTTTGCACCGCGTCCGGTGACCAGTACGTGCTGCATCGGCGGACGGGCTTGCAGGTCAGTCAGCACCTGTTCCAGATCGAGATAGCCGTGTTTGAGCGCAATGTTCAACTCATCCAGCACGACCAGCCCGATGGACGGATCACGCAGCATTTCGCGGGACACTTCCCACGCAGCCTCGGCAGCGGCGATGTCGCGCTGACGGTCCTGCGTCTCCCAGGTAAAGCCCTCGCCCATCACGTGATAGCGCACTTGCTCCGGGAAGCGACGGAAGAAGAGTTCTTCGCCGGTGCTGTTGCGTCCCTTGATGAACTGCACCACGCCACACTGCATGCCGTGGCCCATGGCGCGGGCCAGCATGCCGAAGGCCGAGCTGCTCTTGCCTTTACCGTTGCCGGTCAACACCAGCAACAGACCACACTCATTGGGTGCGCTGGCAATGCGCTCGTCCATGACGGCTTTTTTGCGCAGCATGCGCGCCTGATGACGTTCGTCGCGTTCGGGGGATTCATTCATGGCAGCTCTCCGTTGGGGCTGAAAAAAGCAAACGGGAGGCGGGGGAGATTTAACAAAAGCGACACACCGTCGCCCGCCGCGAGGTGCTGGATGGATCAGGCCGGTCTCCGGGCTCATGAGCGGGCCGCCTGTACACAAGCAGCCCTGACCGCGCGCCTTCCCGTGAACAGACACAGTGGCACTTAGCGTGGTGTTGACTCATTTACCGTTGCGGGGGCAGCGCCGGAATCGTGGCCCCGGCGCACTGCACCTGAACCCTCACCGGCTTCCCTGTTTCACCCTGCCAGCCCATGGCTGCAGAGCACCTGAAACAAGCGGCGAAGGTTAGAGGGTTGGGGGTGGAGCGTCAATTAAAGGTAGTGCACATACCCACAGCAAAATGGCATTACCCTGAACCTTTGCCTCGCCAAGCTTCTCTATCACTTACACCCCTACTCATGGAGATTCACATGCTCAAGCGCCAGCACGCTGTTGTCATCGTACTTGCAGCAGGATTAGCCGCCTGTGGTGAGAGTTCGACTTTGCAAGTGGCGGATGGCACTGGCCCGTCGCCCAAGCTGCCTGAACCTAACAAGACGCTGATCCCGACGGTCAATATCGCCCCCGCCGTGGGTTGGTCGCAGGGAGCCAAGCCGATTGCTGCCGAAGGCCTGCAGGTCAGCGCCTTTGCCGAGGACCTTGATCACCCGCGCTGGCTGTATGTGCTGCCCAACGGCGATGTGCTGGTGGCGGAAACCAATGCCCCGCCCAAACCGGACGGCAGTAAAGGGATTCGCGGCTGGGTGATGGAAAAGGTCATGGGTAAAGCTGGCGCGGGCGTGCCCAGTGCGAACCGGATCACACTATTACGCGATGCCAATCACGATGGCATCGCCGAAACCCGCAGCGTGTTTTTGCAGAACCTGAACTCGCCATTTGGCATGGCCCTGGTCGGCAACGATCTGTACGTGGCCGACTCTGACAAACTGCTGCGCTTCCCGTACCAAGCCGGTGAAGACAGCATCAGCGCTCAGCCGACCAAAGTGGTCGACCTGCCAGGCGGCCCGCTGAACCACCACTGGACCAAAAACGTGATTGCCAGCCCCGATGGCAAGAAGCTCTACGTGACCGTTGGCTCTAACAGCAACGTGGGCGAGAACGGCATGGACAAGGAAGAAGGCCGCGCGGCGATCTGGGAAGTGGACCCCACCACCGGCAGCCACCGCATTTTCGCGTCCGGCTTGCGCAACCCCAATGGCATGGGCTGGGAACCGTCGACCGGTAAACTCTGGACGGCAGTCAATGAGCGCGACGAGATTGGCAGCGACCTGGTGCCGGACTACATCACGTCTGTCAAAGACGGTGGCTTTTATGGCTGGCCCTACAGCTATTACGGTCAACACGTCGATGCCAGGGTGAATCCGCAAAACCCTGAGCAAGTAGCAAAAGCCATAGCGCCTGACTATGCACTCGGCCCGCACACCGCTTCATTAGGGTTGAGCTTTGCCGACGGCAGCAAGTTGCCGAACTTCACCGAAGGGGCTTTTGTCGGCCAGCACGGCTCATGGAATCGCAAACCCCATAGCGGTTACAAAGTCATTTTCGTACCGTTTGCCGATGGCAAACCGACCGGGATGCCGATGGATGTATTGACCGGGTTCCTCACCGCCGATGAAAAAGCGATGGGCCGTCCGGTGGGCGTAGTGATCGACAAGCAAGGAGATCTGTTGGTGGCAGATGATGTCGGCAACAAGATCTGGCGGGTGTCCGCGAAGTAAGGTACTGCTGCCCGGAATAGAAAAAGAGGCTGTGTGATCACAGCCTCTCTCTGTATAACAGGCCCGCTTAAGGATTGCGGGCCAGGTGCTGCTCGGTTGGCAGTACACGCTTGGCATTCAGGTAGGCTTTTTGCCAGTAGGCTTTGGACAGGCTGTCGAGCTTGACGGTACCGCCGGTGGCTGGCGCGTGTACGAAGCGCCCTTCTCCCACGTAAATTCCCGCATGACTGACTTGCGTCCCGCCACTGGTAGCGAAAAACAGCAAGTCTCCGGTTTGCAGCTTGTCTTTACCCACATTCGGCGCACTCATCACGATCATCTCGCGGGTCGAGCGCGGCAACGAAATCCCGGCAGCGTCGTTGTAGACGTACTTGATCAGGCCACTGCAATCAAAGCCCGAGTCAGGGGTGTTGCCGCCCCAACGATAAGGCGTGCCCACCAGACCCAGCGCACGGAACAACACATCGGCGGCGATGGGCGAGAAATCTTCAGAGGGATTGGCAAATACCACCGGCTTTTTGGCCACTGGGGCGGGCGGCGGGTTACTGGCGCAAGCACTGAGCAGGGCTGCTAGAGTCAAAACTGAGAAGCGGGCCATGATTGACATAAACAGAACGTTCCTGATTCTGGATACGGCAACTCGGCCGCGAAACCTGAAACCGCGACAGGTAATACCTTCGCGGCTCAGGAATTTAACAATGCGACTGAATTCTAGCCCTTAGAGGCCAAACTTCAAGTGAAGCTTTAACTTTACTTGCGGGCGATTACGCTCGTTGGCGCCATGGCCAGTGCACGCTTGGCTTCAATGAAAGTTTTGCTCCAGTAGGTATCGCCCAACTTGTCGATACGCACACCACCGCTGCGGCGGCTGCTGGAGTGGATGAACTGGTCATCACCCAGGTAAATCCCCGCGTGACTGACACGACCGCGGCCGTTGGTGCTGAAGAACAGCAGGTCACCCGGCTTGAGTTTGTTGCGAGCAACCAGCGGCGCATCAACGTTGATCATCTCGCGCGTTGAACGCGGCAATTGCATGCCAGCCTCTTCGCGGAACAGATAACCGATAAAGCCGCTGCAGTCGAAGCCTGCTTCCGAGGTGCCGCCAAAACGGTAACGGGTACCGATCAGGGACATGCCACGCTCAAGAATGCTGTCAGCCAACGCTGGCAACTCGTAAGGCTTGCTGTTCTCGGAGAATTGCGCCAGTTCTTTTTCGGTCGCCAGTTCTTCCTGATAAAGAGCGGAATCCTGGGACACTGATGACTTATGAGCCTGCTGGTCGACCACTTGCTGAGACACTGGCGAGTGCGCAGCGCAACCAAATAACAGGGTAACGAGTGCGAGGGGCACGAGGGGTGCGAAGCGATTTAGCATGGGCACGACCGTGGCTTGTGGGAAAAGTAGCCGCGACTATGCCAACTATGATCCTCATTTGCAAATTCAATCGATCTAAATGTGACTCGCCAGTTTTGTCATGACATCTAAGGTTTTACACCCCTGACGATAAATTCTGCGTTTGCCACCCTTCTGGCACGCGGGTTTTCTGACGCCTGTCATTTGTCGAAACGGCTTGAAACGGCGTGTTTACCAGCCCAGGGTTTCTTTCAGGAAAGGGATGGTCAATTTGCGCTGGGCTTGCAAAGAGGCCTGATCGAGCTGCTCCAGCAGGTCAAACAGCGCACTCATGCTGCGGGTGCCACGGGTGAGGATAAAGTGCCCGACTTCGTCGGTCAGGTGCAGGCCACGACGCGAAGCTCGCAACTGCAAAGCACGCAGCTTGTCCTCGTCGGACAGCGGTCGCATCTGGAAGATCAGGGCCAGGGTGAGGCGGGATTTGAGGTCAGCCAGTTTGATCGGCAGCTCTCGCGGTGACGCCGAAGCCGCAATCAACAGCCGTCGCCCGCTGTCGCGCAGACGGTTGAACAGGTGGAACAGTGCTTCCTCCCAGTCCGCGCGACCGGCGACTGCCTGAAGGTCATCCAGACACACCAGCTCATACTGTTCGAGGTTATCGAGGATTTCGATGCCGCGATCCATCAATTCGCCCAACGGCAGGTACACAGCAGGTTCGCCCATCTGTTCAAAACGCAGGCAGGCTGCCTGCAACAGGTGCGTACGTCCTACGCCATGCTTGCCCCACAGGTAAATCAGACTTTCTGTCCAGCCGGCGTCGGCTTCGCATAGACGCTCGACATAGCCGAGTGCAGCGGCATTGGCGCCTGGATAGTAGTTTATGAAGGTAGCGTCATCACGCAGACGCACACCTAGGGGCAGCTGAATCGGTTTCATGCTGACTGAACAGTTCAAACGAACCGTTAGTGGCCTCTGTGTAAAGTTTGCAAAGTTTATACCCGTTGTAGCCGGGCGCACAATGTAACAGACCACGAGCAAAATCAAAGGTTTGCGTTAAGGCCTTGGATTATTTGAGTTTTTTCCAATTCCAACGGGCCATGCGGTGCAACAAAAAAGGCAGGTCCGTCAAACGACCGGCCTGCCTTTTTCTCACGTGACGAGACCTATAACTCCGGGTCTTCCTCGCCTTTGTACACCTGCGACTCCTTGTACATGTCCTGCACATGGCGGACCAGCACCATGATCACGGCGGCGACCGGCAAAGCCAGCAACACCCCGGTAAACCCAAACAGTTCACCCCCGGCCAAAATCGCAAAAATCACGGCCACCGGGTGCATACCGATTTTGTCACCCACCAGTAAAGGCGTGAGCACCGTACCTTCCAACGCCTGGCCGACCATGAACACCGCCACGATCCCGAGCATCGGGTACAGATCACCACCAAACTGGAACAGCCCGGCAGTTAATGCCGCGCCAATGCCGATGATGAACCCCATGTACGGCACGATGGCCGCGATACCCGCCATCAAGCCGATCAACAACCCCAGCTCCAGCCCGACCAGCATCAGGCCTGCGGAATAAATCACCCCGAGCGCAAGCATTACCAACAACTGCCCACGCACAAACGCGCCGAGTACGTCATGGCACTCTTTGGCCAGCGAAACGATTTGTTCTTCGCGGTCGCGCGGCAGCAAGCCACGGATCTTGGCCAGCATGATGTCCCAGTCGCGCAGCAGGTAGAAAGCCACCACCGGGATCAACACCAGATTGGCCAAAAAGCCGATCAGCGCCAGGCTGGACGCCGTGGCCTGCGACAGCACCACCCCGACGATATCGGACGCCTGCCCCATATGCTCAGTGATAGCGGCCTTGATCTTGTCGAACTTCCAGAAGCCGTCGCTCAGGCCGAATTTGCTTTGCGCCCACGGCACCGCCGTGTGCTGCAACCAGTCCAGCACTTGGGGCGCCAGTTGATAGAGCTTCATCAACTGCTTGGCCAGCAAGGGCACCAGGATCAGCACCAGCCCCGTTACGATCACCGTGAACAGCGCAAATACGGTCACGACGCCCCAGGTTCTGGAGAAGCCGAACTTCTCCAGACGGTCCACCACAGGATCGAACATGTACGCCAGTACGATAGCAACCAGAAACGGCGTGAGTATCGGATGCAAGAAATACACAAACAGGGCGAACACCAGCGCCATGCCCCACCATACCCATCGCCGCGAATCCGTCATCAAGCGTCCATCCTTTATATAGAAGAGAAAAACCTACCAGCGAAAGCGTAGCTGCGCGGCAGGCGTAGCGGGCGTCTGACCCGCCTCAGTCACCGGAGCGCTTTCACTCGTCGGGATTTCCTGCAAATGCGCCAGCCCTAATTGAGAGCGCAACTGCTCGGCGCTGCCATTGACCTGATACACGCTACGGTCGCCGTCCATGCGCACGAGTTGCCCACCAAACGGTTCAAGCAAACGCCCCAGCGAGGCATAACGCTCTAGGGTCATGCCCTGCACTTCCAGCAACTGCTCAGTGGAAACGCCCGGCTTGACCACGTAACGCGGCGCCAGGCGCTCACTCACGGCCAGCATCACTGCATCGGCCAGTGCCGCCTGATCCGCCGCCTGCGCGCTGCCCTGCTCTTGTTGATCACCCAGCCACATGCGCCATTTAGCTTGCCACTGGCCGCCCTCTTCACGGGCATGTACCGCCAGCAACGCATCGGCGCCATAACGCTCGGATGCTTCACGCAACGGGGCAGGATTGGAGCCTTCAATATTGTCGACCGTGCCGACCAGTTGCTCACTCAAGTCAGCCAGCGGCAAACGCAAGGGCAAACCCCTGTGTTGCGCTGCACGGCGCAGGGGTTCGGCGGCCGACTGCCCGTCACCTACCAGGCTTGAGCCTTCAACCGAGTCGCTCAGCCACCAGCTCAACAACGCCGGGCGATTGCTGCCCCACAACGACAGGCCCGCCTGCCGCAACGCACGTTCGGTGCTCACAGGATCGAAATCCACTTGCAGGCTTTCGGGCGGCCCGGCGTCATATCCGTATTGACGAATGATTTGCTGGGGGTCTTTACGCACCGGCTCCAGACCAGGATTTTGCAGCGCCTTGGCATCGCCGGTCAGGCGGATCACCAGTGTTTCCAATGCTTTTTGCGTGGCTTGGGTGCGCTCTTCGGGAGACTGACTGCTCACCGGCTCACGCACTTGATACAAATTGGTCAGAATTTCGGCATGGCTCGCCAGACTAAAAAAGGACAAACAGCCTGCGGCTAAAAGGTGATGAAAACGCATGAAATATTCCTGACGACAAAAAAGCAGTCTTGAAAGACCCGATAAATCCACTGCTGCAGGTTTCAGACAGGGCGCAAGCCAAATCATTCACCGCGGCGGCAGCGTTTTCACGCGGTCATAAAAAATCAAAAGTGAACCCGTATACCTTATACAGGCCTGCCCGCAGCGGCCAGTACGACTAAAAAAGGTTTTTTTCGCGCTATATAACCCTGCCCGTCGGCCCGAGGATGGCCGCTGCCCTTCAAGCCTGATAAAATCGCGCGCCTTCGCAGACCGGCGACAGCCGGGCACCCGGCAAATGCTTCATTCACAGCGATGAGCACTTGCCAGCGGGCCCTCTGAGATCGGTCGACCTCCCCGAATCCCCCCTAAAGGCCTGGATTATGAGCAAGCAACCATCCCTGAGCTACAAAGACGCCGGTGTAGACATCGACGCCGGTGAAGCATTGGTCGAACGCATCAAGAGCGTGGCCAAGCGCACTGCACGCCCGGAAGTGATGGGCGGCCTCGGCGGTTTTGGCGCCCTCTGCGAAATTCCTGCCGGTTACAAGCAGCCTGTTTTGGTCTCCGGCACCGACGGCGTTGGCACCAAGCTGCGTCTGGCCCTGAACCTGAACAAACACGACAGCATCGGCATCGACCTGGTGGCCATGTGCGTGAACGACCTGATCGTGTGCGGCGCCGAGCCACTGTTCTTCCTCGATTACTACGCCACCGGCAAACTCAACGTTGAAACCGCGACCCAGGTGGTAACCGGTATCGGCGCAGGTTGCGAGCTGTCCGGCTGCTCGCTGGTAGGCGGCGAAACCGCTGAAATGCCAGGCATGTACGAAGGCGAAGACTACGACCTGGCAGGTTTCTGCGTTGGCGTGGTCGAAAAATCCGAAATCATCGACGGCTCCAAAGTGGCTGCCGGTGACGCCCTGCTCGCCCTGCCGTCTTCAGGCCCGCACTCCAACGGTTACTCGCTGATCCGCAAGATTATCGAAGTGTCCGGTGCAGACATCGAAAACATCCAGCTCGACGGCAAGCCGCTGACCGACCTGCTGATGGCCCCGACCCGCATCTACGTGAAGCCGCTGCTCAAGCTGATTAAGGAAACCGGCGTGGTCAAGGCCATGGCGCACATCACCGGCGGTGGCCTGCTCGACAACATTCCGCGCGTGCTGCCTAAAGGCGCCCAAGCCGTGGTGGACGTGGCCAGCTGGCAGCGCCCTGCGGTATTCGACTGGCTGCAGGAACAAGGCAACGTGGCCGAAACCGAAATGCACCGCGTACTGAACTGCGGCGTCGGCATGGTGATCTGCGTGGCTCAGGCTGACGTAGAAACCGCTCTGAACGTGCTGCGTGAAGCCGGTGAACAGCCTTGGGTCATCGGCCAGATCGCAACCGCCGCAGAAGGCGCTGCGCAAGTCGAGCTACAAAACCTCAAGGCACACTGATGCCTGACACGTGTGATGTAGTGGTGCTGCTTTCCGGCACAGGCAGCAACTTGCAGGCCTTGATCGACAGCGATGACATCAAGGCTAGCCCGGCCACCCTGCGCGCGGTGATTTCCAACCGCGCTGACGCACCGGGCCTGCAACGCGCCAAGAACGCGGGGATCGACACCCGCGTTCTGGATCACAAAGCATTCGAGGGCCGCGAGGCCTTCGATGCTGCACTGATCGAAATCATCGACACTTTCAATCCGCACCTGGTGGTACTGGCCGGCTTCATGCGCATACTCAGCGCTGACTTCGTGCGCCATTATCAGGGGCGCCTGCTGAATATCCATCCGTCTTTATTGCCCAAACACAAAGGCCTGCACACGCATCAACGTGCACTGGAAGCGCAGGATCGTGAGCATGGTTGCAGCGTGCACTTCGTAACCGAGGAACTCGATGGCGGCCCTCTGGTCGTACAGGCAGTGCTACCTGTCGAGCCTGAAGACACGCCAAGCAGTCTGGCGCAACGGGTTCACGCCCAGGAGCACCGGATTTACCCCCTTGCAGTGCGCTGGTTTGCCGAGGGCCGCTTGTCTCTCGACGAACAAGGTGCATTATTGGACGGTCAATTACTCCCGGCCAGCGGCCACCAGATACAAATCTAGGAGATTTTATGCGTCGTGCCCTGCTCCTTGCCCTTAGCCTGCTAGCCATCCCAGCAGTGCAAGCGGCCGATCTTCAGCCTTTCACGGCCAGCTACACCGCCGACTGGAAACAGTTGCCGATGAGCGGCTCCGCGGAACGCAGCCTGGTCAAAGATAAAGAAAAAGACAACGTCTGGACCTTGAACTTCAAGGCCTCGATGCTGGTAGCGAGCCTGAGCGAAGTAAGCAAACTCAAGCTGGAAAAAGACCAGCCGGTTCCTCTGAGCTATCACTTCGAACGGGGAGGCTTGGGTAAAGTCAAAAATGTAGACCTGAACTTCAACTGGAAGGACATGACGGTTACCGGGACCGACAACAAGACGCCTGTGACGGTAAAACTGCTGACCGGCATGCTCGACAAGTCGACGTACCAACTGGCCCTGCAGCGCGACGTACTGGCCGGCAAAAAGTCGATGAGCTACCAGGTGGTTGATGGCGACGAAGTAGACACTTACGACTTCCGCGTAATCGGCCCCGAAGTAGTCACCACCAAAGCCGGTAAAATCAACGCCATCAAGGTTGAGCGCGTGCGCGATCCAGCCCAGAACAAGCGCATCACCGAAATGTGGTTCGCCAAGCAATGGGATGGCCTGCTGGTTGCCTTGCGTCAGGTCGAAAAAGACGGCAAGGAATACAACATCATGCTGCTCGACGGCACGGTGGACGGCAAGACAGTCAAAGGCGAATGAGCCGCGACTGACAGTGCCAGACAAAAAACCTCGCTCCGGCGAGGTTTTTTTTGACCTTGAAACCCCGGCAAAGATGAAACTTTTCAGAACCCCCCTACAACTTGCCTCTAACTCTTGCAATAGGATGCTCGAAAACTACAAAGAGTGGCACGTATGGCTAACCATGGTTACATGACGATCACCGGCAAGGCTCAAGGCCTGATTTCGGCGGGCTGTTCAACCCAGGACTCCATGGGTAATAAGTATCAGACAGCGCATACTGATGAAATCATGGTGCTGTCCTGCAACCATAATATGGCCAATGTCGGCAATATTAATAAACCAACACATCATCCAATTATCATATCCAAAAATATTGATAAATCTTCGCCGCTACTGGCTCAAGCACTCTCAAGTAGAGAAGAAATAAACTGCATCATCAGCTTTTACCGCGTTTCGCCCTATGGAAAGCAGGAGAAATTTTATTCTATCTCGATGAATAGCGGAATTATTGCTGACCTGACATTTGAAATGCCTCACGCTATTTTGCTGCACGATGCAGAACCGCAAGAACATGTCGCCATCCGTTATCGAGACATCACGTGGACCCACCATTCTGCCGGCACCAGCGGATACAGTACGTGGGGGGAATACGAGTGAAGCCAACCATTGAAAGTTGTATGCCTGGTAGCTGTGACTATTGGATGGTCAGTGCCGCAGCTGGAAAGCTTGGAAGCCAAGCCAGCACATTGGGTGTCCGGCACATTAAGGACGGCGCACTGCGATTACAGTTCAATCGCGAAGTCGCTTACTATGCCAAAAGCATTGTTGATGATGTCTCGCAGGGCAAAAAAAGCCCTGAGCAGGGCTTACAAGATATTGAAAACGAACAGAGAAGCCTGCTGAACCAGTCAATGGAAATTGCTCAAAAAGGCGTGGGAGCAATCGCCGGGGCATTTCAAATTGCCGCAGGGGTCGGGATCTGTTACGCCTCAGCAGGTATCCTGTGCGTAGTTGCAGGCGCACCCATGATGGCCCATGGTGCTAATAATCTTTATGAAAACAGTCGTAACCTCTTAGAGAGTCGTTCTGATACCCAAGGCCCCGTCAGAAAGCTTTATCACGAGGGCGCTAAACTACTCGGCGGCAGCGCACATGATGGGAATATGGCCTATGGCACGGCTGATTTGGGACTTTCTGCATATGCCGTAGGAAGAATGGTATTAAAACCAGATGCCTGGCGCCTATTCAGGTATATAAAAACCGATTACGCCAGGTCATATAAAATAATGGGGAGTCGCGCTCTTGTATTCGAAGGGATTAGCGATAGCGTGACAGGTAGATCAATGTACCAAGAGCACAAAAACAATGATAAATAGCACTCTAGTTTCCTTTTTATACCTAACACTCTCTCTGACAGCACTGTCCTCTTTATATTTTTTTTCACGCTTTTTCTCTGGTAAAAAATTCAAATGGCGATGGTTTTTTTTATGCTTGCTCTTAACTCTTTTTGTTGGATCTTTCCATATGAGCACAGTGAAGTACGGATATGACATTATCTTTCCTGCACTAAAACCTATCCTTAAGGATAATGATGCAGTTGGATGGATCGCATTTGTAAGTATCTTTCTCCATACAGCCTGTATCCCCACCCAATATGAGCCCAAGCGATGGTTTTACCGAAAATAAACTCACATCCAATCAGTCTCGCCAAGAGGTGTGAGCAGGCCGAGGGAGCGATAGGATCATTTGATCAAGGGCCGCCATCGCATACCTTCCACCACTGCTTTTGAAGGTTGATATCCCTGAAGGAAAGCCAAATCGCACTCCGCAGGGAAGCACTTCACTCTGAGCTGAGTACCACGTCAGCCGAGCTTGTTGGAGGTGCACGTGTAGCGTAAACATGCTCCGGCGACGGGTTGTGTCTGCTTTAGCGGGTTTGGACGCGAGCTGAGACTCTACGCAGCCAATCATGTAATCGTCAGCAATGTCAAAAACAGCCTTGGTCGGTATGTTCCACCGCGAAAGCGACGCCCGGGACTACAAGGCCGAGCTGGAAAAGCTGGAAGCGCAACAGCGCCGGTCCTGAAGCATTGATACGACCCTCTTGAAAACAACAAACCCCGCCGAAGCGGGGTTTGTTATGACAGCCATGAAGGCGTGCTTACCACATCAGATCATCTGGGATCTGGTACGCCGCATACGGATCGTCTTCTTCAGGTGTTTTCGGCTCAACCAGAATGTTGAGCTGCACGATCCGGCGCGGGTCGCGCTCCTGAATTTTCAATGCCGCTTCACGCGGGATAACTTCGTAGCCACCCTGATGCTGCACGATCGCCAGCGAGCCATTGGCCAGCTTGTTGCGCATCAGCGTGTTGACCGACAGGCGCTTGACCTTCTTGTCGTCCACGAAGTTGTAGTAGTCCTCAGTGCTGAGCTTGGGCAAGCGCGAAACTTCGATTAATTGCTTGATCTGAGCGGCACGGGCCTTTTGTTCAGCCTTCTCCTGTTGCTGACGGTTCAGCTCCTGGTCGCGCTTGATCTTCTCGGCTTTGGCTTCGGCCGCCAGGCGCTGCTGAGTGTCATCCAGCTCGATCTGGCCTTTATGGGCCAGACGCTGCTGCTTCTGCTTTTCTTTACCGGCCTGCTTGGCCTGTTTCTCGTTGACCAGTCCGGCTTTGAGCAACTGGTCGCGTAGGGAAATGCTCATCTACTTACTCACTTAGGCAAACTCAGCCGCAGCTGGGTAAATTCTTTTCCTGGCGCTTGGCTTCACCCCAGAGGGCGTCCAGGTCTTCAAGGGTGCAATCTTCAATGGGTCGCAGGGTATCGCGCAATGCCTGCTCGATAAACCTGAAACGCCTGTCAAATTTGGCATTTGCCCCACGCAAGGCCGTTTCAGGGTCAACTTTCAGGTGTCGCGCCAGATTCACCACGGAAAACAGCAGGTCACCGACCTCGTCATGGATGGCAGTCGAGTCGTTGTCCGCCATGGCTTCCAGCACTTCGTCGAGTTCTTCACGCACCTTGTCCAGCACCGGCAGGGCCGCAGGCCAGTCGAAGCCTACCTGAGCGGCGCGCTTCTGCAATTTGGCGGCCCGCGATAAGGCGGGCAACGCCACGGGCACGTCATCGAGCAAAGACAACTGATGGGGCGCCGACGCTTTTTCGGCCCGTTCTTGAGCCTTGATTTCATCCCAACGCTGCTTGACCTGTTCTTCGCTCAGGCGCGGCACGTCCAGCGGGGCATACAGATCGCCCGTCGGAAATACATGGGGATGGCGGCGGATGAGCTTGCGGGTGATGCTGTCAATGACCCCGGCAAATTCAAAGCGCCCTTCTTCACGGGCTAACTGGCTGTAATAAACCACTTGAAACAACAAGTCGCCCAACTCGCCTTGCAAGTGCTCGAAGTCGCCCTGCTCGATGACGTCCGCGACTTCATACGCCTCTTCAAGGGTGTAAGGCACGATCGTGCGGTAGGTTTGCTTGATGTCCCACGGGCAGCCGTACTGCGGGTCACGCAGCCGGGCCATGAGGTGAAGCAAATCGTCGAGGTTGTACATCACGGATCTCTTCTACAAAACGCTATGAGCAGGGCCGCACGCAACGCCAGTTACCCGCCTCCAGTGGCTGAAAGCGGGGTTCCTCAGACCTTATCGCGGCTCACTGCGCCCGATACGCCGGGTTTCAATGATGTTGGGCAGTTGCGAGATTTTTCCCAACAGACGCCCCAGCGAATCGAGCCCCGGAATCTCGATGGTCAAGGACATCAGCGCGGTGTTGTCCTCTTTGTTCGAGCGGGTGTTGACCGCCAATACGTTGATCCGCTCGTTGAGCAGCACTTGCGACACGTCACGCAGCAACCCGGAACGATCGTACGCCCGAATCTCGATATCCACCGGGTAGGTGGAGACCGGGATCGGCCCCCAGTTGACCTGAATCATCCGCTCCGGCTCACGACTGCCCAGTTGCAGCACCGAAGCGCAATCCTGACGGTGAATACTCACGCCACGCCCCTGGGTGATGTACCCGACGATGGCATCGCCGGGCAGCGGCTGACAACAACCGGCCATTTGCGTCAGCAGGTTACCCACGCCTTCGATCTGGATGTCGCCGCGTTTGCCCGGCTTGTAGCCTGTGGCCTTGCGTGGAATCAGCTCCATCTGCTCGTTGCCGCGTTCGGGCTCGACCATTTGCTGCGCAAGATTGATCAACTGCGCCAGACGCAAGTCGCCCGCGCCCAGTGCCGCGTACATGTCCTCGGCGGTTTTCATGTTGGCCTTGTCGGCCAGCTTCTCGTAATCCACCGCAGGCAGGCCCAAGCGGCCCAGCTCGCGCTCAAGCAGGGTTTTACCCGCGGCCACGTTCTGGTCACGCGCCTGCAACTTGAACCAGTGCACAATTTTGGCCCGCGCCCGCGACGTGGTGATGTAACCCAGGTTCGGGTTAAGCCAGTCGCGGCTCGGAGTGCCGTGCTTGCTGGTGATAATCTCGACCTGCTCACCCGTTTGCAGGCTGTAGTTGAGCGGCACGATACGCCCGTTGATCTTGGCGCCACGGCAGTTATGGCCGATTTCGGTGTGCACCCGATACGCGAAGTCCAGCGGTGTCGCACCCTTGGGCAAATCGATGGCATGCCCGTCCGGGGTGAAGATATAGACACGGTCCGGTTCGATATCGACCCGCAACTGCTCGGCCAGCCCGCCGATATCGCCCAGTTCCTCGTGCCATTCCAGCACTTGGCGCAGCCACGAGATTTTCTCTTCGTACTGGTTGGAGCCCGCCTTGACGTCAGTGCCCTTGTACCGCCAATGCGCGCACACGCCGAGTTCGGCCTCTTCGTGCATGGCGTGGGTGCGGATCTGCACCTCAAGCACCTTGCCCTCCGGCCCGATCACGGCGGTATGCAGCGAGCGGTAGCCGTTCTCTTTCGGGTTGGCGATGTAATCGTCGAATTCTTTCGGGATATGACGCCACAAGGTGTGGACGATGCCCAGCGCGGTGTAGCAATCGCGCATTTCGGGCACCAGCACCCGCACGGCACGCACGTCATAGATCTGGCTGAAGGCCAGACCCTTGCGCTGCATTTTGCGCCAGATGGAATAGATGTGTTTGGCCCGGCCACTGATGTCAGCATCAACCCCGGTGGCTTCCAGCTCCGTACGTAACTGATTCATGACCTCGGAGATGAAACGCTCGCGATCGAGACGACGCTCATGCAGCAAAGTCGCGATCTGCTTGTACTGCTCAGGCTCAAGGTAACGGAAGGACAAGTCCTCCAGCTCCCACTTGATATGGCCAATGCCCAAGCGGTGCGCCAATGGCGCGTAAATATCGAACACCTCGCGTGCGACGCGATTACGTTTTTCATCCGGGGCGTTTTTGACGGCGCGAATGGCGCAGGTGCGCTCGGCCAGCTTGATGAGCGCGACGCGCACGTCATCGACCATGGCCACCAGCATTTTGCGCAGGTTCTCGACTTGGCCCTGGGTGCCCAGCACCATCGACTGACGCGGGCTCAGGCTGGCGCTGATCGCGGCCATGCGCAGTACGCCATCAATCAACTTGGCCACCACTTGGCCGAATCGCTGAGTAACGGCGGGGAGCTGAATCTGGCCTTCACGCACGCCGCGATAGAGAATCGCCGCGACCAGCGAATCCTGATCCAGCTTCAGATCCGCGAGAATTTCAGCGATTTCAAGCCCGGTGCGAAAGCTCGAGGTGCCTTCGGTCCACAGGTTTTTCGCGGCGTTCGCTTGCTGTTCGGCCTCGCGTGCAAACTCACAGGCTTCTTTCAAGGCTTCACGGTCCAGCGCGACATCCACACTCACGGCATGATCAAGCCATGCCTCGAGGTTGAGACTGCCGTCGGTGTTGATCGGCTGGTGTGCTCTGACCTGTACCATCTTGCTTACCTTCCCTACGGCGCACATTCAATGCGCCGAAATCACCGGCCCGAATCCCGATTCCACGCCACTGGGCCAAGTCGCGTGGAACTGCGGGCCCGTAGAAATAGACAGACCGTCCTAGTCTGCTTCAAATAACGCCATTGCCTCGACATGCGCGGTTTGCGGAAACATATCGAGGATTCCGGCACGTTTTAACCGATAACCCTGTTTCATCAGTTCAACCGTGTCACGCGCCAGCGTAGCCGGGTTGCACGACACATACACCAAGCGTTTGGCCCCAAGGGCAGACAGCTTGCGCACCGCTTCATAGGCACCGTCACGCGGCGGATCCAGCAGCACAGCAGAAAAACCGTCGTTGGCCCACGCTGCTTGCGCCAGCGGCTGCGACAGGTCGGCCTGAAAAAACGCTGCATTATGCAGGTTGTTACTGACCGCGTTTTGCTCAGCGCGTTCGACCATAGTCGCAACCCCCTCAACCGCCACCACGTCGCGGACCTGTTTGGCCAACGGCAACGCGAAGTTACCCAGCCCGCAAAACAAGTCAAGAACCCGCTCGTCGGTTTGAGGCGCCAGCCACTCCAGCGCCTGAGCCACCATGGCTTCGTTGACCCCCGCGTTGACCTGTACAAAGTCGCCGGGACGGTAGGCCAGTTGCAAATCCCATTGTTCTAAACGGTAGCCCAAGGTTTGGGTCAAATCGACAGGTTGCGGCTCACCTTCGCCATGCAACCACAATTGGGCACCGTGGGTCAGGCAAAACGTCTGCAACACCAGCATGTCGGATGCGGTGAGCGGTGCCATGTGGCGCAACAGCACGGCAATGGCCGAACCGCTGAACAGCTCGACATGGCCCAACGCCCGAGGGTTGCTCAACTGGCGCAACATGGCAGGCAGCCCGGCCATAATAGGTTGCAAAGCCTGTACCAGAACCAAACAGTGATCGATGGCCACAATGTCCTGACTGCCCGCCGCACGAAAACCGACCTCCAGCTGTTTGGCACGCGCATCCCAACGCACCGCTATGCGGGCGCGGCGGCGATAGCCAAACTCGGGACCGGTCAAGGGCGCTGCCCACTCGTCAGGTTCGACTCCCGCCACCCGCGACAACTGCTCGGCCAACATGCGCTGTTTCAGTGCAAGCTGCTCCTCATGGGGCATATGTTGCACGCTGCAGCCACCACAGCGCCCGGCGTGGGCGCAAGGGGCGACGCGACGCACATCATTGGCTGTGAAGACGCGTTCGGTGCGGGCCTCAACGATTTTACCGTGGGCGCCCAGCACCCGCGCCTCAACCTCTTCGCCGGCCAGTGCCCCGGCCACGAACCAGGTACGCCCGTCGATGAACGCGATGCCGCGCCCATCGTTGGCCAGACGCTCAATGCGCAAACGCTGCTTTTTGCCCGTGGGCACTTGCGGGGCCTTGGTGCCGCCAGCCGGCTGAAACCGCAGGCCTCTTTCTTGCTTAGCCATCAGTTAGGCGCATCGTAAATGCCGGTCGACAGGTAACGGTCGCCACGGTCACAAATGATCGCGACGATCACCGCGTTTTCCACCTCTCGGGACAACCGCAGCATCGCGGCCACTGCACCGCCAGAAGAGACACCACAGAAGATGCCTTCTTCACGGGCCAGACGACGCATCACGTCTTCGGCTTCGCGCTGAGCCATGTCGACAATCCGGTCGACCCGGTCAGCCTGGTAAATCTTCGGCAGGTACTCGGTCGGCCAACGGCGAATGCCGGGGATGGCTGCGCCTTCCATCGGTTGCAGGCCAATGATCTGGACGTTGGGGTTTTGTTCTTTCAAATAGCGCGACACGCCCATGATGGTGCCGGTGGTGCCCATCGAGCTGACAAAGTGGGTGACGGTGCCTTGGGTCTGATGCCAGATCTCCGGGCCGGTGCTGGTGTAGTGCGCTTCAGGGTTATCGCCGTTGGCAAACTGATCGAGCACCTTGCCACGACCTTCGGCCTGCAGCTTATCGGCCAGATCGCGTGCACCTTCCATGCCGTCTTCCTGGGACACCAGAATCAGCTCCGCGCCATAGGCCGTCATGGCCGCCTTACGCTCGGCACTGGAGTTGTCAGGCATGATCAGGATCATCTTGTAGCCTTTGATCGCAGCGGCCATGGCCAGTGCGATGCCGGTATTGCCGGACGTGGCTTCAATCAGGGTGTCGCCGGGCTGGATCTGGCCGCGCGCTTCGGCGCGGGCAATCATCGACAGCGCCGGGCGGTCTTTGACCGAGCCCGCCGGGTTATTCCCTTCGAGCTTGAGCAATAACGTATTGGTGGTGTCGCCGGCCAGGCGCTGCAAGCGCACCAGCGGCGTGTTGCCGACGCAGTCGGCGATAGTGGGGTACTGCAAAGTCATGGCGTATTCGCAATCCGGACTGCGGGGGCGCACATCATACCGACAAACGCCAATTGGCCATATCACGCAAAGTACGGAGCTTATGGCGAAAGGCTATAAGCCCACATGACGAATGCGGTGTCATCGCTGTCGGACAGCGATTTACAGGCGGTGCGGCAAGTGGCAGGGCAAGCGCAGGTGCACCCGCAAACCCTGCCCCGTGTTTTCTGCCCATAAGCTGCCGCCTTGCAGTCGCAATGCATTGCGCGCAATGCTCAAGCCCAATCCAAAACCGCCATCGCCGGGTCGCGAACCATCGAGCCGGATAAACGGCGCAAAGATGCGCTCCAGCTCTTGCGGCGCCACACCGCCCCCCTGATCGTCGATCCACAAATGCCACTGGTCGCCTTCACGCAGGCCACTGAGGCTGACTAGCCCTGCGGGCGGGGAATGCCGAATGGCATTGCGCAGGATGTTTTCCAGAGCTTGCGCCAGGCTGTTCAGATGCCCGTGTACCCAGCACTCGGCGCCCACAAAACATGGCAGGCGCGATTCAGGCCAGCCGCTTTCAAAGCAGGCGTTTTCGCTGATCATTTCCCACAGCGCCTGGACCTGAATCGCTTCCACCGGCAGTGGTCCGCGCTCAGCGTCGAGCCAGGCCAGTTGCAGGGTGTCTTCCACCAAACGCTGCATGCCATCGACTTCGCGGCTCAAACGCTCGCGCAACGCGGCTTGGCCCTGCTCGCTGTCGCACGCCACGCGTAAACGGCTCAACGGTGTACGCAGCTCGTGGGACAGGTCACGCAGCAACTGCTGCTGTTGGCTGACGGTGTTTTGTAATCGCTCCGACATTTGATCGAACGCACGCCCCAAATCACCCAACTCATCCTGCCGGCTGGTGGTCTGGCTCGACAGGCGTGCACCCAATTGGTCGGCGCGCCAGGCGTGAGCCTGCTCTCGCAGTTGATTGAGCGGCACGATCAGCAAGCGATAAAGGCCTGCACACAGCAATAAGGTGAACAGCCCCGGAATCACACCGTTAATGATGATCCGCCAGACGAGCTGCGAATGCCCCGGCATGAAACGCTGCGGCAGCTCAATGACTAAAAAACCCGTGGACGAGTCCCGCACAAACGGCACTTTCATCCACGGGCGGGCGTTTTTCAAATGGCTGATGGGCCAGTCCACCCCGCGCAGAAAGGTCAGGCGCTGGTTTTCAAGCGCATTGAGCGGGTAACTGCTTAGCGACTGCAAATCCTGCCCGATGACGCCGATCCAGCCACTTTCCACGTGCCCCATCGCTTGCAGCCATTGATCGACACCCGCCTCTCCAGCGTGCTCCCAGGCGGTTTGCGCCTCACCGGCATACCGCATCAGCGTGCTGCGGGCTTCCTGGGAGAGAAATCCGGTGCGTTTGTCCATGTAGCGGCCCCACGACCAGCTCAGCCAGATCATCAGCAAGCAAAAAGCCACCAGCAGACACGCCAGCTTCCAGAACACCGAGTGTTTGCCGGGGACCTTATAAGGCATCGCTGGCACTCAGCACGTAACCTTTGCCCCACACCGTGCGCACTTCCCGGGCGTGATAACCGACGCTCTTGAGCTTGCGGCGAATCTGGCTGATGTGCATGTCGAGGCTGCGATCGTGGGGGGCGTAGCCGCGTTGCAGCACATGCTGGTACAGAAAGGCTTTGCTCAGCACTTCATCGGCATGGCGATTAAGGGTGTCGAGCAGGCGAAATTCGCTGCGGGTCAGGCCTGCGTACTGCGCGCCATGGCGCACGTCGCTGGCAGCGTCATCGAAGACCAGCCCGGTTTCAAGGTCGACCGGCAGTGACACCGCACTGGCACGGGGCGTGCGGTCCAGCGCCACCCGCCGCAAGATGGCTTCGATACGCACTTTCAGTTCGGCCATGCTGAACGGTTTGGGCAGGTAGTCATCGGCGCCCAACTGAAACCCGTTGATGCGGTCTGCTTCGGCGCCCAGGGCCGACATCAGAATGACCGGTAATGCATGGGTCTGGCGCAACTGCGTAAGCACCTGCAAGCCATTCATACCGGGCAGCAAAATGTCCATCAGCACCACGTCAAAGGGCTGCTGTTGCGCAAGGCTCAAACCGTCCTGGCCGTTCTGACACCAGACCACGTCAAACCCGGCGCGCTGCAACTGCTCCTGCAGGTAAGGGCCCAACACGGGATCGTCTTCGATGGTCAACAGGCGGTAAGGATTAATCAGGGCGGGAGTCATTAGCGTCTGCAAGTCATTCTCAATCGCTGATTATTCAAGATTGAACCGACGCGGGCAACCGGCACGACGCTGACTGTCGACTGATGTCGATCAACACCACGCTCCACAGGGTAAATTTCTGCACGTCGGGCACGGGGCAAATCGCTACACTGCCAGGCAAACCTGCGCCGGATGCGCCGGGCAAGATCAGAAAAACGTGGAGCTGGAGAATTGCGTGCTTAAAAATCTGGGAATCAAAGGCCGCGTATTGCTGCTCACGTTACTGCCCGTCACCTTGATGGCGATGGTGCTGGGCGGCTACTTCACCTGGGTGCAACAGTCAGAGTTGCAGTCCCAACTGTTGCAGCGCGGCGAAATGATTGCCGAGCAGCTCGCTCCACTGGTCGCACCCGCACTCGGCCGCCACGACACCGCCCTGCTGGCGCGCATCGCCACCGAGTCCCTGGAGCAACAGGATGTGCGGGCCGTGTCGTTCCTCGACGCTAATCACAAAACCCTCGCCCACGCTGGCCCGATCATGCTCAATCAGGCGCCGTTGGGTAACAGCACACAATTGCTGCAACGTACCGACAACGACGCCACACGCTATTTGCTCCCGGTCTTTGGTCGTCATCGCAACCTGGCGGGCGACGTGATTCCCAACGAAGCCCATCGGCTGCTGGGCTGGGTCGAGCTTGAACTGTCCCACAGCAACATGTTGCTGCGTGGCTATCGCAGCTTGTTTGCCAGTTTGCTGCTGATCGCCAGCGGGCTGGCGTTCACCGCCTTGCTGGCCTTGCGCATGAGCCGCACGATCAATGCGCCGTTGGGGCAGATCAAGCAGGCCGTCGCGCAACTCAAGGACGGGCGACTGGAAACCCGCCTGCCACCGTTGGGCAGTCATGAGCTGGACGAACTGGCTTCGGGCATCAACCGCATGGCCGAAACCCTGCAGAACGCGCAGGAAGAACTGCAAAACAGCGTCGATCAGGCCACCGAAGACGTGCGCCAGAACCTTGAGACCATCGAAATCCAGAACCTTGAGCTGGACCTGGCGCGCAAAGAGGCACTGGAAGCCAGCCGCATCAAGTCCGAGTTTCTGGCCAACATGAGCCACGAAATCCGCACCCCGCTCAATGGCATTCTGGGCTTCACCCATTTGCTGCAAAAAAGCGAGCTGACCCCGCGCCAGTTCGATTACCTGCACACCATCGAAAAATCGGCCGACAACCTGCTGGGCATCATTAACGAAATCCTCGACTTCTCGAAAATCGAAGCCGGCAAGCTGGTGCTCGACAGCACCCCGTTCAACCTGCGTGATTTGTTGCAAGACACGCTGACCATCCTCGCCCCGTCCGCCCACGAGAAGGGTCTGGAGCTGGTCAGCCTGGTGTACCGCGACACCCCCCTGTCGTTGATTGGCGACCCGCTGCGGCTCAAACAAATCCTCACCAATCTGGTCAACAACGCGATCAAGTTCACCCGCGAAGGCACCATCGCCGTGCGCGCCATGCTCGAAGACGAGGATGAGGACGACGGCAGCGTGCAACTGCGCATCAGCGTTCAGGACACTGGCATCGGCCTGACCAGTGAAGATGTGCGGGCGCTGTTTCAGGCCTTCAGCCAGGCAGACAACTCGCTGTCGCGCCAGCCCGGCGGGACGGGGCTGGGCCTGGTCATTTCCAAGCGCCTGGTGGAGCAGATGGGCGGTGAAATCGGGGTCGAGAGCACGCCCGGCGAAGGGTCGGTGTTCTGGATCAGTGTCAAGCTGCCCAAAGCCCGGGACGACGTGGAAGACCTGCCGAGTGCGCCGCTGCTGGGCCGTCGCGTGGCATTGCTGGAAAAACATGACCTGGCCTGCCAGGCCTTGCAGCATCAGCTCGAAGACTGCGGGCTGGACGTCACGCCCTTCAATACCCTCGAAAACCTGTGCAACGGTGTGACCAGTGCCCATCACACCGAACAGGCCTTCGATCTGGCGGTGTTTGGCGTCACCGCCTCGGATTTGCCGCCGGAACGGCTGAATCAGCACATCTGGGACCTCGACCGCATGGGCTGCAAGGTGCTGGTGCTGTGCCCCACCACTGAACAGCAGTTATTTGCCGCAGCGGTGCCCAACTCCCATGAGCAGTTGCAATCCAAACCCTTCTGTACCCGCAAGTTACGTCGCACGCTGGCGGAGCTGGTCCAGCCCCGTCACACCCGCAGCGAGCGTGGCGAGTTACTGGCCAGCCGCGCCCCGCGAATCCTGTGTGTCGACGACAACCCGGCCAACCTGCTGCTGGTGCAAACCCTGCTCGAAGACATGGGCGCCAATGTCACAGCTGTGGACAGCGGCTATGCGGCAATTGATGCGGTCAAGGCCCACGCCTTCGATTTGGTGCTGATGGATGTGCAAATGCCGGGCATGGACGGCCGCGAAACCACTGAGTTGATTCGCCAATGGGAAAGCGAGCGCCAGTCCACCTCGCTACCCATTGTGGCGCTCACTGCCCACGCCATGGCCAACGAGAAACGGGCCCTGCTGCAAAGCGGTATGGACGACTACCTGACCAAACCCATCAGCGAACGCCAACTGGGCCAAGTGGTGTTGAAGTGGACCGGGCTAGCGCTGATCAACCAGGTCAGCGATCACCCTCAAGAGCCGCCGACCACTGACACACACCTTCAGGTGCTGGATCACGAGGAAGGCCTGCGTCTGGCGGCGGGTAAGCCGGATTTGGCCGCTGACATGCTGGCCATGCTGCTGGCCTCGCTGGAGTCCGACCGCGAAGCGATCCGTCAGGCCCGTCAAGCCAACGACAACAGCGCCCTGATCGAACGGGTTCACCGCTTGCATGGCGCCACCCGCTACTGCGGCGTACCGCAATTGCGCGCCGCCTGCCAGCGTACCGAAACACTGCTCAAGCAACAGAGCTCCAACGCGTACGCTGCACTGGACGAGCTGGATCACGCGATTGTCCGGCTCGCCACTGAAGCCCGCAGCGCCGCTTGATACCTTCTGCACTTAACCCAGGAAGACTCCCATGCGCATCCTTCTGTTCAGCAGCCAGACCTACGACCGCGACAGCTTCACCGCTGCCGCGCAACACGACGACCTTGAGCTGCACTTCCAGCCCGCGCGCCTGAACCTCGATACCGTGGCCCTGGCCCATGACTACGACGTGGTCTGCCCATTCATCAATGACGATTTGAGCGCCCCGGTGCTGGAGCAACTGGCCCTCGGCAAAACACGCCTGATCGCCCTGCGTTCGGCCGGTTACAACCATGTCGACCTGCCTGCCGCCAAGCGTCTGGGCCTAAGCGTGGTGCGCGTACCGGCGTATTCGCCACATGCCGTGGCCGAGCATGCAGTGGCGCTGATTCTGGCACTCAACCGTCGCCTGCACCGCGCCTACAACCGCACCCGCGAGGGCGACTTCACCCTGCATGGCCTGACCGGCTTTGATGTGGTGGGTAAAACGGTGGGCGTGGTCGGCACCGGGCAAATTGGCGCCACCTTCGGCAAAATCATGGCCGGCTTCGGTTGTAAGCTGCTGTGTTTCGACCCTTACCCAAACCCGGATCTACTGGCCCTGGGCGCCGAATACGTAAGCCTGCCCGAATTGATCGCGGGCTCACACATCATCAGCCTGCATTGCCCGCTGACCGCAGAAAACAAGCACATGATCAACAGCGAGAGCCTCGCCACCCTGCAACACGGCGCCATGCTGATCAACACCGGGCGCGGTGCACTGGTGCATACGCCGTCCCTGATCGAAGCCCTGAAAAGCGGGCAACTCGGGTACTTGGGGCTGGACGTGTATGAAGAAGAAGCCCAGCTGTTTTTTGAAGACCGTTCCGACCTGCCATTGCAAGACGATGTGCTGGCACGCCTGCTGACCTTCCCCAACGTCATCATCACGGCGCATCAGGCATTTCTGACCCACGAAGCCCTTAGCGCGATTGCCGGCACCACGCTGGACAACATCGCGGCCTGGAAAGCCGGATCGCCCCACAACCTGATCGAAGGTTAAGCGCCCACGCCTCGAGGTTTGGAGTCTGCGTGCTAGCATAGCGGCCTATTTGGAGGACCCATGGTCGAACACGATTTCCGCTACAACCTGCTTAGCCCGCAGCACACCCTGATCGAATGCCGCGCCCTGATGCACGGCCGCTATCAAGTCACCGGGAACGGTGGCTCGATTCAGAACAATGACGTGCTGCTGGTCACCCTCAAGGGCAGTAAAGACCTGGCCATGCGCCTGACCGTCGAAAAAGTTCGTCACTTGATCAACCCTCGCGGCCAATGGGTGGCCGTCGCCCAAGGCCCGGTGTTTGGCGAACTGGCGGTTCACACCTGGCAGGTCAACTGCGACGGCTGCGCCAAAGAACTGAAGTTTGAATTCGCCGTTGACGCGAAGCTGGGCGTCAAGGCGCAAAAACCGGCCGCCAGCGCGCGCATTGCCGAGTTGGGCTGGCGCACCGAAGGCAGCAAGCACCTGTGCCCAACATGCCAAAAGGAAGCTGCATGAAGCGTTTGACCCTGATTGCCCTGCTGGGCGCCAGCCTGATGGGCTGCGCGGGTGACCCGGTGAAATTGCAGCAGAACCACACGTACGTACTGGAGTGGATCGGCGACCGCCCGCTGATCGACAACAGCCACCTGACCGTGACCCTGGACGATGCGGGCCGCGCCTATGGCAGCGGCGGTTGCAACCACTGGTTCGCGCCCTACACGCTGGACGGCCACAGGCTGACCTTCGGCGGCGTCGGCAGCACCCGCAAAGCATGCGCGCCAGCACTGATGGAGCAGGAGCACCGCTTCTTCGAAGCGCTGCAAACCGTGGAACGCTGGGATATCTCGCCCATTGAGCAAGTGCGCTTCTGGCCTGCCGAAGGCAAGCCGTTACGCCTGTGGCCCGAAGAAAGCTGATCGCGCCTCATCGGTAGCCGCAGCCCAAGGCGGCTACCGTGCTTAATGCCCGCGCAGTTCCTTGATCTTGGCCATCACCCCTGCGGCGGTCTGTTCACCCATCAACTGCGCCTGCACTTTGCCCTTCTCATCGAGAATGTAGGTCACCGGCAGCGCTTCACTGCGCGGCAAGTCAAAGACCTCAGCCGGGTCCTGAGCCAGCACCGTGAAGGTAATCCCCAACGCGGTGGCTGCATCGCTCAGCTCCTTGCCTTGCAAACCATCGAAGTTCACCCCGAACACCCCCACGGACTGCCCTTGCAGCTGTTTTTCCAGCGCATTGAGTTCCGGGATCTCGACCCGGCACGGCCCGCACCATTCGGCCCAGTAGTTGATGACCTTCCACTGCTTGTCGAGGCGCTCGGACGCCACTTTTTCGCCGTGCTGGTCCACCCCGTAATCATTGCCGCAACCCGCCAGCATTAACGTGGCAGTGATGGCAGCGAGCGCGATGAGTCGCTTAAACATGCGTTGATCCTTCTCGATAAGACACACAAATAACCGGGGGACGGCGGCCAATTACCGCACAAGGTTCAGGCGCGGCCGTCAGGCGGGTAGAATAGCCGCCACCTTACCCAAGATGCGACCCGCACATGACCGATCTGACGCTTTATCACAACCCGCGCTGCTCGAAATCCCGCGGTGCGCTCGAACTCCTTGAAGCCCGCGGCCTGACGCCAACCGTGGTGCGTTACCTCGAAACACCACCCACCGCTGATGAATTGACCGACCTGCTGGCCAAGCTGAAGATCAGCGCCCGCCAGCTGTTGCGCACCGGCGAAGATGAATACAAAACCCTTAACCTGGCCGACAACAGCCTCAGCGACGCGCAGCTGATCGACGCCATGGCCGCTCACCCCAAATTGATCGAACGCCCGATTCTGGTGGCGGGCGACCGCGCAATCATCGGTCGACCGCCTGAAAACGTACTGGAGATCTTGCCATGAGCGCGCCTTACATTCTGGTTCTGTATTACAGCCGAAACGGGTCTACCCATGACATGGCCCGGCATATCGCACGCGCAATTGAACAGGGCGGCATGGAAGCGCGCTTGCGCACGGTGCCTGCCATTTCCACCGAGTGCGAAGCCGTTGCCCCGACGATTCCGGCAGAAGGCGCGATGTACGCCAGCCTCGATGACCTCAAGCACTGTTCAGGATTGGCACTGGGCAGCCCGACCCGTTTCGGCAACATGGCCGCGCCCCTGAAGTACTTTCTCGATGGCACCAGCAATTTGTGGCTGACCGGCGCACTGGTGGGCAAACCCGCTGGCGTGTTCACCTCCACCGCCAGCCTGCATGGCGGTCAAGAAACCACCCTGCTGTCCATGCTGCTGCCGCTGATGCACCACGGCATGTTGATCACCGGCCTGCCTTATAGCGAGTCAGCGTTGTTGCAGACCACTGCGGGCGGCACGCCCTACGGGCCAAGTCACCACGCCGGCGCCGATGGCAAACGCGGGCTGGATGAACACGAAATCGCCCTTTGCCGCGCCCTCGGTCAGCGTCTGGCCAGCATCGCGTTGAAACTGGAGACCCCCCGTGGCTAAAAAGCCCAAAGTGTTGCCGTCCATCGAATGGCTACAACCTCGGGTGCGCTTGATGCGCGTCTTGAGCCTGGTGTGTTTCTTTGGCTTTATCGGCTTGCTGTGCGTGTATTACCTGATGTTCGCCGACTTGCACGGCGCACGCCCATGGGTGATTTTGCTGATCGAATTGGTGCCGCTGATGTTCCTGGTGCCGGGCATGCTGATCGGCAATCCGCGCGGCCATTCCTTCACGTGTTATGTAATCAACCTGTACCTGATCAAAGGCGCCCTGGCGGCGTTCGATCCCAATCGGCAAGTGTTCGGCCTGCTGGAGATCGCCGGGAGTGTGGCGGTGTTTGTCAGCGCGATGCTGTTTGTGCGCTGGCGCCATCAGCTGGATCGACGGCTGGCAGGGGAATAGCCGTCCACCTTGCGCCGCACCGGCGAGCTCAGGTCAATGATTGACGGTCAGTGCCAGCATCTGTGACAGCTGGCACATCGGCCGCCCGCTCTCGGCGTGCCACTGGTTGAACGCATTTTGCACAATCGCCAGATCCCGCAGGCTGGTGGGCGCCTTGTCCACCAGCTTCTGCGCATTCAATGCAGCCACGACATCATCGCTGGGCACGAACGTGTCTTTACCGACCATGCGCAAAAACCGAGGCGCCGACAGACCGCCCAACTGATGCCCGTGTTTGGCCAGATACTTCCACAGCCCGACAATGTCAGTCACCGGCCATTGAGCGATGAATGCGCCAAAGCTGCCGTGTTCGTGAGCGATGTCGAGCACCATCTGTGCATTGCGCGGCACGCTTTTAAGCTTGCCCAAATGGCGAATGATCCGCGCATCCTGCATCAGTCGCTCCAGGTGTTCTGCACCCATCAGCACTACTTTTTCCGGATCGAAACCAAAAAACACCTCTTCGAACACGGGCCACTTCGCGTCGACCACGCTGTGCTTGAGCCCGGCACGAAAGACCCGCAGGGCCAGGGTCGAGAGATAACGGTCGTCGGGAATCGCCCGCAATTGCGCGGCCGTTCGCGGCACCGGCAACCGGGCTTCGAGCGCGGCTGCCGAACCAAAGCGGTTCAAACAATATTCGTGCAGCCATTTGTAGTCGCGCATGCCCTCTCCTCTTGGCAAATAGGGTGTCACTTCGGGATCAGAGCCCTGTTCAGGCCTAGAGGTTCAGCAAATTGACGAAGCGCGGCGTGGCCGTTTCGTCGATTTTCAGGCTGGCGAAGTCAAACAGACTGCGGTCGGCCAACTGGGACGGGATCACATTCTGCAAGCTGCGGAAGATGCTCTCGGTGCGGCCCGGCGTCTTGCGGTCCCATTCCTGAAGCATGTCCTTGACCACTTGACGTTGCAGGTTTTCCTGCGAGCCGCACAGGTTGCACGGGATGATCGGGAACTGCTGCAAATCGGAGTACGCCTGGATGTCTTTCTCGTTGCAGTACGCCAGCGGACGGATCACCACATTACGGCCGTCGTCGGACAGCAGCTTGGGTGGCATCGCCTTGAGGGTGCCGTTGAAGAACATATTGAGGAAGAACGTCTCGACGATGTCGTCGCGGTGATGCCCCAATGCCATCTTGGTCGCACCGATTTCATCGGCAAACGTATAGAGCGTGCCGCGACGCAAGCGCGAGCACAGCGAACACGTGGTCTTGCCTTCCGGAATCAGTTCCTTGACCACCGAGTACGTGTCTTTTTCAACGATGTGGTATTCCACGCCCAACGTCTTGAGGTAGGCCGGTAATACATCTTCCGGGAAGCCCGGCTGTTTCTGGTCCATGTTCACGGCAACGATTTCGAAGCTGATCGGCGCCACTTTCTGCAAGTGCAACAGCACGTCGAGCAAGGTGTAGCTGTCTTTGCCGCCCGACAGACAGACCATCACCTTGTCACCGTCTTCAATCATGTTGAAGTCGGCGACAGCCTCACCGGTCAATCGGCGCAGGCGTTTCTGGAGTTTAATTTGAGAGACCGAAAGAGTGCCCATAGCGCTTCAATTCCGCGAGTTAAGACAAAAAGGCGGCGATTTTACCCTTAAAGCGCCCGCGTACGAACCCCCTCTGTCCGCCCATAAGACGTGACCGCAATTACGCGCCGGACTGACAGCACAATATGCTCTAAGGCCCTGGCTTCATGAGCCGGAAGGTTTCCTATACTGCGACTTAAGGCCGCAAGCCCTGCTTGAAACTCATAGTGTCTGGCTGCGCGACCGGTACGCGTCCCACTGGGGGCGATGCGTTTCATTACAGGAGCGACAGCCATGATCCATCACGTTGTGGGCCTCTTTACCCACCCCGATCAAGAGTGGCGGCAAATCCGCAGTGATGCCGAAGAAAGCATCAGCCACATGTACCTCACCCATACCCTGATCCTGGCCGCGATCCCGGCCATCTCGGCGTTTATCGGCACCACCCAGGTCGGGTGGGTCATCGGCAACCGGGCCCCGGTGATGCTCACGATTGACAGCGCGCTGTGGATGACAGTCATGTCTTACTTGTCGATGCTGGTGGGGGTCGGCGTAATGGGCGCATTCATTCACTGGATGGCGCGCACCTACGATGCCCAACCCAGCCTGGCGCGGTGTGTCGCCTTCGCCACGTACACCGCCACACCGTTGTTTATCGGCGGGCTGGCGGCGCTGTATCCGCACATGTGGCTGGGTATGGTCGTGGGCACGGCTGCGATTTGCTACACCGTGTATTTGCTGTATGTCGGCCTGCCCACCTTCATGAACATCGACCCTGATGAAGGCTTTTTGTTTTCGAGTTCGGTGCTGGCGGTCGGTCTGGTGGTGCTGGTAGCGATCATGGCATTTACCGTGATCGTTTGGGGGTTGGGCGTCGGCCCGGTCTACACCAACTGACAAGCGCATCCTGTAGCCGCGCCCTGTGCCCGCGGCTACAGGATGTACAGCCGGGCGAACCGCTCGGCACTTTGACCCTTCGCCTGCTTCAGGCTTGCGGCATAATCGCGGGCTCTGGAGAACCGAACCGCATGCCCGAGTTGCTCAATACCCGCGTTGAAGACTGTTTCAAACAAGCCGAAGCGTTTTTCAAACGACCTTTCAAGCGCCCCGTGGTCAGCTTCAAGCTGCGCGGCCAAAAGGCGGGCGTGGCGCATCTGCATGAAAACCTGCTGCGCTTCAATCCACAGCTGTACCGCGAAAACAGCGACGATTTCCTCAAGCAAACCGTGGCCCACGAGGTCGCGCACCTGATCGCCCATCAACTGTTTGGCGACCGCATAGCGGCCCATGGCGAAGAGTGGCAATTGATCATGCGCGGGGTGTACGAATTGCCGCCCAACCGCTGCCATACGTATGACATCAAACGCCGTAGCGTCACCCGTTATATCTATCGTTGCCCCTGCCCGGACAGCGACTTCCCTTTTACCGCCCAACGCCACGGGCTGGTCAACAAAGGCCGACGGTACCTGTGCCGTAACTGCCGCAACACACTGGTCTTCACGGGCCAGACCCGGATCGAATAAACGGGTATAAAAATTTGGGGGAGGTTCACCGACGCATATCCGAACATTGGATAACCCAAGCAGTTAACCAGGGCTGGAGCGTTGTTCTTTGACTTCCCCCCCACGCGCTGTACTGCGCCCTCCAGGCGATTTGGCCGGTGTGGTCGGTCAGTTCTTGTGGCGTGCCCAAGTGGTCGCACTGGTACCACGCCAGTACGTCTATCGGCAGCGCTTGCGGGGTGTGGGTCCACAGCGGGTCTTGGTCGATGTCGTAGGCACCGGTGTAACTCGGCTGGGCCAGCAGGCGCATCGGTTGGTGGCGCAGAGCTTGGGCCACGGGGACGAAGCTGTCGGGTTCGTAGAGGTAGTGGACGGTTTTGCCACTGGCGCCGTCAGCCTGTGCAGGGCTGCTTTCCCAGGCGAGGGTGTCGCCGTCCAAGCCGTAGTGGGTGAAGCAGCAACCCCAAGAAAAGGATTACTGGACTCAGCAATATATAAATTACTCTCGCAAGTACGCAGAGACTTTGTCCACATTTACAGTCAGGGCTCGAAAAGACGCTTCTGAATCTCCTGTTATATCAATTCTAAAAAATCCATCTTCCGCAACAAACTCTATCTCAAGATTGCATTTGTTTCCCCGTCCAAATTTATTCAGACTCACTTCACTCAAAGGAAAAATCGAAAGCTCAACTAGCACTGCATTGAGCCCTTCCCACTTCCTAGGCGGAGCTAAAGGAAAATTTTTCATGCTAAATCGCAATCTAGCAATTGGACCATCCCACCCAAAGCCAACTTCCTGTAAGTCCACGCCATCAAAACTCAGGCTTTCGCCATAAAGGCTATTAAGAAACTCACTACCACCTAGATAATCTTTAATCAATATCATCACTACTCTCGTCCAAATGGATAGTGTGCTGCTGTGCCGGGCACAGATCCGGTTCGAGTATTCTCTTGTGGCCTCACATTGAAATGAGAGTTCTGATCGCCAATACCACCTTCACCAAAATTATGGCCTGCACTATGATCTTGAATCACTACCTTACTCCCGTCTTCTCGGGCAAACATATATTCTCTTGTTTCTACACGCTTACCGTCGCATATTACAGGGCAGCCACCCCGCGTAGTCATCGGTACTTTAACAATACTATCCGGTTGCTGAGACACCGGAACTCTCGCATCACGCTTTGCTTGCTTAAACGCGCCACGGCGACCTGAAAGCCCCAACGCATCAACCCACTCCACCGGATTCGGCGCATACGCATAAAGATTCAACCCACCCGCATAACTGATCGGGTCTTTGCTGACAAACCGTCCGGCCCGTGGATCATAGTACCTATACCGATTGTAGTGCAGCCCTGTTTCGTGATCGTGGTACTGGCCCTGAAAACGAATCGGATTCTTTAGCCCTTGGCGTTGTGCCCATTCCGAGCGTTGTTCTTTAACTTCACCCCACGCTTTGTACTGCGCGCTCCAGGCGATTTGGCCGGTGTGGTCGGTCAGTTCTTGTGGTGTGCCGAGGTGATCACACTGGTACCACGCCAGTACGTCTATCGGCAGCGCTTGTGGGGTGTGGGTCCACAGCGGGTCTTGGTCGATGTCGTAGGCACCGGTGTAACTCGGCTGGGCCAGCAGGCGCATCGGTTGGTGGCGCAGGGCCTGGGCCACGGGGACGAAGCTGCCGGGTTCGTAGAGGTAGTGGACGGTTTTGCCACTGGCGCCATCGGCCTGTGCGGGGCTGCTTTCCCAGGCGAGGGTGTCGCCGTCCCAGCCGAATAAGGTGAAGCCGCACCCCAGTTCGCGCTGTTTGCGGGCCTGTTCGTTTTGGTTCCACTGCGAGCCCGCTTCGTTTCGGTGTGGGTGGTGGGCGTTGGAGTATTTGTAGAGGCGTCTTCCCAGCGGGTCGTAGGCGTAGTCGACGCGCAGTCGGTTGTCTTCAAAGCGCACGAGACGGTCGAACAGGTCCCAGTGCAGGCGGCTGTACCAATCGATATGCATCGCTGGGTATCAGTACGTCAAAGTTAATTGTTAAAGAGCGCCAGTGCAGTTCTTGCAAATATAAAGTGCCTCTTGTTGCTATCTACTCGTCGAATGAGGAAAGGAAATGTCTTTTTGTCTCAGTAACTGCATTTCTAAGTTTCTCTATGTCGCTGTTAGGGATTTTGAACTTGCTCATCATTTCGGTCATCCTTTCAATGGCATTCAATACCAAGGATATTTGATCCTTTTCATTGGAGTGTAAGAGCTTTTCAAATGGTATAGAGATTCGAAACTCTAAAGCTCTATTTTTTTATGAGGCTTTGCCACTTCAGGATAGTCGGCGGAAAATTATTCAGGCATAATGATTGATATATAATTCCAGCGCTCTAGATCAAATTTAAGATCTAGTTTTTCTAGACTCCTATCTAGAGTTGGCATATTTTTATTTCTCGCTATATGTTCTGCAGTTCCAACTGCAGCTTCTTTTTCGCAGACATTGAAAAATTCATGAATCACCGACAATAGTCGTTTTTTTTAATTTGGGACGCTTCCCTTCATGCTGCGCTTCGCACTCTAAAATACGTTCATATTGTCACATGTGCATTTCATGCTTTGATCCACTTACTTTCTTTGTGAAGACCACTTTTTTTGTCAATGCACGATCCAGAATAACGCTTTCTTACTTTTTTGGTCAGACATTTGTACTATTCTGAGTGGATGTAAGCCGTTCTGGATAAATACCTAGCTAGGCGGATAAATGCGACCGATTCGTCTTTTGGAAAAGGCGAGTATAATATGCTACTAAGCAGATGAAGATTCATTGTCTTCCTTACCGAATCCGTTGCTATATTTTTGAAAGTATGCATCCCACTAAAATCGCTTTCGATTGTTCCTACATGATATCCTCCGCGCTTATCCCACTGATTAAACCTAATTACAATGCTGCCGCCTATTATTACGGCCCCTTCTTCTTTATCATCAGAAAAATACAATTTTATATCGTTTTTCTTGGTTTTGTCACTTGAGCAAGTAGAGCTATACCACTTAAGCACAGATACTAGCCTCAAGCCAGGACCTAAATAGAAGCCATTGCCAATATCGTTTGCCGAATGAAAATAATGTTTATGTACGACGTCTAGTGCGCCGCGATGATAGGGGGCCCTATAGCTTTTCTCATAAAAGTGCAGGTCATATCGCTCGCCAACCAGTTCGTAGTTATTTCTCTCCAACTCGGCGGAGGAGAAATTTTCGAGACCAAAAACACTTGGCTGAATAGTGGCCGGGGATCTAAAAAAAATATCCAGAATTTCAAGAAATGGTAAAGCTAACATTTTTATCGTTTACCTTTTACAGGGTTGGTTCCGGCAGCAAGATGTTGGCGAAGAATATTTCCTATCTCTTTGAGTTCCCCTACACGATCAGACCTCGGATGACTATCAGCTCCAGCTTGAGCTGACTTTGCGAGTCGATCAACATTGCCCGGTGTTTCAAGATAGTTCTCCACACAGCTACAGGCCTTACCCCATTGTGAGGTAGACATATCTCTTGTAGCTTTATCGGCGGGTACCAAAACAATATGAGTACTTGCATCATTGGGTTTCAAACTTATATGGCCGCCCTTGGTGGGTAATCCAGGTCCATTGACATTTACGTGAACACCTCTTGATAGGACATCGCTCCCAGCAGTATTTGATTTAATTTTATGTCCGGCCAACCCCAGCGCATCAACCCATTCCACCGGATTCGGCGCATACGCATACAGGTTCAACCCACCCGCATAGCTGATCGGGTCTTTGCTGACAAACCGTCCGGTCCGTGGATC